>JACKEH010000019.1 GCA_020633125.1 Sandaracinus sp. | reverse complement strand
ATCGCCGGTGGGAAGAACGCGGTGCGCCAGTTGCGCAGGTAGACCTCGAGGTTGCGGCGAAAGACCGCGACGCTGCGCCAATCGAAGAGCGCGAGGAGCCAGCTCATCGCGACCCCTCCTTCGCCGCGTCGTGACGCGGTTCGGCGAGCGCCAAGAAGAGGTCGTCGAGGCTCGGTGGCCGCAGCGTGAGGCGGGTCTCGGGGAAACGCGCTTCGAGCTCCGCGAGTTGCGCCGTGCGGACGGGCGCCTGAAGGTCGCCGAGAATCGTCCGCGGCGAGAGGTCCATCGCACGCAACGCCGACGCGATGGCATCACGCGAGGGGTCGTCCTTGCGCACCACGAGCACGTGCTCCCCGAGCAACGCGCCGAGCACCTCGTTCGCGCGCCCCTCGGCCACGTTACGCCCTTCCTTCAGCACCACGAGGCGATCGGAGAGCCGCTCCGCTTCGTCCATGTAGTGCGTCGTGAGGATGACCCCCATGCCTTCTTCGCGAAGCTGCGCCACGAGCTCCCAGACCTCGACGCGGGCGGCCGGATCGAGCCCCGTGGTCGGCTCGTCGAGGAAGAGCAGCTTCGGGCGGTGCACGATCGAGCGCGCGATCAGCAGGCGCCGTTTGTAGCCCCCCGAGAGCGCGTGCGGCGAGGTGTCGGCGTAGCGGTCGAGCCCGAACTGCGCGAGCAGCGCATCCACACGTGCCTCGAGCTCCTCGACCCGCGGCCGGAAGTAGCGCGCGTAGACGATCAGGTTCCGGCGCACCGTGAAGTCGTAGTCGAGCGTGTCGTCTTGCGTGCACACGCCGAGCACACGTTTGGCGTCTTCGCGATGCGTCGACAGCTCGCGCCCTTCGACCCGCACACGCCCCGCGTCCGGCCGCACGAAGCCGTAGAGCATGCGCAGCGTGGTCGTCTTGCCCGCCCCGTTCGGACCGAGCAGGCCGAGCACCTCCCCCGCCTCCACGGAAAGCGAGAGCGCGTCGACGACCCGTCGACCTTCGTACGCCTTGGTCAGGCCATCGACCTCGAGCAGCGGCACCGCGCAGTGGTGCGGCGAAGCCTGTACGACGGCAAGCCGCCGTTACGTGGCAATCTTCTCCGATGCGACGCCTCCTCTGGTTCGCGCTCACCTTCACGGCGCTTCGAGCGACGCCCTCCCACGCGCTCGAATGCGCCGAACGTTCCTTCCTCGAACGGGTCGCCGACGCCACCTGGGTCGCGGAGGTCGAGGTGATCGACGTCGCCGACCGAGCCCCACGCGACGTCGCGCCCCTCCGTGTCCGCGTCGTCCGCGTCTTCCTCGGCCCCGAAGGTCTCGACGACGGGGATGAGACGACCTTGTTCTGGCATGCGGGTCAGGACCACGGCTTCTCCGTCGAGTCGATCGGCGAGCGCCACGTGCTCGCGCTCCACCGCCGCCACGGGCACCTCGCGGTCTACCCCTGCAGCGGTGGGCTCGATCCGCGCCGCCCTCTGCCCGCCGCGTTGGTCGACGCACGGCGCCACCGACTCCGACGGGGCTCGTGATGCGCTGGACGCTCGTCGTTCTCACCCTCGCCTGCGGCGGCGCGACGCTCGAGCCCCGCAGCGCCCTGGAGTGGGCCGCGACGCCGCTCGACGCCTGGATACCCCACCAAGACTGCCCCTTCGGAGGAACTTCACGCGCCGCCTGCCACCGTGGTTGCACGATCACTGCCACGATCACCGGCGCCCGCGAGGAGGTCCGAATCCAACGGTGGAGCGACGATCGCGCGTTTCACCTCACGGTACGCGCAGACGGCACCCTCACGGCCCGCGCGAGCGTGACACGCCGAGGCCGCCGCCTCGACGCCACCCTCTACCTCGCTCCGGATGTCGAGCCGCTCGAAGGCTGGAGCTCGCCGCCTTGGTCGACCACCCCCGAGCGCGCCGCCGAGGTGTGGACGGAGGTCTTCGGGTGGCTGCGCGAGCGCGACCTCCCCCGCGGCATCGAGCGACGCGCACGCCGCACTCGTGTCTACGCGCGGCGCGAAGAGGCACGACGCACGGACCGCTTCGTCGAGCGACGTGGAACGAGCGAAGAGCTCGAGCACCGCGACGACGGATGGTTCGTGCGCTCCCTACGACCAGCGGAGCACCCGCCGCCGGAGCCTCGCCGGGTCGAAGCCGAACGCTGGCCTTCGCTCGCGGAGCCCGCCGCGCCGACGGTCCGCCGTGACGACGAGGGGCACGTCGTCGGCCTCGTCGAAGACGGCGAGGAGGTGGCCCACGTGACACGCGACGCGGAGGGACGGGTGATCGAAGTGCGCGCCGGCGCCTACGTGCTCACGGCCGAACGTGACACCGCTGGTCGCGTCGTAGTCGAAACCGCCGAGCGCGTCCGAGAAAGAACCCGCCGGCTCGAGCACACGTACGAGGGCGAGCGCCTCGTGAGCTCTCGGTGGGCCAACGGCGAGGAAGACGAGCTCGTTCGCTTCACCTACGCCGGCGCCTGCGACGACGTCACACCGTCGCTCCCGCCCGACCACGATGCGGAGGTCGACTCTTCCGTCGCGTGGTGGTGAGCCCGCGATTCGGGGACTCGACGCCGCCCCGCTTCGACCCCACACCCGGTCGTTCATGCCGGTCCCCGACGTCCGCATTCGTACGCTCGCCGAAGCCCCGCTCCGCGACGGCGACTTCGTCCTCTACTGGATGATCGCGACGCGGCGCAGTTCCCACAGCCACGCCCTCGACCGCGCGCTCGAGCTCGCGCGGGAGACCGGCAAGCCGCTCCTCGTGCTCGAGCCGCTTCGTGTCGGCTACCGCTGGGCGAGCGACCGCCTTCACGCGTTCGTGATCGACGGCATGCGTGACCAAGCAGAAGCGTTCGCCGCCGCGGGCGTCACCTACCTCCCCTACCTCGAGCCGAAGGAAGGCGACGGCAAAGGGCTGCTCGAAGCGCTCGCCGCACGCTCGGTCGCGGTCGTCACCGACGACTTCCCGACCTTCTTCCTGCCGCGCATGCTCGAAGCCGCCGCGGACCGCCTCGAAGAGCGAGGCGTGCGCCTCGAAGCCGTCGACTCCAACGGCCTCTACCCGATGTACGCGACCGACCGTGTGTTCGCGCGCGCCGTCGACTTTCGACGCCACCTGCACAAGACGCTCTTGCCGCACCTCGACGCGCCGCCGAATCCGAAACCACTCGACGGCTACGACCTCGGCGCGGCGACGATTCCAAAGGAGGTCGCGAAGAAGTGGCCCGCCGCGAAGCTCGACGCGATCGACGTCGCGAGCTTCCCGATCGATCACTCCGTCGGCGTCGCACCCGAGCGTGGCGGCAGCGCGTCGGCGCGCGCGTGCCTGAAGCGTTTCCTCGAACAGCGCCTCGCGCGCTACGCGGACGCCCGCAACCACCCGGACGACGACGCCGCCAGCGGCCTCTCACCTTTCCTGCACTTCGGTCACCTCTCGATTCACGAGGTCTTCGCCGCGTTGGTGAAGCGCGAAGGTTGGAAGCCCTCGAAGGTCGACACGAAACACGTCGCGAAACGCGAAGGCTTCTGGGGCGGCAGCGCGCCCTTCGAGTCCTTCGTCGACGAGGCCATCACGTGGCGCGAGCTCGGCTACAACTTCTGCTCGCACCGCCTCGACTACGACGAGTACGCGTCGCTCCCCGACTGGGCCAAAGCGACCCTCGCCGAGCACGCCTCCGACCCACGCGAGAAGCTCTACACGCTCACGCAGCTCGAGCGCGCCCAGACCTACGACGAAGTCTGGAACGCCGCGCAACGCGAGCTCGTCGCGACGGGCCGCATGCACAACTACCTGCGCATGCTCTGGGGCAAGAAGATCCTCGAGTGGAGCCCCGACGCCGAAGAGGCGCTCGCGCGCATGATCGAGCTGAACAACAAATACGCGCTCGACGGCCGGAACCCGAACTCCTACTCCGGCATCTTCTGGGTGCTCGGCCGCTTCGACCGCGCCTGGGGCCCAGAGCGCCCGATCTACGGGACGATTCGCTACATGACGAGCGAGAGCACGAAGCGAAAGCTGCACCTCAAGCACTACTTGGCGCGCTGGGGCGAGCGAAAGAACGGCACGCTCTTCGAGGGTTGAGCGCGCGCACGTCGCGTGCCCCGACGTGCCGAAGCGCCTCGAGCGAACCTCACGAGAACGGTGCGAGAGCCCTTCGTCCCCGCGAGCCCCCGTTCACGCCGTGAGCACGCGCGCGACTTGCAAGGTGGGATCTCGTTACGCTGTCGCCGCCATGCCTCGCTTGCTCGCCCTCGTCTTGCTTACTTCGCTCGCCTGTTCTCCCGACGGAGGCAGCGGACGTGGACCCGGCCGCGACGCCGGCATGTCCACGACCGACGGCGCCGTCCCGCCGCGCCCCGACACCGGACCGCTCCCCGACACCGGCCCCATCGGAACGTGTGACGCGATCAACGTCAGCGCCGAGGAGGTCCTCGCGCCCGTCGACATCGTCTGGATCGTCGACGACTCCGGCTCGATGAGCGAGGAAGCGTCGCTCGTGCAGGAGCAGATGAACTCGTTCGTGACGACCATCTCGGCCTCCGGCATCGACGTGCACGTCGTCCTCATCACGGCCCCCGGCTTCATCAACGTGCCCGACCCGCTCGGCTCGAACCCGGACCAGTTCCTCCGCGTCGAAGAGAGCGTCTTCAGCGACGAGGCCCTCGAGAAGCTCATCTCGACCTACCCGCGTTGGTCCGACTTCCTCCGTCGCGAGTCGTCGCTGCACCTCATCGCGGTCACCGACGACGAGAGCAAGATCACGGGAGCTGAGTTCGTGGGAGACATGCAGGCGGCCGCAGGCCGGACGTTCCGTCTTCACGCGATCGCGTCCCCTCCCGGCTCCACCCACACCATCGGAGGCATCGGCTTCACGATGGACGGCTGTGCGGGCCCGCATGGCGAGGCGGCAGCGAATGGCGAGAGGTACTGGCAGGCCTCCCTCGCCACCGGCGGACGCCAGCTGAACATCTGCTCCTCGGATTGGTCGTCGCTCTTCCGCGAGCTCGCCACCGCCGTTTCGATCCCCACGGTGCTCCCCTGCGTGTACGACATTCCCGAGCCGCCGATGGGCGAGACCTTCGCGCCGAACCTCGTGAACATGGAGTTCACCCCGGGCGACGGAACGCCGCCGCGCATCGTCCCCAACGTCGGTTCGTACGACCGCTGCGGCGATCCCGGCGGTTGGTACTACGAAGGCGATCCCGCCGACCCCGACCGCATCGTCGTCTGCCCGGCCACGTGTGCACAGTTCGAGGCGGCTCCCGCCGCCAACGTGGAGATCGCGCTCGGTTGTGCCACGGTGCTGATTTGAACGGCCTGTTTGCGGCCGACACCCGACCTTGACTCCGGGGGCGGTCCAAGCACGATCGCCGATCATGCGACGCTCGTGTCTTCTCGCTCTTCTGCCGCTTCTCGCGGCGTGTTCCTCTGGAGACAACCTCTGCGGGAAGTTGGGCTTGGTGGAAGATCCGACGGGTGAACGCTGCGTGTGCCCGGAAGGAACCGAGGTCGACGACGCTGGCACCTGTATCGAGCTCGACGGCGGAACAACTTCGGGAGCCGACGCGTCGAGCTGCGTCTGGTACCGCGACCAAGATGGCGACGGGTTCGGCGATCCGTTCGCCGAGTCGCGCTCGTGCGATCGCCCGAGGGACAGCGTCGACCGCGCGGGCGATTGCGACGACACCTCGCCGAGCCGATACCCCGGCGCGGACGAAGCGTGCGACGGGCTCGAAGACGACGACTGCGACGGCTCGACCGACGAAGGCTGTGGGTGCACGGATGGCGTCGCTCGGCCCTGTCCCTCCGCGTCAGACGTGGGCGAGTGTTCGGCCGGCGTTCAGCGTTGCGAGGCGGGCAGCTGGGGCGTCTGCGCCGACACGATCGGGCCCTCCGACGAGCTTTGCGACGGACTCGACAACGACTGCGATGGTGCCTTCGACGGACCGGCGGCCTCCGCGACCTGCGCTCCGACCGAAGCCGTGGCGACGGCGGGCTGTGTCGCCGGTCGCTGTTCGGTCCTCGAGTGTGCTGCCGGCCGCGCCGATTGCGACGACTCGCTGGATACCGGATGCGAAGTCACGTTGGGGAACCGCGAGCACTGCGTGCGCTGTGGCGACGAATGCGGCTGGGCATGCGAGTCGACGTGTCGGTCGGCGGTGACGATCGGGTCGAGCTTGAACCACACCTGTGCCATCCGAGAAGACGGTTCCGTGGCTTGTTGGGGAGCGAACCGCTACGGACAGCTCGGGTCGAATGCTCCGACCGACAGCTCGACCCCTCTGGTCGTACCCGGCGTTCGCGCTCTTGCCGTCGCCACAGGCTCCCAACACACCTGCGCCATTCGAGAGGATCGAACCGTGGTGTGCTGGGGTGGAAATCAGGAGGGTCAGCTCGGCGTCGGCGATCGCGACAACCGACCGGCACCGACCACGGTGTCTGGTCTTACGAACGCGACCACGATTTCGGCGGGATACGGCCACACTTGTGTTACCCGTCTCGACGGCACCATCCGTTGCTGGGGTGACAACCTGTTCGGTCAGCTGGGGAACGATTCCAACATGGACGCGCTGACTCCGGTTAGCGCCCGAGGCATCAACGACGCAACCGACGTCGAGGTGATGGGCCTCGCGACATGCGCGGTGCTCGAAGGCGGAAGCGTGAACTGCTGGGGTTCGAACGCTCAGGCCATCCTCGGTCCGTCGATCACGGGCGACCGGCAGTACCCCGTCATGGTGTCTGGCATGCCCAACTCGCTCGTAGCGCTCGCCTGCAACGGGGGCACGTGCTGCGCGAAGACCAGCGCCAATTCCCTCTACTGTTGGGGCGCCAACAACGTCGGCCAAGCAGGAGGAGGCGCGACATCGGCGACCTCCGCTCCCGTCGTCGCACTGACTGGAGTCGATAGTTTCGACGTCGGCGTCAGCCACGTGTGCGCGACGACCCTCGTCGGCGGAGCGAGTTGCTGGGGCCTCAACACCTCTCGACAGCTCGGCGATGGAACCTCGGACATGCAGTCACGTCCGGTGCCTCTTCTTGGTCTGACGGACATCTCCGAGTTTGCGCTCGGGGCCAAACACTCGTGCGCTCGAACCGCCGGAGGAGGGGCGTGGTGTTGGGGCTCCGGAAACGATGGCCAGATCGGAGATGGAACGCCGGCTCTCCGACCCATGCCGGTCCGTGTGCTCGGTGCTCGCGTGGAGTGACTTGGCGAACCGCGAAGGGGGGCGACGTCGAGAACCCGAACGTTGGCGATTGGGGAGGGGTCACCCCTCTGCGATCGCCAACGTCTTGCGGTTCCGAAGCCCCGGCCCCTGACGAAGCTTCAAGCGTGGCGATCAGCGAGGTCCACGCCCCGCCGACGACGGACGCTTTGCGTTTCCGGAGGATGTTCCCGTCGGCGTGGGACGAACGTCGAACTCGGCAAAGGTACAAGCCCTCTAGGGACGCTGTCGTCGTTTCGCGGGAAGGCCGCGTGGCACTGACATCGCCCGGCGCTGACGTCCCGGCTGAGGCTCGAGCAGCGACGCCAACAGCCTTGGTCCGGGGGATCTCACAGGCCGACGCAACTCGCACGAACGGGACGCGAAGAGCCCACCGCCATGTCGCAGGGACGTGGTGCCGGCCCGGCGAGGGCGTTTCGGAGAAATCTCATGTTGGGTCAGACCCAGAGCGTCGCCGCCGCGGTCGCGACGTACACCTCGAACGCGCGCTTCAACACGCGCCACTGTATGGGGCTCGCGCTGCAGCTTCAGCATGCCGCGCCCGCCGATCTCTCGCACGACGAGAAGAAGGCGCTCGACGCCCTCGTCGCACGCGCCAAGGAAGTCGACGAGGTCCGCAAGTCGCGCGCGCGGACCTCGCCGCCCGCCCTCCGCGCCCCGCGTCAGGCGCTCCTCACGGCGTGGTCGTCTCTCTACAACGCGCTCGGTGCGTTCGCGGCGCTTCCCTCGGACGGCGAAGCCCGCGCCGAAGCGGCTTTCGTGCAGGCCGCCCTCTTCACCGACGGTCTCGACTTCCTCTCGCTCGACGCACTCGCGCTGTGGGGTCAGTCCCGCATGCTGCTCGAGCGCATGTCCGAAGAGGGCCTCCGCCCGCGTATCTCCGGCCTCGTGCACGCCGAGTTCCTCGTCGCGATCGACGAAGCCTTCAAGACCCTGGGCGACCAACTCGGTGTCGCCGGAGTCAGTGCGCCCATGGCCCCCCGCCGAGCGCTCGCCGACGCGGCTGCGCGCTTCTTCTTCGCCGTCAGCAGTTACGCCCGGGCTCTCGCGCTCCACCTCGACGACACCGACGAAGTGGGCCTCGCCCGCTTCCTCACCGCGCTCGCACCGATCGACCGCGTCCGCATCACCCGAGGCGGTGCCAGCACGGACGACGAGGACCTCGACGAGGAGGACGCCGACGACACGGATCCCGCCCCGGAAGTCGGCGTTGCCCGCGACGGGGCCGATCCTGAGCCCATGCCCGTTTCAGGCGAGAACGACGACATGATCCCCTGGGGACCCGGACACCCGAACTATCCGTTCACGGAGTGATCCGGCCGCCCAGCGCGCTCGCCGCAGGCGATGCGCGAGCGGTCAACGTGATATGACCGGCCACTATGAGGCAGGATCGGAAGATCGAGTACATCAGCGAGCTGATCGACCTTGGTCTTGACTTGATGGGCACCAAAACGCGAACGGGCGACGTCAGGTTTGTACGATGGCAAGGCGACGTGAGGTCTTTCCTCAGTCGCTTCGCACCAACGCGGCAATCGGACTTCGATGGGGTGCGCTTCGGGCTTCCCATCATGACCTCATCGACACGGGACCACGATATTCAAGCCGCCTTTGAGGCTGGCCTCACGCGTGCAATGGGGGTCCTCGACTCGATTCGAAACGACTTCATCGTATTCGATTCGGACGAGGCGTCGGACCTCTCGCACTCTGCAGTCGACCGGGTGGTTCGTATCTGCCGCCGGTTCCCGCGAGTCGCCCGGCAGCTTTCGAGCGCGCGCAGACACTCGACCCGAACCGGTATCGATCAAGCCGACGAGTACGATGTTCAGGACCTGTTGCACGCACTGCTGCTCATCGACTTCGACGACGTGCGAGAAGAAGAGTGGACTCCGAGCTATGCAGGAGCTTCTGCGCGAATGGACTTTCTCCTCAAGGTGGACCGTCTCGTGATCGAGGTGAAGCGCACGCGGAAGGGGCTCGGCGCCAAGAAGGCGAAAGAAGAACTCGCAGTCGACATCGATCACTACCGCACGCACCCGGACTGCACGACGTTGGTGTGCTTCGTGTTCGATCCCGAACGTCTCATCAGCAATCCCGCCGGCTTTGAGAGCGATCTCGAAGGTCAACGTACCGAGCAACTCGACGTTCGAGTGGTCGTCGCTCCGCACGACTGAGTTCGTGAGTGGGTGGGGACGTCACTTCCATCGCCCATCCATCCGGTCGAAGGGCCCGAGCACCAACGCGCTCGAGCCCTTCGCCTCTTCGAAGGCGCGTTCAGGCGCCGAGATGCTTCGCGTGAAAACGCAGGTGCTTCTCGACGAAGCTCGCGATGAAGAAGTAGCTGTGGTCGTAGCCCTCGTGCAGCGAGAGCTCGAGCGCTTGCCCGGCCTCCGCGCACGCGGCCTCGAAACGCTCCGGCTGCAGCTCGCGCTCGAGGAACGAGTCGGCGAGCCCCTGATCGATCAAGATCGGCGCCGCGTGGCGTTTGCCCGCGCGCACCAACGCCGTCGCGTCGTACGGCGCCCACGCCGCACGGTCCGAGCCGAGGTAGCCCCCGAAGGCCTTCTGCCCCCAAGGCACCTCGCTCGGCGCCACGATCGGCGAGAACGCGCTCACCGACTTGTAGCGGTCCGCGAGCCGAAGCCCCGCGACGAGCGCGCCGTGACCGCCCATCGAGTGCCCCGTGATCGACTCGTGCCCCACGCCACGCGTGGGCAACGAAGCGTGCACGAGCGCATGAAGCTCCTCGGTCACGTACGACCACATGCGGTAGCGCGCGCGCCACGGCTCCTCGGTCGCGTCGACGTAGAAGCCCGCGCCGGTGCCGAAGTCCCAGCTCTCGTCCTCGCCCGGATAGCCCGCGCCACGCGGGCTCGTGTCCGGTGCGACCACGATCAAGCCGAGCTCCGCCGCCACGCGTTGCGCGCCCGCCTTCGCGGTGAAGTTCTCCGCAGTGCAGGTGAGCCCCGAGAGGTACCAGACCACCGGCCGACGGCTGTCCTCACTCGCACCCGGCGGCACGTAGATCGACAGCTCCATCGGCCCGCCGCACACCTCGGAGACGTGCGTGTAGTAGCGCTGCTCGCCGCCGAAGCTGCGACTCGCTTTCGTTTGTTCGAGCGTCATCGATCGATCAGTCGAAGAGCACGACCGAGCGAATCGACTCGCCGTGGTGCATGAGATCGAACGCGCGGTTGATGTCCTCGAGCGGCATCGTGTGCGTCACGAGCGCGTCGAGATCGATCTTCCCGTCCATGTACCAGTCGACGTACTTCGGAAGCTCGGTCCGACCGCGCACGCCGCCGAACGCGCTGCCCTTCCAAACACGACCGGTCACGAGCTGGAACGGACGCGTCGCGAGCTCGACGCCCGACGCCGCGACACCGATGACGATCGATTGACCCCAACCCTTGTGACAGCACTCGAGCGCCTGGCGCATCGTCACGGGAAGACCGATGCACTCGAAGCTGTAGTCCGCGCCGCCGTCCGTGAGGTTCACGAGGTAAGGCACGAGGTCGCCCTCGACCTCCTTCGGGTTCACGAAGTGCGTCATGCCGAAGCGCTCGCCCCACGCCTTCTTGTCGGGGTTCGTGTCGACACCGATGATCTTGTTCGCGCCCGCCATGCGCGCGCCCTGAATCACCGAGAGGCCGACGCCACCGAGACCGAAGACGACGACGTTCGCGCCGACCTCGACCTTCGCCGTGTTGAGCACCGCGCCGATGCCGGTGGTCACGCCGCAGCCGAGAAGGCAGATCTTGTCGAAGGGTGCGTCCTTGCGAACCTTCGCGAGCGCGATCTCCGGAAGCACCGTGTGCGTCGCGAAGGTCGAGGTGCCCATGAAGTGGAAGAGCTTCTGGTTGCCGACCGAGAAGCGGCTCGTGCCGTCCGGCATCAGGCCCTGACCCTGCGTGCTGCGAATCGCCTGGCAGAGGTTGGTCTTCTGGCTGAGGCAGAACTTGCACTGCCGACATTCCGGCGTGTAGAGCGGGATGACGTGGTCGCCCTTCTCGAGCGACGTCACGCCCGGGCCCACGTCGACCACGACGCCCGCGCCTTCGTGTCCGAGCACCGAAGGGAAGATGCCCTCCGGGTCCATGCCCGAGAGCGTGTACGCGTCCGTGTGGCAGACGCCGGTGGCCTTCAGCTCGACGAGCACCTCGCCGGCCTTCGGTCCTTCGAGCTCGACCTCTTCGATCACGAGGGGCTTGTTCGCCGCGTAGGCGACGGCTGCTTTCACACGCATGGTCACTCCTTGAAGGTCGGTTCGAACGCGCTCGACGAGCGAGCGCGTGGGGGACGATCCTGCGCGAGGCATTCGCGCCGGGTAGAGGGGAGCCGGACGCTACCAAGCGCGGACCCCAAACGCGAACGACGCAACGCAGTGTTCGCGTCGCGTCGGGCGGGATGTCGGAGCCTCCGCGCGAACGGGGCTGTGTGGGGCTCAGCTGCCGTTCAGCTGCGGGGTGCGCTCGGTCCGCCCGCGCTCGGGCCACGACCGCGTCCACCGCGACGGCGACGACGCTTCGGCGCGCCTTCGCCGCTCGGGGCGCCTTCGCCTCGCTCACCGCCCTGCGAACGTTCGCCCTGCGGACGCCCGCCCTGCGAACCTTGCGAACGCTCGCCCTGCGGACGACCTCCGCGCCCACCGGGACGACCGCCACCCGAGCGTCCGCCCGGGCGACCACCGCCACCACCGGGACGACCGCCACCGGGACGACCGCCTTCCGAACGAGCCGGCGCGCTCCCGCCCTTCTTCGGCGAGAGCTCGGTCGGCGAAGGAGGCGCCGCCACCGGCGGGTACGGATGATCCGTCACGCGATCCACGTGCTTGCCGATGAGCCGCTCGATGTCGCGCAGGTACGCACGCTCTTCGTCGTCACAGAACGAGATCGCGATGCCGCTCGCGCCCGCACGACCGGTGCGACCGATGCGGTGCACGTACGTCTCCGGCACGTTCGGCAGATCGAAGTTCAGAACGTGCGTGATGCCGTCGATGTCGATGCCACGCGCCGCGATGTCGGTCGCCACGAGCACGCGAATCTGCCGTGACTTGAACGCCTCGAGCGCCCGCTCGCGCGCGTTCTGCGACTTGTTGCCGTGAATCGCCGCCGATGGGATCCCGGCCTTGTCGAGGTACTCCACGATCCGGTTCGCGCCGTGCTTCGTGCGCGAGAAGACGAGCGTGTGCTCGATCTTCGGATCCTTGAGCACATCGACGAGCAGTCGACGCTTGTCGCCCTTGTCGACGAAGTAGAGGAGCTGATCGATGCGCTCCGCGGTCGACGAGACCGGCGTGACCTCGACCCGCACCGGATCGACGAGCAGACCGTTCGCGAGCTCGACGATGTCGGGCGGCATGGTCGCGCTGAAGAAGAGCGTCTGCTTCTTCTTCGGCAGCAGCTTCACCACGCGCTTCACGTCGTGGATGAACCCCATGTCGAGCATGCGGTCGGCCTCGTCGAGCACGAAGATCGCGAGGTCCGTCAGGTCCACCTCGCCCTGCCCGATCAGATCGAGCAGACGACCCGGCGTGGCGACGAGCACGTCGACGCCCTCACGCAGCTCACGGATCTGGGGGTTCGGCTTCACGCCGCCGAAGATGACGGTGTGGAAGAGGTCGAGCTTCTTCCCGTACGTCTCGAAGGAGTCGCCGATTTGCGCGGCGAGCTCACGCGTCGGCGTGAGGATCAACGCGCGAATGGCGGTGTCGTCCTGCGCGATGGCGTCGAGGCGCTGCAAGATCGGCAACGCGAACGCTGCGGTCTTGCCGGTGCCGGTCTGTGCGATGCCGAGCACGTCGCGTCCTGCGAGCGCGGGCGGGATGGCCTGAACCTGGATGGGGGTCGGGCTCTCGTAGCCCGCGGCGCTCACGGCGCGGAGGAGGGGCGTCGCGAGCCCCAATTCGTCGAACTTCACGGGCCCCCCCGTGCCACGCGCGGGATGCTCACGCAACGCGGGCCCCCCCGATTTCACCGGTGGATCCGCGCGCATGCCAGCGAAAACCCCACGTTTCGACCTCATGGCGCCACGCCAACCCCAGTTGCCGCTCGCGAGCCACGGAAGTCGGACGGGTGACGTCGCCACGAAACCAGGACGGCACGGGCGGGCGACGTTGCCCCTCCGTCGTCTCCCACCGCCACACCGCGTCGCGAAGCGCGACGTCAGCGCACGCTCAGACCGAAGGTCCGGTCCGAGGTCGACTCCACGTCGATCGGCGCGTGCGGCAACGCGCTCACGGGCACTCGCAACGTCGTCGTCAGGTACGCCTCGCACATGTCGCCGTTCGCGTCGTGCACCAACGCGAAGCGCTGGACCGCAGGCTCGCTGCGCAAGAGCACCGGGTCCGCGCAGAGCCGGTACGTGTGCTCCGCGCAGCCGCCGGAATGCCCGACCTCGAGCAAGAGCGCGTCGCCTTCGAGCGCGACCCGCACGAGCGTGATTCCGTCGCTCGGCGCGTCGAAACAATCGCTCGCGACGCTCACCTCGGGCGAAGCCGGCGTCTCGTCGCCGCTCGTCGAATGCGACACCGAGTCGTCGCCAGTGCACGCGGGCGCCGTGCACGCGTCCTGCACCGGCTCGTTCGGCCCACACGCGAGGAGCAGAACGAGCCCGACGAGCCCGCGCTTCACAGCAACATCCCCATCGGGTTCTCGAGGAGCTTCTTGAATTCCGCGAGCCAACGCGCGCCGAGCGCACCGTCGACCACGCGGTGGTCGCAGCTCATCGTGACCTTCATCCGCTTCACCGCAGCGACCTGGCCGTTCACGACCCCGACGTCGTCGCGCAGCGCACCCACCGCGAGGATCGCGCCCTCCGGCGGGTTGATCACCGCGCCGAACTCTTCGATGCCGTACATGCCGAGGTTCGAGACGCTGAACGTGCCGTTCATCATCTCTTCCGGCTTGAGCTTCTTGGTGCGCGCCTTCTCAGCGAGCTCCTTCACCTCGCGTGAGATCGCGAGCACGCCCTTGCGGTCCGCGTCACGGACCACCGGCGTCACGAGCCCGTCCGCCACCGCGACTGCGACGCTCACGTCGACGACCTGGTGGAAGTGAATCTCGCCGTCCATCCACGAGGCGTTCACCTCGGGCAGACGACGAAGCGCGACCGCGGTCGCCTTGATGACGAGGTCGTTGAAGCTGACCTTCTCGTCCTTCAAGAGCGCGTTCATCTGCTCACGCGCCGCGATCATCGGCGACGCGTCGAGATCGATCGTCAGATAGAAGTGCGGCACCGTCTGCTTCGACTCGACGAGGCGACGCGCGATCGTCTTGCGCATCTGCGACGCCTTCTCGACGCGCGCCGGCAGACGCTCGTAGCCCGGTCCAGACGAAAGCCCCGACACGGGCGCCGCGGGGGACTGCTTCGAACCGCCACCGGCCACGAAGGCCTCGAGGTCACGCTTGACGATGCGACCGTGCGGCCCGCTGCCACCGACCTCCGCGAGGTCCACGCCTTCTTCACGCGCGAGTCGACGCACGAGCGGCGACGCCATCTTTCGACCGTCGGGCGCGGGCGATTCGCTCGCCGCGGCCGCCGGAGCAGCCGACGGAGCAGCCGACGCAGCCGCCGGTGCCGCCGCCGGCTCCGCCTTCGCGGGCGCCGCTTCCTTCGCAGGTTCCGCGGCCGGCGCCTTCGCGCCCCCCTTCGCCTGCTCGAGCAGCGCCGAAATGTCCTCGCCCGCCTCGCCGATGATCGCCACCGGCGTGTCGGCCGCGAGCGTCTCGCCCGCCGGCGCGAGGATCTTCAAGAGCACGCCCTTGTCGAAGGAGCGGAACTCCATCGTGGCCTTGTCGGTCTCGACCTCCGCCAGGAGATCGTCGACCTCGATCGCGTCGCCTTCCTTCTTCGCCCACTCGACGAGGGTTCCCTCTTCCATCGTGGGGGAGAGCTTCGGTAGCCCGATGATCTTCGCCATTGCTCGCGTCGTCCTGCGGCGCCTCGCCGCTGCTGCGCACTCGCGCGTCGTGTTGAGTCTTCGTTCGAACGTGGCGCGCGCCTGCGCACCGAGGGACTCCATCACCAGGAGAGCCCCACGAACGTCACGAAGCTCCGACGTGGAGCTCCGTGACGCGCGGCTCAAAGGTACGCGACCTTCTTCACCGCCTCGACCACACGCTCCACCGTCGGGAGCACGAGCGTCTCGAGGTTCGACGCGTAGGGCATCGGCACGTCGAGCGCCGCGACACGCTCGATCGGCGCGTCGAGCCAATCGAAGGCGTGGCGCTGAATCTGGTCCACGATCTCCGCACCGGGTCCGCCGTAGGGCCAGTGCTCGTGCACGACCACGCAGCGGTTCGTCTTCTTCACGCTGTCGACCATCGCATCGACGTCGAGCGGACGCAGCGTGCGCGGATCGACGATCTCGCACTGCAGCCCGTGCTCCTTCGCGAGGATCTCCGCCGCTTCCATCGCGGTGTAGTAGGGGCGACCCCACGCCACGATCGTGCAGCCGTCGCCTTCACGCGCGATGCGCGCCTTGCCGAAGGGGATCACCTCGTCGGCGTCCTCGTCGAGCACCTCGCCCTTCACGTTGTAGAGCGTCTCGCCCTCGAGGAAGAGCACCGGGTTGTTCTCGCGAATCGCGGCCTTGAGCAGGCCCTTCGCGTCGCGCGGCGTGGCCGGCATCGCGATCCAGAGACCGGGAATGTTCGTGTAGAAGGGATCGACGCTGTGGCTGTGCTGCGACGCGACCTGCTTCGCGGCGCCGTTCGGCCCGCGGAAGACGATCGGGCACGGCACACGACCACCGCTCATCTGCGCGACCTTCGCGGCGCTGCTGATGATCTGGTCGAAGGCCACGAACGAGAAGTTCCAGGTCATGAACTCGACGATCGGGCGAAGGCCCGTCATCGCCGCGCCGATGCCGACGCCCGCGAAGCCCGCCTCGGCGATCGGCGTGTCGATCACACGCTGCTCACCGAAGCGCGTCAGCAGGCCCTCGCTGACCTTGTACGCGCCCTGGTAGTGGCCGACCTCTTCGCCCATCAGGAACACGTTCGCGTCGCGTTCCATCTCCTCGATCA
This sequence comes from Sandaracinus sp., assembly GCA_020633125.1. Classification (GTDB taxonomy): domain Bacteria; phylum Myxococcota_A; class Polyangia; order Polyangiales; family Houyiibacteriaceae; genus JACKEH01. The sequence goes on along the minus strand of JACKEH010000019.1, from coordinate 49,686 downwards.
TCGCCTCGCGAATCGCTTCGCGGTAACGCAGCTCACGCATCGCCATCCTCCACCCGAACGACGCCACGGGGCAGGCGGTCCGCAGGGACCGCGCTCGTCGGCACGTAGACCGAATCCCACATCGCTTCTTCCGTCGCCGGCGGTGCTTCGTCGGCGTGCTTCACGCACGCCGCGATCAAGTCGTCGATCTCACCCTCGATGCCGAGGAGCTCGGCTTCCTTCACGCCCGCGTCCGCGAGGCGTTGCCGCGCCACCGCGCACGGGTCCTTCTTCTTTCGCTCCTCGAGCTCCTGACGGCTCCGGTACTTCGCCGGGTCGCTCATCGAGTGCCCGCGGAAGCGGTAGGTCTGAATCTCGATGAAGGTCGGGCCCTCGCCGCGGCGCGCGCGATCGACCGCTGTCTTCACGCGGTCCTTCACCACCGTCACGTCGTGACCTTCGAAGCGGTCGCCGTGCATGCCGTAGCCCTGCGCCTTGAGCGTCAGGTCTTCGAGCGGCGTGGTGCGGCTCATCGGCGTGCCCATCGCGTATTGGTTGTTCTCGCAGATGAACACGATCGGAAGCTTCCAGAGCCCGGCGAGGCTGAGGCCTTCGTGGAAGCCACCGATGTTCGTCGCGCCTTCGCCGAAGAAGCAGACGGTGACCTGTCCGTCGTTCGCGTACTTCGACTTGAACGCCGCGCCCGCCGCGAGCGCGACGTGCCCACCGACGATGCCCCAGCCGCCGTAGAAGCCGTTGTCGGGATCGAAGAAGTGCATCGAGCCGCCGAGGCCACGCGAGCACCCGGTGTCTTTGCCGAAGAGCTCCGCCATGCCGGCGTTGGCCGTCATGCCGAGCGCGATGGCAATGCCGTGGTCGCGGTAGGTCTGAAAGACGTAGTCGCCCTTCACCAAGGCGCTCGCCACGCCGACGGCGATGGCCTCCTGCCCGATGTAGAGATGGAGGAAGCCTCCGATCTTCCCCATCGCGTAGGCCCGCGCCGCCTCTTCCTCGAAGCGCCGAATCTCCAGCATCTTTCGATACTGCTGGCGAAGCTCGTCGATCCCGGATGCCACGTTAGTATCTCTCCGTTGAGTCACCACGACTGGACGGCCGCACCGTAGCGCAGGGCTCGGGCCGCGTCCAAGACGGATGCGAGGTGAGGAGACGGCTCTAAACCAGCAGAACGCAAAAGGAAAGGGGCAGCGCTCACGACGCACTGCGTCGTGAAAATGCGGCGCGACGCGTGGCCGACGCAAGTGCCCGGAGCTGCAAGAGTCCTGTCCTTCGTGAGGGGTCGGAGGAGTCGTCGAGGACCCTCGGCGCGCCGAGGTGCGGAGCCCGGCAGCACGGTTCCAGCGGGGCGCGCCTTCGAAGCCACCAACGAAAAGAGCCCGGCCGAAGCCGGGCTCTCTCACGAAGGGTCGAACGACCTCAGATGCCGAAGGTGTTCGCGATGCCGTACTCGCCCTGAAGCTGGATCAGGTACTCGAGGAAGGACTCCTGAGACTCGATCTCGCGACGGAGGCTGAGACGCTCGGCGTCGGTGGTCGCCGCGGCCAGGTCGTCCTGGAGGTCGACGAGGCGACGCAGCATCTGGAAGCCGAGCTGCTCCTCCTCGAGGTTGTACGAGAAGCGCGGGCGGACCTTCACCGCCACGTAGGGCGTGTGGAGACGGTCCGAGCTGTAGATGACGTACGTCGCGTCTTCCGCCGTCGCGCAGTCCGCGTCGCCGCCGCCCACGAGGTTGTGGGTCGAGCCGGGGATGCGGTCGCCGTACGCACAGGCCGGGCTGCCGTCCGGCTGCGTGTCCGGGAGCGTGTGACCGATGCCCTCGCCGAGGCGGAAGATGATCAGTCGCTGCTCGAAGGACGCGTCGTAGAAGACCGGGAACTGCGCGAGCGCCAGGATCGTGGCCCACGAGCGAAGCACGACGTTGGTCGTGTCGCCGAGCGCCGGCTCCGGGTACTCGGTGTCGTGGTTGCCGCCACAGGGAACGGACGAGCCACCGACGTTGCAGTTTCCGAAGAGGAGACCGCGGTCCCAGTTCATGTGGACGATGTCCACCTCGCCACCCCCGGCGTCGACGACGCGCGGCGCGAACCAGCGCGGCTCGTCGAGGATGATGCCACCGAAGAACTCGGTGATCTCCGTCGGGAAGAGGTCGTAGTAGTTGAGGAAGAAGCGCTCGTCGATCGTGAAGCTGAGGCCCCAGTCACGGATGGCGAGCGCGAGCAGCGCGTAGAACTTGTCGTAGAAGACGCCGCCACGCTCCGCGCGGAAGAAGCCCTGGTGGCCTTCCTGGAACTGCGTCCACATCCCGAAGCCGTCGCCGGTTCCGAGCGTGAAGTCCGCCCCCGGGACCACACCGTCGCCGATGCGGCGGTAGGTTCCGGTCTCGTCCTGCGCGTAGGAGCCTTCGTCCGGAAGGTTCACGAGCTCCATCATCCAGTTCATGCCGATGATGGACGCCTCGAGCTGGTCGTCGAGACCCATCGGACCGCTCTGGCTGCCGACGTTCGACTGGAAGCCGGGCTCGTAGAAGATGCGGAAGAAGAGGTGCTGGTAGATCTTCGCGACGTCGATGACCGGGCCGAGGCTGGCACCGACGCGAGGACCACGGCGGAAGAACCGACGGTTGTAGTTGTTCGCGTAACCCTCGTACCACTGACGACGGTAGTGATCGACGGCCTCGCTGAAGGACTCGCCGGCGTCGCCGGTCGAGCACCAGCTCAGGTCGAGGCTGCGCTCGTCACCGCAGAAGAGGTAGCGAACCGGGTAGAAGTCGATCGTCGAGTCACCGTTCGCGTCGTTGTTGTACGGCGGCGAACCGAAGTAGAAGTCCTCGACGTCCTTCTGGTAGTTCGAGCAGACGCAGTTGCGGTCACCACCACACTCCGACTGGAGACGCGAGTAGCGGGGGTGCTTGACGCAACGCTGGAAGATCGGCTGGTCCGCGGCCGTGGGGCCGGGGCAGTCGGTGTCGACGACGCAGCTCTCGCCACCCTGGTAGGAGTGCTGCCACACGCGGGGCGTGGTGTGCGACGCGAGGAGCGGGTTGAGCGTGCGCTGGAGGCGCGGGTTCACGCGGGGCTCGCCCTGGTAGAGCTCCACCAGGTCGAAGTAGTTCCACATGACCGCGGCCACGTCGTAGCGGCCGAGGCCGGACACGTCCGACTGGTCGCCGTTGTAGTCCATGATCGAGCCGGTCATGTAGTTGTGCGCGCCGCGGGCCGCACGCTCGTTGCGGACCTCGCGAAGACGCTCGCCGTACGCGTTGAGCTCCTGGTTCGACAGGTAGCCGTCGCCGTTGGCGTCGAACGTCTCGTAGCGGGGAAGCTCGAGACCGTTCTCCACGACGAGGTTGAAGTAACCGTCGGCGTAGTTGTTGCGGTCGAAGCTCGCACCGAAGTTGTGGCGGAGACCGACGCTGTGGCCGACCTCGTGGTGCTGCACGGCGCGGAGGTTCATCTGCTGGATGCGGATGGACGCCTCGCCGAGCGGACGGTCACGGAACGCCTCGGCCCAGAACTCCCAGTAGCGGCTGCGGAGGAAGTTGCGGGGGTCGGTGAGCTCGGTGAAGTCGTAGCCGACCATGCCGGCGCGGACCGCGAACTCCTGGTCCTGCGTGATCTGGCGGACGTGCTCCATGCCGCGGAAGGGCGACATGCGCGCGAGGATCGCCGGGTCGTTCAGGTTGGCCGCGGTGTCGTTCGCGTTGAGCGCCGCCGCCTGGTAGGTCTGGTTCGTGTTGGCGAAGTGCGCGTTGAGCGCCTGACGCCCCATCGACTCCATGAGCTGCTGCTCGATGGGCGTGTCCGCCAGGTTCCGCATGCGGTCCTGGAAGATGTGGAAGCGCGCGTCCTCGCCGTGGAGGTCCTCGGCCTTCGGCATGAGGTCCGCGAGGCGGTCCATCATGAGCTCGCGGCGAACGCTGCCGATCGGGAGGGCCGGGCGGCCACCACCGACGACGTTGCTGAAGCCGTCGCTGCCCGAGGGCGCGATGCCGACCGGGAGCTCCGTGCGGCCCGCGACGCGACCGAAGTAGTCGCGCATCGAGTCACCGGCGACCCAACCGTCGACCACGTCCGGGTCGTCGGTCGAACCACAGCCACCGTCGCCGATGCAACGAAGGACCTGGAACCACTGGGTGGCGACCATCGTCAGGTTCTCGCTCACGATGCTCGCGTAGTTCGCGTCCGCCGTGAGGAGCTCGCCGTTGGTCGGGTCGACGCGAAGCTCGGACACGCCACCGAAGGCGGTGCCGATCTGGTCGATGTAGTTGAAGTACTGGTAGCGGATGTCGCCCTGCTGCTCGTAGCGAACGAGCGCGCCCTGGTCATCCGTGACGCTGCCGCAGGCCTGGTTGGCGTCGGTACGCCACCAGTCACAGCTGTTCGTCTTGAGGATGAACATGCACTCCTCGCCGACGAACTCGTAGCGGTACGCGCCGGGAAGCGTGTACTCGTCGTACGACTGCGGACGCGTCGGCTCCGTGAACTCCGCGTTGCGGATGTGGCAGCGGTAGGGGTTGCTGACGCCGAGCGCCTGCCACTCCTCCGGGGACACGAAGGGGTTGTACTCGGCGGGGCAGGTGCCGTCGCCGTCCGCGTCGTCGGCCGAGCCGGCGAAGCAGTACGCGGTCGGGTCATCCGTCTGCGCCGGGATCGTCACCGCACCGAAGTTCGGGAGCTCCTCGTTACGGGTCGCGCGCCAACCGCGCATGAAGACCTCGTTCCAGTTGCCGATGACCTCGAAGGCCGGCTTGACGAGGTACGCCGGGTAGCCGTCGTTGAGGTGGTAGGCGACCTGACGGATCGCGCGGTCCGCGACCGGGATCGTGCAGCGACGCGCGGCGCGGTCGCAGATCGAGCCCTCGGTGCCGGGGGTCGACGCGTAACGGCCGTCGCACTGCCAATCGGAGGAGCAGGCCGTGTCCGTCAGCGAGCGCTGGAAGAAGTTGTGCTGCGGACGGTAGAACGTGAGGAGGTCGGTCTCGCCGTAGTCACCGGTCAGACCACCCTCGCAGACGTGGCTCGCGGTTTCGCAGGTGCGGCCGCGGTTCATGTCGAAGCAGCGAAGCTGACCCGCCTCGCAGTCCTGACCGGGCGGGCAAGCGCAAACCGCGCCGCCGGGGCAGTCGCCGTCGCCCGCGCAGAACGCGCCGGCCACGAGGTCGCCACAGTGCGCGTCGACGTCGCAGTACTCACCGAGGGTCGACGCGTCCTGACCGCCACGCACGTAGGTGCGCTGGTAGGTGCGGAACGTGCCGAAGAGGTCGAACTGACCGTGGCTCTGCTGCGCCGAGGCGAAGGTGTGGTCGGGCGGAACACGAAGGAACGCCGTGCGCACCGGGACCGAGACCGTCTGGCAGGGCCCGCCGCCCGCGAAGAGGCAGCTGCCACCCGGCGAGAACATCGTCATCGTCGTGAACGACATGTAGTGGACCGTGTCGACCATGTCGGCCGGCCACTCGTTGGCGAAGCGGTAGTCCGGGTCCTCGCTGACGCGAACGAACTGGGGCGCCCACTCCGCGGGGAAGTTCGGCTGCGAGCCGGGCTCCGAGATGAACGCCGTCGACTCACGACGCCAGGTCGCCTCGAGGTCGACCCAGTCCGTGAAGTACGCGAAGGACTGCGCGACGTTCATCGACCAGTCGACACGCATGAACTGACGCTCGTACCAGCGACGGTCCGTCGTGTTCTCCGAGATCACGTTCTGGATCTCGCCGGTGACGGGGTTGTACTCGCGGCGGATGTCGACGTGGTCGTCGATGGCGAAAGCCGCGAGCGGCTGGCCACGGAAGTCCTCGTCGCGTCCGTCGTCGTTGCCACCGTCGATCAGCTCGTAGCTGCGGTAGGCGTAGAGGAAGTCCTCGTCGATGACCCAACGGATGCGTCCGATCGAGGCCGACTGGCCGCTGTCGAGCGCGAGGTCGGTGAAGGCCGAACCACCGTTGAACATGTAGAGGCTGGCGCCGCTGCCCACGAGGGTGGCGTCACCGTCGGCCTCGACGACCGACTGGAGCGTCCACCACTCGCCTTCGAAGATGGCCTTGTCGACCAAGTTCTCTTGCACGCGGTTGACGTCACCGATCGGATCGCCACAGCCGAGCGCGAGGAGCGCTGCGAGACCGGCGAAGATAGAAGCACGGATGCCCATGGTCGGAACCTTCATCTGAGGGAAGCGATTTTGTTCGTGGCCCATCGTCGACTCCATCAGAAGCCCAGGTAGCTGCCGACCCCGAACTGGGACTGGAGCTGGATGAGCTGGAAGAAGAAGGACTCTTGGTCGCGGAGCCAGCCGTCGATGCGCTCCACCTCGTCGCCGAGGAAGGCACTGTCGGTCGGGATCGTGTAGCCGAGCGCGGTGAGGCGCGCGCGGTCTTCCACCGAGATGTTGGCCATGCTGTTGGGCGTTCCGCCGAACTCACCGATGTAGGTGCGGAGCATGCGGAAGATGAAGGCCGTCTCGCGGGCGCGACGAACCATCTCGAAGCCGATCGAGCGCTGGTTGGGAACACCCACGCTCGGCTCGACCTGACGCGCGACGAACGTCTTGCCGTAGCGCTCGCTGAAGTAGGTGACGTAGTCGGCGTCGTCGGCCGAGACCACACCTTCGTCGTAGGCCACGTCGCCCTCGTCGGGCTCGAAGCAGTTACCCGCGCCCTCGATGCAGACGTACATCTGATTCTGGAACGTGGTGTCGAAGAAGGTCGGGAGGTCGCTGAGCGCGAACACCGCCGCGAGGAACTGCAGCGTCGAGATGCTGCCGGGGTCGAGGACCTCGAGGGTCGAGTAGTTGTCCTCGGGCGCCGGACGGCACGTCGCCGGATCGGAGCAGTCACCGCGGTAGAAGTCCATGTAGACGATCCGGGGATCGTTACAGGCCGGGAAGGTGCCGCTGCCACAGCTGACGCGCGGAGCGATCGCCTCGGGCTGATCGAGGATCAGACCCTGGAAGAGCTGCTGGAGCTCGACCGGGAAGAGGTCGTAGAAGTTCGTCCAGAAGGGAACGTCGCGCGTGTAGCTGCTCGCGAACCCACGGCTCGTGAGGAGCTGCATGACGAACCACTTCTCGTAGAACGTACCGATGACCTCGATGCGCTGAATGCCCGAGAGGCCGGCCTGGTACTCGGAGAACTGGTAGCGCGCCATGCCGAGCGGGATGGAGAGCTGCGCACCCGAGATGCCCGCGTCGAGGCTGCGGAGACGGTAGCGCTCCCAGCCGCGGTCGTACGTGTACGAACCGATCGAGGGCTGCGCCATGATGCGCGCGTAGAAGTTCAGCGTGTCCGCCGTCGCCATGAACTGGTCGTCGAAACCAAAGGGACCGGTGGAGTCACGGAACTCGGGGTCGATCTGGTAGTTGTAGAGCAGGTTCTGGAAGATCGACTGCAGGATGTTCAGCTGGCGATCGATGAGGCGACCGAAGAGGTAGCCACCGAGGTCGAACGTCCGGCGGTAGCGGCGGAAGTTCGTGAAGAGGTACTGACGGTCGTACTGCTCGCCGATGTTGCGAACGATCTCGCGGTAGCTGTCACCCTCGTCGAAGCGGTGGCAGTCGGCGCGCGTTCCGACACGGTCGTCCGTGCAGAACTTGTAGACGACCGGAACGAAGTCCGGCGTACCGGCCGTGGGAAGCGCGGCGGTGTCGTCGTCGAAGTTCGAGCAGATGCTCGTCGCGGCGCGGGGGTTCGCGATGCAGCTCTGCGTGAGGCCCGACGCCATGTTGCCCGGGAGCAGGTCGCCCGCACGCGAGCCACCGGCCGCGAACGGACAGTCGTTGTCGGTCACACAGGCTTCGCCACCCTGGTAGTACTTCACCCAGGTGCGCTGACCCGTCAGCGGGTTGAGCGCGTCGGCCGCGAGGCGCGTCGTGCGGTTGTCGTAGATCTCGACGGCGTCCGCGTACGCGAAGCTGATCGCCGCGTCGTCGTAGTAGCCGACGCCCTGGGCGCCGCCGCCCACGCGCTCGTACCACTGCGCCGTGTACTCCATCGTCGAGGAGTCCATGTGGCGGTCGATGCCGGCGAGCTCACGAAGACGCTTGATCTCGTTGTACTCGTCCTCCCAGTCCTGCTGCTCGACGGGGCTGAGGCCGGGCGTGCCGTCCAGGTCGAAGTCGGCCGGGTCCGGAAGCGGGAACGCGTCGTTGATGACGTAGTACTCGCGACCGTAGTTGTTCACGTCAGCACTCGCCGCGAAGCTGTGGCGAAGACCGAGGCAGTGACCCATCTCGTGGAGCTGCGTCTGGTAGAAGAGCAGCTGGTTGAGGACGATCTCGAGGCGCGGACGCGGCCAATCCGAGTGACGGTTCACGAACTCGAGGACCGAGTTGTCGATGAACTCGTTCGGGAGGTGGACCGCCTGACGGCCGATCTTGGTCTCGACCTCGTTCTGGCGCGCGAGGAGCTCGGGCGCGCTGATGCGGAAGGGCGAAACGCGGTCGAGAATGTTGTCGTTGATGTCCGCGGGGCCGCGGCCGTTCGGGAGGGTACGAATGCCCGCCATCGCGAGCGTGTCGTAGTTCTCCATGAGGCGGCGCTCGATGTCCGTTCCCTCGAGCTGACGCGCGCGGTCGCTGAAGATGCGGGCGCGGCCTTCGTTGCCACGGAGGAGCTCACCACGATCCGCGAAGCGGTTCATGATGTTGCGGATCTCCTGGCGCTCCGGGAGGAGGTTCGGCGCGCGGGTGGCGACCGAGAACTCCTCGCGCGGGGGCGCGGGCGGCTGAACGTTGCCGAGGTTCTCGATGTACGAGCGGACGTCCTCACCGACGATGAGGTCGCGCGGCTGGATGCGGCCGTTGATGAGGTCGTACCACTGGAGCGCCGACGTACGGTAGCCGTCGAGCGCGGGGCCGCCGATGTTGGCGTCGCCCGTGATGATCTCACCCGTGACCGGGTTGCCGCGAAGGGTCGCGACGCCGAGGAAGCCGGTGCCCGGCTGGTCGACGTAGCTCAGGAACTTGAAGCGAAGGTCGCCACGCTCCTGGCACTCGAGACCGTCCATCGTGCCACCGTTGGCCTCGATCGACTGACGGTTGCAGGTGTTGACGCGGAGGATGTTGACGCACTCGCTGCCGACCATCTCGGCGCCGTACCAACCGTAGAAGTCGGTGTCGTCGAGGCCGGGGGTGTTGAGGTCGGGCTGCGCACCGTCGGGGACGCGGACGTAGCAGTCGAAGGGGTTCGTCGCGCCAGTCTCGGCGGGCGGGACGAAGGGATCGTAGCCACCCGGGCAGGTGGGGTTGATCGTCGAGCCGTCACGCGGGTCGGTGATGCAGAAGCAGTAGCCGTCCGGGTTCGTGGTCTGGCAGGACATGTCCGGGTAGACCGGCGCGTCCTGGCCGCGAAGGTTGCGGATGAGGCGCATGTAGACCTCGTTCCAGCGGCTGACGAGGTCGAAGCTCGGCTCGAGGAGGTGGGCCGGCGACTCGTGCGTCGTGTACCAGATGATCGGGCGGACGCGACGGTCGGCGTACGGGACGGCGTTGCCGGCCTCGTCGACCCAGTCGTACCAGATGTTCTGACGGTTCGCGGAGTAGTTGAGGAAGTCGGTGCTGCCCCAGCTCGGGTCGGCCGCGCTGCTGCTGCGGTCGTACGTGCTGCGCTCGAGGCGGAAGTAGCCGTGACGGTCGAAGCGCGTGTCGTTCCAGTCGACCGCCTGGTACTGACGGCGGGGGCTGACCTTGAGGAAGCTGTTGCGGATGTAGACCGCGGTGGTCACACAGCTCGGCGCGTCGCCGTAGGGCGAGATACACCAGTTGATCGGGCCGCCCGTGAAGGGATCGGGCACGTTGCCGGGCGAGAGGAGCTCCTGGGTGACGAAGCTGAAGTGGTAGAGCTCGCCCTGCTCGTAGTCGTTGACGTAGTCGCGGTCGCCACGGTCGCAGGCGGTGTCGGTCGCGTCGCTGCAGCCCATGAAGTCGTACTGCGGCTGCCAGCTGTCCGGGAACGCCGAGGCGCCCTGGATGAAGAGGTCCGCCGGCTCACGGTTGTAGAAGCCGATCACCTCGTAGAGGTTCGCGATCTGGCCGTAATAACCGGGCAGGTGGTTCTTCGACCAGTTCACACGCATGAACTGGCGCTCGTACCAGCGGCGGTCCGTGTCGTTCTCGACGATGACGTTCTGCTCTTCGCCCGTCACCGTGTTGTAGGCGCGACGGATGTCGAAGTGCGAGTCGACGGTGAACGCGGCGACGGGGTGCGTCACGGCTTCGCCCGGCGTGCCGGCGGCGTCACCGGTGGGGTTGATCCCCTCGATGATCTCGTAGTCGCGGAACGCGTAGATCATGTCCTCGTCGATGACCCAGCGAACGCGGGGCATCGCGCCGAGGTCACTGCCGACGAAGTCGATCGCGGCGTCACCTGGGTAGGTGCCGATGCCGGCGGCCTCGTAGTCGACGTCGATGACGACGCGTGAGTAGTACCAAGAGCCGGTGAACAGGCTCTTGTCGACGACGTTGACGCCGACTTGGTTCACCGGTGCGGGTTCATCGCATCCGGTCAGCCCAACCAGGGCGGCCATCGCGGTCCAAAGAAGATACGAGCGATTCATCTGTTGAGGCCTCCGGGAAGTCCCACTCCCAAGGTCCGGGGCAGCCCCCCGACTGTGTCTCGTCCCCACCACACCTCGGGGCCGCGACGTCCGTTCGGGCGTCAAACGACGCACGAAAAGAGGCGGAGGGATACCGCCAGCGGCCAGAAATCGCAACCCGTGTGCCATGGGGGGCGGAATAAAATGTAAACCCACGAATTGATTTAGAATTGTTCCCAATCAAAGGTGCGCACGGGGGTAGCCCCCCTCCCCGGGCCGTGACGGTCGGGCGCGGGGTCGGACGAAAACCCTCGGATCCCTCGGCGGATCGCGGCGTAAGGGATTTGACGTCGCCTACGCGAGTCCGAGTCGCAGCGGGAGGACCGTCACAGTCCCGCGCTCTGAACCTCGGAAAACACGCGTTCTGCGGATTCGAGGGCCCCTTCGAGGTACCCGATGTGCTCGCGGGCGGTCTCGGTTCCCGCGAAGTGGAGGGGGCCGAGGGGTGTGCGGAGGTGCCCGCTCGAAGGGAGGAGAGCGCCGGGTCCGAAGAGGGCCACGGGGCAGCCACCCACGTAGGGCTCGGCCGACCAGTCCTGGAGGATCAGCTCGCTCGGGCGGCCGGCCGCGGGTCCGAAGGCTCGGACCAAGGCGTCGAGCACCGCTCGTCGGGCGGCGTCCCCGTCTCGGGTCGAAAGCACGCGGGCGTGGCGACCCACGACGAAGCCGACCAGGGCCGGTTGGCGATCGTCGTGGGAGGAGTTGTCGAAGACGACACTGAGAGGACCGTCGCCGCAGACGAGCTCCCCGCTGAGCCCTGCCTCCCGCCAGAAGGGACGGTCGTAGAGCGCGAGCATCTTGACGGCCGATCCCATGAAGGCGCGGTCGAGGAGCTGGCGGCGGCCAGCCGGCAGCACGGGGTCGAAGGCGATGCCACGAAGCTGGGTGGGCGGAAGGGCGAAGACGGCCCGCCGAGCGCGGGCTCGAAGGTGGGGGGTCGTCAGCACCACCCGCCCCTCGCGGACCTGGACCTGCTCGACCGGCGCGTCGAGGTGGACCTCGATCCCGTCGAGCAGGCGCCGGCTGAGCTGCTGAACCCCTCCGACCAGGCGTTCTTCTTGGGCGCCGCCACGGGTGCCCGCGAGCGCCATCAGCCCCCCGCCGGCGTTGAGGTATGCCAAGAAGTAGAGGGCGGAGAGGTCCGCGGCTTCGGCGCCGAAGATGGTTCGGACGGCGGCGTCCATCGCGCCGCGGGTCGCGTGGTCGAGTCGGTAGCGGGCGCGAAGGGTCTCGAGGGTCATCGCGTCGAGGCGCTTGGCGTCCCGTGCCGCGGTGGGGTCGGCCGCGGGGACCCGCTTGCGCTCGCGCTCGAGCCCGAGGAGGGCGAGCTGCATTCGCAGCAACTGCGGGATCGAGAGGCTCGGAATCTCGCCGCGGTAGGTCCGACGCCGGTCCCGATCGAGCAGCACCTTCGTGCCTTCGGTGTAGGTCGCGAAGGTTCGAATGCCGAGCTCACGCACCAGCCGGGTCACCCGTGCTTGCGCCGGACCGATCCATTGGCCGCCGAGATCGAAGGTGCCCGCGCCGATCGGGCGCGCGAGGGTTCGGCCACCGACCCGCTCGCGGGCTTCGAGCACGGCCACCCGAAGACCGGCGTCGTGAAGCAAGCGCGCGGTGCGCGCCCCCGCGAGCCCTGCCCCGACCACCACCACGTCGACATCGAGTTCTCGGCCTGCCATCGTCGCGAACCTATCGCGCGAGCGGGTCGCGGCGCGAGGAGGGATCGACGTGACACCGACGCGTGAGGACCTCGAACGAGCGCGAGCCCGGGTCGAAGGCGTGGTGCGCCGCACGCCGGTCGAGACCTGCCGGACCTTGGACCGAATGGCCGGGGCCTCTCTCTTCTTCAAGTGCGAGCACCTGCAACGTGGCGGCGCGTTCAAGCTGCGGGGGGCGACGAACGCGGTGGCGTCGTTGACCCAGGACGAGGCCGCGCGAGGCGTGGCGACACACTCGTCGGGAAACCACGCCGCGGCGCTGGCGATCGCGGCCGCGCGACGGGGCATCGAAGCGACGATCGTGATGCCGGTCGACGCGCCGGCGATCAAACGCGCGGCGGTCGAGGGCTACGGCGCGCGCATCGTCTCCTGTGGGCCGACGCTCGCGGACCGCGAAGGCACCCTCGCCGACGTGGTCGCGAAGAGTGGTGCCGCGGTGGTGCATCCTTACGACGACGCGCGCATCGTCGCCGGACAAGCGACGGCGGCGATCGAGCTCTTCGAGCAAGTGCCCGAGCTCGACGTGGTGATCGCGCCGATCGGGGGTGGCGGGTTGCTCTCGGGCACCGTGCTTGCCGCGAAGTTCTTCTCACCGGGTACCCGCGTGATCGGCGCCGAGCCCGCGCTGGCCGACGACGCGGCGGAGAGCTTGAGGCTCGGCGAGCGTCAACCGCAGCGCCCTCCCCGCACCGTCGCGGACGGCTTGCGGACCGCCATCGGCGCGATTCCCTTCGAGGTGCTCCGAACGCACGACGTGGAAGTGCGCACCGTGAGCGAAGAGGACATCGTCCGCGCGATGCGCACGACGTGGGAGCGCGCGAAGCTGCCGATCGAAGCCTCGTCCGCGGTGGCGGTGGCGGTCGCGATCGACGGCGGGTTCGCGAACGCGCGTGTGGGTGTCGTACTCTCCGGCGGGAACGTGGACCTCACGCGCCTGCCTTGGCAGTGAAGATTCGATGACCGGCTTTCAACCCTACGATCCGACGTATTCGAGTGGCCGTGGCCCCAACGGGGGCCGCGAGCTCACGCAGTTCGACAAGCTCGCGATCGCGGTCTGTTGGTTCGGCGCCGCCGTGTTGGTGGGCCTGCACGTCTTGCTCGTGCCGCAGGCGGACTACGTCTACTCGGACCTCGACGACCTGATCCCGGGCTTCACCAAGATCGTGAAGAGCCCCGGGTACGCGGTGTCGATGGCGCTGCTGATGGTCTTCCTGGCGTACCAGGGCTCGCGCATGCGCAAGCTCTACGACAGCCGAGGCGCGAGCACGGTGCTCTTCTTCGGGCTCGTGGTGTCGATCGCCGCGAACGGCTTGTTCATCTACGGGCTCTACGCGCCGGCGGGCCGCTCGTTCCAGATGCTCGGCGGTTGAGCGCCATCGCGTCGGGCGACTCGAGCAAGACCCACTCGCCTTCGCGCACCACGAAGCGCCACGCGTCCAACGCGCGCGCCACGTCCGAGCCCGCACGTTCGAGCACGTGCGTGACGTCGCGGGCGGCGAGGGTCTCCCGAATCCACGCGGGGTCTTGGCCCGGACGACCGAGCTCGTAGGCTTCTCGCAGGACGTCCGCGGGGTAGCAGTCGTTGCGGGGATCCGCGAAGACGTGCACGCGCGGGTGGGCGGCCCAAGCGACGCGACCGCCGAGATCGATGGGGACGTAGAGCTTGGTGCCTTCGGGGAGGCGGGCGACGAGCGCGTCGACGACGGCTCCTCCGCGCGCTTCGGGCGCGGGGCTCTTCAACCACGCGAAGCCTCCGAGCACGAACGCCGGCAGGAACGCGACGGCGAGCGCGGGCCGAGCCGCGCCCTGCCAGCTCGGCACCCACGACGCGAGCACGGGACGAAGCAACGGCACCGCGAGCAGCAACACGAGCGGCAGGTGCCGTTGGTTGCGCGTGGCCAAGACGACGAGCGCGAGCAGGAGAAGCGTTCGGGCGGGGTGGGAACGCAGGCCGAGGAGCGCGATGGTCGAGACGATCACCAAGGCGATCAGCTCGGGCACGATCGTGAGCGGGTCGACCGCCCAGAGGGGTTGGAACTCACGGACGTACGTGTGCACGACGTCGAGCGTGGCCGCGCCGCCGACGAGGTAGTCGTAGACGAGGGTGTGCAACGCGAGACCGTGCGGCGTGACGAACGAGGCCAAGCCACACAGGAGCGCGGTCGCCCACCGTGCGCGGCGATGCCCTTCGAAACCGGCCGCGACCAGGATGACGGGTCCGAGCGGGAAGCTCCCGTGCAGGTTGGCCCAGATCGTCCCGAGGCCGACGAGCGCGAGCGCGTGTCGTCGCTCGAAGCGTTCGCCGAAGCCGAGCAAGACGAACCCGAGCGGGAGCAAACGCGCGAGGATCGTGACGCGCGCGTTCATGCCGTGAAGCCCGACCGCGAGGCACCAGACGAGCGCGAGGCACCACCCCGCGAAGAGCTCGTGGGCGTTCGGGCGCTGCCAGCGGGTCGCGGCGAAGAGCACGAGCGCGGCGGTGCCCAGCAGGCCCACGAGCGAGAGCATCGAGAGAAACGAGGTCCCGCCGTGCTCGAGCCCGAACGCGTAGAAGGGGCCGGCGAGGTGCTCGTGAAAAACCCACGGACGGTCGGGGGCGGTGAACGAGAAGGTGTTCGTCGCGAGCGGCGCGACCCACGAGCCGAGCCGGCCCGCGGCGGCGACCCACCACACGTCGGGATCGCCGGCCGCGACCTCGCCGACGCCTGCCCCCAAGGCGCCCAGCGCGAGCACCGCGCCGAAGAACGCCGCGAGCGCGAGACCGAGCCGCACCCGCCCACGCGAGGGCACCTCGACCTCGCTCACGCCGCTTCGCCGTTCGCGTCGAAGCGGCGTCGAAGGCACGCGCGCACGTCAGTTGATCCGAATGATGCGGATTGGCTCGGGGCGCGGGCGACGGCGACGGCGCGGAGCCGCGCGGGGGGCCTCGACCTCGAACTGCTGTGAGAGGACGAAGACGTCGTCGCGGCTGCCGAGCGTGAACTGCTGCGCCGGCGGGTTCTGCGGACGAAGGTCCGGCTGCCCGCTCGCGTCGAGCGACACGCGGAAGGTGGCGCCGGGCGCGGAGTTGCGGACCACGTAGGCGAAGCCGGCCGCGTTGGTGCGAGCGACTTCTTCTCCGTTGATGCGGACGGGGATGTCGGCTTTGCCGTTGGTGCGCACGACGAAGGCGACACGACGTTCGGTGGGCACGCAGGGCAGCGCCATGCTCAGGCCGCCTCGGGCGCTCTCGTCCAGCGAGCGAAACGAGTGCAGACGGAGCGTCTGCGGGTCGGTCGGCTGCGTGTAGCCTTCCGGGCATTCGT
Organism: Sandaracinus sp.; assembly: GCA_020633125.1. Classification (GTDB taxonomy): domain Bacteria; phylum Myxococcota_A; class Polyangia; order Polyangiales; family Houyiibacteriaceae; genus JACKEH01. The sequence continues at coordinate 34,083 of JACKEH010000019.1, read as the reverse complement.
GGGTGATCTGCACGCCGGCGCCCTCGGGCCCGCGCAGCATCGTCTGCACGAGACCGAACGCGTCGGAGCGCCCGACCTCACGACCGTTGGCCTTCACGACCACACCTTCGAGTGGTTGTCCCGGGTCGGACTCGGCGTTGAAGGTCACCGAGAAGGTCGCGGTCTGCTGCTGTGGGAGCTGCGGTCCACCGCACGCCCCGACGAGCAAGGAGGTCAGCAGAGCGACGAAGGCACTTCGCCGCGCGGAGGAGGTCATCGCGTGCATGGGCGTCCGTCCGGTCCGATGCCGCCGCTGCACGGCAGCTTGGCTCGAAGGATGGGAACCATCGCGGCGTAGGGTCCCCCGGGGTGCTCGCGTGCGAGCCGTTGGAAGCACGCGAACGAGAGCGCGTAGTCGTTGTTTCCCAGCGCTTCGACGCCGAGCTTCTCGAGCGCGTCGCGTTCGGCGGTGACGAGCGCGGCGGCTGCGGCTTCGGGCGTCGCGTCCCGTGGGGTCGCGGCTTCGGCGGCCGTTCGTGCTGCGGTCAGCGCTGCCGTGATGCGGGGCTCGGCTTGCGCGATGATTCGTGCTTCGGCCTCGCGTTGCGCGGTCTGCGCCGTCTCGATCCGTTGGCGCACCGCGGCGGCGGCGGCTTCTGCTTGGCCGGCTTGGTTCGACTCGGCGGCCCGCGCGGCCTCTTGGGCGGCCGCTTGGCGCTGGCTCTTGCGCCAGAGGATCAGGCCGAGGCCGCCGAGCGCGATCACGAGCGTGACGCCGAGGAGCACCAACGTGCGCATCGGCGGAAGCTGAAACTTCGACGTCGCGGTCGGAGCCTCCGCACCCGACGGCGGCATCGCGAACTTGCCGGTCGCGGCCGAGGCGCTCCCCGACGGATGCCGCGGGAGCACGTCGGTCTCCGCTTGCGAAGCGCCGAGCGGCGGGCGCGTCTCGTCGTCGAACGCGGGGCCGAGCCCCAGCTCGGACGCGTCGAGGATCTGCGTCTTCATCGGCACGCCTCCGCCCGGAGGTGGCGCCGGGGGCGTGGTCATCGTGAAGGGCGTGAGCGTGGCCGCGCCGCGGGCGCTGCTCGCGGCGCCGCTTCCACCCAACACGGGTCGCGCCGCAGCACCTGCCGGCGGAGGCGGAGCGACGGGAGCGCCCGGAGGCGGCATGCCGGGATCGAGCATGCGCGTGGCTTCGCCTTCGAGGTCGAAGCCCGCGTCGGCGTCGAAGATCATCGTGGACTCACCCGCGATCGGGCTGAGGTCCCCCATGTCGAGCTCGCCCGTGACCGGTGAGCCTTGCACCATCAAGGTCGAGTCGTCGCCGGGCGCCATGAAGCCCTGCTGCGCAGGAGGTTGCGAGGGCGCGGCTTGCGCGGCGGTGGGCACGGCGAGGCCGACCGATTGCGACGACTCGACGAGCATCGCCGCCTGGCCGAACTCGATGCGGCAGCGGCCCGTGAGCTGACGCCAGCTTTGCACCCGCTCCCCGTCGACCGTGAGCCCACCCGCCATCGGCGGCGAGACCCACAGGCTGGAGCCATCCCAATAGAGCTCGAAGTGCACTGGCGCGACGCCCGCACCTTGGACGTTCCATCCGGCGTCGGGGCCGGCGCCCACCGTGACACGCGCTTCGGGGACCTGGCTGGAGAGGTCCCATAGCCCCGCCCCCGACTGTCCGGCGGCAAGCTGTACGCGAGCCCAATGACTCGGCGTGGGGACGGGACCTGCGGAACCCTCGTTCACTCGACCTCGAAATCAGTGGGACGCCAGACCCGCGGTGGGGTCGGCGGTGGGAATCGGGAATCCGTTCCGTTGGGCGGCTTCGTAGATCACGGAGGGCAGGTCGAGCCCTAGCGCGCGAATCATCTCGAAGCATCGCGGGAAGCGACCCGTGGGGACGAACTCGGAGATCACCTTTCCGTCTGCCTCGCGGCCGAGGTAGCGCCGGACGAAGATGTCGCCGAGCTGGTAGCCGCGCTCGGGATCATACCCCAACACCTCGGTGATGTGGGTGACGCAGCGGGATCCGTCGAGCAGGCGAGTGGTCTGCACGACGATGTTGATGGCAGACGCGATCTGCGCGCGCATCGCTTGGAGCGGAATTTCGACGTCGCTCATCATCGCCATCGTCTCGAGGCGGTTGAGCGTGTCGATCGGGTAGGTGGCGTGCACCGTGGAGAGACAGCCGCCGTGACCCGAGGTCATGGCCTGGATGAGCTCGAGGGCTTCGCCACCACGAATCTCACCGACGACGATGCGGTCGGGACGCATACGAAGCGTCGCCTTGAAGAGGTCGCGAATCGTGACGCGGCCGCGGCCGCGCGGATCGGGCGGCTGCGCTTCCATCTGCACGACGTGCGGGAGCTGGAGCTGGAGCTCGCGCGCGTCCTCGATGACGACCATGCGCTCGTTGGCGTCGCAATAGGACGAGAGGCAGTTCAGGAGCGAGGTCTTGCCCGAGCCCGTGCCGCCCGCGACGATGATGTTCTGTTTGGCCGCGACGAGCGCCGAGAGCGCGTCGGAGGCCTCGCGCGACATCGATCCGAAGCTGAGCAGCTTCTCGATCGTGAGCGTGTCCTTGAAGAAACGACGAATCGCCACACTCGGACCGTCGGGCGACGCGGGCGGAATCACCGCCTCGACACGCGAGCCGTCCGGCAGACGTGCTTCGAGGATCGGGTTCTCCTTGTTGAGCTGACGACCGACGAACTGCGAGAGGTTTCGCAGGGCCGACATCAGCGACTCGTGCGAGGGGAACGTCGCGTCGGTCTTGTGAAGGCGGCCCTTCTTCTCGATGAAGATCTCGTTCGGTCCGTTGATCATGACCTCGGACACGCCGGGGTCTTCGAGGAAGGGTCGAATCGGCTCGAAGAACTTCAGGATCGTCTGCTCGAAGACTTCGCGCGGAATCGTCATGGCGTATGTCCCTCGGGGGTCGAACCTTCGGTGGGTCCGACGCCGGATCCGGTCGAAGAAGAGGCTCCCATCGAAGATCCTTCGATGGCCGCGCCGTTGGCGTCGGCTTCCGGCGGAGCGTCGGTGGGCGAGTCCAGACGCTCGACGCGCTGAATCGTTCTCGACGTCAGCACGCTACGGGCCTCCGCGACGTGTCTGCCTTCGGGGGCGAGCTCCAGATAACGCTCGAGATGCGGCCGGGCGGCGTCGCGATCCCCGCGGGTCTCGTAGAGCAACATGCCGAGGTGGAAATGAGGCATCGCCGCGTCGGGGGCCTCGGAGACCACGCGCTCGAACTCGCGCTGCGCGTCGTCGACGCGCCCGAGGCCCAGGTAGAGGGTACCGACGACGTGGCGGAGGGGCCACTGCCCGGGGTGCTCCCGCAAGAAGGGCTCGGCGTGCGAGAGCGCGGAGCTGAGACGGTTGGAGGCCACGCAGACCTCGATGAGAAGCGGCAACGCGTCGCCCACGGGGTAGCCGCGCTCGATGGCGGCCACGACGTATTGCTCTGCGCGCACCGTGTCGCCCTGCTGCGCGAGCGCGGCGCCGTGGCCGTAGAGCTCTTCGGCCTGCACGTCGCCGAGCGGATCGGGCATCGCAGGTCGCGACTCGCGGGGCGTGCTTCCTCCGCAGCCCACCGCGGTCAGCGCGCCCAAGAAGGCGAGGACGCCGTAGACCGGAACGCCATGAACGAGCCCACCGAAGGGCCCGCGCCGGAGGGCTCGCCGAGGGAGCCCGATCCTCTGGCTCATCGACGCTTCTTCCTGCGCGACTCGCGGGACTTGTCGTAGCGCGCCTGGACGATGCGTCGCGTACGTTCGAGCCACGTCTTGTAGGCGTTGTCGTCCGGGACCTCGACGAGCATCGAGGAGAGCGCGCGTGCTTCGACGCTCGCCTCTTCCCAGTTCTCCGTCGAGAGCGCGTGGTGCATGCGGAGACGACGCGCCGCGTAGTCCGCGTCCATCGCTTCGCGCATCTCGTCGCGCTGCCGCTCCATCTCGGTGGCGCGCTCGACGTCGCCCGCGCCGCGGTAACACGCCGCCGCTTGGGCGTAGAGCTTCACCGCTTCGACTCCGTCCCGAAGCTCGTAACGGAACCGATCGCCGCGGCTGTGCGCACGGTACTCGAGGTCGCGCGCGTCACCGTTGGCCGGACACGTCGAGGGCACGTCGGTGAAGATCGGAGGCGGCTCGAGACCTTCGGCGGACGGCAGGGTCTGGCCACCGCCCTTGAGCATCATCCACGCCGCGCCCGCGAGCACCACCACTGCAGCCAAGACGATGACCGGGCTGACCTGTTGGCCTTCACCCTTCGCCGACGCGCGCTTGTTCGTGACCCGAATGCGAATGCGGCCGATGACCAGCTCGGCCTGCCACGGGACCATGCCGTTCACGAACGGCTTGCCCTTCAACAGCGTCGGCGTCAGCGCGCCCTGCGAGGTCGAGACCCAGACCCCCTCCTTGCCGCGCGGGGCGATGAGGAGGTGCTCCAGCTCCAGCTCGTTGGCGGTCGGGATCGAGATCCCTGCGGTACCCGACTTCCCGAGCGTGACCTGCGCGCCCTCGACGGGATAACGCTCTTGCGTCCCGTCCGGCTTCACCACTTCGACGAAGGCGTCCATCGCTTGCTCGTTGCCTCAGGAAAGTCCCGTCCCCATCCACTGCACGACGAAGGGGCCGAGCAGCAGGAGGATGACGCAGATGAACATCATCATGAGCGGTCCCATCATCATGAGACCTGCCTTCGCGGCCGACTCTTCGGCGCGAACGCTGCGGCGCATGCGGAGCATACGCGCCTGAATCGAGAGCACCTCCGCGAGCGGCGTACCCTTCGCCTCCGCCTGCACGACGGTGCCGACGAAGTCCTTCACGGCCTCGATGGGCACGCGCTCGGCGAAGCCTTCGAGCGCCTTGCGGCGGGTGTGACCGAGCTCGAGCTCTTGGAGGATGCGGCCGAACTCCTCGACGAGGACGGCGTCCTTCGACGACGACTTCTCGACGATCTGACGAAGCGAGCCCGGGAAGTCCAAGCCGGCACCCATGCAGAGCGACGCGAGGTCGATGGCGGTCGGCAGCGAACGGTTGACCTGCTTGAAGCGCTCCTGCGCCTCGGAGTCCACCGACATGATCGGCATGTAGAAGCCGAGGCCGATGAGGAAGAGCGTGATGATGACCGGCAGCGTCGCCATGTACGACATGAAGATGCCGACGCAGGCCATGCCGATCGAGCTGAGGATCGCCTGCGCGAGCAGGTCGTTCGCCGACAGACCGAGGTAGTCGCCGGCGTAGGTGATGCGCTGCTGGAGCTTCTGCCGCGTCTTCGAGATGGGCAGGCCTTCGAGCCAACCCGCGACGAGACGAATCGCGGGCTCGACCGTCTTGAAGAGGCCGCCCTCTTCGAGAGCACGCCGCCGCTTGAGGCCACGAACGCCGACCTCGGGGCGCTCCGCCGGCGGGTTTCGCCCCAGGATGAACGTGACGACGAAGAGCCCACCGCCGATGCAGGCGAGCGCCGCGTACCGAATGGCGAGAATCAGCGGGTCCATCAGATGTCCACCGCGAGGATCTTGCGCGCCCAGAGGATGCCACCGAGCCAGAGGACCATGGCGATGGTGACGATGATGTAGCCGACGAAGCTCTGCGTGAGCGGGACCATCCAGTTCGGATCGATCCAGCTCAGGAGCAGCGTCATCGCGAAGGGCACGACGCCGAGAACCCAGGTCTGGCCCTTGCCCTCGGCGGTCTTGGTGCGGACGACACCCTCGAGACGCGCCATCTCGCGAAGCGAAGCGGCCGAGGTCTCGAGGATCGTCGGCAGGTCACCGCCGGTCTGACGCGCGATGACGAGCGTGGCGAGCGCGCCCGAGATCACGGGGCTGCCGATGCGCTCCGAGGAGTTGAGCACCGCTTGGTCGAGCGGCGTACCGAGCTGGTTCTCCTTCACCATGAGGTCGAGCTCTTCGCTCATGGGCGGCTGCACCAGGTTCACGGTGGAACGAATCGCTTCACCGATCGCCGGCGTCGCCTTCAGCGCGTTGGCCAGCATGAGCAGCCAGCCGTCGAGCTGCGACTCGAGCTTCTCGATGCGCTCCTTCTTGCGTCGCTCGAGCTGCAGCGGGGGCACCGCCATGACGAGAACGATGAGCGCGATGAGGAGGAAGTTGCCGGTCGCCGCCATGAGCAGCAGGCCGATCGCCGCGACGATCGCCTGGTTGCGCGCGATCTCGGCCGCCGTCTGCTTGAGCAGCAGGAAGCGAACGTAGTGGTCGAGGTAGCGGACGTATTTGTTCCACTGATCCCGCAGCGGGCTGTTCTCGAGCGCGAGCGCCAGATACACCGCGAGACCACCGCCCACGCCCATGAGCCCGATGGCGAGCCACCCCGAGACACTGCTCGCGAGGAAGTCCTTCACAGGTACTCTCCTCCCTCGCCGACGAGCCCGAAGGTGATGAATTCGTCGAGGAACGAGGGCAGATAACCGCTCGCACGGTATTCGCCGACGATGGTGCCGTCCGGCTTCGTACCCGTGCGGTAGTAGGCGAAGATGTCGTTGAGCACGAACTCGCCGTTGTCGTCGAGGCCGGAGACCTCGGTGATCGCCGTGACGCGACGCGAGCCGTCGGACAGACGCGTCTGCTGCACGATCAAGTGAACGCTGCCGGCGATCTGCTCGCGAATCGCGCGCGACGGGAGGTCGATGCCGCTCATCAGACAGAGCGTCTCGATGCGCTTCGCGGCTTCGGTCGGGCTGTTCGCGTGCGTCGTGGTCATCGAGCCTTCGTGGCCCGTGTTCATGGCCTGAAGCATGTCGAGCGCTTCGCCGCCACGACACTCACCGACGACGATGCGGTCGGGACGCATACGAAGGGCGTTCTTCACGAGGTCGCGAATCGAATACTCGCCCTTGCCTTCCATGTTGGCGGGACGGGTTTCGAGCGAGACGACGTGCGGCTGCTCCAGACGAAGCTCGGCCGCGTCCTCGATGGTGACCACACGTTCGCGGCCCGGGATCGCGCCCGAGAGCACGTTGAGCAACGTGGTCTTGCCGGAGCCGGTGCCGCCGGAGATGACGATGTTCTTTCGAACCTTCACCGCGCGGACGAGGAAGCTCGCCATGCGGTCGGTCATCGAACCGAAGCGGACGAGGTCGTCGATCTTGAGCGGGTTCTTCTGGAACTTACGGATCGTGATGCACGCGCCGTTGATCGCGAGCGGCTTGATGACCGCGTTCACGCGGCTGCCGTCCTTGAGGCGCGCGTCGACCAGCGGCGTCGACTCGTCGATGCGTCGACCGAGCGGGGTGACGATGCGCTCGATGACCGCGCGAGCCGACTCGTCGTCGGTGAAGCGCAGATCGGTCGCCCAGATCTTCCCCTTTTTCTCGATGTAGATCTTGTAGGGGTGGACGACCATGACCTCGCTGACGTCCTCGTCGGCGAGCAGACGCTCGAGCGGCCCGAGGCCGAGCGCCTCGTCTGCCATCTCACGCATGAACGCCTGGCGATCGACTTCCGGCGGAATGTCGTGCGTCAGCTGCGTCATGATGCGGCCGAGAGCGGCGAGGACCTTCGGGCGCATCACGTCGTCGTCCATGTTCGACCGGTCGAGCGCGACGAGGTCGAGGTGGTCGAGCAACATGCGGTGCACACGACGGCGCAGCTCGGCGGGAATCACGGAGGTCGATCCCGCGACGCGAAGGATCTCTTCCTTCTCGTGCTCGATCAGGCTGCCCGCGCTCTTCTTCGCCGCGGCGGGCGGCGCCGGCGGCCGGGCCGGCGACGGCGCCTGCGCGGTCACGTTGCCAGACTGCGGAGAGAGAGCCTGCCCCGAAGGACCCGCCGCGACCGGCTGCGGTCCTCCCGGATGACCCGGCGGCGGCAGCGGAGGCGGCGGCGGATCGCCGATGCGGCGAAGACGAACGAGGTAGGGCCCGATGCGAAGCGGGACGTTCGGCGGCGTGTCGACCTTGCTCCGCTTCACACGCTGATTGCCCATCAGCGTGCCGTTGGCGGATTGGTCCGTGAGCTTGAAGCCCCGCGCCGAGGGCTCGACGATCAGGTGACGTCGGCTGACCTCCGGAGAGGGCAGCACGACGTGGCAGCTCGGATCGCGTCCGATGACCACCGGGCCTTGCGCTTGAATCGGAAGCTCCTCGACGGAACCGTCGGGCATCTCGATCGACAGCAGCACACCGGTATCCATCGAGCGCTTCTCCTCCTCAGTCCTGAGCGGCGGGGGGCGCCTCGGCCTCGGCCGAAGCGGTGCGGGCGGCTGCGCCACCGATGCGCGGCTGCTCGTGGAGCTCGACCTCGTCGACGCCGCCGTCGAAGTCCTCGTAGAAGCGAATCGCTTCCTGGATGCGGTTGCGCTGCGTGAGCGGCACGGCCTCGACGACCGTCGGGATCACGAAGAGCAGCGACTCCGACTCCTCGAAGCGACGCGCGTGCGTGCCGAAGAGGGCGCCGAGGATCGGGATCTGGCTGAGGCCCGGAAGACCCGCACGCGAGCGCGCCTCGGAGCGGGCGATGGCGCCGCCGAGCACGAGGCTCTGGCCGAGCTCGAGGTTGACCGTCGTGTTGATCACCGAGCGCGAGCGGCCGGGGATGCCGGTGCCCTGGTCGTCGGTGAGGTCGGAGACATCGGCCTCGATGTGAATCTGGATGCGGCCGCTCTCCTCGTCGAACTGCGGCTGCGCGCGGAGCACCGTGCCGAAGGGAATCGACTGAACCTGCGCCTGCACGCCGTTGCTCACCTGCACGTTCAGCTCACCGCCGATGTTCACCTCGGACTCGCCGCCGTTCACGGTGACGAGCGAGGCCTGACGGTAGAGGCGCGCCCAGCCCTTGGACTGCGCGATGTCGATGCGAGGAATGGCGGTCGTTGCGAGGACGGCGAACTGCGTCGTGAAACCCGAGCCGTTCTGCCACTGCGTGTTCAGGCGGATGCGGTCCTGGTCGCCGCCGATCGAGCCCGGGAACGCGATGCCGATGGCGTGCGCGTAGGTATCCGAGATCTGAACGAAGTAGAGGTCGAGGCGGATGTTCGTCCGCGGCGGCACGGCGCCGTCGCGCGGGGCGGTCGACTCGGGCTCGTCGGACTCGACGATGATGCGGTACTGGACCTGCGAGCCGTCGCGCATGATCAGAAGGAGCGACGTCGTTCCGGCGCGCGTACCCGCGATGATGAAGCGCGACTGGTCCCCCGTGAGGCGGATGTCCGCGATGCCGCGCACGCCTTCCGAGTAGGAGCGCACACCTTCGGCCGAGAGCACTTCCTGCTCACCGACGCCGATGCGAATCTCGCGATCCTGCGCCGACGCAGTGCTCGTCACGAGCGCGCAGAGCGCCAAGCCGAGCGCGAGTAGCGCCGAGAGCGTCCCACCGAGCCCGCGCGACGCGCCTGTGTTCGTCCCCATTGCACGCATCCCTCAACGCCTCCCGTTGCTTCCCACGCGCTCGATGGCCTCGACGGTCGGCGTGCGCGTCACGTTGCGCGTGCGCCGAACCTCGGCCTCGATGAGATCCGTGTCGGTGGTCTCCGGCACGCCCTCGATGATGCCCACGTCGTCCGGGTTGCGGAGGACGAGCTGAATGACGCCACGATCCCGCGCGTGCGAGAGCATCGTGGCTTGATCGAGGGTGACCGCGAGGCTGACGTCGCGACCGCGTCGCTCCGCCGCCGCGGCTTCTTCGCGATCGCTCTGGTCCGGACCACCCGTGTCGGCGCCGACCGCGAGGACGAGCACGTTCTGGAGGAGCGGGATCGTCACGCGCTCCGACTCGGTTCCCGGACGGGTCGCCGTGAGCAGCACGTCGACGCGGTCGCCGGCGCGAAGGAGGCCACCGAAGGCGCTCGTCTGGCCGGTGCGGACCGTCATCGCGCGCATGCCTTCGCGAAGCAGGGTCGAGAGGTCGCGGCGCTCGGAGCTGGTGGTCGCGAGGTCGGTCCAGAGCAGCGACTGGTTCGCACGCAGGCCGTTGCTCACGCGAATGCCGAGGACACGCTCCTGGTCGCGGGCGAGGACGTGGCGGTCCTCGAGGTACGCCTGCGGAATGCCGCGCGTGCCGAGCTTCTGCGCGGTGAGCGGCTCGCCGATCGAGAGGTCGGAGGTGATCATGAGCACCTCGACGGGCTCACCACCGGTCGCTTCGTTCTCGAATCGGCGCATGTACAGCGCGAAGAGGCCGACGCCGACGATGGCGACGGCGAACCCAGCAATCAGAGCCGTTCGGTTCATCTCGACCTACCCACTCTCGTACTCCGCACGACACGAACCGCCCGCGCGATGCGGCGGCGACGATAACCCGATTCGCGGCCGCCGAGGTAGCCTAGAAACACGTTGCGGGGCCGACGAACGCACCTCGCCCCGTGGGTCCGACGGGAAGGGCCTCCGCCGCCGCCCGTGGAGCCGGAGGTCGGCCCAGAGGACCCGCCGCCGATCGTCCTGGTTCGGCCTCGTTCGACCGCGCTGGACGCAACGACGCTTCCTCTCGGGGCTCCGAAGGACATCGAGCGGCTTCGATTCGACGAGTGGTGGGAGCTCAGGGCTCTTCGTCGGAGGTCAAGACCGTCACGGTCGCGAGGTCGTCCTGACGCCCGACGACCACGGTGACGAGGCGCTCGTCACGGACGCCGGTCAGCAGGTGCTGCCCGTCGATCTCGACCCGCTCTCCCTGACGCATCTCGACGAGCTGCCAGCCTGCGCGAGGCAGCTCGCGCCGGTACCAAGCGGCGAGCCGGCCGGGATCGCCACCGCGGCGCGAGTAGATCGTCATGCCGTAGGGCTTGCCGACCTCGAACGCCGAGAGAATCCGCTGGAGGTTCTCGGCTCGCGGCACCCCTTCCGGATCCCGGCCGGGGGCGTCTGCGGTCTCCGGGAAAAGACGCTTCACGTCGAGGTCGTCGTCGCTCGAGATGGAGACGATGTGGGTGCCGTAGCGCCCCTGCTCCTCGGAGTAACGCTCGACGTAGATGTAGCGCAGGTGACCGAGATCCCCGATGCGGCCGGTTGCGAGGGCCCGCTCCGCACGGTCGAGCAAGCTCTCGGAGGTCGAGAGGTCCGCGCCCTCCCCCGGGTCCAGGCACGCCACGAACCCGCGGGTGCCCGTGTTCATCGTCATCGTGGTGTCGACGTCCGCCGCGGCGACGCCGAGGTCGTTTCCTTCGTCGAGGATGCGCTGGATGGTCTCCGAGACTCCTCCGTCGCGCTCCTGGCAACGGGCTTCGAAGTACGCGAGCACCTCGTCGATCGGGCGGTCGGTGATGCCCGTCGTCATCTCGATGGACGCCCCGTTGAGGCTGACCCTGCGCACCTCGTCTTGGGTCGAGTCCGGGAAACGGAGGAGCTCGGCGCCGAGACCGAGCATCAGCTCGTCGACCTCGGCGGCGGCTTGCCGCGCGGCCAACACGAGCGCCACGACGTAGACGACGGCGAGGACGCCCGCGACGCGCAGCACGCGCTTCACCGTCGGCCACGCTCGGCGGGCCCACTTCTTTCGCGCGACCGGCGATCGATCGCGATTTCGTTCGGCGCGGTCGCTCATGGTCAGCACAAGAAGGGCACGAAGCCGCAGAAGGCGTTCCGAAGCATCTCCCAGACGCTCGTACGCACGGGGTTGCACAACACGGTGTACGACGAAGTCGCGTTTCGCGTGCCGCCGCCCAGGAGGCGGGGCCGCGCGATGTCGGCCGAGGCTCGAACCGTGGTTTGCGAGCCGAAGAGTCCGTCGAGCATGCCCTCGAGGATGTCGCCTACGATGGGTACGTCACCGACGCTTCCGATGGCGCTGTCGATGTCGCCGTAGACGGTGCCGTCGTCGCTGCCCTCGACGGCCATGCAGCTCGGGCACGACTCGTCCTCGCCCTCGCAGCCACCGTTCGATCGCTGCCACGCCGCGCTTCGCGACTCGGCCAGCGTGTCCATCTTCTGGTGCGCTTCGTTGTGGACGAGCCCGAACAACGCGAACATCGCGAGGTAGACGGGCAGCATGATCACGGCCTCGGCGTAGGCCGCGCCGCGCTCGTCCCGGAGGAAGCGCCCGAGCACGGGAAGGCGGCGCGAGACACGTCGCACGACGCGCGCCACGACGCGGCGCCGCGAGGGCGTCTCGAGTCGTTCCGCAGCTTCGTGTCGATCGTCGTGCACGTTCGTCCTTCTCCGGGGTCAGTGCGAGAAGAGGTTTCCGAGCATCGAGGTGAGGCCGCTGCCACCGCAGTCGCCGCCGCCACCCGCCTCGGAGCAGGTGTTGCCGATGCCGTTGCCCCCGTTGGGCTCCGTCGCGTTTCCGAAACCGACGCGGCGGAGACGCCCGCGCCACGCCATGTCCCACATCCACTCGATGCGGCCCTTGCCGAGCGAGTGTTCGAAGTTGCTGATGCGCCAGTCTTCGTCCTGGTCCCAGTAGAACTCGGCCTGCGCGATGCTGATGCGAGCGATTTCGCGCCCCGCGTTGAGCACCGTGGCTTGGAAGCCGCCGTCGGTGTTGTCTCCCCACGCCGCCAGCCGGACGCCCGCGTCGCCCTCGCTCGGCAACGAGCCCGCGAACGCGAAGGAGCGGAGCTGGAAGTCGTTGTCGCCGAGGAAGAGGTCGTCGCCGCTCGTCGGGCACGCAGTCGCGATGAGCGAGCGGTTGCGGTAGCGGCAGACGCGCTTCGGACACTTGTAGCGCCCGCTGTCGCAGCTGGTGTTCGGGTTCGGCGCGCCGACCTCGACGGGAACCGGGACCTCGGTGTCGCGGCCGCAACCGCTGATCTCGTAGACGATCCGAACCTGCTTGGTGAAACGCTCGACGCTGCTCGGGCGGGCTGCCGTTCGCATCGTGTTGAACGCCTCCGTGCGCGTCGGGAGCGCGTTGCACTCCTCTTGGCTCGGGTCGGTCGGAAGGATGTTGCCGGGGATCGGGAGTCGGTCCGGCATGTCGTAGCGGCAGGCCGCTTCCCACGGACTTCCCGGAACCGAGTCGGTCGGGAACGGACCGTCGGAGCCGTACACCGGGCCCCAGTTGTTGTGGCAGCGCGACGGGCGGCTGGTGTTCCGACGAGCGTTCGGCTCCATCAGGTTCGGGTTCATCTCGTCGCGCACCGCGGGCTGGGTACGCACGGAGCAAACGCCCTCGGCGTTCACTTCCTTGTAGTAGACGAGGTAGCGGTATTCCTCGACGTAGATGTAGTGCTCGAGGCCGCTCGTTCGGTCGGCACGACACTGGTCGGCGCCGCTGCGCATGTGCCGCGTGCAGTCGCGAATCTCGGCTTCGTACTCGGCATCCGAGAGACCGACCGAGCGCGGGTGGTCCACACAGGGCCCGATGTAGTTGAAGTCCGCGTCACGCTCGCAGCCAGCGTCCGGGTTGCGGCAGACGTAGTGCGCGTGCGTCGTGAGGTACTCTTGGTACTCGGTGCACGTCTGCTGACGCGCGTCGGCGCAAGCGCTGCTGTCGCGGTCCGCGCGGCAGGGGCTGCAGGTCGCGTAGCTGTAGATCTGACCCGCGTTGGGATGCCCGTCCGGTATGACGCAGGCGTTGCCGCACGCCTCCGCCACTTCGACTTGTGGGTATGCGACCGTCGTCTCGACGGTGAGCGAGGGTGGGTCCGAGCTCTCGCCAGGTCTGGCGCCGCAGAAGTAGACGGCGAGTGCCGAGACCAGGCCCTGCACGGCGCCCGAGATCCAGTTCGCGATCTTGTTTCCGATCACGGGGATCAAGCGGAACGGCAACCCGATGAGCTCACCGACGTAGAGCGCTGCTCTGTCACAGGTTTCGCGCAGCTCGTGGTTCTCCACGGGGAGCGCGCCCCAGACCGGCCAAACGAAGCCGAAGTCGGAGGGCGGCGAGAAGGCCGCCGCCATGGTCATCGTGTCGACCGCCCGCGCCTGTCCCAGCGCGGGCCAGCCTAGGCGTATCGCGTTCTGAACGGCGTCGCAGACTCTCGTGATCTGCTCGACGGCGCGCTCGGCCCGCTGGATGTACTGCGGGACCTGGATGTTCCAGTTGGTCAGCGGCGGGATCGCCGCACACCCGGCGCCACCGAGCCAACACGCGACCGCGGCGATGAGGAGGCCGGCAACGACCGCGATCTGAATCAGCTTGAGCGCGATGAGCACCGCGAAGGCGATCGCCATCACGATGTTCAACAGCACGATCAGGTTCATGCCGCGGGCGTTCATGACCGCGGCAGCGAACGCGCCCGCGTCGGACGAGTCCTGCATGCGCTCGCGGAAGATCACCGCCTCGTAGATGCCGACGAGGTAGTAGAGCATTCCGACCAGGAACACGGCCATGAAGAGGCCCATGACCATGATCGCGCCGCTCTCGTCACGGCGAAGCGCATCGTGGCTCGAGGCGCCCGGCTCGGTCGCGACGCTCGGCTCACTCACAGGACGGCGCGTCTCGCCGAGGAGCGCCCGAAGGCCGCACGGGAACAGGGTCGTCAGCGCGCTCATGGGCAGATCTCGCTGGCGTTGCACGCGGTTCCCCGCGGCTGATGGCAGATGTCCATCGCGCTGATGCACGTGTTGCCGCAGGCGACGCCGGTGCGGCACGTGCGCTCGCACGTGGAGGCGGGACGACAATCGGGCGTCTCGGGCACGCCACCTTCGGGGTCGTCGTGGTCCGACGAGCCGCCCTGCTCGCTCGCGTATTCGTACTCGGCGCCCTGGTAGAGCAGCGTCGACTCGCGGCGGAGGATGTGGAAGCAGGACTGGAGCAGCCCCGTGAGCATGCCGGCGACGCCGCCACCGTCCCCGAAGAGCGGGTACATCGCGCCGCCGAGCTCGTGGTAGCCCTCCTCGCTCTGGCGTCGGAGGTTGATCGGGGCGTCGCACATGAGCTGCGCGGCGAACGGCACCGAGCAGTTGAAGAGGTAGGTCACGCGCGCGGTGAGCTGCATGCCGCTGCCCCGCGAGTACGCGAAGTTCTGCGTGCCATCGACCTGGGCGCCCTCGGCGCCGGGTGCGCTCGGGAAGGTCACCGCGACGGCGGTCAGGTTGTAAGCGAGGCCCATCGCGAAGCGCCAATGTGCGGCGCCGATGGCGTCGCGAACGCTGTCCGAGCCACGGGCGTCGATGACCTGCGAAGGAGTGGGGCTCATCGCGATGAGCGGCTTGTAGGCCGCGGTGCGAATCACGTTGAGCCGCGCGTCCCCCTTCGACGGGAGAATGTTCGCGAAGCTGGCCCCCAGGATTCCGGCGATGCCGCTGGGATCGGAGCGTCCTTCTTCGCCTTCGTCGGACCAGTTGATTTGGTTCTTGGGAGACTCGTCGGGGCCGCCGTAGCGGGCGGGGTCGTCCGGAAGAACCACGATGGCGGAGCGGGCTGCCGCGTCGGCTGCGTGCTGGACGGCGACGTCGGCTGCGAAGATCAAGCCGATCTGGGTCATGCCCAGCCAGAGCGTGAACACCGGCATGAAGACGACGAGAAACTCGACGTACACCGCTGCGCGTGTGTCGCTGGCGAGGCTTCTCCGCCGCATCTCGGTCTCAGCTCCAGAGCTCCGGGTGGTGGGACAGCGTCACGACCAACGCGCCGACGGCGAATCCGCCACCCATGCGCACGTACGACATCTGTTCCCGGGAGATCTCACGCCGCCAGTCCTTCGGAAGGATGGGATTGAGCGCGAGAAAGAACGAGTTGGCGAGCGTGCGGAGCAACAACCCCTCCCAAGCAAGCCGTAGGAGCGCGTAGATCGAGGAAGCGATCAAACCGGCGAGGACGATCTCGAGCCCGTACGACATGTGTACGAGCCCGCCCATCGCCGCGACGATCTTCACGTCTCCTCCACCGAGCGCGTTCCGCCGCCAGAGCAGGTAGGGGACGAGGCCACAGATGGCGATGCTGATGATGCTCTTGAGCATCAGCATCAGCCCGGCCTCGTTGAATCCCCCCACCAAGAGCCAGAACAGCGGTCCAACCACCAAGGGCGGAAGTGTCAGCCAATTGGGAATCTCCCCGCGCCGCCAGTCAGTGACCGCGGACACGAGGGCAATTCCCAACGCTGCCAATTCCCCAAAGAACAGAGCTTTGGGGATGGAGAGCGACAGCAAGCTCCCTCCCGCACCTCAGGTGGTGGAACGAAGGCTCAGCTGCCGAGGTTCGTGATGTTGTCGGTCGAGCCTTCGACCTTCGACTTCACGGCGGAGCCGAACGCCTGCCACGCCACGATCGCGATGACCGCGATGAGAATGAGGATGATGATGTACTCGACGGTCGAGAGACCCTCTTCGTCCTTGACGAGCGACTTCTCGAGCTTCGACTTCAGATCGATCTTCATGGTTCGGCCCTCTCTCCTGTTGCCTGCCTGCCCTCAAGGAACTGGTCCTCAAGGGACCGGGAGCAGGATCATCATTTCGACGTAACGGAAGAGATTGTAGAGGGGGACACCCAGCGTCACGACAGCCGCCGCTCCCGTGATCGTGACCATGCTCGCCACGACCAGGTACTCGACGTACACCGCGCCGCGCTCGTCGTTGCCGAGCTCGTGCGCCTGCTTCCCTCTCGCTCTCTCCCGTCCTTGCACTCGCGTATCCCCGCGAAGGCCGCTCACTACGGCGTGCCTTACGAGGTCTACGTGATCGTCCGCACGCGTGTCAACCGGACCTCCGTCACGATTTCGATGGGGGATTCGCATCGACACGCACTCATCCAACAGAGCAATCGTGGTGCCACCGTCACTTTTTCCCGGCGGGCTTGAGATCACTGACTTTTCCCAGCCGACGGACGGTGCAAAGGTAGGACACTGCGCACATCTGGCGCGGGATTGCCGTCTCCAGCGGGGCCA
The DNA here is from genome assembly GCA_020633125.1 of Sandaracinus sp. GTDB lineage: Bacteria > Myxococcota_A > Polyangia > Polyangiales > Houyiibacteriaceae > JACKEH01. Next base: position 17,374 of record JACKEH010000019.1, on the reverse strand, counting down.
ACGCTCCCCACCCTTTTTGTCACGGCGTGCCCGGGATTCGGGTCGGAAAGGCCGTGTCCCCGTCGGTGGTGCTGCCCACGAGGCCGGTCGACGAGGCACCCCAGCAGAGCACCGAGCCGCCGAGGTTGAGCGCGCAGGTGTTCGCGACGCCGGCCGCGATCCGAAGCGCGCTGACCGCGACCGTGACTGGTGCGGTCTGTGGGACCGCGACCCCATTGCCCGCCTGAAGGCTCGCGTTGGCGCCCCAGCAGCGAACCCGAGCCTCGCCGTCGATCGCGCAGGTGTGAAGCGCGCCGGCGGCGAGCTGGGTCGCTCCTTCGAGCTCGATCGCGCGCGGTCCGAGTACGGGCTCGACGAGCGTGCCGGCCTGGCCTTGGTCGCTGGCTCCCCAGCAATGGACTGCGCCCGTCGTGAGGCGTGCGCAGGTGTGGTCGGCACCCGTTGCGACCTCGGCCACCCCCTCGAGACCCGGAACGACCGTGGGGGTGAGGCGGTCGACGAGCGTTCCGTCCCCGAGCTGGCCCCGGTCGTTGGCACCCCAACATTGGGCGTGTCCCTCCAGATCGACCGCGCAAGCGTGGGCTCGTCCCAGTGCGATCGAGAGGAATCCGGCGGGGCCGGCCACGGGGGACGGCGTGCTGCGGTCGAGGTTGCTCCCGTCGCCGAGCTGACCTCGTTCGTTCGCGCCCCAGCAAAGCGCGCCCGTGGTGCTCAGCGCGCAGGTGAAGCCGGCGGTGGCGGGCGCGAAGCGGGAGACGTCGAAGGCATAGGCCGTGACGCCGGCGAGGGTTTGCGGCTCCGGGCGGGAGGTCGTGGTGCCATCGCCGAGCTGGCCACGGCCGTTCGCGCCCCAACAGGCCAACGCGCCGGTCGACTCGAGCCCACAGCTCGCGGCACCGAGCGCCATGGCCACGAAGGGCCGCGCGTTCGGGAGCGGCGCGACGTCGGAGCTTCCGCCGCCCCAACAGAAGGGGATGCCCGCGGCACCGAGGGTGGGCGTCTCGCTCGGCCCTGCGTCTGCGCCCGTTCCCGCGTCGGGTTCGGGTAGGCCGGCGTCGATCTCCGGAACCCCGGCGTCTTCGAGGGTGCCAGCGTCCTCCGGCGTGCCGGCGTCCTCGGGCGTGCCTGCGTCCTCGGGCGTGCCGGCGTCCTCGGGCGTGCCGGCGTCCTCGGGCACGCCCGCGTCTTCGTCGGCTCTGGCGTCGACCCCCGCGTCGATGCTGCCCGCGTCGGTGGAGGCGCCCGTGTCTTCGGTGACCGCGCCGAGAAAACAGGCGCGGTCGGCGCCGAGGGCGAGGTCGAGGGCACGCGGGGCGACGTCGTCGTCGCAACCGAGGGCCATCGACGCGATCAAGACGAACGAGAGCGAAGGGCGAAGCGCCATGGGGCGCAGCGTATCAGCACCCGGGGGCTGCTCGTGTCTCCCGTTCACCAAACCATCGCCTCGCGAGGCGGCGAAGGTCAGGCGATGAGTGACCCGGTCGCGTTTGCTGCGCGGTCGCGGCTGGAGACCAAGAGGAAGACGCCCTGCAGCACCACCGCGACCAGAACGCCTTCGGTGGCCGTGCGCGCGGGGTTGAGCGTGAAGCCGACCGCGATCTGGTGGCCGAAGTGCACGAGCGGTCCCGCGACGGCGGCCGCGATGGCGCCCGACGCCGTCGCGCGCTGCGCGAAGATGCCGTAGACGACCGGACCGACCGAGGCCGCGACGAGCCCGTAGATGCCGAACTGGGCGAAGAGGCCCACGAGCTGCGGTGGATCGAGCGCGAGCAAGAACGCGCCGACGCCCATCGCGACGAGGATCCAGCGGCTCGCCTTGAGCGCCATCGTCTCGCGCGCCTCTTGGTCGAGGTTCGGGAAGAGCTTCTGGCCGAGGGCGCCGAGGAAGAGGTCGCTGCCCGCGATCGTCGAGGCGGAGACGAGGATGCCGTCCATCGTGCTCATGCCGGCGGCGAGGAGCGCGACGCTGACGAGCACGCCGACGATGGGCGAGAACGCCTTGCCGAGGTAGCTCGCGACGACCGCGTCTTGCGGGACGGTGTCGAGCTCGGGGAAACCGACGCGCGCGTAGAGACCGACGATCAGGATGCCCGCGAAGGTCGCGCCGATGAGGGTCGCGATGACGAGGTAGCGGCGCAGGTCGCGGTCGCTGCGGAGGTAGAGCGCCTTGGTGAGGATGTGCGGCTGGCAGACGAGGCCGAAGGAGACGACGAAGCCGGCGATGAAGACGTCGAAGACGTTGTTGAAGAGCGAGCTCTCGGGGTTCGGGACCTCGACGAGGTTCGGGCCGCGCTCCGCGAGGCGCTCGAGGAACGACGTCTCGCCGCCGAAGAGGTGCAGGCCGCTGTACACGAGGGCGACGGCGACGATCACCATCATCGCGCCCTGCAGGGCGTTCGTGTACGCGTGGGCGTAGGTGCCGCCCATGAGGATGTAGCTGAAGACGAAGCCGACGATGAGGACGACGCTCCAGAAGTAGGAGAGCCCGAGCGTCAGCTGCATCACGATCGCCGAGCCCTTGATGATGAGGACGACGAACGCGATCGCGAGGACGAGGTTCAAGAGCGCGAAATACGTGCGCAGGCCGGGGCTCTCGAAACGCGCGCCGATCCAATGCGGGAGCGTGAGCGCCTTGGTCTTGGCGCCGAGCGCGCGAAAGCCCTTCGAGAGAACGACGAGGCCGACGGTCACGCCGCCGAAGCCGGCGATTCCGAAGTGTACGAACGCCGAGAGGCCGTCTTTCCAGACGAAGCCCGGGTTGATGACGAAGGTCGCGGTGCTCGCGATCGACGCGGCGAGCGTGATGCCGACGAGAAGCGGACCCATGTCGCCGTTGCCGAGCGCGAAGCCGCTGAGCGACGTGGTCTTCTTCATGCCGCGCCACGCGAGCCACGTGGTGACGGCGAGGTAGACGCCGAAGGCCATCCAGGCGACGTGCAGACGATCCATCAGACGGCTCCGTTCGAGGTGAGGAGCGCGTCCGTGAGCACGAAGGAGATCGCCGCTTGGTCGAAGCCGACGCCGGAGCCGACGAGCACGACCCGCGAGCCCGACTTCACCGCACCCGCCTCGATCGCGTCGTGGAGCGCCATCGGGATGCAAGCAGAGCCGGTGTAGCCCCACTTGTCCATCACGAGGTGCGCCTTCTCCATCGGTTGCTCGAGGCGCGCCATGACCTTCTCGATGGTCCGCTTGCGCACCTGGGTGAAGATGAAGCAGTCGACGTCGCTCACCGCGAATCCGTCGCGCTGCGCGAGCTCGCCGATCATTTTCGGCCAGCCTTCTTCGTTCACGGAAGGCGGGTACTTCTGGTGCATCTTCACGACGTGGCGGCCGGCTTCGATGGCCGCGTGCGTGATGGGCTCGGCGGTGCCGCCGGCTTCGATGAACCAATCCTTGGTGAGCGCTCCGTCGGCGAGGTAGCTCGCGGCGCCGATGCTCGGCACGTCGCTCGGTTGGATCAGCGCGGCGCCCGCTCCGTCGCCGTAGAGGAAGATCATCGGGTCGTTCGGGTCGGCGAGCTTGCGCATCATGTACGCGCCGATGACGAGCACGTTCTTCATCCACGGCTGCGTGGCGACGAGGCCCGAAGCGATGCCGAGCGCGGTGGGGAAAGACGCGCAGGCGCAGCCGACGTCGAAGGTGCCGGCGTTCTTGGCGCCGAGCTTGTGCTGCACGACGACGCTGGTGGCCGGCGTGAGGTAGTCGGGGGAGTCGGTGCCGACGATCACGAGGTCGACGTCCATCGGGTCGACCTTCGCGCGGGCGAGACACTCGCGGGCGGCCGCCGTCGCGAGGTCGCTCGTGGCCCAACCGTCGGGCGCGTACCAACGCGTCAGGATGCCGCTGGCCGGTTCGATGCGGTCGACGAAGTCGGGGGCGATCGTCTCGAAGCGACGACGGAAGACTTCGTTCGGAACCTCGACCGACGGAACGTGAACACCGGTCGCGACGATGGCGGCATGACGCATGACAGCTACCCCTGCGCGCCGTGCGCGCGAACGCACCGGACCCCTCCGGTGTCGTGACGCAAGCTTGTAGCGCCCATTTTGCTGCAACGCAACATGGAATGCCGCGGGCGCAGCATTCGAATTTTATACAATGATTTCTAAATGATGCTGCGACCATCGCGCGCCAAAGGCCCAGATCATTGTGCGTTGCCGCAATCACTCCATGCAGCCGCTCGCGCAGACCAACCTCGTCGCCTCGTGGCGCGCACCCACCAGCCGTGACCACCCGTGGGGGCAGATCCACGCGAGGTCGGAACCCTCGAGGGCGTCGTCGGGGGACTCGAAATACCAGCCGCCGGACTCGCCGGGGCCGACCTGCGGGATGGCGCACCCGAGCTCGGTCACGACTCGGTCCTCTCGCTCGGCGCAATCCTCGCTGTCGTCGATCGCCTCGCAAGGAAGCAGGCCATCGGGCCCGAGAGGACCGGGGGCGGAGTGGATGCAGTCCGCCGTGTCGTGGCGGGCGATGCGAGCCGCGAAGGCTTCGAAGGCGGGCGCGAGGTCGGTCGCACAGAGGGAGGCGTGTTGCCCGAAGACACCGTGCTCCACGAGGGCGTCGCTCCACGCGAGCCAACGACGCGGGGGCGTGGCTTGGAGCTCGCCGCGCGTGCAGGAGGGCACGAGCACGTCTCCGTCGAGGCGTTCGCTCAGATCGGTGCGGGCGAGCACGCTCTCACCCTCGAGCGGACGCGAGAGACCGTCGAGGTCGGTGGGGAGGCCGGTGAGGGTGAGGACATGGAGCTCGTTCTCGGCAGTGAAGCGTCGGGCGTACTCCGCGACGTCCGCGCGCTCGACCGCAGTGCATCCAACGACGTGGGAAGGGTCCGCGCTCGGATTGTGGGGGATCGAACAATCGTCGTGGGGTGATGCAAAGACCACCACGAGTCGACTGTTCGGCTCGACCACTCCGTCGAAGGGAAGCTCGAGAGCCCGACGCAGGGCTTCGAGGGGTTGGCCGAGCGAGCACTCCGAGCGTGCATCGTTCAAACGAGCAACGACCTCGTCGATCGCTGCGGGGTCGATCGCCGTGGGGTCGCTGACGATCACGGCGCGCGATCCGTCGCGCTCGACGAGCGCGTGGGGGCGGTCCTCGCAATCGTCCCCGAGGTCCGCGGTGCTGATCGCGACGCGGAGCGCGAACGGGCGATCGAAGTCGGGCGCTCCGTCTCCGTCGAGGTCACCGCTCCCGAGAGCCTCGAGGAAGGCGGGCGCGGTGCGCGCGAGCTCGGCGCGAGCAACGTCGTCCAAGCCGTGAAGCACGTAGACCACGTCGACGGGTCCGGCGCCAAGGGGTTTCCAACTCAGGCGATCCTCCCCCCGAAGGCAGGGCTCGAGCGGGGCGAGGGAGGGTGAACAGGCGACGAGAAAGAGCGCGAGAAGGAGACCGCCCCTCCCCAGCCCTCGGCGTGTGGGCTCGCTCTTTCGTTCGGGTCTTTCTTGATCCGCGTTTGGGTGTTTCGTCGAGCGCACGCGCCGGGAAGAGCGAGTGACGTGCCAATGCAGATGCCAAGGGAATCGCGTCGCTTCGATGGGGACTCCGGAAACCGAGTTGCCGGTGCGCGCCAATCGAGCACGAGGCCGTGGGCGCGAAGGCGTGGCCCGGAGTATGGTCCGCGCGCCATGGCGCACGGTTCCAAGAAGGTCGTCCTGCTCGCGCTCGGCGCGAACCTAGGCATCGCGATCGCGAAGTTCGTCGCGTTCTTTCTGACCGCGTCGGCGTCGTTGATGGCCGAGGCCATTCACTCGCTCGCCGACACCGGGAACCAGGTGTTGCTCCTGTGGGGCATGAAGAAGGCCGCGAAGCCTCCCGACGAGCGGCATCCCTTCGGCTACAAGATGGAGAGCTACTTCTGGAGCTTCATCGTCGCGGTGATGCTCTTCTCGCTCGGTGGGCTCTTCGCGCTCTACGAGGGCCTTCACAAGATCGACGAGCTCGACGCGATTCGCGAAGCCGGCGGCACCTACGAGATGGCCTACCCCGAGGTCGCGATCGGCGTGCTCGTCGTCGCGATCTTGCTCGAGGGGTTCTCGTGGTGGGCGGCGACCCGCGAGGTGAACCGCCTCCGCGGCAAGCAGAGCATGTTGAAGTTCATCGAGAGCTCGAAGTCGACCGAGATCATCGTGATCTGGATGGAGGACACGGGCGCGCTGGTCGGTCTGGTCCTCGCGCTGGCCGGCGTGATTCTGACGCTCACCACGGGCAACCCGTATTGGGATGCCTACGCGACCTTCTCGATCGGCGCGCTGCTGATCGTCATCGCGGTCGTCGTGGCCCGCGAGACCAAGTCGCTGCTCATCGGCGAGTCGGCGAGTCCCGAGACGCAAGCGGAGCTCCGCAGGCAGATCGAGCAGACCGAAGGTGTGGTGCGCTTGATGAACCTGCGCACGCTGCAGCTCGGCGAGGATCAGCTCTTGGCCGCGATCAAGGTCGAGTGGGCGGCCGAGCTGACGCGAGACGAGATCATCGAGCGGACGAACGAGCTCGAGCAGCGGATCCGCAAAGAAGTGCCGCTCGCGCGCTACCTCTTCGTCGAATCCGACAAATACGACGAAGAGAAGGCGAAGCTTCCGCCCTACCCCGCTTGAACCGCGACGAGCGCGATACGAGTCGCGCGATCAGAAGAACTGCGGCGTGGTCGTTCCCTCGACCTCGACGCCGTGCGCGCGCTCCCACGCGCGCCGTTCTTCCTCCCAGACGCGTTGGGCACGCAGGAGCCACGCGAGCAAGAGCGCGAAGACGAGGCCGTAGAGCAACGGGAAGAGCGGGAGCGAGGAGAGCCGAAGGGAGAAGGCGCGCACGATTCGGGCGTCCGAGCGGGAGGTCTCGAGAGACCCGGCCGCGTGGGCGACCGAGGTGGGCGCGAGCAACTCCAAGCGGCCTTCCACGTCGAAAGGTCCTTCGAGCGCGCGACGCCGTTCCGCGAACCGCTGCGCCATGCCCGGACGATCGAAACGCAGTCCGAGCACCCGGAGCTGCCGCGCGACCTCGACCCGCTCCGGGTCTTCGACCTCGACGAAGAGGCGCTCGTCGGAACCTCGAACGGCAAAGGTCGGTTCGGCGTAGGGGTCTTGGAGGCGTAGGCCGAAGTCGACGTGGCAGCCGCGTAGGATGACCGGCCCCTCGTGGGTCGGGAGATCTTGCAGCGCATCGCAAGGCACCTCGACGCGGTCGGTCCGCGCGAAGGCGATCAGCGCCGCTCCCGCGAAGCATCCGATCGACGCGAAGGCCAGCAGCAGTACGAGCGAGACGAAGCCGAACTTGGTCACGGGGCCACCTTCCGGCAGGTCAGGTGCTCGCACCACGCGCGACCCACGACGCCGAACGCGGGGTCGTCGCGCATGCTCGTCGCGGCCTGAACGAACTCGGCGTCCGGTCGTTCGTTCGGAAGGACCTCGGCGACGTCGGGGAGGTGCGAGAGAGCGGTGGCGCCGCGTGCGAGCTCGAGCGCGAGCAAGACTTGGAAGAGCCGCGGCTGGTCCGTCGTCACGCTCGCCACGAGCACCCGCCCGCGGGCGAGGTCCGACGACCCGGCGTACCAAGAAGCGTCGTAGCCACAGCGAAGCCACGCGCGCGCCGCGGCGCGACCGGCTTCCGCGTCGTCGAGCGTGACCGCGTCACGAAGCAACGTCGCCTGCGTGCAGAGGACGTCGACGTGACCCTCGTCCAACGCTTCAGCCGCTTGGCGGGCTCCGAACGCGCGCTCGCCCGGCTCGTTCGACGCGAGCAGCGCCGCGATCTCCTCACCTTCGCTCGGGAAGTCGACGCGTGTGTCGTCGGCGAGCCCGAGCATCCACGCGAGGCCGAAACCGAGCAGCACCGCGGCGAGCACCCACAGACGCAGGCTTCCCAGGACCAACCCCCAGAGCGCCTCGGTCCGGACGTCACAGAGCGCCGGGTGATGGCCGTGCGTGCGGCGGTAGCGGCGGGCCGTCGCGATACGCGAAGAACCACGAATCAACGCGAAGATCGTCCCGAGGAACAACGGGTCGCAGATCAACGCGAGCGTGCCCACCTTCAGCGCGCTCCAACGCCCGTTCAGCGCGAGCTCCGGCGGAACGCCCGCGACGCACACGGCGCACGGCGACGTGAAGCCTGGTAGCAACGCGCGACCGCACTGCCGACAGAGAGTCTTCCCCTGCACGCACGAACGATAGCGCAGGAGCGGCGACCGTCCTCGTCGGAGTGCGGCGAGCCGCGTTCGCCAAGCGCGAGTACACCCGCCGAGTTCCGGGTTGCCGTGGAGGATCGGCGTGGAGGTCGTTTGCCGAACGAACTTGCGGCGGGGTCTAGGTGGACATCGCGCGAGGGTTCCACAGCTCGGGCCACGCGCCGTGTGACTCGAGGGACGCCCTCAAGCTCGCCGACAAGCCTCGCGACGACGCAGGAGTCGTCGTACCCAAGCCGAGGTGCACCCAGGCGCCGTCCACGCAGGCGGCGCTCGCGACACGCACGACCGCGTGCCCGCGCACGTGGGTCAATCCTTCCCACGCGTGCAGGAGACGCGAGAGGGCCGTCGGCGCCTCGTCCGCCTCGAGGCAAGCGTCGACCTCTTCGAGCAAGGTCGGCGCATCCCGCGTGAGCACGAACGTCTCGCCGGTCGGCGAGGTCACGGCGAAGCGGTGCGGACCGAGGTGCGCCGCGAGCTCTCGCCACGCGACGTCGATGTCGTCGAAACGCCAGCTCGGGTGGTGATGCACCACGAAGCCGGCGCCGACCCACTCGTAGGATCCTTCGAGAGCCCAGGCGCGCGTCGAAGTGCTGGGGATGGCCGCCGCGAGCACACGCCGAACGACGAGCGGCACGACCTCACCGACCGGATGCCAGTGCGCGGGGAGCTCCGGTCGCTCTTCGGCGTGCAAGGTGGCCCACAACGCAGCCGCATCGCGTGGGCGCTCGAGCGCGGGAAGCTCGCCTCGCGACAGCGCCTGTCGTGCGTGCTCGGTCGCGAGACGCACGGCGGAGAGGAACGTCGACCCGACGCCTTCGCCCGACGCCGCGTCCGCACACGACACGAGCGTCGAGGGAGGCAGGTCGAGCCGTCGCCGCACCTCGTTCTCGTCGGGGGTCGCGAGATCGCATTTGTTGAGTTGCACGACGACGCGCGCGGGATCGAGTCCCGGCTGCAGCAACGACGCGTAGGAGGCCGCGTGGGTCTCGGGCCGCGTCGCGTCGAGCACGAGCACGACCGCGTCGGCGTCTCGCAAGAGCGCGTGGCGTCGGCGGGTGAGGTGCGCTTGGCCGGGCACGCTGAGCAGCTCGCAGCGCACGGGCATCCCGTCGAGGTAGCCCCCGAAGAACTCGCGCCGATCGAACCACTCGGTTCGCCGCCCCGACGTTCCGGGGCTCTCCAGCCGTCCGTCGCGCTTGGCGAGCAGCCCTTCGTGAAGGCGCTGGACGTTGGTGGTCTTCCCAGCGCTCGGTGCCCCGTCGTAGACGACGCGAAGCACGAGCTCTCCATGCCGAAGGTCACGATGGGCCATCTTCGATCACCAGGGGTCGAGGACTCGGAGCAAGGGCCGCGGCCCGCGAGCACGTGTCGGAGGTCGGGAGCTCGAACCGGCGTGCCGGGAGCGCCTTCGACGAGAAGGCACGAACGATCGCGAGGGAGCCGCGCGAGAGTGACCGAGCACGAAGGGTGCGCCCCCACCCTTCGTGTCGATCCGTCGGCTCAGAGGGTCAGCCCTTCCTCGAGGGCGCGCACGCGGTGACGCGCGAGGCCGAGGTTGCCCTTCTCCTTGTCGATCGCGACGTAGAGGAAGAGCGAGGGGTTCTTCGTGAGCGGGCGGATGAGGTGGTATTGCGTGCCGAGGGTGATGAGGAAGTCCTCGATGCCACCCTGAATTCCGAGCGCACGCATCACGCCCATCTTGGCCTTCACGACCGACGTGTTGCCGGAGGCCGCGAGCTCGATGTCGAAGCCCGGGCCACCACCGATGGTGCCGAGCGTCAGGCCGGACTCCCAGTCGACCAACGCGGCCGCGATGGCTCCGTCCAGCTTCATGACTTCGTCGAGGCTCTCTTTGATGTTCGCCATTCGTGCGTTCTCCTGCAGGTTCTCGGGGGGGCGGGCCACACGCTCGGAAGCGCGAAGGGGCCGCTCGTCGACGAAGAGCTCGTCGACGCTGAAGAGGAAGTCGGATGCGTAGCGTCGCGACGACGGCCGGAAGAGGACACGCGGCTCCGCTCCCGAGTCGGCGAGCCGCCCGAGCTCGCTCGCGTTGTGGCCGCGCAGGACCTCACGCATCGTGTCGCGAGGGACCAGGCCACGAGCGACGAGGTCTTCGGCGAAGTTCGCGCCCGTGCTCCGGCAGCGGTCGAACGACTCGCGGAGCGTGTGGCGGTCGAGCGAGGTGCGTCTGGTCAACGCGCCGACGAGGCGTTCCCCGCGACGGTCTGCGACGACCCATGCGACGTGGCCGCGATGGAGAAACACCCGGCCGACGCCTTGGCCCGTGTCCACGACCAGCTCACCCGAGCCCAGCTCGTCCACGCGATCGAGCCAAACGCGCAGGGTGGAGGGGAGTCTTGGAAGGTCGGGGGTGGCGAGCTCGGGAGTCATGCGAGACCCCTTCGCATCCGCCGTGCCAGGCCTCACCCATTTGGGTTATGCGAGAAAAATGCGTTCTCGCTGTGGCACCTCGCCACGATCGCATCGATCACCGCACCCGATCATGAAACACGATTTTCACTCGTGAAATCAGCGTTTTAGGAGAACCCTGACAATCTCGGAAAGCGATTTCGTTCTCGTCCTCGTCCCTGTAGCGTGTCCCCTGTTTGGGGTGTGACCCTCGGCAATCTCGCGGGAAACCCAGCGGAGCGTGTCGACGCGTCCGCGACCCTCGGCGACGAACGAGGGAAGCCCCCCTCGGCGTGGGCTCGAGGCCACGCCGGTCGGAGCACGAATCCGTTCTTCTCCTTTCTCGAGGGAGCGGCTCCCCCAAACCGGATCGGGGCCCCTCTACCGAGCGCCGCACGGATTCGATCCATACCGAGTGGTCGGCACGGTCAGCCCCCGAAGTGCGACGCGAGCGCGGCCGTGACCGCCGCGATGCGGGGGCTCTTGCGATGCGCCTCGTGCGTCAGCACCCACGCGACGCGATCGAGCGCACGTAGTCCCTCGCGGCGCGTCGAGTCTTCGATCAGCTCCGGGAAACGTGCGGCGAGCGGGCGTGGCAGGAGTCCGAGGCCCACGCCTTGTCGGACGAGGGAGAGGAACGCCCCGCGGTTCGTGGTGGACACCGCGACCGGGGTCGCGAGCCGCGCCTCCCACTTCGCCTCGGGCGTGCTGGCGTTGGCGGCGCCGAGCACCACCCAGCTCGGCGGCTCGGCGGCGAAGGCTTCCGCAGTTCCGAAGACGGCGTAGTCGAAGCGAAAGAGACGACGCCCCCAGCACTCCGGGGGCGGCCGTTTCACGATGCTGATCGCCACGTCCACCTCGCGGCGACGCACGCTCGGCCCGCGATCGGAGAGGAGGAGGTCGACGCGAAGCTCGGGATGCCGTCGGCGCAGCGCGCGAAGGGGCTCAGCCAGAAGCGGCGCCATGCCCTCGACGGTCGTGAGCGACACCGTGCCTGCCAGGCTCTCCTCACGCCGACGTACGTCACCCACCGTGCGGTGCAGCGCCTCACGCATCCGACGGCCGGCGTCGGCGAAGGCGCGTCCCGCGTCGGTGAGCTCGGTGGCGCCGGCGGTGCGGGCCAAACATCGCGCGCCCGTGCTCTCTTCGAGGGCCGCGATCCGCCGGTAGATCGTCGAGACCGAGACCTCGAGCTCACGTGCCGCCGCGCCGACGTCGCCCAGGCGAGAGAGCGCTTCGAGGTAGCGAAGATCGTCCCAGCTCGGGGTGCTCATCCTCCGAGGGTGCCCTCGACGGGCGCGCGCGCCAAGCGAGCCCGGTCTCGATTCTGCGATATGCGGTCGCAAAGTTGCGAAGTGCGAAAGGTGGATGCGCCTCTAGTCTGGCCGCCATGCGACGCCTCCTCTTCGTGCTCCTCGCGGCTTGTGGAACCTCTGGCGGGGGGGATCCCGGCGTCGACGGCGGCCTGGAGAACGACGCCGCGCTCGTCGGTGCGGATGCTTCGGTCGACGACGCCTCGGCCGAGGACGCGGGCGTCGAGGGTCTCGACCGCTACCCGCTGGAGGCCCGCTTTCCGGAAGGCGGCAGCTACGACCCGGTGGACGGCGCGTTCTACGTGGGAAGCCTCGGCGACGGAAGCGTGCACCGGGTCGATCGGCGCACCGGCGAAGAGACCGTGTTCTTCGAGGAGACCGCGCCAGGTACGTGGTGGACGCTCGGCATGCACGTCGACGCCGAGCGACGCCGACTCTTCGTCTGCGCGATGGACGACCAGCGCGAGACGACCGAAGAGGAGCCGCCCTACCTCGGCTACGTGTGGGAGCTCGACCTACGGACCGGCGAACGAGTCGCGACCCACGACCTGTCGGACGCGCACCCCCGCGCCACTTGCACGGACGTGACGGTCACGAGCGACGGCGTCGCGTGGGTCAGCGACCGCGAGCACCCGAACGTCTACCGAATCGCCGACGGCGAGGTGACGCTCTTCGCGACCGACGACGCGCTCGAAGGTGGGCTCGTGGGGCTGAACGCGTTGGTGGCGACGCCGGACGAGTCGGCGCTGCTCGCGATCGTGTACCTGCCGTCGCGGCTCGTGCGCATCGACCTGACCACGCGCGAGGTCGTCGACGTCGAGATCGACGGGGGCTTCTTGGACGCGACGCCCGCCTTGAGCGGCGCCGACGGCATGGCGTGGGGCGCGGACGGCCGGCTGCTCGTCGCGTTCACGAGCGAGCTCACCACCCTCGAGGCCGTCACGGCCGACTGGCGCGCCGTGCGCTCGGAGTCGGTCGACGTGGCCGAAGGCATGACCGACGTCGTCGTCGCCGAGGGCGTGCCTTACCTGCTCAACGGACAGGCGGTGCGCTTCGCGTTCGATCGGGAACCGGATCCCTTCGCGCTGGTTCGGTTCACCGGGCGTTGAGCTTCGGGTCGCCGAACCGTGCGGCCCTCGCTCGAACGCGCCACGCGGTGCGGGAACGCGGCATCCTGCGTACGGGGCCCACGAATCCCTTCACGTGTCGTTTCGGCTGCCTGTTAGCCTGCCGCGATGGAGTCGGAGCCGTCGCCCCTCGAGAAGCTCAACAAGCTCACCCGTGGCCATGGGTCGCTTCAGCCGGGGCGTGGCATGGCGAGCGGGGTCCTCGCGCTCACGCTCGCGGGGCTCGCGCTTCTCGGCGTGATCGGCTTCCACTTCCCGGCCTACACGAGCACGCCGGAGCTTCGCGCGCAGTACGACGTGCAGACGCTTCGCTACCTGCTCTTCGGCGGCATGGTGCTCTCCGGCGTGATCTCGGTCGCGAACCTCGTGCTCGGTCGCGCGCGTTGGCTCGCCGTGTGGTCGTTCGCGTTCCTCGGCGTCGCGCAGCTGCTGGGCGGCGCGACGGTGCCGATCGGAGACTTCGCCGACGACACGCCCTACATCGGTCTCGACTTCTTCATCCTCGACCTGCTCGGGTCGACGATCGTCTTCGTGCTGATCGAGAAGCTCTTCCCGCTGCGGCGTGAGCAGCCGATCTTTCGCCCGGAGTGGCAGACCGACCTGCAGCACTTCGTGATCAACCACCTCTCGGTCGGTGCCGTGCTCGTGGTGGTCAACCGCATCGTGCACGGCGCGTTCGGGTGGGCCGAGAGCGACAGCCTACGCGGCTTCGTCCAGGGTCTTCCTTTCGTTCCGGCGCTTCTGCTCTGCATCCTCGTCGCGGATCTCTCGCAATACTGGCTTCACCGCGCGTACCACGAGGTGGGCTTCCTCTGGCGCTTTCACTCGGTGCATCACAGCGCCAAGGCGATGGATTGGATCGCGGGCTCGCGTCAGCACATCTTCGAGCTGATCCTCACGCGCGTGCTCGTGCTCGGGCCCATCTTCGTGCTCGGCTTCACGCAGCGCGTGGTCGACGCGTACGTGATCGTCGTGGGCTTTCAGGCGGTGTTCAACCACGCCAACGTCAGCGCGCGCCTCGGGCCGCTGCGCTACGTGATCGTGACGCCGAACTTTCACCACTGGCACCACTCGCGCGACACCGAGGCAATCGACCGCAACTACGCGGCACATTTCGCGTTTCTCGATTACCTCTTCGGTACCGCGGTGACGGCGGATCGCCAGTGGCCGCATCGCTACGGCGTCATCGGCGACTACGTGCCGGAGGGCTTCGTGCGGCAGTTCCTCTTTCCGTTCGTCGGCTCGACCGAGAGCCGTGAAGAACGAGAGACCACGAAGCTGCCGGTACCGCCGCCGACCGACGGCGCGCCGGTCGTGACCAACGAGCCGCCCCCCGCCCTGTGAGGGCGGCCACCGCGTGCACGGCTTCGGTGCGAGCGGTGGGGAGGGGATTCCGATCTGGCTTTGCAGGTCGCAGCGCCCTCTCCAGAAGAAGAGCACGAGACAGTGCAACGGATTCGTGCTCTGGGGGCGACGCTCTGAAACACGTTTCGAAGCTGCCTCAGGCGTGCCGTCGCTGCAGGAGGGATCATGGCGAAGAGATTTTGGGGCTGGCGCTCGTGCTCGCGCTCGCGTGCGGGGACGACGACGGACCGCCCATGGAAGACGGCGGCGTCGTCACGGACGGCGGCGATCGCGACGGCGGTACGCCCGAGCGTGACGGGGGAAGCGACGCGGGCACGTGCGTCGACGAGGACGACGACGGTACGGCGAGGGCTGCGCGCTCGGACCGGACTGCGACGACGGCGACCCGAACGCGAGCCCGAGCGGCACGGAGATCTGCGACGGCGCGGACAACGACTGCAACGGCACCGTCGACGACGGGCTGACCGGTCCGAGCTGCGGTTGACCGACGGCGTGTGCGCCGGCGCGACCGCGCGTTGTGGCGGCGAGGGTGGCTTCCTCACCTGCGACACCGCGGACTACGGCGCGGACTACGAAGCGACGGAGACGCTCTGCGACGGCCTCGACAACGACTGCGACGGCACGACCGACGAGGGCTGTCCTTGCGAGGACGGCGCGACGCAGGCCTGCGGCAGCGACGAGGGCGCGTGCATGGCCGGCACCCAGACCTGCACCGGCGGGACGTTCGGCGCGTGCGTCGGCGAGGTCGGCCCGATGGGCGAGAGCTGCAACGGCCTCGACGACGACTGCGACGGCATGATGGACGAGCCGGGCGACCTGACGCCGCCGGCGTGTCCGCTTCAACAAGGTGTCTGCGCGGGCAGCGTGCGCGCCTGCGGCGGCGTCGCGGGCTGGATCGCGTGCTCGGGCGTCGTGAGCTACGGCGGCGACTACCAGGCGATGGAGACGCTCTGTGACGGCCTCGACAACGACTGCGACGGCATCGTCGACGAAGGCTGCACGTGCATCGACGGCGCGACGCAGGCGTGCGGCAGCGACGTCGGCCTCTGCATGGCCGGCACCCAGACCTGCACCGCGGGTGCGTGGGCGGTTGCGCAGGCGAGGTCGCGCCGGCGAGCGAGACCTGCAACGGCAGGACGACGACTGCGACGGCGCGGTCGACGACGGGCTCACCGGTCCGGCGTGCGCGCTTCAAGAAGGCGTCTGCGCGGGCTCGCGTCAGCGCTGCGGCGGCGCGGTGGCTTCGTGGCGTGCACGGCGACCGAATACGGCGCGCGCTACCAGGCGACGGAGTCGATGTGCGACGGCTTCGACAACGACTGCGACGGCATGGTCGACGAAGGCTGTGAGTGCGTCACCGGCGCGATGCAGGCTTGCGGCACCAGCGTCGGCGCGTGCGAGCGCGGCACCCAGACCTGCGTCGCGGGAAGCTGGGGCGCGTGCACGGGTGGCGTCACGCCGCAGCCCGAGACCTGCAACGGCGCGGACGACGATTGCAACGGCGTCACCGACGACGCGCTCGTCGCGCCGGCGTGCGCGCTGACGACGGGCGTGTGCACGGACGCGGTGCAGACCTGCGGCGGCGCGGCGGGCTGGACGGCGTGCGCGGGCACCGACAGCTACGGTCCTTCGTTCCTCGCGGCCGAAGACGGCGCAGCGAACGAAGCGCATTGCGACGGCCTCGACAACGACTGCGACGGCACCGTCGACGACGGCTGCACGACCGGGCCGGTGCTCTCGGAGGCAACGACCTCGTGTCGCCCTCGATGCACGGGCAGCACATCGTCTACCTCGAGAACTTCGACGGAAACTGGGACGTCGCGTTCGGCAACCTCACGACCGGCGAGGTTCGTCGCCTGACACCACGACCGCGAGCGAAGCGGCGCCTCGCATTCGCGGCAACCACGTGGTCTTCCTTCGCGGCGAAGGCGCGGCACGCCGTGCGGTGCACGTCGATCTCGTCACCGGCGTGGAGCGGGTGATCTCGACGCAGCAGACCAGTCGCGCGGAGATCGACGGCGGCACGATCGTCTTCGACCAATACGACGGCTCGCAGTGGGACATCTTCGTCTACGACATCGCGACCGCGATGGCCTCGCCGCTCTTCTCCGAGCCCAGTCTCGAGAACGAGCTCGAGCCCGTGCTTCGTGGTTCGCGGCTCGCGTTCGTGAGCTTCGACGGATCGTCGCGGCTCGTGACCTTCGTCATCGACTTCGCGGCGACGCCGCCCTCGGTGTCGGTGCAGACGCCCGGCGGATCGTCGGTGCACGGGCAGCGCTTGCCGGTGCTCGATCACGGCTCGGTGGGTTGGACGGATGGCCGTGCGATCGCCGAGGCGATGCCGACCGAGATGAGCAACTGGGACGCGTACGGCGCGAGCTTCGGTGTGCTGCCGACGGTGTTCCCGGCCGAGGCCGCGTTCTCGACCGCGGTCGGCGCGCAGCTGCTCAACGACAGCGACGGTCTGCTCGCGGTGTGGACCGATCTCTCGCGAAGCAACGGCGACGTGGCGATCGGCCGTCTCGGCGGCACGCCTTCGTTCCTGACGAGCTCGTCGGCGACGCAGGCCTCGCCGGCCATCAGCGGCAACGTCGTGCTCTGGACCGACAACCGTCGCGGCACCTACGACATCTACGGCGCCGCGTTCCCGGTCGAGCAGCTTCCGGAGGCGGGCTTCGTGGTGATCAACGAGATCCTCGCCGATCCGCCGGCGATGGTGGACGTGAGCGGCGACGGTTCGGCGAGCACGACGCAAGACGAGTTCGTCGAGCTCGTGAACGTGACGATCGTGGCGCTCGACGTGAGCGGCATGACGATCTCGGACTCGACCAACGTGCGCCACACGTTCCCGGCGGGGACCGTGATCCCGCCGCTCGGCACGTTGGTCGTCTTCGGCGGCGGCGGCGCGCCGGCAGGCCTCTTCGGGGGCGCGATCGTGCAACGCGCGTCGTCGGGGAGCCTCGGCCTCAACAACGACGCCG
>JACKEH010000018.1 GCA_020633125.1 Sandaracinus sp. | reverse complement strand
CGACGCGCTGCTCGCTGCCCGGGGTCGGACGTGACGTTCTCGATCCCGGCGGGGCGGCGGAGGATCCCGGTCGTCGCGAACGACGCAGACCTGGTGGAGCTGGTCGTCCGCGCTCTCATCGATGAAGAGGTGCCGCTCTTCCGCATGTCTGGGAGCCTTGTGGAGGTCGTCGCGGTCGATGACCGCACGGTGGCGCGAGAGGTGGGCCCGGACCGTCTGGCCACCCTGGTGGCCCAGGTCGCCGACTTCATCGAGAACAAGCGGGACGATCCGAAGCCCAAAGTGACGCCGCGGCGGACGATGCTTCAAGTGCTCGCTGGTCCGCTGGCCGAGTTCCGCTCGCTGGTCGCCGTGGTGGATCACCCGATCGTCCGCCAGGATGGGTCCTGGGTGCGGCTCCGCGGGTACGACGACGAGTCGCACCGTTGGGTCAACGTTCCGCCCTCCTTTCCGGAGGTTCCGTCGGCCCCCACGAAGGACCATGCGGTCGACGCCATGCGCGTCGTGCGGAAGGTCGTCGAGGAGTTTCCGTTCGTCGAGCCTGAACGCGGCTTCGCGACGTGGCTCGCCTTCGTGCTCACGCTCACGCTTCGCACGGAGCTCCGCGGACCCTTCCCGCTCTTCCTCATCTTCGCGCCGACGGCGGATGGCAAGGGGTTGGGCAAGACGAAGCTTGCTCTACTGGGCTCGCTGATCGTGAACGGGCGGTCGGCGCCCGTGACCAACTTGCAGCAGTCGAAGACGAAGGTGAACGACGAGGAGATCGAGCGGACGCTGACCACGTTCCTCTTCGAGCCCGCGGTGGTCTTCGACAACCTCCGCCTAGTCGGGGGTGGACCACTCGACGCTTTCATCACCTCTCGGAGCTGGTCGGCGCGGGAGATGCGGACGTCGCGCGCGCGACGGACCGACATCATGCCGGTCGTCGCGGCGACCGCGAACGCGCCGCAGATCGTGGGCGATACCGACCGCCGGTGCGTCGTCCTGCCGCTTCATGGCGAGCCCGGCCGGTGGCGGGAGAAGCAGTTCACGACGGAGAACATCGAACAGTACGTGGAGGATCGCCGCCACGACCTGCTTGCTGCCGTCCTCACGATCGTGGCGGCGTACAGGCAGGCTCGCCCGACGGCGCCGAAGCTGCGGCCCTTCGGTTCCTTCGAGACCTGGCGTGTGGTCCGCGAGATGGTCGTTTGGCTCGGGCTTCCCGACCCGCTGGTGTTGTGGGAGGACGTGACGGGGCAGCCGCCGGACGCGGTGGAGGTCTTGAGGGCGGAGGGCGCCGTATCGCGCGCGACGGCAAAAACCGCGAAGGAGCTCCTGGAGAGCACCAACCCGGTCACCACGGCATGGCGGGCGCTCCTGGGTGAGGAGCAGCCGACGGTGCAGCTCCTCTCGCGTCGTCTCAAGGCGGCCGAGGTGTCGACGGCCACGACCAACAAGGGCGCCATCTTCTGGACGCGGTCCGGGTGAAGACACGGATCGCGGTGAACCGAGTGCGCCTACTGCGTTGCCACCCCTCATGACCTCCGACCGGAAGCCACGACGGTTGTCCTCGCACACGCCCGGCCGCGACGCTGCGCGCACGGTGGATGTGTCGGCGATGGAGCGTGTGCTTCGGGAACGGCTGGGCCTCACGAAGGCGAAGGCCGCCGAGCTGGTGGCTGCCGCGGCCTCGAGTGAAGCTACGCCCATGCAGCGACGTCCGTCGGCACCGCCGACGGATTTCGAGCGGGCGCAAGCACGTCTTACTGCGCGGCGGCTAGGGCTTCGAACGAAGGACTGAACGATGGAGCGAGCGTGGGTGGAAGAGCACCGGGGGCGCTTCCGGGTGCGGGCTCGGGTGCAGGGCCGCAAGCGCGTGCTGCGAACGTTGGAGTCCCGTGAGGCGGCCGACCGGTTCGTGGCGGCGTGGTCGGCTGAGGTCGCGGAGGAGAAGATCGAAGACCCGTCGCAGGTCACGTTGCGGACATGGGGGCCTCGTTGGCTCGACCGCCGGGAAGTGCACGCCGGGGTCATCGGAATCGACAGCGAGCGTTCCGTATTCAACCTCCACGTGTTGACGGCAAAGCTCGCGGACCTCCCGCTCGAGTTGATTGCGCCACGCGACGTGATGGCGTGGATTCACGAGCTACTTCGCAAGCCTGCGGTGGACGCCATCACCGAGAAGGGGCCCGAGGGTGAGAAGGTCGTGGTGCGGCGGCCGAAGAAGAGCACGCTCTCGCGCCAGGTGGTGAAGCACGCGTTGCGCCTGCTTCGGAAGTGCCTCGACGCGGCGGTCGTCGAGGAGCTGCTGAAGCGGAACCCGGCCAAGGTGGAGGGCGTGGAGATCCCGAAGGCACGGAAAGTCGCCGAGAACTGCTGGACGTTGTTCGAGGTCGA
The DNA here is from genome assembly GCA_020633125.1 of Sandaracinus sp. GTDB lineage: Bacteria > Myxococcota_A > Polyangia > Polyangiales > Houyiibacteriaceae > JACKEH01. The sequence continues at coordinate 64,378 of JACKEH010000018.1, read as the reverse complement.
GGAGCTGGAGCGCCTAGTCGCGCCCGGCGTGCTGCGAGAGCAGTCGCGCCACGCGATCGCGATCGCGTTCTACACCGGCCTTCGCCAGAGCCACCTCCGGCTCTTGGAGTGGACCGAGGTGGACCTCGACCCCGCGCGACCGCGCATCACGCTGAACAACACCAAGAACGGCCGCATTCACCACGTCCCGATTCTTCCGGTCGCGGCCGAGTGGCTGCGGGCGTGGCGGGCGCATCCGGACGCGGGCGAGCGATACCTCTTCGAATCGGCTCCCCGCACCGCGTACGCGAAGGGCTACGCCTTCGGGTGGGCGGAGAAGAAGGACGGCGACAAGGTTTGGCCGGGTGCGCTGGAGCGGGCCGGGCTCGTCGGGCGGGAGGGGCGCTTCCACGACCTGCGGCACTCGTTCGTGTCGCACCTGCTGATGGGCACGTTCGGAACCGTCTACTCGCTCGACGAGGCGTCGAAGATGGCGTGCCACACCTCGACGCAGGTCACGGAGCGGTACGCCCACTTCGCGGCGTCGCACCTCGATCGAAAGGCCGCGAGCGCGACCGCGCCCGTGGTGCTTCCCGAGGGCGTCGAGGCGCGTCGGAAGCGCGAAGCGGCGGAGCAAGCTCGGTGGGAGGAGGAGCTCGTAGTCTACCGGCTCGACTTGCCGGAGCTGCCCCCCGTTGCCCCCCACCGAAACGCGCAAGTGCTGGCGGACCCTAGTGGATTCGAACCACTGACCTTCGGCTCCGGAGGCCGACGCTCTATCCAGCTGAGCTAAGGGTCCTTGGGGGGAGGCTTAGGTAATCGAGTCCGTCTCCGTGCGCAAGGGTGCCCGCGCAGGGGTGCGCGCTATTCTGCGCGCCTGTGTCGACCGGGACGACGGCGAAGACGCGTGCGGGTGGCGACCCTTCCGGGGTCGAGGACACGCCTGCGCTGACGCCGGGTCCTCTGGTCGACGCGGGCTCCCGGGTGGCTTCCGAGGAGCTGGCGACGAACCGGCGGCGGCTGATCACCGCCTACGCGATCGCGACGATTCTGAACCCGGTCTTCTCCGCGACGGACTTCGTTCACGCGTTCGTCTGGCCCGGTTCGATCGAGCTCGGGACGGCGCTCGCGCTTCGGACGGTGGGGACGCTCTTCTGCGGCGGCGTGCTCTGGCGACTTCGATCGCGCCCCACGCTGAGCGAGCGCGAGATCGATCTCTGGCTGAACGTGCTTCCGCCGGTGTTGATCGTGATGATCTCGCTGCTCGCGCTCTGCATCGACGGCGTGGGGAGCACGTACACCGACGCGGTGAACCTCGCGGCCACCGCCTACGCCTTCGTGCCCCGACGTTTCACGCGCGCGATCGCGAGCGGGATCGTCACGGTGCTGGCGCTGCCGGCGACGTTCCTCGTCGCGGCGCTCTTCTGGGATCGCGCGCGGGGCGAGCTCTCGGAGCCCCGCTTCGCGGTGGAGCTCGGCATCGAGACGGGCATTCTCGCGGGCACGGTCGTGGTGCTGGTGAGCGCGGCGCACGCGCTCTGGGCGATGCGGCGCGAGGTCTTCGAGGCCCGAAGCATCGGGCGCTACCGGGTCGAACGCCGGCTCGGGCGCGGCGGCATGGGCGAGGTCTGGTCGGCCTTCGACGGCACGCTGCGTCGACGCGTGGCGTTGAAGGTGATGCGGCTCGACGCGGACGACGTGGCGCTCGCGCGTTTCGAGCGCGAGGTGCACGCGACGACGGAGCTGACGCATCCGAACACGGTGCGCGTCTTGGACTTCGGCACCACCGAGGACGGGCTCACCTACTACGCGATGGAGCTGCTCGAAGGCGAGACGCTCGCGAGGCTGAGCGAGCGCGAAGGGGCGCTCGATCCCGCCCGCGCGACGCACTTCGCGCTTCAAGCCGCCCGCGCGCTCGCCGAAGCACACGCGCGCGGCATCGTGCATCGCGACGTCAAACCCGAGAACCTCTTCGTGACGTGGGCGGGCGAAGAGCCGGACTTCCTCAAGGTGCTCGACTTCGGCATCGCCCGCATCGACCGAGCGGACTCGGGCGATTCGCTGACCGCGACCGGGCTCGTCGCGGGCACGCCGCAATACATCGCGCCCGAAGTGATCGAAGGCCAAGAGGCGAGCGCGCGCGCGGACGTCTACGCGCTCGGCATGGTCCTCTACCAGTTGCTCACGGGGCGCTTCCCTTACGACGCGACCGACGGCCCCGCGCTCTTCCTCGCGCACCTCACCCAAGAGGTCGCACCGCCCTCACGCTTCGCGCACGTGCCCGCCGATCTCGAGCAGGTCGTGACTCGTTGCCTGGCCAAACGACCGGAGGCACGCTTCGCGGACGCGCGTGCGCTGCTCGAAGCGCTCACGCGTTGCGACCTCGCCGGCCGATGGCGCCCGACGCGGACGTCGGCGGTGACGGGCGTGCGCGCAGTCGACGACGAGGCCGCGCCGACGCCCGCGATCGAGAGCTCGCATCGTTGAGCGCACCGAAGGTCGCGGCTCATCCCCAGAACGACGACGTCGCGGGCACGACCCATCGCCCGGAGGTCGGCGCACCCACGCGGTCCCGTCGCAAGAAGCTCGAGCCGTCGAGGTCCGCGAGGTCCGCACGCTGCGCGGCGAGCACGGCAGGCGCGAGCGCGAGCGAGGTGCTCACCATGCACCCGACCATCACTCGCATGCCGAGGCGTCGCGCGGCGTCGAGGGTCGCGAGCGCGCCGACCAAACCGCCGCTCTTGCCGAGCTTCACGTTCACGGCGTCGTAGCGGTCGCGTAGCGCGGCCACGTCGCTCGCCACGTGCACGCTCTCGTCCGCGCAGACCGGGACCGGATGCGGCAGCCGCGAAAGCGCCGCGTCGTCGCCGACGGGGAAGGGCTGCTCGAGCCAAACCACTCCGAGCGCCGGAAGCCGCGGGGTCAGGCGCTGGTAGGTCGCCTCGCTCCAGGACTCGTTGGCGTCGACGACCAGTCGTGCGTGGGGCGCAGCCGCGTGCACCGCTTCGATGCGCGCGAGATCGAGCGCCGCGTCCCCACTCGCCTTGAGCTTGAGGACTGGTCGATGCGTGCGGCGCGCGGCATCCGCCATCGCCTCGGGGGTGTCGGCGCCGAGGCTTTGCAACGTCGCTACCGGGCGCGGCGCGGGCAGCCCGAGGAGCTCGTGCGCGCGGCGTCCCTGCCGCTTGCACGTCAGATCGAGCCACGCGTCGGCGAGCGCTCCCGCCGCTGCGCCACCTCGCGAGGTTCCGAGCGGAAGGCTTCGAAGCGCGGCCGCCACGCCCTCGGGCGTCTCGCCGTAGCGTTCGTAGGGCACGTGCTCGGCGCGGCCCTCGTGCACGCCGTCACGCAGATGCAGGACGACGACCGTCGTGTGCGTCCGCTCGATGCGCGCGGTTCGAAAGGGCGCGGCGAGCGGCCAACGTTCGATCGACACGTGGCGCTCGATCATCGCGTCGGCTCGAGCGGGTAGGTCGAGACGCCGAGGCGTCGGCCTTCGGGATCGCGAAAGTAGATCGTGTAGCCGGTGCGACCTTCGATCGCGCCTCCGCGTGCGAGCACGCGTGCTTCGACGGCGTCACGTGCGGCGTCGTCGGACACCGCGAGCGCGACGAGCTCCATCGAGCCGGCGTTCGGTGGCGGCTCGTGCGCGTCGGCGCGCTCGATCATGCACACCGCGTCGCCGAGGCCGAGCCACACGCTTCGCGCACCGTCGCGACGTCGCACCTCGAGCGCGAAGACCTCGACGTAGAAGGCTTCGAGCGCGGCGACGTCGCGGGTCCGAAACGCGAGGTGGTGAAGGCGCATGGCGCGCGAGCATAGCTCGAACGACCCACGCGAAACGCGGCTCAGCCGGGCCGGAACATCAACACCGAGAGAGGCGGCAGACGAAGCGGGAGCGAATGCGCCCGGCCGTGCGCGCCTTCGTCGAGCGCCTCGACCGCGCCAAGATTGCCCACGCCGCTTCCGCCGTACTCCTCGGCATCGCCGTTGAAGAGCTCGATCCAACGTCCACCGTGCGGCACGCCGACGCGGTAGCCCTCGCGAATCACGGGCGTGAAGTTGCAGACCACGAGCAGCGGCGAGCCGTCGTTGCTTCGACGCAGGAACGCGATCGTGCTGCCCTCGGCGTCGTCGCCGCTGATCCACTCGAAGCCCTTCGGCTCGTCTTCGGGGCGAAGGTCCCGCTCGTGTAGCGCGGGCTCGGTTCGGTAGAGGTCGTTGAGCCGCGCGATCATCTTGCCGATGCCGGCGTGCTTCGGGTCGTCCTGAAGGTGCCAGTCGAGGCTGCGCTCGTGGCTCCACTCGCCCGGTTGTGCGAGCTCGCCGCCCATGAAGAGCAGCTTCTTCCCCGGCACCGCCCATTGGTAGGCGTAGAGCAGACGCAGGTTCGCGAAGCGCTGCCACTCGTCACCCGGCATCTTCGTGAGCAACGAGCCTTTGCCGTGCACGACCTCGTCGTGGCTCAGCGGCAGCACGTAGCTCTCGGTCGAGTGGTAGAGCGCGCGAAAGGTGATCTCGCCGTGGTGCCACTTCCGGTGCACGGGCTCGCGCTCGAGGTAGCTCAGGGTGTCGTGCATCCACCCCATGTCCCACTTCATGCCGAAGCCGAGACCGCCGAGGTAGGTGGGCTGCGACACGCCGGGCCACGCGGTCGATTCTTCCGCGTAGGTCTGCACGCCGGGGTACGCGCCGTAGAGGTGCTCGTTCATGCGACGCAGCACCTGCATCGCTTCGAGGTTCTCACGGCCGCCGTGCTCGTTCGGGATCCACTCGCCTTCTTTTCGCGAGTAGTCGAGGTAGAGCATCGACGCGACACCGTCGACGCGAATGCCGTCGACGTGGAAGAGGTCGACCCAACACGCGGCGCTGCTCACGAGGAAGCTGCGCACTTCGTGGCGACCGTAGTTGAAGATGAAGGTCGTCCAGTCGGGGTGGAAGCCTTTGCGCGCGTCTTCGTGCTCGTAGAGCGCGGTGCCGTCGAAGCGTCCGAGGCCGTGCGCGTCGGTCGGGAAGTGCGCGGGCACCCAATCGACGATCACGCCGATGTTTCGCCGGTGCAGGTGATCGACGAACGCCATGAAGTCTTGCGGCGTGCCGAAGCGGCTGGTCGGCGCGAAGTAGCCGGTGACCTGGTAGCCCCAGCTTCCGTCGAAGGGGTGCTCCATCACCGGGAGCAGCTCGACGTGCGTGAAGCCGTGTTTCTCGCAATGGTCGGCGAGCAGCGGCGCGAGCTCGCGGTACGAGAGCGAGCGGTTGCCGTCTTCGGGCACACGACGGAACGAGCCGAGGTGCACCTCGTAGATGCTGATCGGCGCTTCGCGGTGCTGGCGCTTCTCGCGCTCGGCCATCCACGTCCCGTCGCCCCACGCGTAGTCGCGCGGCCACACGATCGAGCCCGTCTTCGGCGGCGTCTCGTGATGCAGCGCGACCGGATCCGCCTTCTCGAGCTTCTCCCCGGTCTGCGTGCGAATCGCGTATTTGTAGATGGCACCTTGGCCGACGTTCGGGATCTTCGCGGCCCAGATGCCCGAGCTGCCTTGCGGCGTCAGCGGATGGGCGTCGTCGTTCCACGCGTTGAAGTCACCGACCACGCTCACGGCGCGTGCGTTCGGTGCCCAGACGGCGAAGTACGTGCCGTCCGCGTCCGGGTGCGATCCGAGGATGTCCCAGAGGCGGAAGTGGTTGCCCTCGTTGAAGAGGTAGAGGTCGTCGGCGGTCGGCCAAGTCACGGGGCGTGACTATCGCATGCGTCACCGAAAACCAAGGCGCAGGGCGTCTTTGAAATGTCGTGTCTGCGGAACTTTTCTTTGTTGGTGGAATTTGGCATGCTGACGGCATGCGAGGGATGGGAGGAGCCGTCGTCTTCTGGCTGGTCCTCGGATCGGCGCCGGCCAGTGCGCAGCAGCTCGGTGAGCAGCTTCAATCGCGTCCGGTCAACACCACGATCGAAGCCGGTTGGCGTTATCCCTTCGCGGGACACAAACGCGTGCCCGGAGACGGGTTCGCGCAGGCCTACCACGCGGCCTGGACGCTCACGGCGGGCAGCGGCCGCGCGGGCTTCTACCTGCAGGGTCGCTTCGACGGATACGGCCCACGCCAGCGCGGCACCTTCCCCTTCGTGGCCAGCGCGCGCGTCGGCTACTTCCTCGACGTACACGAATACGATCCGGGCGGGCTGCGATCGTCGACGAGCACGAGCTACTCCACGGAGTGTGATCGCGGCGTCGTCTACCAGACCTGCACCACGTACCGGCACACCAACACACGCTCCTGGTGGGAGCCTGCCGGTTGGATTCACGGCATTCGCTACGTCTACGTCGGCTACCGCCAGGGCTACGACCTCGAGGGCGACCGAGACGAGGTGACCGGGAACCGCGAGCTGACGATGCCCGGCGCCATCAGCCTCGGCGTCGGGCTCATCGAGAGCAAGTTCGGCACCTTCCTCAACGAGCTCGAGGTCCTCTATTGGCCCTTCGGTTGGAAGGACGATCAGCGGGGTCGTTGGGGCCTCGCCTATCGCGGCGCCGTGCTCTTCGGGCCCGTCTTCCTGGACTTCAACGTCCTGCTCGACTCGGGTCTCGGGGGCGAGCTCTCGCTCGGTCTCGGCTTCATGATCTCGCCCTGACGCGTCCGGCGACGACCCTCGTCCGTTCGTCCGCTCTGGTGCCGATCCCCCGCTTGGGGTACTTCCACGCTCTGGTGAGCATGCACGAGATCTGGCCCGGCAAAGCGACGCCCCTCGGAGCGACCTTCGACGGCGCGGGCACCAACTTCGCGATTTATTCGGAGGTGGCCGAGAAGATCGAGCTTTGCCTCATCGACCGCGAAGGCCACGAGCAAGTGCTCGTCCTTCCCGAACGCGCGGGCCACGTCTTTCACGGCTACGTGCAGGCGCTGCTTCCCGGCCAACGCTACGGCTACCGCGTCTACGGTCCGTGGGACCCGGCGCGTGGTCATCGCTGCGACCCGACGAAGCTCTTGCTCGATCCCTACGCGAAGGCGGTCGAGCGTGGACGTTGGTCGCTCGTGACCTCGCCTTGGTTCGATTGGTCGGGAGACCACCCGCCGAACGTGCCGTGGCACCGCACCGTGATCTACGAGGTGCACGTGCGTGGCTTCACGCAGCGCCACCCGGACATCCCGCCCGAGATTCGCGGCACCTACGCGGGGCTCGGACATCCGGCGGCCATCGCGCACCTCAAGTCGCTGGGCGTCACCGCGGTCGAGCTCCTGCCGGTGCACGAGTTCATCCACGAGCGTTTCCTGCGCCGCAAGGGCCTGCGCAACTACTGGGGCTACGCGTCGGTCGGTTATTTCGCGCCGCACGGAGAATACGCGGCGCGCGGCAGCGACGGGCATCAGGTCTCGGAGTTCAAGGACATGGTCCGCGCGCTTCACGCCGCGGGCATCGAGGTGATCCTCGACGTCGTCTACAACCACACCGGCGAAGGCACGCCCGACGAGCCGCCCATCTCGTTTCGGGGCATCGACAACGCCGCGTACTACCGCATCGATCCGCAGGACCCGACGAAGTACGTCGACTACACGGGCACGGGCAACTCGCTGAACATGCGAAACCCGCACGTGATCCAGCTGATCATGGACTCGCTCCGTTATTGGGTGACGGAGATGCACGTCGACGGATTCCGCTTCGACCTCGCGCCCGTGCTCGCGCGTGAGCTTCACGAGGTGAACCGCCTCTCGACCTTCTTCCAGATCATTCAGCAGGACCCGGTCCTGCAGAACGTGAAGCTCATCGCGGAGCCGTGGGACCTCGGCGAAGGCGGCTACCAGATCGGCAACTTCCCCGCGCAATGGTCGGAGTGGAACGGCAAATACCGCGACACCGTGCGTGACTTCTGGCGCGGCCGCGACCAGACGCTCGCCGAGCTCGCGCATCGCCTGACCGGCAGCTCGGATCTCTACGGACCGGTCAACGACCACGGCGGCGAGCGTCGCCCCAACGCGAGCATCAACTTCGTCACCTGCCACGACGGTTTCACGCTCGCCGACCTCGTCGCCTACGACCGCAAGCACAACGAAGCGAACCTCGAGGACAACCGCGACGGCACCGACGACAACCGCTCGTGGAACCACGGCGTCGAGGGGCCGACGATGGATCCGCACGTGCGTGCGTTGCGCCTTCGCCAACACCGCAACTTCCTGGCCACGCTCTTCCTCTCGCAAGGCGTGCCGATGATCTCGCACGGCGACGAGCTCGGTCGCTCCCAGCGCGGCAACAACAACGGCTACTGCCAGGACAACGAGCTGACCTGGATCGATTGGGAGCACGGCGACGAGAGCCTGCTCGCCTACACGCGCAAGCTCATCACGCTGCGCACGCAGCACCCGGTCTTCCAGCGCCGCAACTGGTTCCAGGGCAAATCGATTCGCGGCACGCAGCTCTCGGACATCGGTTGGTTCCGGCCCGACGGCGGCGAGATGACGGAGGCGGATTGGGGTGTCGCGTACGCGCGCTCGGTCGGCGTCTTCCTCAACGGCGAAGGCATCGGAAGCGTCGACGAGCGTGGCCGGCCGATCCTCGACGACTCCTTCTATCTGATCCTCAACGGCCACCACGACACGATGGACTTCGTGTTGCCGGAGGTCGGCGCCGGTCTGTGGACGGTCGAGCTCGACTCCGCGGAGCCGAGCACGGTGGGCAGCGAGTTCGCGTGCGGCGAAACGGTCGAGGTGATCGGCCGCTCGGTGCAGCTGCTTCGACGGCGCCGTGGCGACCAGCGGCGATCCTCACGCCTGCCTTCGGCGCCCCCGCCACTGTCGGCCAAGGCCCGGTCGTCGTCGGTGCCGCCGCCGCCCTCGATGTTCGAAGCGAGACCCTCTCTGCCGCCCGAGTATCGGATCGACGACAAGAAGCGCGACTGAGCTGCCTGCCCGCGCGTGCGCGTCCGGGGTAGTGGGGTACTAGGTCACGAGACGGCGGGTCAGGCTCCGAGCGTGACCTCACGCGCGAAGGGCTCGGACCACGTTCCGGGTGCTGATACGCTGCGTCCGTGGATCTCGCCCAGCTCCTCATCGAACAAGGGCTCGACGCGCGCCGTGTCGACGAGGCGGCACGCCGCTCGGTCCAGCGAGGCGCTCCCTTCGTGCAGGAAATCGTGCGCGCCGGGCTCGTCGAAGAAGAGACGGTGGCCGAGCTCGCCGCGCGGGCGCTCGGCACGGTGCTCGTCGCGGTCGAGCACGGCGAGCTCGACGAGGAGTCGGTGCGCCTGCTGCCGCGCCGCGTCGCGATGCGCCATCTGGTCGTTCCCGTGGCCAAAGACGCGGGGGGAGATCGCCTCCGCGTGGCGTTCGCCGATCCGTTCGACGCCGAGGCGGTCGAAGCGGTCCGGCGCGCCACCGGCCTCGAGATCGACCCCCTGGTTTCCACCGTCTCGAGCATTCAGAGCGCCATCGATCGCGCGTACCGCGGCGACACCAAGGTGGTCCATCGCGCGGCGTCGACGAGAGAATCCGCGACGGGCACGCCGACGCGCGAGCTTCCCGCCGAGTCCACGCAGCGCGTCGATCGCGCGATGGTCGCGGACGCGATCCAGACGATGCCGGTGCACCGCGTCGAGGACGAGGCGACGGTCGAGCAACGCGTCGAGGCGTTGATCCTGACCCTGATCGACGCGGGCGTGATCGCACGCACGGATTATCTGGAAGCCCTGCGTAGGCTCCTCGGCCGCTGAAGAACCAGCGACGAACCGAGGGGGATCGGGCGACCGCGAATTCGCGCGGTGAGGTCCTGACGACGGCCTGGGGCTGTGCTTGACTGCCCCAATCGTGCCGACTAGCGTGCCGCGGTTCGCGAAGCCGCCGCCGTTGGACGGCGACTTCTTGGTTCGTGTGTTGCGGAGGACGGAATGAAGAGGCTGATTGGCTTGACGGCGCTCTGTGCGATCGCCGGAATTGGATGTGGGGACGACGACGGCGTGACCCCGATGGACGCGAGCACCGACGGTCCGGTCATCATGATCGACGGCGGTCCGCCCCCGGGTGACAGCGGTCCCGACGCGGGCCGCGACGGCGGTCCGACGCCGACGACCTCGATCGGAACGGCTTGCGACGCGGTTCGTGGTTGTCCGGGTGGCAGCGAGCGTTGCCTCGGACAGTCGGATTTCGAGAGCACCATCGGAACCGACGCGGACCCGATCATGGGCGCTCCCGCCGAGTACGACGACGGCTACACCTCGTCGCCGTTCCCCGGCGGCTACTGCACCGTGCTCGATTGCGATCCCGACATGCCGGACACGAGCTGCGGCGAGGGCGCGCGTTGTGTTCAGGTGTTCCAGGACACGGCGAACTGCTGGTCCAACTGCACCGCGAACGGCACGGACAACAGCACCTGCCGCGACGGCTACTCCTGCCTTCCGGGTGAGAACGTCTGCTTCATCGGCTGCGTCGACACGGCGGATTGCCGAGCGGAGCGCCAGGAGTCGAACGGCATCCCGGGCATCCAGTTCCCGTCGGAGTGTCAGCGTGACGCGGCCGCCTGCGGCGGCACCGCCACCAACTTCGACCGTCTCGTCTGGCTCACGGACGACGTCGCCGGCGACCTCGACTGCAACACCTCCACGTTCACCTGTGAGTTCTCCGGAACGTCGGGTGCCGAGGCGGGTGACGCCTGCGAGAACGACTACGACTGCGAGGCCAACGGCCGCTGTCTGACCGACGACCCCGACGAGGACCCCGTCTTCGGCGCGGCTGGCTTCTGCACCAAGATCTCGTGCAACTCGCCGACGCGCGGCTGCGCGGGCGACGCGGTCTGCACCGAGCGCCGCATCGGCACCGACATCTGCGTGCCGCAGTGCACGGTCGGCGAGGGCGCGGACCAGGCGAACGCGGCGACGTGGGTCACCAACCACGGTGGCTGCCCCGGCAACCAGACCTGCATCTGGACCGGTTCGGCTGCGGCGACGGACAACGGCTACTGCTTCCCGGCGAACTTCACGGACGTGACCACCGAGAACATCGGCGCGACCTGTGCGGACGACGCGGAGTGCTGGTCGCCCTTCGGCGACGGCTCGTGCTTCACCAGCCTCTTCGCGGACGACGACCTCCCGAACGGCTACTGCAGCGTCCTCGACTGCGGTGCCCCCGGCCGTGGCGGCGAGAACAGCTGTGGCGAGGGCAACCTCTGTGTTGGCCTCGGCTCGGGCGACGCGCCGATCTCGCTCTGCTTCCAGGGCTGCGAGACCGCGGCGGACTGCTCGGCGGGCCTCGGCTGCACCGCGATCACCGAGGGTGGTGAGACCGTGTGCTTCCCCGGCTGCCAGGAGACCGCGGATTGCCGCTCGGGCGAGACCTGCGTCGGCGCTTCGGCGACGGAGCTCGGCGCCTGCGAGTGATCGCCTCGCGATCGTGAAAGAAGGCCTCGCGCTTCGGCGCGGGGCCTTTTTTCTTGCCCTTGGACGGGGGCCCGCGGCCTGGAGGCTTGCGGGCCTCTTGGCTTTCACCTAAACCTCGCGGCCCAAGTTCTGGAGAGACTCATGTTCCTCAATCTTTCGAAGAAGTCGCGCATCAAGAACCGCTCGAAGAACGCGCGCCTCAAGGCCAAGGCCAAGGCCAAGAACCGTCGCCGCGAGAACCGCATGCAGGGCCGTCCGCTCGGGCAGAACGCGAAGAAGGGCCCGCGCTGAGCCGCGTCGCTCGCCTCGGGCTGGTGGAACGCCAGGCTCGGGGAGGGCGTCGCGCGAGGTGCACGAGGCACCTCGCTCCATCGGAACCCGTCGCCCGAGCCCATGCGCTCGAGGACGACACCGTGAGGGGAGGCCGCCGTGGAGCCGAAGCCCATCTTCGTCGTCAGCGATTCGACTGGTGAGACCGCCGAGCGCGTCGTCCGTGCCGCGCTCCTTCAGTTTCCCGACCACCGGGTTCGCGTGCGTCTGTTCACGCGCGTCCGGGACGAGGCCGGCATCCTGGAGGTGATGGACCGCGCCGCCGAGCAGTCGGCCATGGTGGTCTTCACGCTGGTTCGCCCCGAGCTTCGCGACTTCATGTTCGAAGCGGGGCGCGAGCGTCGCGTCGAGACCGTCGACGTGATCGGGTCGTTGATCCACAAGGTCGGCAACTTCCTCGAGGCGCAGCCGCTCAACATCCCGACCGCTCAGATGTCGCTCTCGGAGGAGTACTTCCGGCGCGTCGAGGCGATCGAGTTCGCGGTGAAGAGCGACGACGGCAAGGAGCCGCGCAACCTCCGCAAGGCGGACCTCGTGCTCACGGGCGTGAGCCGCACGAGCAAGACGCCGCTCTCGACCTACCTCGCCGGTCGTGGCCTCAAGGTCGCGAACATTCCGCTCGTGCTCGGCGTCGAGCCCCCCAAGGAGCTCTACGACGTGCCGGAGCACAAGGTCGTGGCGCTCACGATCGACATCGATCTCCTCCTCGAGATTCGAAAGCAGCGCCTCGCGCAGCTCGGCATGCCGACGGACGCGAACTACGGCTTGCGCGAGCACGTGAAGTCGGAGCTCGACTTCGCGCACGGCATCTTCAAGCAGCACCCAGGCTGGTTGATCGTGAACGTCTCGAACCGCGCGATCGAAGAGACGGCGACGATCATCCTCGAGGCGACGAAGGAGCGAGAAGAGAACCGCTCCTGGGTCCCCCCGCGCATGCTCTGACGGACGTGCTGCACCCGCGAAAAAGCCCCTCCTCGGAGGGGCTTTCGTCGTGTGCGCCCAGCATGGGCGCTGTCTTGCCGGTGAAAGTCCGGTCGTGAGGAGGTCATCTCGAACGAAGCGAACCGCAACTGCGGAAGGGCGACCGACCGTGGGGAGGAAGCGGGGAGCGAATCCGCGGGCCGAGGCACACGAAGCGGATGAGAGGCGTCGCCGAGCGGGGCGAGCGGACACGAGACCGCGAAGCTCCGATGACCAAGGCTCAGGTGGCGTAAATCCGACGGTCGTGCGGAGAAGGACAGCGTTCTTACCTGGGGAGATCTCGCCTCGGGCCTGAAAGGGCCACGCCTTCGAGCGGAGCGAGAAGTCAGCCGAGGTCGTAGTAGTCGCGAGGTATCGCGACGAAGGACCGAACGGAGAGGAGAGCGAAACGACCGTGGGTCTCGGAGGCAAAGAGCCACAGAAGTCGAGGCAACTCGAGCTCCCGCTGTGTGGTCGGGGTGAAGCCCCGTCTGCGAAGCGGAGTGCGGAAGCGCCGACGGCGACCCACGAAACCGAGCGCTCGGGAGCGAGCGGCCTGATGGAGCGCGTGTGCGAACGCGCGAACCTTCAGGCCGCGCTGAAGCGAGTGAGGAAGAACAAGGGCAGCGCGGGCATCGACGGGATGACGGTGGACGAGCTGCCGGACTACTTGCGCGTGCATTGGCCGGTGCTTCGCGAGCAGCTGCTCACGGGCACCTACCGACCCGCGCTGGTGCGAAGGCAGATGATTCCGAAGAGCGGCGGAGGTACCCGAGAGCTCGGGATCCCGACCGTCGTCGATCGGTTCGTTCAGCAAGCCATTCTGCAGGTGCTGAGCCCTCGATTCGATCCGACCTTCTCGGAGCACAGCTACGGCTTTCGCCCGCGCCGAAGCGCACACGACGCGGTCGTGCAAGCGCAGCGGTACATCGGCGAAGGCCGTCGGGTCGTGGTGGACGTGGACTTGGAGAAATTCTTCGACCGCGTGAACCACGACGTGCTGATGGGGAGGCTCGCGAAGCGAATCGAGGACAAGCGATTGCTCGGGCTGATCCGCCGTTTCCTCGAAGCCGGGGTGATGGCGGGAGGTGTCGCGACGGAGCGTCACGAGGGCACGCCGCAAGGCGGACCGCTCTCGCCGCTGCTCGCGAACGTGCTCTTGGACGACGTCGACAAAGAGCTGGAGAAACGTGGGCACGCGTTCGTGCGCTACGCCGACGACTGCCGGCAAGGTCTCGGACTCCATGCGATGAAGGATGAGCCGCACGAGATCAGACGCCGCTGGCTCGACCTACCTCGCCGGTCGCGGGCCGGTCGGTCGCGAACATTCCGCTTTCGTGCTCGGCGTCAGCGCCCCCAAGGAGTCTCCGCGAGACGACGCCGGAGCACAAGGTCGTGGCGCTCACGATCGACATCGATCTCCTGCTGGAGATTCGAAAGCAGCGCCTCGCGCAGCTCGGCATGCCGACGGACGCGAACTACGGCTTGCGCGAGCACGTGAAGTCGGAGCTCGACTTCGCGCACGGCATCTTCAAGCAACATCCGGGCTGGTTGATCGTGAACGTCTCGAACCGCGCGATCGAAGAGACCGCGACGATCATCCTCGAGGCGACGAAGGAGCGAGAAGAGAACCGCTCCTGGGTTCCGCCGCGCATGCTCTGACTGCAGGCATGAAAAAGCCCCTCCTCGGAGGGGCTTGTTTCGTGTGCGCCCTCGAGGGGCCTGTGTTCGACCGAAGGACCCTTTCAGAGGGACCTCCCGCGGTTCGGGCTCACTTGCCCGGCTTGGACGTCGTGTAGGTGTCCGAGACGCTGGTGACGAACTGGCCGAGGATGCCGTCGGCGACGCGCAGACGCCGACTGAGCTCGCGCGCGATGTTCATCAGGAGCAAGGCGTAGGCCTTCAGATCGCGCCGGTAGAGGAGCTTCTCGACGTGCTCGCTCGACAGGGTCACGAGCATCGTCGGCGCCACGGCGCGCACCGTCGCAGAGCGCGGCTGGACGTCGAGGATCGACATCTCGCCGAACCAGTCGCCGGGGCCGAAGAGCGCGACGCGGAACTCGCCACCGCGGGGCCCACGTTTGACGACCTCGAGCTCGCCGCCGACCACCACGAACATCTCTCGGGAAAGGTCGCCTTCTTCGACCACGGTCTGGCCCACCTCGACCACGCGCGTCGGCAGCTCGCGGGCGAGCACCGCGAGCGATTCGTCGTCGAGCCCCCCGAAGAGGCCGATGTCCCGAAGGATGTCGGCGGTGATCCGGGGGCGCGGGCGTTCTTGCTCCTGGCTGCTCATCTCGACCTCGATCGTGCGGCGCCCGAAGGGCGAAAGTAAAGGGCTGCGAGGGCGGAGGGCTCTCGCGCGGCGCGAGGAGGCTCCCGCCGTGAACCGTGTTTTCCTAGCACGGGACCGCTGTCGGGAAGAACCGTCGTTGTGGAGCAGCGGGAACCCTCGGTATTCTCGCGGCCGACGGAGGTTCGGCCGGGCCGGGTCGCCTCGGTCGCGTGCGCTCGAAAGGATCGTCTACCTCGTGCCGCTCCGCGGCGATGCCATGGATCTTCCGCGGCCGTTTGGCCCCGTACACGCTGCTGCGGCGCCTCGCCGTCGGCGGCATGGCGGAGGTCTACGTCGCGAAGACGCGAGTGGGCTCGGCGGTTTCGAGAAGCTCGTCGGCATCAAGGTCATCCATCCGCGCTACTCGGAGGACGAGCACTTCGTTCAGATGCTCGTCGAAGAAGCGAAGCTCTCCGTGCTGCTCACGCACGTGAACATCGCGCAGACCTTCGACCTCGGCTGCATCGACGACACGTACTTCATCGTGATGGAGCTCGTGGAGGGCGCGGACGCGTACAAGCTCCTGCAACGCGCGCACGAGCACCGAACGCCGATGCCGATCGACGTCTGCACGTACGTGGCGGCGGAGATGTGCAACGGCCTCGACTACGCGCACCGCAAGAAGGACGTCTCGGGGCAGCCCCTGCACATCGTGCATCGCGACATCTCGCCTCAGAACGTGCTGCTCTCGTTCGCGGGCGAGGTGAAGATCGTCGACTTCGGGATCGCGAAGGCGGCGATGCGCAGCGGTCAGACGGAGGTCGGGGTCATCAAGGGCAAGTACTACTACATGTCCCCCGAGCAGGCGTGGGCCGATCCGATCGACTCCCGCAGCGACGTGTTCTCGACCGGCATCGTGCTGCACGAGCTGCTCACGGGACGGATGCTCTACCAAGAGGAGAACCTTCCGCGGCTCCTCGACCGCGTGCGCAAGGCCGACATCGCGCCACCGAGCCGCGTGCGTCCGGAGGTGCCGCCCGAGCTCGACGCGATCGTGATGAAGGCGCTCGCGAAACACGCCGCGGATCGCTACGCGACGGCACACGATCTCTCGCAGGCGCTCTCGCAGTTCCTCTTTCGTCTGAACCCGACCTTCACACCAGCCCGCGTCGCGGGCTTGATGGCGCAGCTCTTTCCGAAGGAGCTCACGCAAGCGACGGGAAGCTACCGGTTGCCGAGCGGTGAGATCGCCGTCGGCTCGACGGGGGTCGGCAAACGCACGACCGATTCGCTCGCGCCGATGAAGCGGCCGGTGGAGTACCGACCCGACCCGAAGAAGAGTGTCATCTTCGACCTCGCGGAGTTCGAGGACGAGTCGACGAGCAAGCAGGTGCCGCGGCGCCGCAACACGGCCGCGCCCGTGGCTTCGGAGACGCAAGAAGACGACGAAGACGACTTCACGGTGGTCGAGGGGCGTCCCCGCCTGCCGAAGTCGAGTCCTCCGGCGGTCGAAGAGGACGACGAGAGCGATTGGGACGAGACGACGGTCGCGGCGCGTCCGAAGCTGACGGCACCGGTCGCGCCCGCCGAAGAAGAAGAAGAAGACGAGGACGAAGACGGCTGGGGAGACGAGACCCTGGTCGACGCGGCCGGCGAGGTCGTGCTTCGTATGCGTGAAGCGCTCGAGCGTCAGGTCGCGGCGCGCAACGCGCAGCGGGTGACGACGTCGTCGGAGATCGAGGTGCCGGGCGATCGGGAGCTTCCGGAACGACCTGCCGTTCGGCGCAGCGTTCCCCCGCCTCCGCCCGCGGCGGCGTTGGCGCCGAGCCGCACCGCGCCGGCGACGAGCTGGCCTCCTTCGTCGTCGGTCGGTGTCCCCGATCTGACCCACGACCCGTGGGGGGACGGTACCGGCACGCCAGCGCGTCCGCCGGGAAGCGATCCCTTCGTGGTGCGGCCGGTCGAGTCGACGATGAAGCTCCCGGCGGTGCAGGACGAGGCGCGCGCGACGCGGCTTCGGTGGGGCATTGCGTCGGCGTTGGTCGTGCTGGCGCTCGGAGGCGGGTGGTTGGTTCGCGACGCGCTTCGCGAGGAGGCGCCGGTCGCGACGCTGGAGGTCGTCTCGCGGCCGCCAGGCGCGCGAGTGCTTTTGGGGGGGCGCGAGCTGCCCGGACGCACGCCGATTGGTGGAATCGACGGGCTCACCATCGGACAGCCCATCACGCTCGAGGTCACGCTGGAGAACCACGAGCCTTGGCGCGGGGAAGTGACGCCGGTGGCGGGGACACTGCAGAAGGTCGCAGTGCTCGCGCCCTTGCGGCGAGACGTGGTGGTCGAGTCGTCGCCGCCCGGCGGGCAGGTCTGGATCGACGGCGTGTTGCACGGCGCGTTGCCGCGCCGGCTCGAAGACCTCGCGTACGGGCGGACGCTCGACCTACGGGTGACGTGGCCGCGTGGGCCGACGGTGCAGCAGCCGCTACGCGTCGACGCATCGACGCCCGAGCGGCTGGTGGTTCAGGCGCCGTGACGTGTGCATCGCCGTGACGTGTGCATCGCCGTGGCGTGTGCATCGCCGTGACGGGTTGCCTCGGCGCGATCGTCTCGACGTGGGTGTCAGCTCGACGGGTCGTCGGCCGCTTCGTCGCTCGGCTCCGCGGGCTCCGCGGGCTTGCTCTCGCCGAGTGAGACCTCGCGCCGTCCGATGCCGACGAGGAAGAGCTCGTAGCTCTCTTCGCGCACGGCTTCCGGCTTGAGCACGCGGACCTTCGCGAAGTGCTTCCGTAAGGCCTCGCGCCCCGCTTCGAACTCGGCGCCTTGGAAGATCTTGCCGACGAAGCTGCCGCCGATCTTCGCGGTTCGAGCCGCGATCTCCACCGCGGTGAGGAAGAGCTCGTAGCTGCGGTATTGGTCCGCGGAGCGCGTGCCCATGGTCTTGGGCGCCATGTCCGACAGGACGACGTCGAAGGGGCCGCCCAGGCTCTCGACCGACTGTTCGCGTGCGTCGCAGACGCGAAACTCGACGTTGGGTGGGATCTCCGAGTGAAGCTCGTGCAGGTCGAGCGCCATGATGCGCCCCTTCTTGCCGACCTTCTGCGACGCGTAGAGGGTCCAGCTGCCCGGAGCGGCGCCCAGGTCGAGCACGTTCATGCCCGGCTTGAGCAGCTGCACGCGCCGATCGATTTCTTCGAGCTTGTAAACGGAACGCGCCGGGAAGCCTTCCCGGCGCGCTCGTTTCCCGAAACGATCCTGTTGCCTGCGGCCCATGTCCGAAGGGCTCCTGCGGTGTCCGAGCCGCCAGAGAGCGGCGCAGCGAACGAAGTGAGCGGAGGCTCGTGGGGTATGAAAGAGGGGCCCGAAGGCCCCTCGACGCTCAGGCCTTGGGGGCCTTCTTCGCGGCGTGGCGGACGGTCACGATGCCGCCGCGCGGGCCGGGGACGGAGCCCTCGACGAGCACGAGGCCCTGGTCCGGGAGGACCTTGGTGACCTTGAGGTTCTGCACGGTGACCTTCGAGTTGCCGTGCTGACCCGCCATCTTCTTGCCGGGGAGAACGCGACCCGGGGTCATGTTCGTACCGATCGAGCCGCCGTGGCGCTGGTACTCGTGCTGACCATGGGTGCGCTTGTAACCCTTGAAGTTGTGGCGCTTCATGACGCCGGTGTAGCCACGGCCCTTCGAGGTCGCGGTCACGTCGACGTGCTGGCCCTCGGTGAAGACGTCGGCGAGCGAGATGGTCGAGCCGACCTCGAACTTCGCGGCGACGTCGGCCGGGACGCGGATTTCCTTCACGAGCTGCGGGACGTCCACGCCGAGCTTGGCGAAGGGACCGGCCTCGGGCTTCGTGACCGACTTCGTCTTCTTCTTGCCGAAGGCGAGCTGGATGGCCGAGTAGCCGTGCTTCTCGGGGGTGCGCTTGCCGACGACGAGGCAGGGGCCCGTCTCGACGACCGTCACGCGACGGACTTCGCCGTCGTCCGTGAAAATCTGAGTGTTTCCGAGCTTCTTGCCGATGAGGCCGAGGTTCTGATTCATGATGTGCTCCGTGGTCTTTCGACCGCTGGGCTTTGGCCTTCGCAGACTTGCGGGGACGCCACCCAGGGAGGAGGCCGCGTGGCGGCGCTCCGGTTACGAGATGTCCTCTCGGAGAGAGAGGGCCGCGGAGGGTAGGAGATGCGCGCCCGGGGTCAAGGGAAAAGGCGGCGGATTGGCCGGCCCGCGGTTCGACGGTTGGGGCGCGCAGACCGTTCGCCTTCGCTGAGGCTTGGTAAGCGCGGCTCGGCTTTCTCGACCCTCCTCGCGTTCAACGGCTCGGGGGCGTGACGCCCAGCATCCGGCACGCGTTCTCCGTGGTTCGCCAACGAAGCTCGTCCGGGTCTTCTCCGCGAAGCTTCGCGACGAAGTCGGCCGTGTGCGCGACGTAGGAGGGCTCGTTGCGCCGCCCGCGGTGGGGCAGGGGCGCGAGGTAAGGCGCGTCGGTCTCGACCAGGATGGCGTCGGCCGGTTGGAGCTTCGCCGCCTCTTGGATGTCGGTCGCGGTCTTGAAGGTGACGATGCCCGAGAAGCTCGCCACGAACCCCATGTCGAGGGCCGCTTTCGCGAACGCCGCGTCCTCGCTGAAGCAGTGCAGGATGCCGCCGACGTCGCGCGCGTTCTCTTCGCGGAGGATGTCGAGGGTGTCCTGCCGCGCGGTGCGGCTGTGAACGACGATGGGCTTCTTCACCTCGCGTGCGAGCGCGATCTGGCGGCGGAAGACCTCACGCTGCTGCTCGCGTGGGCTGTGGTCGTAGTGGAAGTCGAGGCCCATCTCGCCGATGGCGACGACCAGCGGGTCATGGGCGAGCTCCGTGATCTGCTTCCAGATCGCGTCGCCCTCCGGCGTGAAGAGGGTCTCGGCGTCGTGGGGGTGCACGCCGATCGTCGTGACCATGAAGTCGCGGTGGGTGTCGGCGACCTCGAAGGCGCGACGCACGGTGTCGAGGCCACGCACGCAGCCGATGGTGGCCACCTTCCAGACGCCGACCTCACGCGCGCGGGCGAGGACGGAGTCGAAGTCTTCGCCGAAGCGGCGGTCGTCGAGGTGGCAGTGGGTGTCGAAGAGGGGCGCTTGCATCGCGGAGCTTTCGAAGACGTGGAGCACGTCGTTTCACGGAATCGGGGCCGTGAGCCTTCGTGAGCGTCCGGCGCGGAGAAGGCGGGTCGTCCAGACGCCGCTCACGCGGAGGTCGTCTCGGGCGCTGTTAGTGCGGCGCCGAATCGCTGCGTCAAGAGGCGGACGGCTTCGCGGGCGTCGTCGCGGTCGAAGGCCCGCAGCGATCGGGCGAGCGTGACGGGGTCGGCGCCGCGCAGGCGGCGCGCCAATCGGAGGAGAGCCGGCAGGAGCGCTTCGAGGCGAAGCTCGCCCACCGCGTGCACCGCGTAGTCGCGTCCGTCGGCGCGCCAGGCGTCGAGAACCCGCGCGAGGACCGATTCGCCGCGACGGTCGCCACGGCGGGCGAGGGCGGCGCCGATCGCAGCGCGCACGATCAGTGGCGCGAAGAGACGGCGGCCGTGCGCGGCGAGCGCATCGAGGGCGGCGGGGCTCGCGACGCGCGCGAGGGCCTCGACCGCTTCGAGGACTTGGTTTCGGTCGGAGAGCGCGCGAACGAGCGTGGCTTCGCCTCGCGGGTCGTCGAGCTCGGCGAGCGCGACCGCCGCTGCGAACGCGACGTCTTCGCGATCGAGCGCTTTGGCGAGCGCGTCGCGGGATGCGGCGGGGGCGTGACTCGCGAGCTCTCCGAGCGCGCGGGCGGCACCCGACGCGACGCGTGGATCGTCGTCTTCCAGGCGCGGCAGCAGCTCACCCGCCTGCGAGGGCTCGTGTGCCGCGAGCGCGCGGACGGCTTGGTAGCGCATCTCCGGGCGGGGGTCTTCGAGCAGCGCGCCGAGCCACGTTCGATCGGTGTCGAGCACGGCAACCGCGGTGACGGCGGATTGACGGACCTCCGCGTGCTCGTCGTCGAAGCGTGCGCGCAGCAGGTCACACACACTGGCATCGCCGACGAGTCCGAGAGCCGTGACGGCCGCTTGGCGGACGGGACCGAGCGGGTCGCCCAAGAGCGTGCGCAGCGCGGCGACCGCGTCGGCTTCCCGGCCTTCGTCGGGCTGGGCCAAGCGCTCGGCGGCTGCGAGACGAAAGCGGGGATCGCGCGCGGCGACGTCGCGCAGCGCGGCTTCGAAGGTGGGCGCGAGGGGCGGCAGGAACACGGGGCGATCGGGTTAGCACGGCGGAGGCCGAGCGTCGCATGCGCTTGACCCGCCCGTGGTGGTGCCCGATTCGTGAGAAGAAGCTCGGTGGGCGAGAGTTCGGCGAAATCAGGCGTTCGAATGGCCCTCTCGCTCGATTCGCGGCCGACGCGCGTGTGATTGGTCGAGTTGCGCGAGGCGGCTGAGACCCGGCTTGCTTCCTACGCGTCGTGCCGTGCCGCTGGCGCCGTCCGCCTGTGCCCACAGCCTCCTCAGCCGCTGGTCCAGGACGAGCTGGTAGGCTGCCAACCGTGCGTCGCCTCGCCATCGCTCCGGTCGGCCTGATTCTCCTCGCAGCCCTGTGGCTCTTCTTTCGCAGCGACGGGTCGGGCGGTTCGACCGACGTGAGTGCGGAAGCCGTTGCGGGCACGCCGACCGACGCCAGCGTGCCCGACGCGAGCGTGGGTGCCGAGTCGCTCGTGGAGGCCCAAGGCAACGTGGGCTCGCGGCGACGGTCGCGGGAGGAAGTGGCCGAGCTTCGCGCCGCCATCGAGGCGGCGCGCAACGAGCGCGTGCGCGAAGGGGCAGCCGAGCTCGCCGCGAATCCGAATCCCACGGGCGCGGCGGCGGGGGTGGAGGTGCCACCCGAGCAAGACGCCGAGCGTCTCGGCCGACTCGACGCGCAGTACATTCGCGACGCGATTCGCGACCTTCAGCCGTTGCTTCGCGAGTGCTACGACCTCGCGCGCGCCGAAGCCGAGCGTGCCGGAGAGGTGGCACCCGAGGGGCGCTTGGTCACCCGCTTCGTGATCGGTGGCGAGCCGGACGTCGGGGGCGTGATCGAAGAATCCGAGGTGATGGACCAGAGCGACGTGCGCCATCCGCTGCTCGAGGAGTGCTTCACGCAGACGCTCTTCACCGTCGAGTTGCCCGCGCCGGAAGAGGGTGGGCGCGTCACCGTGCACTATCCCTTCGTGCTTCGCGTCGGCGACGACGAGCCGTCGGAGTGAGCGTCGAAGGGCGGGGCCGCCACGCGCAGGCGTGGGAGGGACGCGTGCTCGTGGAGGCGGAGGTCGAGCTGCGTCACGTCCTGCTCTCGGTCGTGGCGCGCATGGTGCTCACGACGGAGCGTCTCTACCTGCTCCGCGCCTCGAACGTTTGGAGCGCGCCGATCGCCGAGTTGCGCCTGACACGGGATGGCCGGCGATTCGTCGCGCGCCACGGACGCACACGACGGGTCTTCCTCGTTGCACCTTCGGTGGTCGGAGACCTCGTCGTCGCGGCCGACTCGATGGGCTTGAAGGTCGGGGCGTCGACGAGCCCCACGAAACCCACGACGTTCTGACCGCGCGAAGAAGAAGAGCCCACCCGGCGTGGGCCGAGCGGGCTCTTCTGCGTTCGCGCCGGTCGCGATCAGCTCACGCGCGTGCCGGGCGTGATCTCCTTCTCGAGGCCGAGCACCGAGAGGCCGTGATCGGTGTCGCTGGCCGCGAGGATCATGCCGTGCGACTCGAGGCCCATCATCTTGCGGGGCGCGAGGTTGGCGACGACCACGACGCGCTTTCCGACGAGCGCTTCGGGGTCGTAGTGCTTGCGAATGCCGGCGAGGACTTGGCGCGGCTTTTCTTCGCCGAGGTCGATCTGGCAGCGCACGAGCTTGTCGCTCTTGGGCACGGCTTCGGCTTCGAGGATGAGGCCCACGCGAAGGTCGACCTTCACGAAGTCGTCGAAGGCGATGGGCGCGCTCGCCTCGCTCTTGTCGTCCGTCTTCGGGGCCTCCGCCTTCGGGGCGTCCTTCTTCTCTTCCACCTTCTTCTCCTTCTTCGCGGGCTTCGCGGCTTCGGCCGGCTTGTTCGCGCCGAGCTTCTCCAGAATCTCGGCTTCGGTCTTCGGATCGAAGCGCGGGAAGAGCGGCGCGGCGGGGGCGGTGAGGGTGCCGGCGGGCAGGCCGCCGAAGTCACCGGCCTTCGGCCATTGGTCCATCGCCTCTTCGGGCGTGAGCGCCGAGACGCCGAGCTGTGCGCGCAGGTCCGCCGTCTTCGAAGGCAAGAAGGGCGCGAGCATCACGCTCAGCCAACGGAGCGACTCGAGCACGTGGTAGCAGACGGTCGCGAGCCGCTCCTTGTCGCCGGCCTTCGCGAGCGCCCACGGCGCGGTGCGGTCGACGTAGCGGTTGGCGGCGGCGACGAGCTCGAAGATGGCGTCGAGCGCGCGATGCGGCGCGACGAGATCGAGATGATGCGCGGCGACGGCGGCGCTCTTCTCGGCGACCGCGACCAGCTCACGCTCTTCGTCGCCGATCTCGGTCGGCGCCGGCACCGCGCCGCCGAACTCGTTCTTGAGAATGCTCGCGACGATGCGCTGCAACAGGTTGCCGAGGCCGTTGCCGAGCTCGCCGTGGTAACGCGCGAAGACCTGTTTGTGGGCGAAGTCGCCGTCTTGGCCGAAGCCGACCTCGCGCATCAGGTAGTAGCGCACGACGTCGGCGCCGAAGGCTTCGACGAGCGGGCCCGGCGGGATGAAGTTGCCGAAGCGCTTGCTCATCTTCTCGCCGTTGATGGTCAACCAGCCGTGCGCGAAGACCTGCGTCGGCGGCTGAAGTCCCGCGGCGAGCAAGAAGGCCGGCCAGAACACGGCGTGAAAGCGCAGGATGTCCTTGCCGACGATGTGCACGACCTGCGCGTCGTCGCTTCCGCCGTGGGGCCAGAAACGATCGTAGAGCGGCGCTTCGCCTTCTTTCGCCGGCCCACCCAGCGCGCTCATGTAGTTGGTGAGCGCGTCGAACCACACGAACATCACGTGGGCGTCGTCGCCAGGCACGGGGATGCCCCAGGTGAAGCTGGTGCGCGAGACCGAGAGATCGCGAAGGCCTTCCTTCACGAACGCCTTCACCTCGTTGAAGCGGCCCTCGGGCTGCACGAAGGTAGGGTTCTGCTCGTAGAACTCGAGCAGCGCGTCGCCGTACGCGGAGAGCTTGAAGAAGTAGCTCGGCTCCTTCACGCGCACGACCTTGCTGCGCGTGACCTCGTCGAGCGCCTTGAGCTCGGTCTCGGTGATGAAAGACTCGTCGGCGACGGAGTACCAACCCTCGTAGTCGCCGAGGTAGATGTCGCCCTTCGCGAAGAGGATCTTCCAGAGCTCCTGGACCTTCTCCTCGTGGCGCGGCTCGGTGGTGCGGATGTAGTCGTCGAAGTCGCACCCGAGCTCGACGAACGCGTCGCGGAAGGGCGGCGACATCACGTCGACGAACGCCTGCGGGTCCTTGCCGAGCTCCTTGGCCTTCTCTTCGATCTTCTGCCCGTGCTCGTCGGTGCCGGTCAGAAAGCGCGTCGGACGACCACGAAGCTTCGCGTAGCGCGCGAGCACGTCGGCCGCGACGGTGGAGTACGCGTGGCCGATGTGGGGCTTGTCGTTGACGTAGTAGATGGGCGTCGTGACGTAGAAGGGGCGCATCGTTCCTCGAGCGATCCTCGCGGTCCGGAGGGCGTCCTCGAACGGAGGTCCCGGCCGGGCCGACTCGCGAGGTGCGACGTGTAGCACGCTCGCGCAAGAGGGCCGCTGTGGATTCTCCACGCGCGGTCCGCGGGGCGGACGAGCGGTTTTCGCGTGCGAAGACGCTCTGACGCGCGCGAAACGAAGCACGAGAACGTGCCGCAGCGCTTCGTCCGAACGAGGGTCAGCAGCTCGCGAGGCGATGCAGCAGCGCGTCGAGCGCGATGGCCTTGTTCGCGTTGCTCTCGAAGGCCTCCGGCAGGCTCAGCCAGAGCGCGGCGCGCTCGGAGGCTTTGCGTGCGCCTTGGCTCGCGCGACCGGAGATGGCCGCTGCGGCGTGTCGAAAACGCAGCGCCTCGTCGGGCAGTCCCGCCGCAGCGGCGGCGACGTCTCGGTAGAAGAGCACCATCGATTCGAGCGCGAGCTCGAGGTCGTCGTGTTTCGCGAGCTCGTCGGCGAGGTCGAGGAGCGCGCCGGTTCGCCGCGCGGCGACTGCTTCGTCGACCCGGAGCGCGAGGTCGAGCAGCTTCTCCGCGCGACCGTCGTCGGCGAGCGCGAGCGCACGATCCGCGCGTCCGTCCGCGAGCGCGACCGACGGGCCGATGGCGGACTCGGCGGTGTTCGCCTCGCGCAGGATCGCCTCGAGCTCGTCGGGCGGCAGCCGGTCGAAACGCACGCGCTGCGTTCGGCTGCGAATCGTCGGCAAGAGCCGGTCGGGGCGCGCCGCGAGCAGGACGAAGTGCACGCCGCGCTTCGGTTCTTCGAGCGTCTTGAGCAACGCGTTGGCGGCTTCGGGGTGGTGCTCGGGGAACGAGACGTCCGCCTCGGGGAAGATCACGAACGCGTGTTTCGCTTCGAAGGGCGCGAACTCCGCGTAGGGCAGCACCTCTTCGCGAAGACGCTCGACCGGGAAGTTGCGGGCGCCTCGTCGCGCGGTCGGAAGATGCGGACGTCGGGGTGCGCGCCTTTGTCGATGCGTGCGTGCGCGCTCTGCCCCAGCAGGGTCTTGGCGAGCGCGATCGCGCAGCGTTCTTTGCCGACGCCGTTCGGTCCTTCGAAGAGGTAGCCGCTCGCGACGCGGTCCTCGGCCACCGCGCGGCGAAGCACGGAGACCGCGTGGGCTTGGGCGCGGACGCCGTCGAACGCGTCGCTCATGTCGGTTTCGGCGTGCCGGGCACGAGCAGCCCGAACGCGAGCGTCTCGATCGCGCCGACGACTTGCTCGGGGGTGAGCGCGTCTTCTTGCACGAAGATCTGCATCACGAGACCGTCGAGCAGACCCGTGACGATGCGCGGGAGCACGTCCATCGGAATGCGCGGCTCGAGGCCCGCGGCGGCGAAGTTGGCGGCGAGCGCGGTGCGCATCTGGTCGGCGGCGCGCTCGTAGAACTCGGCGAGGCGCGGGCGCAGCTTCGGATCCGAGAGGCTCTGCGCGAGCAGGTCCGCGACCACGAGCGCTTCGTCGGTGCGGGTGGCGCGAACCTCCCAAAGCGCTTCGAGCGCGCGACGAAGGCCGAGCAGCGGCGGCTGGTCCGCGGGCCATGCTTCGAGGGTGCGTCGCTGCACGACGTCGCACGCTTCGGCCAGCACGACCTCGATGAGCGCTTCCTTCGTCGGGAAGTGGTAGTGGACGGCGCCTTTGCTCATCCCGGCTTCGCGCGCGATGTCGAGCAAGCTCGTGCGTGCGTAGCCTTGGCGCGCGAGGACGCGGATCGCGGCCTGGACGATCTGCGCCGAGGAGATCTCGGACTTTTGTAGCCCACGGCGTCGGCACGATGGCCTGTCGGGCTTCGTCGCGTCAACCCGAGTCGTTTCGTTCGCGACGCGTCAGGGCGCGACGAGATCCACGACGTCGGTGACCACACGCGGCATCGCGCCCAGACTCGGGGCGCCGAGCGTCGGGGGGGCGGTGCCCGGTCGGTAGCGTCGCCAGTAGAGCCTGGGCCGATCGACGGTCGTGTAGCTGATCTGCGAGGGAGCCGCGGCGCAGTGCACGAAGGGGACGACGAAACGTCGCGGGCTCATGTCGTGCGCGAGCTGGGTGCCTTCGAAGTAGCTGTTCGCGTGCTCCGCGCCGAGGCCGACCACGACCCACGGCTCGCAGTCGGACGCTGGCGTCGGTGGGAGGACGCCCGGCGTCGTGCCCGGTGGAGGTTCTTGAAACCAGATCGTCGGGCTCGGGCGCCAACCGCTTCGCGCGAGCGCGAGCTCGACCTCCAGATGGCGCCAGCAGGACCTCGAGCGGCAGCTCGGTGGCTTCGGCGGCGGCGCGATCCAGGCCCGGGAGCGCGAACGTCCGAGTGCGCGCTTCGCCCCAGCCTTGGGCGACGACCGTGGCGTCGTCGCAGACGGCGACGGTGCCGAGCTCGCCGCGGCACGGAGGCAGCAAGGCCGCGGGATCGGTGCCGATCTGCTGAACGACGCCGCCTTCGGTCAGAACGCTGACCAAGCCGCAAGCGCCGTCGAGCCCGGTCGCACGCGTGGTGAGCGGAAAGCCCTGCGGCTCGGACCACGGCCCGAGGGCGACGTAGCCCCGACCGAGGAGCTCACGTTCGAGGGAGTCGGCGGGGGTGACCGTGGCGCCGACGGCCAATCCGGTCGGTGGGGAACACCCACGGCTGCGGAGGTTCCCGAGCACCGCCCGCCAATCCGCGTGCAGCTCGGGTGGGGCCTCGGGTTCGGGCGGCGGTTGGACGGCGCGCGCCACGACGTAGGCGACGAGCCCACAAACGACGAGAAAGACTGCGAAGATCGCGATCCCGATGCTTCGGTCGGGAGCGTGCTCGTTCTCGCCGCGCGCCATGCGTCGGAGCATACGCGGCGGAGGCGGCCTCGACTTCCCTGACGTGCGCACGCTCGTTTTCTCGATGCGCGGGCGTCCGGAGGAGGCGGTCAACAGTGACTCTCGGGTGGACGACGTTCGCCCGATATTCTAACAGCGCGTTTCAATTCTTTTCGGCGAGCTGTTCTCTGCCCCCGGTCGGGGGCCGTCGGAAGGGCGCTTCGACCACGGGGCGGACCGAGCGTCCGCGCCTCTCTCACCTCGACCTTCAAGCCCATGACCGCTCTTGACCGTCTCGCGCACGCGCGCGGCCTCGAAATCGAGTACTACGACGCCCTCGGGCGCCATCGTCGCGCCTCCGACGAGAGCATCCTCGCGGTGCTACGCGCGCTCGGCGAGCCCATCGAGAAGGTCGAAGACGCCGAGGCGCTGATCGATCGCCCGCGCGAGCAGGCGTCGGTCTTCGTGCTCTGGGATGGCCAGGGCGAGTTCGAGGTCGCGCACGCGGATGGAGGCGTGACGGTCGAAGGGGTCAGCGATCTCGGCGAACGTTGGACCAAGCGCGCCGAGGTCTCGAAAGGTCGCGCGCGCATCGAGGGCGTGCCTTTCGGCGTGCACGACGCGCTCGTCTCGGGCGCGCATGCGTGGATCTTGTCGGCGCCGACGGTGAGCTACGGCGCGCCGGGACGTCGTTGGGGGCTCTTCTGCCCGCTCTACGCGTTGAACGACGCCACCACGCCCGACGCCGGCGACTTCGGCACGCTCGGCCGGGCGCTCGACGCGACGCAAAGGCGTGGTGGCGATTGTTTCGCGACCTTGCCGCTCTTGCCGGTCTTCGCCGAGCGTGGCGAGCCGAGCCCCTACGCGCCGGTGAGCCGCCTCTTTTGGAACGAGCTCTACGTCGACCCGCGCCAAGCGCCGGAGCTCGAGGCGAGCCCCGAGGCGCAGCGTCTGCTCGCCGAGGTGCCGCCGCAGGGTGACTACCTCGATTGGCGCGCGCTCGCCGCGCATCGTTTCGCGATCCTCGACGCGCTCGCGGAGGCGTGCACGGGCGAGCGGCTCGCGCGGCTCGAGGCGTGGGCGCAGGGGCGCGCGCATCTTTCGGGTTACGTCGACAAGCGCGTCGCGCGTATGGACAACCCCGAGCGTTCCGCGAAGACGGTGCGTTACGCGCAATGGCTCGCCGATCAGCAGCTCGCGGAGCTCGGCGCCAAGGGCGGGCTCTACGTCGACCTCCCGCTCGGTGTGCACCACGACGGCTACGACGCGGCGCGCTTCGCGGATCGTTTCGCCCAGGGCATCTCGACCGGCGCGCCGCCCGATCCGCTCTTCGAAGGCGGCCAGTCGTGGGGCTTCCCGCCGCTGCATCCGGAGAAGGATCGCGCGACGGGTTGGAGCTACCTCCGGCAATGCCTCGAGCACCACATGCAGAACGCGAGCGTGCTCCGCATCG
Source organism: Sandaracinus sp. (assembly GCA_020633125.1). Lineage (GTDB taxonomy): Bacteria > Myxococcota_A > Polyangia > Polyangiales > Houyiibacteriaceae > JACKEH01. The sequence goes on along the minus strand of JACKEH010000018.1, from coordinate 35,531 downwards.
ATCACGCGGCGTGGCTGCATCGTCTGTATTGGGTGCCGAACGGCGCGCCGGCGACCGACGGCGTGTACGTGCACCACACGAACCCCGACGAGCTTCACGCGTTGCTCTCGTTGCTCTCGCACCGCCACCAATGCCGCTTGGTCGGTGAGGACCTCGGCACCGTGCCCGACGCGGTGCGTGCGTCGATGGCGCGACATCGCGAAGCCCGCACGTGGGTGTTCTACTTCTTCTCCCACGACTGGGGTTGGGAGGCGCCGCCCGAGGGCAGCGTCGCGACGCTCAACACACACGACCTTCCGACCTGGGCCGGGTGGTGGGGCGCGAAGGACGTCGACGATTGGGTCGACCTCGGGCTCTACGACGAGGAGCGCGCGGAGGTCGCGAAGGCGGAGCGCGCCAAGCTCACGAGCGACCTCAAGCGTTGCCTGTCGATGGACGAAGCGTCGACGCCGCGTGAGGTGCACGACCGCATCGCGACGGCGGTGGCCGAAGGTCCGGGCGACCTCTTGTTGCTCACGCTCGAAGACCTCTTCTCCGAGGAGCGCCCGCAGAACGTGCCGGGCACCTTCGACGAGAAGCCGAACTGGATGCGGCGCGCGGTGGAAGGGCTCGAGTCGCTCGGCAAGACCGAGAACGAGCTCTTGCTCGCGGAGATCGCGAAGCGCCGTCCGGTCTGAGGGAGACGGTGGCGTCGAACAAGCTCGCAACGACCACGCGGTGAGCGGCAGCGCAGTCGAGGAGACGGCGTATGCGGGGCGCGGGCTCCGCTCTGTCCGGTCGAGCAGGGCGACCTCCTCCGGACTTCGCTTCGCTCAGCCACTGCGGAGGTCGCGGGGTTCTGCTGGACCTCCCGACGCTCCGCCCACGCCCCGCCCCCGCCTCAAGCGCGCCAGCTCCCACACGCTCGGAGAACGAGCGCGGACCAAAAGTCGAAGGCGCCGTGAGTCGTTCACCGCGCCTCTGGCTTTCTCAGGGGGCGTCAGCCGTCTTTGAGCTTTCGCCACTGCTCGAGCGGCATGCCGCCGACGCCCCAGTTCTCGATCGGGACCTCCTCGATCACGATGTTGGTGGTCCCGGGGTTCTTGCCGAGCACACGCTGCAGCACTTCGGTGATGCCTTGCATCACTTCGGCCTTCTGCTCCGGCGTGGCGGGGCCGGCGATTCGAACGTTCACGAAAGGCATGGATTCTCCTCGAGGCGGGGGACGCTTCGCCCGGCGGGACGTTACCGCGCGAGCAGGAGGTTTCGAAGCCACGCGTCGTTGCGTGTGAGGTTCGGTCCGTACCTGCGGCGAAACGGCGCCTCCACTCAGCTCGCGCTCTCGTCGCGACGGAAGGCGCCGGGCGTGCGGCCCGTCCAGCGTTTGAACGCGCGGTTGAAGTTCGCGACGTCGGAGTAGCCGAGGCGTTCGGCGATGTCGTCGAGGGTGAGGCTCGGGCGGCGGAGGAGATCTTCGGCGCGTGCACGAAGCGCTTCGTCGAGGAGCGCGCGGTAGGTCGTGCCTTCGCTCGCGAGGTGGCGCTTGAGCGTGCGCGGCGAGACGTGCAGGGACTTGGCGAGCTCTTCGAGGGAAGGGGGCGGGCTCGCGTGGCCGAGCAGCCCGCGCACGCGATGCGAGAGGCGAGGGCCGAGGCCGAGCGCCTCGAGCTCACGCTCGCATTGTTCGAGCGTCAGTCGCGACGCGACCGGGTCGCCGGTCACGAGGCGCAGATCGAGGAGCGAGCGCGGGAAGACCAAGCGGTGCTCGCTTTGGTCGAAGCGCACGTGCGGCGCGACCGACGCGAAGCGCGCGAAGTAGGGCGGCTCCGCGAACGCGACGTCGGCGCTCGGTCGCAGGCTCGCGTCGCCGTGCTCGGCCAAGGCGATTCCCGTGAGCGCGTCGCCGATCTTCCAGATGCCCGTGAGCAACGCGAAGACGAAGGCGTCACGGGCCGAGCCGAGGTCGGTGTTCTCGACCAGCACGAGCGCGACGTGGCGCTCGTCGACGTCGAGCCGAAGCGAGATCGCGGTGGTGCGGGTCGGCGCGAAACGAATCGCGACGTCGAGCGCTTCGCGCACCGTGGTCGCGGTCATCGCGGCGAGGCCGAGGTAGCCGTGCGAGGCGATGCGCATGTGAAGGCCGACGTGAAAGCCGAGGCCGGGCTCGCCGGTGAGCGCACGCGAACGTTCGACCAGCCCGATCAGCTCGGGAAGACGCAGTCGCGCGCCGGGCTCGAGCATCGCCTCGCGACGAAGGCCCACGCTGCGAAGCAACGCGTCGGGCTCGACGCCCCATCGCTCGACGATCTCGGCCAAGTGAAGGCCGTGAATCGCGGGGACGCTGTGCTCGGTGAGGCTCATGGCAGGGCTACCGGGGGGACTACGGATTGGCGCGAGAAAAGCAGCGGGTTGGCCCGAATTGACAAAAGCTTGGCACGCCCGGACCTCCGCGGGAAAGGTCTTCACTCGCATCGTGTCGAAGGTCGGGGCTTCACGTGGCGACTCGCCGTGGGCCCGACGGGAGGTGATTCATGAGCGCATCGAGCACCCACGCGGCCCGCACGCCCGTCGCGATCGAGGTCCGCAACCCGCGCTTCTCGCTCGGGGCCCACGTACCGCGCGCTTGGCATCCCGCGGGGCTGAACGTGACCCGCTTCTTCGACAACCTCAGCGTCTTCTTCCCGGTCGGGGAGCGCTTCTTCATGGCGAGCCTGAACGCGCATCGGCACGTGGTGGAGGACGACCCCGCGATGCGGCGCGCGATTCGCGACTTCTGCGCCCAAGAGGGCATTCACGGCCGCGAGCACGACGGCTACAACGCGATGCTCGCCGAGCAAGGTCTTCCGATCGAAGCGATGGAGGCGAGCGTCGCGCGCCTGCTCGATCGCGTGCAGAAGCGTCTGCCCAAACGTTGGCAGCTGGCGGCGACCGCGGCGCTCGAGCACTTCACGGGCGTGATGGGCTACCTGATCCTCACCCGGCCCGAGCTGCTCGAAGGCGCCCATCCGAGCATGGCCGAGCTCTGGCGCTGGCACGCGGCCGAAGAGAACGAGCACAAGGCGGTGGCCTTCGACGTCTACGAGGCGGCGGGCGGCTTCTACGCGGAGCGTTCGATCGTGATGCTGATGGCGACCGTGATCTTCTGGTCGAAGGTCGTGGAGCACCACGTGCGCATCCTGAAGGCCGACGGGATCGTGCTCTCGCCGCGAGAGCACGCACAGCTGCTCTTCTGGCTCTTCGGAAAACCCGGCGCGATGCGCGCGATGTGGTGGCATTGGCTCTCGTGGTTTCGGCCGGGCTTTCATCCGAACGACGTCGACGCGCAGGCGGCCTTCGACACCTGGCGCGCGGGCTTCGACGCGGAGGCGGTGCGATGACGATCGAACGTTTCGGGACCGCCATCGTCGGCACCGGTTTTTCGGGGCTCGGCATGGCGATGCGCCTCGCGGACGCGGGGGATCGCGACTTCGTGATCTTCGAGAAGGCGTCGAGCGTCGGCGGCACCTGGCGCGAGAACCACTACCCGGGCTGCGCGTGCGACGTGCCCTCGCACCTCTACAGCTTTTCGTTCGCGCCGAACCCGCGTTGGTCGCGGGCGTACTCGCCCCACCACGAGATTCGCGAATACCTCGAGCGGTGTGCGCAGGAGTGGAAGCTCGACTCGCACTTGCGCTTCGAGTGCCCGGTGACGCGCGCAGTCTTCGACGAGACGCGCGGCGTGTGGCGCCTGAGCACGCCTCGAGGCGAGGTCGAGGCGCGCGATCTCGTGTTCGGCGTGGGCGCGCTGAGCCGTCCCGCGTTGCCTTCGTTCGAAGGCATGGAGACCTTCGAGGGCCCTTCGTTTCACAGCGCGGCGTGGGATCACGCGGTCTCGCTCGCGGGCAAACGCGTGGCGGTGGTCGGCACCGGTGCGAGCGCGATCCAGATCGTGCCCGAGGTCGCCAAAGAGGTCGCGCATCTCGACGTCTTCCAGCGCACCGCGCCGTGGGTGCTGCCGAAGCCGGATCGCGCGTACACCGAGGCCGAGAAGCGCCGCTTCGAACGCTCGCGGTGGCGACGCCAGGCGCATCGCGCGCGCATCTACGCCTCGGCGGAGCTCGCGGCGGTGGGCATGACGCTCGAGCCGCGCGTGATGGCGGTCGCGGAGACGCTCGGGCGGCGGCACATCCAGCGGCAGATTCGCGACACGTCGCTTCGCGCGAAGGTCACGCCGACCTTCAAGGCGGGCTGCAAACGCATCTTGCTCTCGAACGACTACTACCGCGCGCTCGCGCGGCCGCACGTCGACGTCGTCACGGACGGCATCGCGCGCATCGAGCCGTGGGGTATTCGCACGCGGAGCGGCGAGCTTCGTGAGGTCGACGTGATCGCGTACGCGACCGGCTTCGCGGTGGCGGATTTCCTCACGCCGGTCGAGGTGGTCGGGCGGCGTGGCGTGCGGCTCGCGGAAGCGTGGGCCGACGGCATCGAGTCGCACCTCGGAACCACGGTGAACGGCTTCCCGAACCTCTACCTCTTGATGGGGCCGAACACGGGGCTCGGGCACAACTCGATGGTCTTCATGATCGAGGCCCAGATTCACCACGTGCTCGGGCTGCGGGCGGCGCGCGATCGGAAGAACGCGGCCACGGTCGAGCCCCGACCTTCGGCGCAACACGCGTTCAACGTGGGGATTCAGAAGCGGCTCGAGCGCACCGTCTGGGCCTCGGGATGCGCGTCGTGGTACCTCGACGAGCACGGGAAGAACCGGACGCTCTGGCCCGGCTTCACCTTCGAGTATTGGTGGCGGACGCGACGCGTCGACGAAGAGGCGATGGCCTTCGAGCCGACCCGTCGTACGCATGCGGATTTGCGCGGCGAGGTTCGCATGACGGGCGCCGCCAAGAGCCCCGTGGAGAGGACGACATGAGCAAGCTTCCTTCCAAGCCGACGGCGGTGATCACGGGTGGCGCGAGCGGCCTCGGCCGTGCGTTCGCGCTGCAGCTCGCCGCGCGTGGGGGGCGCGTGATGATCGCGGATTTGAACGACGCACGCGCCGCCGAGACCGCGGACGAGCTCGTGAAGGCCGGCGGCGAGGCCTTCGTCCGTCGCTGCGACGTGGGCGACGCGGCGGACGTGGCGGCGCTGGCCGAAGCGAGCGTCGAAGCCCTCGGTCGCATCGACTTGCTCGTGAACAACGCGGGCGTCGCGGTCGCGGGGCCGGTCGGTGAAGCGAGCCTCGAAGACTGGGAGTTCGCGCTGCGCGTGAACCTCTGGGGCGTCATCTACGGCTGCCACGCCTTCGTGCCGACGTTTCGCGCGCAACGTTCGGGCCACGTGCTCAACGTCGCGAGTGCGGCGGGCATCGCGACCTTGCCGGAGATGGGTCCTTACAACGTCGGCAAGGCGGGCGTCATCGCGCTCTCCGAGACGCTGGAAGCCGAGCTCGCGCCTTTCGGCGTCGGGGTGAGCGTGCTCTGCCCGACGTTCTTTCCGACGAACTTGATGGAGAGCTTTCGCGGCTCCGACCCGAAGCAGAAGGCGCAGGCCGAGGCGTTCTTCCGGCGGGCGAGCGCGACGGCGGAGGGGGTCGCGCGCTTCGCGCTCCGGGGCGTGGAGAAGGACGAGTTCCTGCTTCTGCCGCAGCAAGACGCGCGCTTCGTCTGGCGCAGCAAACGCTTCGCGCCGGGGGCCTACCGCGCGGCGCTTCGTACGATGCAGCGCTTCGGGTTGGCGGACCGCTTCCTGAAGTAATTGCTTCCGGAGGTGGTTCCGTAAGCCGGAACGGGCGTCTCGCTTCGAGGTGCGCGTTCGGCCCTTCGGTGTTCAGGCCGTGGCGTCGACCGGCGTCGCGATGGCGACGAAGACCGACGACTCTTCTTCGTCGAACGCGCTCTGGTCGAAGCCGCCCTGCAACGCGACGAGCGCGAGGCCCGCCTTGGCGAAGAGCTCGGGCAGCTCGGCCGTCAGCAAGTAGCGTTGCGGGATCGCGGCCACGACGCTGCGACCACCGTCGGCCGGCACGTGCGTGTACACGGCGTCGATGCGCTGCGCGCCGCGATCCCAACGCGACTGCTCGTGCACGTCCCACGACGTACCGAGCGCTTCGACCGACTTCACGAAGCCAGGCGCATCCCAGGCGCCGCTCTCGTCTTCGTCTTCGGCGTCGTGGTGGAAGGCGTCCGCCGCGTAGGCATCGAGCACGAGCAGACCGCCTTCGGTCAGGTGCGTGCGCGCGCAGCGCAGCATCGAGAGCAGCGACTCCTCGTCGAGGAGGCAATACGCGCCGTTGTAGGGAACGAAGACGCGATCGAAGCGTCGGCCGAGATCGAAGTCCCGCATGTCGCCGGGGACGACGGTCGCGCGGGGCGCACGTTCTTTCGCCATCTCGAGCAGGCCGCCGTCGACGTCGAGGCCGTACACCTCGAGCGAGCGTTCGCGCGTGAGGCCTTCGAGCACGCGGCCGTAGCCGCAGCCGAGCTCGAGCACGGACTTCGCGCCCGTCGTCGCACGACGGTAATACGCGACGTCGCCGGCGTTGCCGGTGTGCACGGCCGCGTAGAGCGCCGGCGGGTAGGGGCGCGGGCGGGGGCGCGGCGGCGGGCTGCTCTGAAGCTTCACGTCCCGACCTGTAGCACCCGGGCTACCGAGTGGCGACGGGTGAGGCCGGACAGGCGCATGAGCCGTGAGAATCCCCTTCGATCGGGGGGTGGCGTTCCGGGTTCGAGCGAGTAGTATCCGGTCATCCTGATATCCGGATGACCCTTTCGTGATCGACCAACGTACCGACCGCGCCGACGAGGTCTCCCTCGAGGCGTCGACCGCGTGGCTCCACCTCTTCGGGGACGCCACGCGTCTGCGGCTGCTCGCGTTGCTCGAAGAGCACGAGCTGAGCGTCGCGGATTTGGTCGCGATCACGGACCTGCCGCAATCGCGCGTGTCGACGCACCTCGGCAAGCTTCGCGAGGCTTCGGTGCTGCACGATCGCCGGGTCGGAAGCTCCACGCTCTACCGGGCGAGCGCGTCGATGCCGAGCGCGGCGAAGGCCCTGTGGGGAATGCTGCGCGCGAGCCTCTCCGACGCGACGCTGCGCACCGACGCGGAGCGACGCGAGGCTCGGCTTCGTGCGCAAGAAAAGGCGGCGTGGCCGGACACCGTCGCGGGCGAGATGGAGCGGCATTGGTCGCCGGGCCGCACCTGGGAGTCGCTCGTGCACGGGGTGTCGAGCCTGCTGACCCTCGGTGACGTGCTCGACGTCGGCTGTGGGGACGGTTGGAGCGCGCGCCTTCTCGCGCCGCGGAGCCGTTCGTACGTCGGGCTCGATCGCAGCGAGAAGGTGCTCGGCGCGGCCCGTCGGCGAACCAAGGGGTTGGGCAACGCGCGTTTCGAGCTCGGCGAGATGGAGCGGCTGCCCTTCGCCGACGCGTCGTTCGACCAGGTGCTCCTCTTTCACGTGCTCGTGCACGCGGAGGTGCCGAGCGTGGCGCTCGCCGAGGCCGCGCGGGTGCTTCGCCGGGGAGGCTCGCTCGCGGTGGTCACGTTGGCCGAACACGGCCACGCGGACTCGACGGCGCCTTACGGTCACCGACACGCGGGTTTTACGCCCGAGGCTCTGCGATCCATGCTCCGCGCCGCCGGCCTTCGGGTGGCCGCGTGTGACGTCACCAGCCGCGAGCGCAAAGCGCCGCACTACGAGGTTCTGACCGCTTCGGCGGTGAACGACGGCGCGACCTCCGAGCGTGCCCAAGACTCCACGCAACGCGCCTCCGGGCGCCGCGTTTCGACTTCCGAACGGTCCGAGGGACCGTCGTCCAAGCGGCCGAAGGGCCGACGGTGAGAGGTATCCGATGACGCATCCGATCGAAGCCCTCCTGCGTGAGCGCATCCTCGTCCTCGACGGCGCGATGGGCACGATGGTCCAGCGCTTCAAGCTCGAGGAGGCGGACTACCGCGGCGAGCGTTTCGCCGACCACCCGCACGACCTCAAGGGCAACAACGACCTGCTCGTGCTCACGAAGCCCGAGGTCATTCGCTCGATTCACGAGCAATACCTCCGCGCGGGCGCCGACCTCGTCGAGACCGACACGTTCAACGCGACGTCCATCTCGCAGGCCGACTACCACCTCGAGCACCTCGCCTACGAGCTGAACGTCGCGGCGGCGAAGGTCGCGCGCGAGGCATGCGAGGCGGTGGCCACGCCGGACCGTCCGCGTTTCGTCGCCGGCGCGATCGGGCCGCTCAACAAGACGCTCTCGCTCTCGCCGAAGGTCGAAGACCCGGGCTATCGCGCGTTGACCTTCGACGAGGCGAAGGACGCCTACGCCGAGCAGGTGCGCGGGCTGCTCGACGGCGGCGTCGACTGCCTGCTCGTCGAGACGATCTTCGACACGCTCAACGCGAAGGCGGCCATCGTCGCCATCGAAGAGGTCTACGAGGCGCGCGGCATCCGCTTGCCGATCCTGATCAGCGTCACGATCACGGACCGCAGCGGACGCACGCTCTCCGGCCAGACCGTCGAGGCGTTCTGGTATTCGATCGAGCACGCGAAGCCGCTCACGGTCGGCATCAACTGCGCGCTCGGCGCGGCGGAGATGCGGCCCTTCTTGCAGGAGCTCTCGGAGGTCGCGAGCACCTACGTGAGCGCGTACCCGAACGCGGGTCTTCCGAACGCGTTCGGTGAGTACGATCAGGACGCGGCGACGATGGCGTCGCTGGTGAAGGAGTTCGCGGAGGCGGGCCTCGTGAACCTCGTCGGCGGCTGCTGCGGCACCACGCCCGACCACGTGAAGGCGGTGGCCGAGGCGGTCGCGGGCATCACGCCGCGCGAGGTGAAGCCGCGCAGCCCCTTCTCGCGCTACTCCGGCCTCGAGCCGCTGGTGATCACCCCCGACTCCGGCTTTCAGATGGTCGGCGAGCGCACGAACGTCACGGGGTCCAAGCGCTTCATGCGCCTGGTCAAGGAAGGCAAGCTCGGCGAGGCGGTCGAGGTCGCGCTCGACCAGGTGCGTGGCGGCGCGAACATCGTCGACGTGAACATGGACGAGGGCCTTCTCGACTCCGAGAAGTGCATGGGCCAGTTCCTGAACTTGCTCGCCTCGGAGCCCGAGATCGCGCGGGTGCCGATCATGATCGACAGCTCCAAGTGGAGCGTGCTCGAGACCGGCCTCAAGCACGTGCAGGGCAAGGCCATCGTGAACTCCATCTCGCTCAAGGAGGGCGAGGAGGACTTCCGCAAGAAGGCGCGCATCGTGCGCCGCTACGGCGCGGCGGCGGTGGTCATGGCCTTCGACGAAGACGGCCAGGCCGACACCATCGAGCGAAAGGTCGCGATCTGTCAGCGCGCCTACCGAATTCTCGTCGAAGAGGAGGGCTGGGACGGCACCGACATCGTCTTCGACCCGAACGTCTTCGCGGTCGCGACGGGCATCGCCGAGCACGACGGCTACGGCGTCGCGTTCATCGAAGCCACGCGAGAGATCAAGGCGACCTGCCCGGGCGTGAAGATCTCGGGTGGCATCTCGAACCTCAGCTTCTCGTTCCGGGGCAACGACCTGGTGCGCGAGGCGATGCACGCGGCTTTCCTTTACCAAGCCATCGCGGCGGGGCTCGACATGGGCATCGTCAACGCGGGGCAGCTCGAGGTTTACGAGGAGGTCCCGAAGGATCTGCTCGAGCGCGTCGAGGACGTGCTCTTTCAGCGACGGGTCGACGCGACGGAGCGGCTGGTCTCGTTCGCGGAGACCGTGCGTGGCGCAGGCAAGAAGAAGGAAGAGGACCTCGCGTGGCGTGAAGCCAGCGTCGAGAAGCGCCTCGAGCACGCGCTCGTGAAGGGCATCGTCGATTTCGTCGACGCCGACACCGAAGAGGCGCGCGCGAAGTACGGCCGTCCGCTCGACGTGATCGAAGGGCCGCTCATGGCCGGCATGCAGGTCGTCGGCGACCTCTTCGGCGCGGGCAAGATGTTCCTGCCGCAGGTCGTGAAGTCGGCGCGTGTGATGAAGAAGGCGGTCGCGTACCTCGAGCCCTTCATGGACGCCGAGAAAGAAGCGGCGCTCGCGGCGGGAACGACGACGGAGACGTCGACCGGCTCCGGTACCGTGCTGATGGCGACGGTGAAGGGCGACGTGCACGACATCGGCAAGAACATCGTCGGCGTGGTGCTCGGCTGCAACGGCTACCGCGTGGTCGACCTCGGTGTGATGGTCGCGGCCGAAGAGATTCTCCGCCGGGCGCGCGAAGAGAAGGTGCAGGCCATCGGTCTGTCGGGCCTGATCACGCCCTCGCTCGACGAGATGGTGCACGTCGCCAAGGAGATGGAGCGCCAGGGCTTCGAGCTGCCGCTGCTCATCGGCGGTGCGACGACCTCGCGCCAGCACACGGCGGTCAAGATCGCACCCGCGTACCACGGGCCGGTGATGCACGTGCTCGACGCTTCCCGCGTCGTGAACGTGCTCTCGGGTCTCTTCGACGAGAAGCAGCGCGACGCCTACGTCGCCAAGAACGTCGAAGAGCAGGAGAAGATGCGGCGGCTCTTCGCGGTCAAGCAGGATCGCCCGATGCTGCCGATCGATTTGGCGCGGGAGAACGGCGCGCCGACGGAGTGGGAGCGCGCCGAGATCGCGGTGCCGTCGCAGCTCGGTCGTCAGGTCGTGAAGCCCTCGATCGCGGAGCTTCGTGAGTACATCGACTGGACGATGTTCTTCAGCGCGTGGGAGCTGAAGGGGCGCTTCCCGCAGATCCTCGAGCACCCCGAGATCGGTCAGGCTGCGCGTGAGCTCTACGCCGAAGGGACGGCGCTGCTCGACCGCATCGAGAAGGAGTCGTTGCTGACGCCGCAGGGCGTCTTCGGCTTCTGGCCCGCGAACCGCGAGGGCGACGACGTCGTGCTCTTCGAGGACGAATCGCGGACGAAGGAGCTCGCGCGTTTCCCGATGCTGCGGCAGCAGGCCGTCAAGCCGGGTGAGCAGCCCTACTACTCGCTCGCGGATTTCGTCGCGCCGAAGGGCCACGCGGATTACGTCGGGGCCTTCGCGGTCACGTCGGGCATCGGCGCCGAAGAGCTCGCGAAGAAGTTCGAAGGCGCGCACGACGACTACCACGCGATCCTCGTGAAGGCGCTCGCGGACCGTCTCGCCGAGGCCTTCGCGGAGTACCTGCACGCGCACGCGCGAAAGGTCTGGGGCTACGGCCACGACGAAGCGCTCAGCCACGAAGACCTCGTTCGTGAGCGTTACCGCGGCATTCGCCCCGCGTTCGGCTACCCCGCGTGCCCCGATCACACCGAGAAGCGCACGCTCTTCGCGTTGCTCGACGCGGAGAAGGTGGGCATCGAGCTCACCGAGCATTGCGCGATGTATCCGACCGCGAGCGTCAGCGGCCTCTACTTCGGTCACCCGGAGAGCCGCTACTTCGCGGTGGGGCAGCTCGCGCGCGATCAGGTCGTCGACTACGCGCGCCGCAAGGGCATGACGCTGAAGGAGGCCGAGCGTTGGCTCGCGCCGAACCTCGGTTACGACCCGGACGCGCCGGCACCCGAAGACGCGGCGGCCGCCGCGGAGTGAAGAAGACGCCCACGGAGACGTGGGCGTCGTCGCGTGAACGACCCGAGTTGGCCCCCGGCGCCGGTTGGGGTAGCAACGAGGCATGGGAGACGAGGGGACGAGGGCTCGCCGGTGCATGGTGTGGCTCGTCGCGACGCTGACGATGGGATGCGCGGCCGAGCCGACGCAGCTCTTGGTCTCGCTTTGCACCGACTACTCGCCCGGAGAGATCGGTTCGATTCGCGTCGCCGCCGTGGACGCGGACGACCCGTCGGCTCTCGAGGTCACGCGCGCGTGGGAAGGCTCGGAGCTCGCCGACGGTGGGCTGAGCTTCGGCATCGAAGGGGAAGAAGGCCGCCGCGTGAGGCTGGTCGCGCGGCTCTTCGGGCCGACGGGCACGCGCTTGGTGGAACGCGTGGTGGAGACGGGGTTCGTGGCGGGCGTGACGCTTCCCGTGACGCTTCGGCTTTCGAGCGTGTGTGAGGGCGCGCGCTGCGAGGGCACCTGCGGAGACGACGGCCTCTGCGAGCCGGTGTCGGTGCCCGTGGAATCCTGGGCCGAACGCGCGGGGGTCTGCGAAGGGGGCGGGCCGGTCGTGAACTGCGACGTGGACGGCGACGGCGCGCGAAGCGGGGCGTGCGGCGGCGACGACTGCGACGACGACGATGCACGTCGATTTCCCGGCAACGTCGAGCTCTGCGACGCGGTCGATCAGGATTGCGACCCGTGCACGGTCGGCGTGCGTGACGCCGACATGGACGGTGCCACGAGCGCCGCTTGTTCGAACGCGGGCGCCGACTCGAGCTGCGAGGGTGTCGTGGTGCAGGACGGCGTCGCGCGTGGCCCCGATTGCGACGACACGCGCGCCGACGCACGACCCGGCGCCGAAGAACGTTGCGACGGAAGCGACGACGACTGCGACGGCTTCGTGGACGAAGGGTTCGAGACCACCTCGTTCTGGATCGACGCCGACGGAGACGGACACGGCGACGCTTCGGCCGAGCCCGTCGCGCGGTGCGTGGAGCCGGACGGCTACGCCGACACGAACGACGATTGCGACGACACCACCGCGAGCCGGCATCCCGGGGCCGCCGAAGCGTGCAACGAGGTCGACGACGATTGCGACGAGCGCGTCGACGAGATCGAAGGCAACGTCTTCTACCGCGACGTGGACGGCGACGGCTTCGGCGTCGAGGGCGACACGCTCGCGGTAGCCTCGTGCGACGCGCCCGAAGGCTACGCGCCGGTGGCGGGCGATTGCCGACCCGACGACGCGGCGGCCTTTCCGGGGGCCGAAGAACGCTGCAACCGGCTCGACGACGATTGCTCGGCGCCTTCGCCGGGCGGCGTCGAGGAGCGCGAGGATCGCGACGACGACGGACACGCTCCGTTGGGCGCGACGTGCGTGGGTGGGTTCGAGGCCGACGACTGCGACGACACGAATGCCTTCGCGAACCCGAGCCGGCGCGAGCGGTGTGACGGCGGAGACGACGATTGCGACGGTGACGTGGACGAAGGCACCGACGTCCAATGTGCGAGCGGCGTATGCGAGGCCGGGTGCCACGAGCGGCGTGGGGTCGCGGTCGGCGTCACGGCGGCTTGCCGAGGGGGCGCGTCGTTCGCGTGTTGGGGCACGATGCAAGGCGTGCTCGAGACGCCCGCGCCCGCGCCGGTGACGATGGCGAGTGAGACGGTGCGGCAGGTCGCGATGACCGGGCACCACGCGTGCGCGCTTCTGATCGACGGCACGGTGCGCTGCGTCGGCGCGAACGCGTTCGGGCAGCTCGGGGACGGCACCACCACGGTGCCGGACGCGCCGGTTCAGCCGGCGATCACCGACGTCGTGCAGGTGGCGACCGGCTGGGTGCATTCGTGCGCGCTTCGCCGCGACGGGACGGTGTGGTGTTGGGGCGTCAACGAGTTCGGCGAGCTCGGGACTGGCGATCGGGAGCTCCACCGCACGCCGACGCGGCTGCCGAGCCTGGACGGAGTCGTCGAGCTCGAAGCGGCGGGCTACACGACGTGTGCGCGGCGCTTCGAAGGGGACGTCTGGTGCTGGGGCTACAGCGGCGTCGGCGGGGCGAACGTGAACGCCGAGCTGCCGGTGTTGGTGCTCCGCGACGCGTCGAAGCTCTCGCTCGGCGGCGAGCCTGCCCCCTCGTTGCCGTATCCGGTCGTCGGATGCGCGGAGGTGGCGGGCACTTGGCAGTGTTGGGGCGACTTCGCGGGCGGCGCGCGTGGCACGGCGATGGATACGCCCTCGCCACTGCTTCCGATGTCCGTCGCGCGCGACGTGGCGCCGGCCTACTTTCACAGCTGCGGCCTGCGCGACGACGGCACCTTGCGGTGTTGGGGCCGCGAGACCGACGGCTATCTCGGCACCAACGTGGGCACCACGAGCGTGAACGAAGCGGAGGTCTCGTTCGTGACCGACGCGGAGGCGGTGTCGTGTGGTCGTGCGCATTGCTGCGTCGAGCGCGTGGGCGGAGGCATTCGGTGTTTCGGGCGTTCGAACGAACCGCTCGGCGACGGCCTGCGGCGTGACGGAAGCGCCGCCGAGCCGGTCGCGCGATTGCGGGCGGTCGACGGATTCGCGGTCGGTATGACCCACGCCTGCGCGATCGAGAGCGGCGCGTTGTTTTGTTGGGGCTCGAGCTCTTCGGGCGCGCTCGGGGTGGGCGATCTGCTGCTGCGCTACGAGCCGGAGCCCCTCGGGCTCTCCGCGGTGGAGGTCGACACGCATCGCCAACGCACGTGCGCACGAAACGTGGCGGGTGAGGTCTGGTGTTGGAGCCAAGGACGCGCGGGCGACGTCGCGGGAACGAGCTCCGCGCGGGTGCCCACGGCGGTCGATGCGAGCGCGATGGGCGCCGTCACGACGATTGCAGTCGGGGAGCGTTTCACCTGCGCGCTCGACACTTCCGGCGCAGCGTGGTGCTGGGGCGATGCGAGCGCGAGCGTGTGCGGCGGCGTCGATTGCACGACGCCTCACGCGGTCGGGGGCCCCTCGTTCGACGAGCTCGGCGCGGGCCAATCGCACGTCTGTGGCCGCGCCGGTGGGCGCGTGTGGTGTTGGGGACGTGGCGGGAGCGGTCGCCTCGGGCAGGGCGCGACGACCGACCTGGATGCTCCGACCGAAGTGGCGGGCCTCACCGACGTGGTGCAGCTCGGCGTCGGATACCACTCGACGTGTGTGCGGCGCGCGACGGGGGAGGTCGTGTGTTTCGGAGAAGGCTCCGCGGGAGAGCTCGGCGCGGGCGACGGGATGGACCACACGACGCCCGTCGCGGTGAGCGGGCTCTCGGACGCGACCGACTTGGTGTGTGACCGCGGTTGTTTCGCGCGGCGCGCGGTCGGTGGATGGGTCGCTTGGGGCGAAGGGAGCGCGGACCGTCTCGGCCTCGGGGCGACGACCGACGTGCTCGCGCCGGTGCCCGCCGCGCACGGCGTCGACTTCGAAGCGCTCGCGACCGGGGCCGACAGCGCCTGTGGACGTGTGGCCGACGGAACGTTGCGATGTTGGGGCGGCACGGGAGCCTCGTCCGCGTCACGCATGCTGGGCTTGCCGATCTTCGGCGACGTGGAGTGAGCGGCATCGGTCGACCGTCGGCCGACGGGGCGTGGGTTCACTCGAACGGGCGTAGCACCACGTCGGTGTCGCCCCCGTTGGGGCTCGCCGGGCGCGTCGCGGCGAAGACGACACCCACGATCGCGGCGACCACGACCAGCACGCCGGCGATGGCGAGGCCTCGGCGCAGCGGGCGACGTGGATCGAGAGACTCGACCGGGCGTTCGGTGGCCGCGACCGATTCGGGCGCGACGGGGTGGAGCGTGATCGATTGCGCGAGCGCTTCGCCGGCCGCGACCGTCCACGTCGCGCGACGCGGCAGATGGCCGGGTGCTTCGACACGCACCACGTGAGGTCCCGGATCGAGCGGCACGAGGCGCTCGGCGCCCACGCCGGGCTCGGGGCGACCGTCGATCTCCACGCGGGCATCCGCCGGCTCGACACGAAGGGTCAGCGTGGCGAGCAACGCACGAAGCCGCTGCCGGAGAGCTTCGGCGTCCGCGACGTCCGTCTCGGTCGCGTGCGCGCGCTCGGCCTCGAAGGCGTCGAGCGCACGGAGCGCGTCGCGGCCGCGGCCGAGGCGATGCAGCACGATGGCCCAGTTGAGCGCGGTGCTCGCGCGCGGAACCCCGGCGTACGACGCCTCGAAGGCTTCGGCCGCTTCGGCGTCGCGTCCCTCTTGGGCCAGCGCGAGGCCGCGTTCGAAGAGCGCTCGGGCGCGTGTCGCGTCGGAGTCGGTCCGCGACTCGGCCTGCGACTCGCGTTCCGATTCGACGGGCGTCCGTGCGTCGGCCGCGGGCTGCGCGGACGAAGGCGCGGCGAGCCAGAACAGAACGACGAATGGGAGCCAACGCGACACGGAGCCCGAAAGAGAGAACGAATGCGCCTCGCACGCAAGAGCCCCGTCTGCGCGCCTGCTTCGCGGATTGTTGCGAACCGTTTTGCCGCGCGGCGCGTAGGGTGGTCCGATGCTTCGTGGACTCGTGTGCTCTGCCGTCGTGATCGCCTCTTGCGCACGACCGCCCTCGCAGGCGCCCGCACCCCGTGCGCCCGAGGTGGATTGGCGTCCCTGGAGCGAGGAGACCTTCGCGGAGGCCGCGCGCGACGGCAAACATCTGCTCGTGAGCGTGCAGGCGACGTGGTGCCATTGGTGCCACGTGATGAACGAGCGGACCTTCGGTGACCCGCGGGTTCGCGCGGAGCTCGCGAGCGGCTTCGTGGCGGTGCGCGTGGATGGCGACGCGCGTCCGGATCTCGCGGAGCGTTTTCGCGACTACGCCTGGCCCGCGACCGCGCTCTTCACGCCGGATGCACGGCTCGTGATCGCGCTTCGTGGCTATCGCGCACCGGAGGCCTTCCTCGACGTGCTGCGAGACGTGCGCGCCGGACGCGCGCCACGCGAGACGCCGGCGGCCGGGCCTCCGCTCGGACAAGCGGAGTCGCTGGCGACCACCCGGGCGCAGCTGCTCGACCTCGCCGACGTCGCCGTGGGTGGCTTCGGCACACCGCAGAAATATCCCTACGCGGCGCCTCTGCTGGTCGCGTTGCGCGGAGAGCTCGAAGGGCTCGACGCCGCGTTCGTCGTGCGTACGCTCGAAGGCCACGCGGCGTTGCTCGATCCCGTCGACGGAGGCGCGTACCAATACTCGCTGCGTGGCGATTGGCGGCATCCGCACTTCGAGCGCATCGCGATCGTGCAGGCGGACGTGCTGCATGCCTTCGCCGCGCACGCGTGGCGGACACGCGATCCGCGTTTTCTCGCGGAGGCCTCTCGCGTGGAAGCGTTCCTCGCGGGCCCCTTTCGAAACGACGACGGCACCTTCGCGTCGAGCCAAGACGCCGACCTCGACGCGGAGGTGCACGGCACCGAGTACTTCGCGTGGGACGCCGACGAGCGCGCTGCGCATGGGACACCACGCATCGACCGTGCGCCGTACGCGGATCGCAACGGCCGGGTGATCGAGGCGCTGGTGAGGCTTCACGTCGCGCGCCTCGCGTGTGGTGTGGATCCGGGCGACGCGCTCGCGCTGGCCGAGACCGCCGCGACGCGCCTCGAGTCCACGCATCGTCTCGACGGGGGCGGGTTTCGTCACGGTCCGGCCGACACGATGGCGGGCGACGACGGGCTCGTGCACCTCGCGGACGTCGCGTGGATGCTGCGCGCCGAGCTCGCCATCGCAGAGGCGACCGGCGAGCCACGATGGCATGCGTACGCGGCGCGCACGGCGGCGTTCTTGATCGAGGAGCTGACCCACGAAGCCGGCGGCTTTGCGGCGCATACGGTCGACCCTCGTGCGGTCGGTGATCTCGCGCGCCGACGAAGGCCCCTCGTCGAGAACGCGGTCGCAGCGCGTGCATTGCTGCGCCTCGCGCGGACGAGCGACGACGAGCGTTGGGCGGGCGCGGCGGACGCGGCCATGGCCTTCGACGAAGCTTCGATTCGCGCACGCGGACGCCAGGTCGGCGAGCTCGCGTTGGCCCTCGCCGAGCGCGCCGCGCCCTACGCGATCGTCAGCGTGGTCGGCCCCGCGGGCGATCCACGCACCGAGGCCTTGCACCGCGCGGCGCTGAGCATTCGCGGCGCGCGACTCGTGGAGCTCGGACGCCCGGGCGAGAGTCGCTACCCGTACCCCGGCGCGCCCGCGGCCTACCTCTGCAACGCGGACGCGTGCTCGGTACCGGTCGAGTCTCCCGAGGCGTTGGCCGGCGCGTTCGACCGTTTCTTCGAGTGAGGGGCGGCCTCGCCTGCCGATCCCGGGACCGTCCGTCGCCGTCGCTCGGGCTCTCCTCGGGTGGACGCGAATCCTGAACGGCGGAGCGGACGAGCGCGTGGAAGCACGGACCCCACGCTCGATTCCGATGCGCCACCCGCCTCGTGCTATGTCGCCCGCATGAAACGCTTTCGCCGCGTCGCCGTGTACTGCGCCTCGAGCAGCGACATCGATCCGATCTACGTCGACGCCGCGCGCGCGTTCGGCTCGCTCCTGGTCGAGCGCGGCTACGGCCTCGTCTTCGGCGGCGGGCGCGTGGGTTTGATGGGCCAAGTGGCCGACGCCGTGATCTCGGCGGGCGGCGAAGCCATCGGCGTCATTCCGCACAAGCTGCGGGACCTCGAGGTGGCGCATCAGGGCCTCTCGGAGCTGCTCGTCGTCGACAGCATGCACGCCCGCAAGACCGTGATGGCGTCGATGTCCGACGCCTTCGTCGCGCTGCCCGGCGGCTTCGGCACCCTCGACGAGATCTTCGAAGTCACCACGTGGAACCAGCTCGGCTACCACAGCAAGCCGGCCGGTCTCCTCAACGTGAACGGGTACTTCGACGCGCTCGCGACCTTCATCACGCACGCCGCCGACCAAGGCTTCGTGCGCCCGGTGCATCGCGACCTGCTGCTCGTCGATGCCGACCCGCGAAAGCTCCTCGATCGGCTTGAAGTGCACGAGCTGCCCGACATCAAGAAGTGGATCGACCGGCCCTGAGCGCGCCTCGGCTTGTGATTCGCGCCGAGGGTCCGTAGAACCGGACACGATGCGACCGACGCTCTTCCTCGTGCTGCTCTCCTTGGCGTGCAACCGCGGCCCCGAGCCCTCCGAAGCGCCCCCCGAGCCTTCGCCCGAGCCGAGCACGGCGGCCGAGGCTCCGGCCAACCCACACGCGGAAGGCAACCCTCACGCGGCAGGCGATCCGCACGCGGGGGTCGACATGGGCCGCCCGGCGGGCCCGCCGGCCGTCGATCCGGCGGCGCCGGCGTTGGCGGGGGTTCGTTGGCGGACCCACGAGCCGCTGACCTGGCGCCAGCCCTCGAGCGCGATGCGCAACGCCGAGTATTTCGTCGCGGGCGACGCGGGCGAAGCCGTGCTCACGGTCTTCCACTTCCCGGGCATGGGCGGCTCCGTGCAGGACAACGTCGCGCGCTGGGTCGGCCAATTCCAAGCCGAAGGCGGCGGGCCGGCGCCCTCGGACGTGCAGACGCGCAACGTCGCGGGCCTCGACGTGACGACCATCGACGTCACGGGCACCTTCGCGTCCGGGATGATGGGCGGCCCCTCGACGCCGCAGTCGAACCAGCGCCTCCTCGGTGCGATCGTGAGCGGTCCGAGCGGTCCGATCTTCTTCAAGCTCGTCGGACCCGCGAGCACCGTCGACGGCGCGAAGGCCGCGTTCGACGATTTGGTCGCGAGCTTCGAAGCCGGCTGAGCGCGGTCGCCCCGCACGACGTCGGATCGACGATTGAACCGGAATCGTGCCTGGCGGAACGGGCGTCGGTCCGTGCAGCCGCAGGATTTCGCGAAACGGTCGCCCCCAACGCGCGAACGTGGGTGGGTCTCCTCGCGCGAGTCGTCTTGCGGAGGAGGCCTCCCGGTTGAGAGGGATGGAGGCACCACGTCCAGCCGTGCGCATCGAAATCGCGCGAGGGTCAGAGCGCGGTCAGGCCGCCGTCCACCGTCAGCACGCTGCCCGTGACCCACGGCGCGTCGAGCAGGTAGAGCACGGCGGCTGCGACGTCCTCGGGGCTCCCCAGCCGTCCGAGCGGGTGAAGACCACGCAAGAAGTCGAGCTGCGCTTCGATCGCTTCCGCTGCGTTCGTGGGGACAGGCGCGCCTGGCTCGTGTCGCACCTGTCGGACCATCTCGGTGTCGACGACGCCGGGCGCGACCGCGTTCACGCGAACTTCCGGTGCGAGCTCGGCCGCGAAGACCCGTGTCCATGCGATCATCGCCGCCTTCGTCGCTGCGTAGACCGCGGTCAGCGGCGCGGGGCGAGCGGCGAGGGTGCTGGCCACGTTCACGACGGCGCCACGGCGTGCGCGTAGCGTCGGCGCGAGCGCTTGGGCGAGCAGCATCGGACCGACGAAGTTCGTGCCCACCTGCGCGTCGATCGACGCCGCTTCGATCGCACCCACGGCCTCGTAGCGGACCAACCCCGCCGCTTGCACCAGCGCGTCGAGCGGACCAGCCGCGGCCACGATGGCGGCACGACCTTCGGGGGTGGCGACGTCCGCGGCGAGCACGTTCGGACCGCCGCGGCGCGAGACGCCGAACACTTCGTCGCCTCGCGCCCGCAACGCCTCGGCGACGGCGGCGCCAATCCCGCGGCTGGCTCCGGTGACCACGACCCTCATGCGCCGAGCATCCGAGCCTCGTCGGCCGCTCGCAAGCGCTCATCGCGGAGACGTTTCGGTGTCCAGGCGCGGTCGTCCCTGTTCGCGGGGTTCTGATGGTGCTAAAAACGAACGCCTGAGGTGAACATGAGTCGAGCCCTCTGGTGCCTCCTCGCGGTCCTCGCGACCCCCCTCGTTTCGGCGAGCGCGCAAGACCTGATCGTCGACGGCACGACGGTCACGATGGGCGGCACACACCGCTACGACCGCGTGCGCGTGATCAACGGGGGCGTCCTTCGCGTGACCCCGTTCGACGGCACCGACCGCGCGTCGACCGGCAACCTGGTGCTCGTCGCGCCGGACATCGTCGTCGACGCCACGAGCCGCATCGACGCGCGGGGCGCGGGCTACACGACCGTTCGCTGCGGCGACGGCCGTGGTCCGAGCGCCACCGCGGGAGGCGCGGGCGGCTGCTCGGTGTACGACTCCGGCGGCGGCGGCGCGCACTTCGGTCGCGGCGGTCGCGGCACCATCGACTGCTTCATCTGCGGCTCGGCCACGAGCTGCCAGTTCCCGCAGGAGTTCGAGACCGACTGCGGCAACACGCTCAACGCCGGAGGCACCGCGTGCTCCGATCGCACCGCGTGCCGTGGCGCGTCGTGCGCCGTCTACGACGGAGAGCCGAGCGTCGCGGGAGAGGCCTTTCGACACAGCATCTACGACGTCGAGTTCGGCGCGTCGGGTGGCGACAAAGGCTGCCGCGACAACGACGGCTTCAGCTCGCAGCCCGCGGTCGGTGGCGCGGGCGGCGGACGCGTCGTGCTCGTCGCGCTGACGGACGCGTCGGGCGGCACGCTGCAGATCGACGGGACCATCACCGCGGCCGGGCGTCGCGGCTGCGGCACCGGCAACGACAGCGGAGGCGGCGGCGCCGGCGGATCGATTCTGCTGATCGGCGATCAGGTCACCGTGGGTGGCACCGCGGTGGTCACGGCCGCTGGCGGGCTCGGCGGCGACACGCTCGCGGGCGCCGCGGGCCAACCCGACTCGGCCGACTGCCCCACCGGCGCACAGACCTCGGGCACCTGCGACGACTGCGGTGGTGGCGGCGGGGGTGGCATCATCAACGTGCTCTCGCGCAGCGCGGACCTCGCGTCCGGTGCGACCTTCGACGTCGCGGGCGCCGACGGCGGCGTCTGCCCGATCTGCCGCGGCGAAGCGGGCGGCGGTGCGGGCGAGCTCCTCATCGACGGCGCGTACGTCGGCGAGCTCTGCGACGGATACGACAACGACTTCGACGGCATGATCGACGAAGACCTCGGCGGCGTGAGCTGCGGCCTCGGCGCGTGCGAGGTGAGCCAGCCCGCGTGCGACATGGGAGAGCCGGTCGCGTGCACGCCGACCACGACCGCGCCTTCGTGTTTCGGCGCTGCCGACGGTGCGCGCCCGCGCGTGGCGGTGGTGCTCGACACGAGCTCGTCGATGTTGCTCGACCTTCGCGGCTACCCGACCTTCGGCGACGGCAGCCTCGAGCGCCCGGGTCTGGACACCGACGGCAACGGCCGCGCAGACGACTCGCGGCTCTACCTCGCGCGCACCGCGCTCGCGGAGGTGATCAGCGCCTACCCGGAGATCGACTTCTCGCTCGCGCGCTACCACCAAGACCAAGGCGTCGAGCGCTCGTGCCAGCTCGCGAAGTGGTTCGAATGCGCGGGGCTCATCGGCACCTACGACAACCCGACCGACAACGAAGGCACCGTGGCTTGCTCGGTCGCGACGGGCCCGGCCACCAACGTCGAGGTACGTGAGCGTTCGGTCGGCGGCGAGGAGTGCATCAACTACGCGGGCACCTGCGGCCCGCCCCGACGCGGCGCCGACATCCTCAGCGGCTTCGGCACCGCGACGCGCGACCTCGTGCGCTGGCTCGACGGACGCGAAACCGACTTCCGCGCGAGCGCGACGCCGGGCGACGTCTGCGAGCACTCGAGCGGCGGCGACTGCGAGGTGCGCGCGAGCGGAGAGACGCCGCTCGCCGGCTCGCTCGAAGCGGTCGAGGACTACGTCGTCCCGATTCGCAGCACCGACCCCGCGACCGCGTGCCGTGGCTATTCCGTGATCCTCGTGACGGACGGCGCGGAGAGCTGCGGCGGCGATCCGGTCGCCCGTGCCCGTCGGCTTCACGACACCTTCGGCATCGAGGTCTACGTCGTCGCGGTGAGCGTGCTCCCCGAAGAAGAAGCCTCGCTCAACCAGATCGCGCAGGCCGGGTCGGGCGGCACGCGGGCAAGCGCCATCTTCGTGCGCTCGCCGGGCGACCTCGTGCCGGCGCTCACCTCGATCGTGGCGGGCTCGCTGCGCACCGAGCGTTGCAACGCGATGGACGACGATTGCGACGGCATGGTCGACGAAGGCTTCGCGATCGGCCTCGCGTGCGACGACGGCGGCGTCGGGGATTGCCGCGGCACCGGCACCACGCGTTGCGCGCCCGACGAGCTCTCGGTGCGCTGCGATCTGACGACGCCGGGAGGCACGCCGAGCGCCGAAGACTGCAACGGACGCGACGACGATTGCGACGAGGCGATCGACGAAGGCCTCACCTGCACCGGCGACTGCACGCCGACCGGGGCCGAGGTCTGCAACGGCATGGACGACGACTGCAACGGCCTCGTCGACGAGGTCGATCCCGCGCTCGGCACGCCGTGCGGCGATGGGGAGGGCGTGTGCGAGCCCGGCATGATTCGTTGCGTCGGCGGCATGCTCGAATGCATCGGCGGCGTGCCGGCGCGTGACGAGGTCTGCAACGGGCTCGACGACGACTGCGACGGCGAAGCCGACGAGCTCGCGCCGTGTCCCGAAGGCACGCTCTGCATCGAAGGCGCGTGCCGCCGCCGCTGCGATCCCACGCAGGAGTTCCCGTGCCCGGTCGGCTTCGTCTGCTCGCCGAGCGACGTGCCGGGCGACACCGCGAGCTATTGCACGCCGACCGCGTGTGCCTCGTGCGCGCCGGGCGAGCGCTGCGTCGACGACGTCTGCGTCGATCCTTGCGAGGGCGTCTCGTGCGACGAAGGCGCGACGTGTACGAACGGGCGCTGCATCGACTGCCGCACCACCGGCTGCCCGAGCGGCCAGCTCTGCGCGATGCGCCAGTGTCAGCCCGACCGCTGCGCGAGCGCGGATTGCGGCGACCAAGCTTGTTACGACGGCAGCTGCCGAGCCGCGTGTGGCGTCGGCGATTGCCCGAGCGGCCAACGCTGCGCGGGTGATGGAAGCTGCGAAGCGGATCCGTGCGCCGGGGCGAGCTGCGACGCAGACGAGGTCTGCGTCGACGGAGCGTGCCGTGCGGACGCGTGTCGCGGCGTGGGCTGCGACGTCGGGCAGGTCTGCGCGGCGAACGTCGGCTGCGTCGACGACCCCTGCGTCACCGTGCGGTGTCCGAGCGGTCGCGTTTGCGAGGTCGCCGCGAACGGTCGCGCGGAGTGTCGAAACACCGCACCGCCGAGAGACGACGCCGGTCCCGACTTGGTCGCGGCCGCGGGGGGCGGAGGTTGCTCCACGAGCGGCGGTGGCTCGGGCGCGCTCTTCGCGTTGTTCTTCGCGCTCTTCGTCTCGCGGAGGAAGCGATGAACCGCGTCCTGCTTCTGCTCGCGCTCTCGAGCGTTCTCGGTTGCGACGTGAAGCCCTTCTGCGTCGATCGTTGCGACGACGTCGACGGATCGGTCGCCGACTCCGGGGTCGCCGACACCGGCGTGCGCCCCGACGTCGGGGACTTCGACGGCGGTGTCTGCGTTCCGAGCGAAGACGGGGTCGAAGCGTGCAACGCGCTCGACGACGACTGCGACGGAACGATCGACGAGGGCTTCGACCTCACGCGAGACCCCCGGCATTGCGGGGTCTGCGGCAACGAATGCCGCTTTCCGAACGCGGAAGGCAGCTGTGTCGAGAGCGAATGTGTCGTGGGCGCGTGCTCGGACGGGTTCGTCGACCTCGACGACGAGCCGGGCTGCGAGTACGCGTGCCCGGTCTTTCCGACCCAGGCCGAGGAGTGCAACGGCTTCGACGACGATTGCGACGGCATCGTCGACGAGCCGGAAGAGCTGCCCGCGCCGCCCGCGGGCCTCTGCCGCACCACGCCTGGCACGCTCTGCGAGAGCGTTCGTCCGGTCTGCGCGACGCGGGAAGGGCGGAGCACCTGGTTCTGCGATTACCCCGAAGGCGTCGAGCACGACCCGCTGCTGCCGAACGGCATCGTGCTCGAAGAGACACGCTGCGACGGCTTCGACGGAGATTGCGACGGCCTCTCGGACGAGCCCTTCGAGACCCTCGGCGACGAATGCGACAACGGCGCGCGTGGCGCGTGCCGCGACCTCGGCGAGGTGCGCTGCGATCCGGCCGACGCGAGCCGCACCGTCTGCGATTTGAGCGTGCTCCCCGACGCGGTTCCAGGCGCGCCGTTCGCGGTCGAGCTCTGCAACGGCATCGACGACGACTGCGACGGAACGATCGACGACGCGACGCCGGGCGATCCGAGCCGCGTGGTCGACGACATGGTGCACGTGATGCGTGGCGGCTTGGACTTCTACGTGTACCGCCACGAAGCCTCGCGCCCGGACGCGAGCGACGTGGCGGGTGGGCGTTCCACCGCGCGTGCGTGCGGTCGCGGGGGCGTGTTGCCGTGGACCTCGGTCGGCTTCGACGAAGCGGCGGCCGCCTGCGCGGCAGCGGGTCATCGCCTGTGCACTGCGGCGGAGTGGCAGGCGGCGTGCGAAGGCGCGAGCGCGAGCGCGTTCCCCTACGGCGCGAGCTACGAAAGCGCGACCTGCAACGGCGCCGACCGCGACGCGATCGTCGGGGGCGGTATCGACTCCCGCGTCGAGCCGACGGGCACGCTCGCGATGTGCGAGAGCGAGGACGGCGTGCTCGATCTCAGCGGCAACGTGAAGGAGTGGACCGACGATCCACGCGGCGTCTCCGAAGGCGGCACCGACATCTACGTGGTGCGCGGCGGCAGCTTCGAGTCGCCGAGCTTCGGCCTGACCTGCGCCACGGATCTCTCGCGCGCGACGGTCGACACCTTGTTGCCGACCCTCGGCTTCCGATGTTGCCGCGACGTGGCGCCCTGACCGACGTGGCACACGCCGGCCCAGGTACGTGAGCTGCACTCGCGGCCGCGTGGAGGGCGACATGGGATGGAACCGGGTCTGGGTGGTGTGGCTCGTGGCGTGTGGTGGCAGTCACGTCGTCGGGGACGATGCGGGCGCCCGCGACGCGGGCTTCGACTCCGGACTCGCCTGCGCGACGCCTGGCGAGATCGAGTGTTCCGGAGGCATGGGGCGAGAGTGTCGCTTCGACCACACGTGGGAGGAGTTCTACGACGGCCCCTGTGCCCCACTTCCACCGGATGCGGGGCCCACGTGTCGGGACGACGCGCCGCTCGAAAGCGCCGCGTCCCAGGCCAGCGTTCGTCTGCGGCTCGGGGGTACGGGCTGGGTGGTGCAGAGCGGCTCCCAATGCGGTGCGTTCGACGTGGCGCAGGAAGACGGAACGAGCGTGCCACTCGGGCTCGGTTTTTCATGCGTCTGCGAGTGCCCCGCCCCGGGCGAGCCCGGACCGCTCGCACTACGTGACGTCGCGACCGCGCCCGTCGAGCTCGCCTGGGATGGACGCGGCCTTCGCACCTACGGGCGATGCGTCGACTGCGCCGAACGAGGCTGGCCGGGTGGAGGCGTACAGCGTGTGATCGAAGGCGCGTTTCAGCCGTTGGTCGCAGGGCGGTACCGGATCACCCTTCCGGTGTACGACGTGCTCCCGGACACGTGCTCCGTTGACGAAGCGGGTGGTGCTTCGTGCTCGCCTCCGGCAGGTCCGGGCTTCCCGTTCGCGGGCTACGCCGCCTGCGAGGCGCCGAGGCAGGTCGTGGTCGAGGTCGACCTTCCGAGCGAAGGCGAGCGGATCGTCGACGTGGACGTCTCGCCGCCGAGCTGAACCTCGGGTGTGACGCCGTCGACGCGACGGCGTGGTCCTTCGGACACACGTCGGCGTTCGGTTTCGCGGGGAGTTGGCGTGGTCCGCGGTCTGCAAACCGCGCCGCATGCTCCGACTGCTCCTCGCGCTCGTCGCGCTCGCCTTCACGCCTGCGTTCGTCTCCGCCTGCGCCTGCTGCGACGGCGGCCTCGAACGCACCATCGTCGGGTGGTCGGCGAGCGGAAACAGCGCGCTCGCGCAGATGCGGACCACGGGATGCCAAGGCTCGGCGGCGTACGAGGTCTGGCAGCTCGGCCACGCCACGCCCCGCCACTGCTTCGATCGCTACGCCGATCCCGAGCGCGCCGTGTCGTGCGATGTGCTCACCGACGCGTGGGACCTTCACGAGGACGGCCCCGACGGCGTACCGGCGCGACGCTCCCATCGTGCCGCAACCCAGTTTCCACTCGCGCCGCTCGAGGTGCCCTCACGGCTCGTCCACGCGACGCTCACGCCTGCCCGCCGCGCGGACGACGAGCCCTACGAACGACGCATGCGGCTCGACGTCTTCGTCGACGAAGGCGGGACGCTGCGTCCGCTCTTCACGCGTGAGCTCTTCCTCGGCCGACCCGAGGACTACTCCGTGATCGAAGCGGAACGACGCGCGGACCTGCCCATCGCGGTGCGCATCTGGCCGTCGCCGAACGGACATGTCGCGATCGTCGAGGTTCGCGGGGAGAACACCGATCCCGCCATGGGCTTCTTCCCCGACGTGCTGAGCTTCGTCACGCTCGCGTCGCCGCTTCCCGCCGAGGCGCCGGTCGCGACGAGCCCGGGCACGCCGGCCGCACGCGTCGTCGGAGCACGCGGGGACACTCGGGCCGCTCGACACTTCATCCGTCGTGGGCTCGACGCCCACGGAGCAGGCGACTTCGAACGCTCGTCGATGCTCTTCGCCAAAGCGTTGCTCGCTGATCCGAGCAGCGCCGGCGCGCGCTACGACCTCGCGTGCGCGCTCGCGCAGCGCGGCAACCTCACCGCGGCGCTCGTCTTGCTTCGGGAGCTTCGCGCGATGGACTGCCCGCGTTGTCGTGAGCTTCTGAGTCGCGCCTCGTCGGATCCCGACCTCGAGCCGTTGCGAGCGCGGCTGCCTTGAAGACCCGAGCGCGAAACGAAGAAAGGGAGCCCGAAGGCTCCCTCGCTTCATGCTCGCTTGGTGGCCTCAGCCGCCGCAACTCGCCGGCTGGTAACCCGCGCACATCCGGGCCGCGTCGGTGCTGTCGTTGAGGCAGCCCATGCCCGGGCACCAACCGCAGAAACCGTTGCGCACGCAGGCGTCGCAGCTTCCGAAACCGGAGCAGTCGGGGCAGCTGTTGGGCTCGTCGAGCCAATCGCCACCGCACTCGCCGCGTCGCGAGTCGCTCGTGCACTGACCACTGCTCCGGCAGAAGCCGCAGCCTTCGGCGCGGTTGCAGGTCTCACACGTCGCATGCACCGCGCAGGGGTCGGTCTCCATGCCGCCGTCGCTTTCCGGCATGCCTGCGTCGCTTTCGGGCATGCCCGCGTCGACCTCCATGCCGCCGTCCTCGCACCAGGGGAAGGTGCCGCCGCCCGTCCAGATCTCGCCGCTGAAGAGCTCGAGGTCGAAGTTCACCTCGAGCAACGAGACGTCGAAGACCGGCACCTCGAGCTTCGGCGCCAACGACGCCGTGAACGCGCCCGTGACCGTGCCCTCCCACGTGCAGAGCGTGGCCGTCAGCTCTCCTTCGACGCTCGGCGAGAGCGAGATCTCCGGACCCGCGGCGTCGTAGACCTTCAGCGTGTACGCGATGCCCGGCTCGAAGCCTGCGGTCACGGTCGCGGTCGCCTGTTCCGTCAGCTCGAGGTTCGCGCTGCCGAAGCGGTTCGCCGTGCCGATCGGGCTCCAGCCGACGCCCTGTTGGTAGTCGACGCCGACACGAAAGCCGAAGCCGCCTTCGGCGGTGCCGGTCACCTCGCCGGCCGACACGCTCGCGCCCGCCGTGAACTTCACCTCGGCACCAATCTCGTGCGTGACGATCACCGGCACGAAGCCGACGAAAAAGACGTTCGTGAACTCGCGCGACGGCAAGCGGTCCGCGGGAATCTCGAACTCGCAGTTGATGCCGATGCCGGCGCCGCTCTTCGCTTCGACCGAGACCTTCACGTCGCCGCCGACCTCGACGCGCATGCGGCGTTGCGTGCGTCGGAAGACGTCGATCTCGGCGTCGAAGGTCGGCGTGAGCTCGAGCTTCACCTCGAGGTTCTGCCCCGGCGCGATGCCGCACTGCTCGCTGATCGGGAGGTCGTCGATCAGGTTGAAGGTTCCTCCCAGCGCGTCGCTGCGCGCACCGACCACGCCGGTTTCGACCCACGAGCCGCGCGCCGGCTCGAAACGCGCGCGAAAGTGAACGTCCTCGAAGAGGTCGACCAAATAGGCGTGCTCGGTCGTGAGCGCGAACTGACGGTCGCTTCGTGCGTCGACCGCGAGCACCCGACGCAGGTAGCCACCGTCACGCACACCCGCGACCACGGCGCCGACCTCGGGCACGCGCGCGTTCGGTCCGTCGTAGGTGAAGACGAGGGAGCCTTCGAGCACGTCGACGTCGATGAGACGTGCGTCCTGCTCGGGAAGCACGGCGGCTTCGGTGAGCACGGGGGGCCGGAGCACCTCGAGAATGGTCTCGTCGGTCGGCGGTGGGGTCGCGGGTGGATCGCTCTTGCACGCGAGTCCGGTCGTCGCGAGCGCGACGAGCACGATCAGCCTTGCTCTCATCTCTCCCTCCGATGTCGCACGGAACCGACGCGATCCCCGAAGTGGGTCGGCTCAATCGCCCAGGTTGTTGATCTGGGTGGTCGAGTCCCGCACGTGGTACTCGACCGATTCTCCGAACTGCTTCCACGCGACGATCGCGATCACGGCGATGAGCACGAGGATGATGATGTACTCGACCGTGCTGAGGCCGCGGGCGTCCTCGAGCAGGGAATCGGTCGTACGCACGTCGTCGTGAAGCACCCTCACATGGTGAAGGGGCTGCGCGCGCGATGCCGTCACCATTTTGGCTTTCTGTGTGTCACTCGTGTCTCGTGTCGAGCCGCGGACGTCGACGTTTTGGCCTTTCGTTCAGGGGAAGGCCTGGGCTTCGTGCTCGGCCTCCCAACGAAACGAGAGGCTCGCGAGCTCCCGCGAAATCTCTTCTTCGGTCGGGAGTGGGGACGTCGAGGGATCCCCGTTCGCCCACACGCCGGAGCTCTCCGCTTGGCGATCTTGGAGGTGCTTGGACACGAAGCGGGCGGCGAGCAGGAGATCCGTCGTGACGAGCGAGGGGGGAGGGCGCCCCGCGAGCTGAGCGACGGCGGCGAGCACCGCGCGAATGGCGGCTGCCGCGAATCCGTCGACTCGCAGCACCTTCACCCCACAGAGGACGTCGTCGTGCATGCTGCGAAGCAGGCGCGCGGCCGTCTTGCGCTCGAACGCCCCGAACCGCGCCTCCGCCCCGGGCCCGAAGTGGAGAAAGCTGACCATCGCCACCGGGCCGCCGAGCAGACGCGCGTGCTCCCGTTGCGTTCGACGAATCCACTCGAGCTCCTCGACCGAGGGCGCCCCGCGAATCTCGGCGATCACCATCGGTCCCGAGGTCGCGATTCGAACTCGAGCCGAAGTCCCCACGTTTCGACGCTTCATGGTTGCCTCGCGCAAAGGTGCCTTGGCGAAGAGCCCCGTGGGCCATCTCGAGCGGCCCCCGTGATGGTCATCATGCCATGGCCGCGTGGGGCGACGGGTCGGGTCGAGCCCGTCGTGGGGAGCGTGTCATGAAGATCACGACACGCCGAGCGACGCGTCCAGGAGGCGTGCGTTCGAGCGGTGCGTTCGAAGGGTGCGTTCGAGCGGAGCGTTCGAGCGGAGCGTTCGAGCGGAGCGTTCGAGCGGAGCGTTCGAGCGGAGCGTTCGAGCGGAGCGTTCGAGCGGAGCGTTCGAGCGGAGCGTTCGAGCGGCGCGTTCGAGCGGAGCGTTCGAGCGGCGCGTTCGAGCGGCGCGTTCGAGCGGAGCCAACCGATGCGCGCGCGTGTCGAAACCGTCGGCCGAGTCGTTGCTGACTGGGGCGACGTCGGTGCCCATCGCGCGTGTTCCCCACGCGAAGTCGCCAGCGCACGGAGCGGCCAACGCCGTGACCCACGACCAGCGCGACGACGCCGGCCTCCGAGGGCGAAGGTGGCCACCCGCACCAATGGCCCGGACGACGCGTCACGCAACGCTCGGTGACGAGATCGAGCGAGCCGAGCGAGTCGACCGTGACCACCAGCAACCCGTCGACCCGCGTCTGCTTCACGCGTTCGATGGCGCCCTCGAGGGCGCCGAACGGCGCCCCCGATGCCCGCACGCGCGTGACGAACGCCGGCGAGACGACGCGCACGAGCACCTCCTCGGCCTCGCGCACGTCGGCGTCGGTCAGGCCTGGCCTCGCGGTGTCCAGAGGAGCCGACGCTGGCCTCGGATGCGCGGCCAGCGGAGCCAGAGCGGCGCGCGCCGATTGATCGCCAGGGCCGCGGGCGACCGGCGACCAGGGGCGCTGCGCCCAATCCAGGCGCAGCGCTTGATCGGAAGCCGCTTCGTCCTTCGGCCTGAGGAACGGCGACGGCACAGGCGGCGGGAGCAGCGCCGCCAGCTAGAGGCGTGCTTGCGCGGCGTGAGACCGATTTGGCGAGACCAGAGCCTGTCCTGTGGGCGGCGGTGCCACATCCGCCTCAGAACGCCTGCAGCTTGCCTTCCAGCTCGGTTTGGTCTTCGTCGGCCAGCGGAGCCGAGGAAGCCGCCGCCCCTCGACGTAGCTCCGCAGCCACTTGACGACCAACCATCACTGCCACCGACGAGCTCGGCGTCCATCGCTGGCGTGGCGTGCGTCCGCACCGGGTTCTCGTCCGGGATCTCGTCGTCGATCGTCCCCTTGCAGGCGGGGTCGGGGGCCACGTACAGGCGCACCGGCCCGGACGCACGCGCCTGCTGTTCCTTGGCGTCTTCGAGCACGACGGAGAGCGGCGCGACGATCAGCGGATCGTTGCGCCCGAGCTCGTCGAGGACGCCCGGCCCGAAGAGCGGCGAGTCGTCCACCGGTGCGTCCACGTCCTGCGCGAGCGTGACGCCGTCGCAGGCCTCGTAGAAGGCGACGAGCGCGATCGGGAGCGGACCGACGATCTTCGCGAGCGCGCCGAGCTGCTTGGCGACATCGCGACGAGGAGGACGCACCGCCTTCTTCTCCGCCAAGGTGTACTTCGCCTTCTTCAGCACCGCCGCGATCACGTCCACGCTCGCGACGAAAGCCTTCATCGTCGCGGCCGCGATGGCGCGCGCCTCGGCATCGAGCGGTGCCTCCTGCACCTTGTCCCCGAGGGCCCGGAGCTCGGCCCACACAGCGCGGTGCTCGCCCGCCTCGTAGCGCGCGAGATGACCGCCCCCAGCGACGCCGCCCGCGGTCGCGCTCGCCGAAGCCGCCTTCGACGACGCAGCCCTCGACGACGCAGCCTTCGACGACGCAGCCTTCGACGACGCAGCCTTCGACGACGCAGCCTTCGACGACGCAGCCTTCGACGACGCAGCCTTCTTCTTCACCTTGGGCGCCGGGGGGGCTGGGGCGGTCGGCGCCGGTCCGCCGCTACCAGCCCGCACTTTCGCGACCGCCGACGCGTCGAGCGCCGCGAGCAGCTTCGTCCACGGCTTCTTGATCGGCTTGCAGCTCTCGAGCGCCAGCGTCGCCTCGATGAGCCCCGGATCATTCGAGGCGACCTTCTTGGCTCCGATCTGATGAACGAGCTCGAAGATCACCGCGCTCGCGCGCGACAGGCCCGACGCATCGCGGGTGATCGCCGCCTCGGTGAGGTAGCGGGGTACGAGCTCACGCGTCACGGCGTCTGTGCCCATCACGAAAGTCGCTCCGAGCGCGAGCCAATGTGTAGCTGTTGAAGGGGTGCTCATCGAGCACCTTCGGCACGAAGCGCGCGTAGAGCAGGGCGATGATCCCTGGTCCTGCGTCGCGAAAACCCGGAGCGCCTCTGACGGAGGGGTGAGCCGCGTCGTCGGCGATGCGCCTGAGCATCGCCATCACCACCAGGTCGCGGCGACCGACGACGACGTGAACGACGACCTTGCGGGCGTTCTGGCAAAGTCGCGTTGACCGGGTGGAATCGCGGCTCATCGAGCGCTCGTACCAGCTCGCGCTGCGCCTCTTCACCGGCGACTGCAGGCTTCGCCAGCAGCCCCGGCCCCGCCGCGATCTCCACGCGCACCGGCGTCGAGGATCCGGCCAGCGTCATCTCGTCGATGTTTTGCATGCCGTCTCGTGGCGGGACCGCTCGAGGCCAGGTTGGAGACGGGGCCGTGGATCCGGATGCGACTACCGTTCTACTTCCCGCGGCGGGCTGATGCCGGTCAGGGCACGTCGACGACGTGCACCATGCCGACGTTCTGCGTGTCGAAGGCGGTGCCGTCCTCGGGCAATCGCTGCGCGCTGTTGAAGGCGTCCCCAGCTGCGTTGGTGAGGCGAACGAACATCGCGATCTGGTCCCCACTCGAAGCGCCGATTCGGCTGAGCGCGATGCTGGTCTCGCAGGCGGTAGCGCCGCAGGCGACGGGCGCGTCGCCGAAGCCGAGCCACGAGAAGTCGCCTCCCCCACCCATGACCACGTCCTTCCAGCCGATGCGATCATCGAAGCCGCTCATGGTGTCGTTGGTCACTGGCGCGACGTCGGTGCCCATGGCGCGGGTGCCCCACGCGAAGTCGACGTAGAAGTTCGCGGGGTTGACGAAGTTCGCGGAGAGCGCGTTGTCCAACGAGCCCATCGAGTCGGTGAGCATGGTGAAGCTCGACAGGCCCGTCGTCGTGTCGGGGAGGTCCGTGTCGACGTAGACGACGATCGCGTTCGTCGTCTCCACGAGCCCTTCGACCGCGATCCACAAGCGCCCGCCCGAGACGTGGGTGCGAAGGGCGTCGAGTCGGTTCTGCGCCGCGCCCCAGTTGGTGGGGACCGAGTTCGTGATTCGCGTGCCGCCCATCCACTCGGCGTCGGTCACCACGCCATCGACCACGAGGGTCGGGGTCGTGCCCGCATCGGTGCCCGCGTCGGTGCCCGCGTCGGCGCCTCCGGCGTCGGTGCCCGCGTCGACCCCGCCGTCGTCCGGGCCCGCGTCGCTTCCCGCGTCGACCTCGGCGTCCACGGCGACGTCCGCGTCGACCGAGCCGTCGTTTCGAGCGCTCGCGTCGCGGAACTCGCCGCCGCCGTCGCGGCCCGCGTCTCGCCCCGCGTCGCGTCCGGCGTCCGAGCCGCCCGCACCCGCCGCCGCACAGCCCGAGATCAACCCCAGGACCAGGCCCCAACGTCGAAAACGCATCATCGTTCGACCCCGACCGCGTTTCGCGGCACCTTTCGCCACCCCGACGCGGCAAGCCCCGTCGGGTCACCCAGCACGGCTCGACACCACCCCTGGCGCCGACCGACACTACCCCAAGAGTCACTACCCTAGCGCGTCCCGACGCGTATCGCACGCGGGACATCTCGCGCCCCGTCCTTTCCGAGCTTCCGATGTCCGAAACGCCCAACCCGGTCACCCCTCTTCTCGCCGATGCCCTCGACGCGCCGTCCGCCGATGGCGCAGGTGCGTTCCGGCGGGTGCCCCGGACGGGCGTCATCTACGTCTCCGTCGAGGCGCAGAAGCGCGGCTTCCACCTCGGCGCCGAGGGCTGGTGCAACCTCGGGCAAGGCCAGCCGGAGACCGGCCCGATCCCCGGCGCCCCTGCCCGCATCGAGTCGATCCCGGTGCACCCGGCCGACCTCGACTACGCGCCCGTGCCCGGCCTCATGGAGCTGCGCGCCGCGGTCGCGGACCTCTACAACCGCCGCTTTCGTCGCGGCATGCCCTCGCAATACACGGCCGAGAACGTGGCCATCTGCGGCGGCGGTCGTGTCGCGATCATGCGCGCGTGCGCCGCGGTCGCTCCCGTGCACCTCGGGCATTTCCTGCCGGACTACACGGCGTACGAAGAGCTGCTCGACGTCTTTCGACGCTTTCAGCCCATTCCGATCCTGCTCGACCCGGAGCGCGGCTACGAGTTCACGAGCGACGAGCTGCGGCGCGAAATCCTCGGGCGTGGTCTCGGCGCGCTCCTCTTCAGCAACCCGTGCAACCCGACGGGCAAGACGGTCCAAGGCGACCAGCTCGCGGCGTGGGTGAGCGCGGCCCGAAGCCTCGGATCCGCGCTGCTGATCGACGAGTTCTACTCGCATTACATCTGGACCGGCCAGGCCGCCGACGTGGCGAAGGAGCGTGGCGAAGCGCCCATCGTGACCGCGGCCCGCTACGTCGAGGACGTCAACCGCGACCCGGTCGTGATCTTCGACGGATTGACGAAGAACTGGCGCTACCCCGGCTTCCGCGTGAGCTGGATCGTCGGTCCCAAGCACGTGATCGAGTCGGCCGCGAGCGCAGGCTCCTTCCTCGACGGCGGTGGTTCGGCCCCGATGCAGCGCGCGGCGATTCCGCTGCTGGAAGAGGCGCTGGTCATGCAAGAGACCAGCGCGATCCACGAGACCTTCGCGCCGAAGCGCGACTACCTCGTGCGGCGCTTGCGCGAGATCGGGGTGCGCTTCGACTGCGAGCCCGAGGGCACGTTCTACGCGTGGGGTGACCTTCGCGACCTGCCGCCTTCGCTTCGCCACGGCGACGACTTCTTCCAGGCGGCCCTCGACCGTCAGGTCATCACGGTGCCCGGTCACTTCTTCGACGTGAACCCGGGCAAGCGCCGCATGGGTCGCCCGTCGCGCTTCCGTCACCACGTGCGCTTCAGCTTCGGGCCGTCGATGGACGTGCTCGAGTCCGCGATGGACCGCATCGCGGCGATGGTGCGCGAAGCCCGCTGACCGTCCTGCGGTCATTCGAGCCTGCCTGAGCTCGGACGAAGCGGCGCTTCCCCTCGGAGAGTCATCTCGTTGGGCCCGCAGATTCCGATGCCGTGATTCGGGTTCATTCTCCGCGTTGGATCGCGCGAGCCCGGTCGTCCGAGGAAACTCCCGTCAGGTAGCGCCCGGACGAACGCAATTTCCCGTCCGAGATTCTCCTCGTGATCTCAAGTGCCTGCCTTCGAGACACCCTCTGGCCGGGAAAGCCCGGTCAAGGTGCTCGGGGATTCTCCGGTACTCCGGTGGGCGAGGGGATCGATGCACGAACGACGGATGGCGGCGCGCCTCACGGCGGTGGCTTGTCTCTGCCTGATCGCGGCTACGGCTCGTGGTGACGGTGTGGCAAACGTGATGACCTCGAAGTCGCTGCCTCCAGCGACGCTCGCGGTCATCGACCCGGAAAGCGGAACGTCGAGCGGCGGGGGAATGACCGACGTGA
>JACKEH010000017.1 GCA_020633125.1 Sandaracinus sp. | reverse complement strand
TGACGTCGCACGCATCACGCACCACAGCGACGAGGCCTACGTCGGTGCGCTCGCGATCGCGCTCGTGATCCGCGACGCGCTCGACCACGAATGGCGCGGTCGAGACGCGCTCTTCGCGTCGCTCCTCGACGCACTCCCGGACACCCGAGTGCGCGATCGTCTCTCGCTCGTTCGTGGCTCGACGGCCTCGATCGGCGAGCTGGCCCGCGAGCACGGTGCCACCGGCTACGTGGTCGACGCGGTGCCGCTCGCGATTCACGCGTACGCGTGGGCAGCAGCGTCCGGTGATTTCTCGTCGATGGTGCGGCAGCTCGTGGAAGCTGGCGGCGATTGCGACTCGATCGCGTCGATGGCGGCCCAGTGTTTGGGTGCGCTTCGCGGGGAGAGCGTGCTTCCCCAGGAGCTCGTCGCACGATTGCCGACGATCGTGAGCGACACCGCCGACCGTCTGGGCGAGAGCGTCTGACTCCGACACCTCACGCCGCGCGCACGAGCTCACGTGCCTTCGCCCGCGATCGAAACACCGCGACGCGCAAGGTCTCGTCGCTCATCCCGAAACGCGCCGCGAGGTCGGCGCGGGTCACGTCGGTGGCATCCGCGAGGAGCAGCGTTCGATCGCGCGCGGAGAGTCGATCGAGCGCCGCGGCGAGCCGGGCGAGCGTTCGGCGGGCGTCGAGCGCACGGTCGAGCTCCGGAAGCGCCGCCTCGCGCTCTTGGAGCTCGACCTGAACGCGTCGCGCGCGAAAGTGGTCGGCGATCTTCCGTCGCAAGATCCCACAGAGCCAGGTCTCCAAGCTCGCACGACCCTCGAAGCTCTCGCGTCCCGCCCACGCCGCGCACCAGGTCTCTTGCACGAGGTCTTCGGCGACCTCTCGCGAGGGCACACGACGCCTCGCGAACGCGAGCAGTCGTTCGTGCAGCGCGTCCACGTCGGCGGCTTCGAGTCGGTTCACGCCGCGGTTCTCCGCGCAAGCGCGGGCGTCGCCCCGGTTCACGCCGCCGACCCCAGCTGAAGCACGACCTTCCCGCTCAAGTGCCCGCGCTCGACGTAGCGCATCGCTTCGATCGTGTCTTCGAAACGAAAGCGCCGGTCGAGGCAGACCCGAAGCGCCCCCGTGCGCACGTGCTCCGCGAGCTCACGCAGGTCCGCCGCCTGACGCGCGGAGTCGAGGTGAAGCGTGCGCGCGCGTTTGCCGCTGAAGAGGAAGACCAGCGGTGCGAGCAGGAGGCCTTCGAAGATCTGCCGGTTCGTCCCGCCGACCACCACGAGGCGCCCACCGGCGCGCAACGCGCGTTTGTACGTGCTCGGCGAGCGGCGGCCGTTGACCACGACGATCACGTCGAAACCCTCGGGGTCGGTCGCGAAGTCTTCGCGGGCGTAGTCGAGAATCACGTCGGCCCCCACCAAGCGGCTCGCGCTCTTCGCGCTGCAGACGGCCGTCACGTGCGCGCCGTACGCCTTCGCGAGCTGCACCGCGAATCCCCCCACGCCCCCACCGGCGCCGTGAATCAACACACGCTCGCCGGGACGCACCGCACTACCGTCTCGGAGCGCTTGCAGCGCCGTCGTTCCCGCCAAGGGGAGGGCGGCGGCTTCGTCGAACGAGAGGCCCTCCGGCATGCGCGCCAGCGAGCCCACCCCGACCCGCACGTGCTCCGCGAAGGTGCCGCGGCCGTCGCGAAACGCGTCGCCGAACACACGGTCTCCCACTTGGAAGTCCGCCACGCAGTCACCGACCGCCGCGACCTCGCCTGCGAAATCACTTCCGAGCACGGGCCACTTCTTCGGCGCGAAGAGGCCGTTCTCGAGTCGTACGAGCCACGGGTCGGCGCGCATCAAGCGGTAGTCGGCGGCGTTGATCGACGCCGCGCGCACCCGCACGAGCACCTCGCCCGCGCGAGGCTCGGGGGTCGGCAGCTCGCGGGTCTCGAGCACGTCGGGGGACCCGTAGCGAGAGTGAACGATCGCGCGCACTGGCAACTCCTCGGTTGGAACGGCTCGAACCTTGGTGGCGCCTTCGCGCTCGCGAAACGTTTGATTTCGCACGCGGCGCGTGCATCGATGCACGCCGTGGACTGGGAGGATTATCGGCACGTCCTCGCGCTCGCGCGCACGCGTTCGAGCAGCGCTGCGGCGGATTCGCTCGGGGTGGTGCGGACCACGGTGAGTCGTCGGCTCGCGGCGATGGAAGACGCGCTGGGCGTGCGGCTCTTCGACCGCACGCCGGAGGGGCTCGTGCCGACTCCGGCGGGCGAAGAGCTCGTCGCGGTCGCGGCACGCATGGAAGACGAAGTGCTCGCGGCCGAGGCGCGGGTCCGAGGCCGCGACGCCGAGCTTCGTGGGGCGTTGCGTGTCTCCACCCTCGACTTCGTCTACGAGCTCTTTCCGCGTGCGTTTGCGAGCTTCGTCGAGCGCTACCCCCACGTGACCCTGATGGTCAGCGCGAGCACGGATCAGGTCTCGCTGCGTCGCCGTGAGGCGGACGTGGTCTTGCGCCTCAACGACAAGCCACCGAACGACCTCGTGGGGCGACGTCTGCGCAAGCTCGAGTTCGGGGTGTACGCGAGCCGCAAGCTCGTCGACCGGATCGGCGAAGGCGCCTCCCTCGCGGCGTTCCCGTGGATCGGCGACGACGACCGTCTCGGCAACTCCTGGATGGACGCGTGGCTCGCGCATCACGCGCCAGGTGCGCGGGTGGTCTTGCGTCACGACGCGTACGCGGTGATGCGTGCGGCGCTGCGTGACGGAGTCGGCGCGCACATGCTCCCGACGCTCGAGGCGGAACGCGACCCGATCTTCGTGCCCATCGCGCCCGACCTCCCGCCGATCACACGCGACTTGTGGGCGCTCACCTTGCCGGAGCTCGCGACGAGCTCGCGGGTGCGCGCGTTTCTCGATCACGTCTACGAGCACGTCGGCGAGGGTTGAGCGCGACGCGTTCGAAGGGCGCCCCGGAACGTGCTTCTCGTTCGTCCGCGCTTCTTCCATGCTCCTCGCCATGAGCATCGAATGGACTCCGGCCGCACGCGCGCGCATCGACGCACCGTTTCGTGAGCCGAAGCCTCGGCCGCCCCTCGACCTCGACGCCGCGTGGAGCGCACTTCGCACCGGACACCTGCGAAGCGACTACCGAGAGGTCGCCGAATCGCTGAAGCCCGCAGAGGCCGCCGTCCGCACCGCCGTGCAGCAGAGTGCGCTCCCGCGCGAGCTCGACGACGACGCTCTCGCGGTCTGGTCGCGTCTCGGCGGCGCGATGGCCAAGAGCCTCGAGCACTTTCTCTCGGAGCTCTTCGGCGTCGAGCGCGCGATCGACGTCTGGCTGCGGACGACGACGATCGACGTCCAACGCCGTCCGATGCCGGCGGGCGCGATCCTCGCGGAGGTGACCACCGCCCAACCCGCGCTCCAAGCCCTGCGTTTGCGTACGAGCGTGCTCGAGGCGCCGCCCGACGTCCGTGCGCGCATTCGCGCGAAGGTCGCACCACTGGTGGAGAGCCCGGACGTTCACGCGCACGCCCGGGCGGTGATGCTCTTCCCCGAGGAGAAGGAGTGGGCGGTGACGTTGGTCGACCGTTACCTCGCTCACCCGCTGCCCAACCACGCCTACTCCGTGATCTCGGCGATCCACCGTTCCGCGTGTCCGCTCGACAAGGTGCGCGAAGCGACGCTCGCGGCCGGAGGGGACCGAGGGGAGTACGAGTCGCTGCTCGACATCCACGGCGAAGCGGCGGTGCCGCTCTTGCTCGAGATGCTCGACCTCGTGAAGGCGCAGTTCCAGCACGAGATGGTGGCGCGCGCGCTCACGATCGTGCGCTCGCCCGAGGTCGCTGGAAAGCTTGCCGAGCACGTCGGCAAGAAGAAGGTACGCAAGCACGTCGGCGACTACTTCCAACGCTTCCCGGAGCTCGCCGAAGCTGCGTTGCGACCCGTGGCCGAGAGGAAGGGTCGCGCGGCGTCGATGGCGGCCGAGATGTTGGCGCACACCGAACGCGCGGCGGAAGCCGAGTCGCTCGAAGAGGGGCCCGTCGACGGACTTCCGAGCGTGTTGGTCGATCCGCCTTGGCGTGGTGGTGCCCGCGTCGCGCGAAAGCCTGTCGTCGTGAAAGACGCGGCGCTCGACGGCCCGCGCGCGTGGCATGGCCCGCGCTCGAACGCCGCGCATCCTTGGGCCCACGGGTGGGCGCCGATGACGCCGAGCGAGCTGGCGACGTGGCGAACGAAGGCGCTCGCGGGCGAGAACGTGCCGCTGATCGGCAACACCGTTGAACGAAAGCATCCGACACCTGAGGCACAGCTCGAAGCGTGGTCGAGCGGCAACTTCCGACGGGAGCACGTCGCGATGGTGGCGACGCTGCTCGCGACCCACGGGCTCGACGCCGCGGCCGGCGCGATCGCGTGGGCACACGAGCGCGTTCCGAGCGCGAGCTACCCCGGCGCGATCGCCCCGCTCTCGGATCTGGAGGTGCCCGAGCTCGCGGCGGACATGGCGCTCGCGTTGGGTCGCCGCCCGACCCGCGAGCTCGCGTCGCGTTGGCTGCATCGCTTCCCGGAAGCGGCGATCGCGGGCCTTCTTCCGGCCGCGCTCGGTGAGAAGAACGCGCGGCGTTGGGCGGCCGAGCGCGCGTTGCGATTGCTCGTGCGCGAAGGCCACGAGGAGCGCATCCGTGCGCGCGCGAAGGAGCTCGGCAAACGCGGCATCGCCGGCGTCGACGAGCTGCTCGGTTGGGATCCGCTCTCCGATTGCCCGAAGAAGCCGCCGAAGCTCTCGGCGCGTTATCGGCCCGAAGTGCTTCTGCGACCCACCACGCGGGAAGGAACGCCGATTCCCCTCGAGGCCGTCCGCCACCTCGACGAGATGTTGGCCTTCAGCCCGATCGATCCGCCCTACGCGGGCCTCGAGGTGGTCGCGGAGGCCCTCGACGTGCGCTCGCTGGCCGAGCACGCGTGGAGCCTCGCGCGGGCGTGGGAGACCAGCGGCGCGCGCAAGACCGACGACTGGATGATGCGCTCGCTCGTCCACCTCGCGGACGACCAAGTCGTTCGTCGCATGACGCCCGCGTTGAAGAACGCGCTCGTCATCGAGGTGCTCGTCGCCATTGGCACCGACGCCGCGGCGATGGAGCTCGCGACCGTCGGCGCGCGTGGTGGTGCCGGAGCGCAGCGCGAAGCCGCGGAGGGCGCGCTCGATCGGCTGGCGGAAGCACGGGGAATTCACCGCGACCGCCTCGACGAGCAGCTCACGCCGACGCTCGGTCTCGATCCCGACGGGAGCCTCGCCCTCGACTACGGCGCCCGAACCTTTCGCATCGTCTTCGACGAGCATCTGGTGCCGCGAGTTCGGGCCGAGGACGGCGCCGAGTCGACGACCCTTCCGCGCACCCGAAAGGGCGACGACGCGGAGAAGGTCGCCGAGGCGCGCGAGCGTTGGGACGAGCTGCGCGAGGACCTCGCGGCCATCGCCGAGTTTCGCATTCAGGCGCTGCAACGCGCGATGCTCTCGGGCTCGACCTGGTCGGTCGAGGAGCTCGAGAGCGCGTGGGTCCGCCACCCGCTGATGACGCACCTGGCCCGTCGTATGGTCTTCGTCGCGCTCCGCGAAGGCGAGAAGCCGCAGACGTTCCGAATCGCCGAAGACGGAACCTACGCCGGCGTGGATCACGAGCCCGTGTCGCTCGCGCCCGACGCCCGCATCGGCGTACCGCACCCGCTTCGATGGCCCGACGACTCGCGCGACGCGTGGATCGAGACCTTGGTGGACTACGAGATCGTGCAGCCCTTCCCGCAGCTCGCGCGCGAAGCGCCGTCGGTCGACGACTCGATGCGGGCGAAGGCGCGCATCTCGATTCCGCGCGCGGACGCCGAGCACGTCGACTACCTCGGCTGGATGCGGCGGCTCACGAGCTGCGGCTGGGACACCTCACGTTCGCCCTTTCGCTTCGCGCTCGACGGCGACCGCTTCGTGCTCGCACGCGCGCAATCGACCTCGCGAGGAGGCGTGACGACGCACGAGGTCGAGGCGGTACTGCGGGAAGGCACCGAGGAGATCCCGTGGACCTCGGTGCCTCGGGAGACGCTGCTGCAGGTGCTCGACGGTTTGGTCTAGCGGGAGCTCGACACGTGCGTGCCGCGGAGCACGTGGACGGTCGCGATCGAGGACGTGCCGTCACGGCGCGCGTGGCTCGCCACTCGCGACGTGTGCCTTCAGCGCGGCTTCGACCGGACAGTCGGCGTCATGTGCGAGGTGGAGCTCGGCGTAGCGACCGAAGCGGTACTTCCCGCCTTCGTCGATCTTCCAGAGGGTCCGCCACGGGAGGCTCCATGCGCGACCACGCCCGTCGCTCACGTGAAGCTCGTATTCGCCGAGGCGCGCCTCGACCGCGACGACGCGCGCGGTCGAGGTGGCATCGCTCGGGGCGAGTCGGGTGATTGCCAGCCGCTGCACCAGACGGTCGAAGCTCCTGCCTCGCCGCACGAGAAGCTCCACTTCGTCTCGGGCCGAGTCACGGTACCCAGGTGCCTTCGCGGCGGGCTCGGGGAGCGCCGGCACGCGAGTCCACCGCACCTCCTCCCGCGCCAACCAACCCATGCGTCGAACGACCGCGGGTCGTCGTGCACCGACGACCTCGGTGATGGCCACCGCCTCGGCGGCTTCGATGGCGGTTGGACCACCCAGCATGCTCACGCGGGCTTCGTCGCGCTTCCCTCGCCATTCGAGCCAGATCCGTGGCCAATCGACGTCGGGGCTCAGCGCCGTGATCGA
Source organism: Sandaracinus sp. (assembly GCA_020633125.1). GTDB lineage: Bacteria > Myxococcota_A > Polyangia > Polyangiales > Houyiibacteriaceae > JACKEH01. The sequence goes on along the minus strand of JACKEH010000017.1, from coordinate 61,603 downwards.
CACGTAGGGGACGTGCTCGCCTCTCACGTCCACGACCTCCGGCGTGAGGTGGACACGCGTCGGCGGAGTCCGATCCGAGGCGAGCCGGGCGGAGAGGCTCGTTCGTGCGCCGAGGTCGGGTGAGCCGAACAGCGACCACACACGACGAGCCTTCGGGGCACGCCGTGCGCACACGTCGAACCACGCCAGCAGGTGGGCTTCCACGGCGACGGTGGGAATCTGCTTCGGGAGCGAGAAGGTGCGCGCGCTCTCGCCCACACACGTGATCGTCAGGCCGCTCGGGCTCGCATGAATCGCCTGCAGCGAGCTCCAACGTCGAAGCCAACTCCCGCGAGGGCCTTCGGCCCAGTCGCGCTCGAAATCGCCGCTCCCGTGGAGCGCGAATCCGCGGTCGCCCCAGTGAAGCCACGTGAGCATCGCTCGAACGTGCACGACCGCGGATGGTGAGACCAGGGCTTGCGGTCAGTCCAGACAGCCCGGTGGAATCTCGATCGGATCGCCGAGAGGCGGCGGCGAAGGTGCGAAGCCCGGACGCAAGACCCACTCGTCGGTGCCCGGAACGATGTGGCACGACGCGCACGCAGGGTCGGTGAGACCCAGGCATTCGGCTTGTTCTTCGGTGATCGGAACCCACTCCTCGGGGATCGTGGGGCCCACGTCGATCGGCAAGCTCGCGTCTTCGGTCGAACCGCCGTCGCGCCTGGGGTCGACGGCCGACGCGTCGCGGCGCGTGATGCCCGCGTCGTCGGCGCGGCCGGACTCGCCGCTCGAGTAGCAGCCCATCGAGGCGAGAAGAACGAAGAGAGTCGTGCGCATCGCGAGACACGTCCCGCGGAGCACATGAAACGGGTCAACCTTCGCGCGACGAGCTTGCCGGCTCGTCAGGCTCGGACCCTTCGTCGAAACGTGTTTCGGTCGAACTCTCCGGCGGAGTCGCGAGCGCTTCGAGGCGTCGGCGCGCGTCGCGTGCCCATGCGCTCGGCATCTTGCGACCCGGCTCCAGCGCACGCTCGAATGCCGCGTACGCCGCGCCGACGTGACCGGCGAGCTGATGCACGCGGCCTTCCCAATAGGGCGGCTCGCCGCGGCTCGCGTCGTGTTTCGCGGCGCGCCGCGTGCGTGCGACGAGACGCTCGAACGAGGTCTCCCGCGGCACGAGCTCGAGCAGCGCGAGGTGCGCTTCGACCACCGCGAGCATGGCCTTCGGGTCATCGGGCGCTTCGCGCTCGGCGGCGATGCAAGCCTCCAGGCGCTGGTGGGCTCGGACGGAAAGTGCGTGCAGCCGCGCCTTTTCACGAAGGGCGGGTAGACACCGAAGGCAAACCACGTGGTTCAAGAGAGACTTCACGGGATTGCGACGCACTTCGAGCAAGTAGCGCTGACGCTCTGGGGTCAGCTCGAATCCCTTGCCGCACGTGCGGCACACGGCGGTGCAGGGGAAATACACGGCCTGACGGCTCAGCAAGCCGTGCGCATCTCGGAGCTTGGCGTGGTTGATGCGCAGAGGCGACCTCGAAGACATCGCGGCACGGTGACCACGTCTCGCCCGAAGGCAACCACGCCACGCAACCCAGACGCACGAAGGCCCCCCGCACCGCGAGGGGCCTCGTTCGTGCGTCGCGCTCACTGCGCGGCGGCGGTCGTCGTGATCGTCAGCGTGTAGTTGCCGGTCTCGCCCGCGCGGAACGCGTTGGCGTAGATCTGGTAGTCACCGGTCGACGGAGCGGTGAAGACGATCTTCGAGTTCGTCTGCGCGCCACCGGGACCCGCACCCATCGTCGCGTCGTCGTCGTTCTGCGCGATCTGGTTTCCCTGGGAGTCGATCAGGTGGAGGTAGGTGTCGAACTCCGTCGACGTCATCGTCGCCGTGATCGTCATGCCCTCGGCGGCCTTGAAGGGGTACGCGTCGTAGAGCGAGTTGTCGGTCTGAAGGACGGAGTCGCCGGTCGCGATGCTGCCCGTGTGGGTCTCGTTGATCGGCTCCGGCTTGGAGCAGCCGACGAGCGCGAACACGAGCGCGAAGAACGAAATGGTACGCATGCCAGATCCCTTTCGGCGCGGACGCTACCTCGGTTGGGGACGAGCGGGAAGCCCGGCCCTCCGAATGCGAATCGAAGTGGAATCGTGCCTGGCGGAACGGACGCGAGTCCGTGGAGGGGCAGGATTCCACGAGACTGGCGCCCCGACGCGTGAGCGAGGGTGGCGGTGAATCGAAGTGGAATCGTGCCTGGCGGAACGGACGCGAGTCCGTGGAGGGGCAGGATTCCACGAGACTGCCGCCCCGACGCGTGAGCGAGGGTGGCGGTGAATCGAAGTGGAATCGTGCCTGGCGGCGACGGACGCGCGTCCTCGTCGAGGCCCTGCGCGAGGTAACGCTTCGTCCGCGTGAGCGAGGGTGGCGGTGAATCGAAACGTCGCGTGACCTGGCGGGAACTCCGAGCGTTTCGTGGACTCTGATGCGAGCGCGCCGAGGCGGCGCGGTCCGAGGAGGCGAGATGGCGACGATCGAAGCAGGCGGTGGCCACGGGCGTAGGCGCGTGGATCAGGAGATTCCGTTGGTGCCCTTCGTGGACCTGCTCCTGTGTTGTTTGATGTTCCTCTTGGTCACCGCCGTGTGGGCGCGGCTCGGGTCCATGCACGCCAGCACCCCCGGAGGAAGTGACGCCCCGAGCACGTCGGAGCGTCGCGAGCTCATCGTGACGATCACGAACGACGAGGTGCGTGTCGCGTCGACGCTGGGCGACGAAGCGAGCGTGCGTGTGTCGGACACGGGGCTCGACGTGGTCGGCATGTCGTCGGCGCTCGCGCGTCATCGCATCGAAGACGGTGGACCGGTGCCGGTGCGCTTGCTCCCGGACGACGACGTCGACGCCGCGTTGCTCGTGTCGACGATGGACGCGTTGCGTGGCGAGGGTTTCGTCGAGCTCGGCTTCCCTTCCGCCGTCGGAGGCTGAGCGCTCGCGTCTCCCTCGATCGGGAGGCGCGAACCTCGGCGACCTCGGACACGGGGAGCATGGGAGAGACCCTACCGATCGCGCGCGTCGAGCGCGTCGGGAATCGGCCCCACGTCCTTCACGACGAGTCGATGGGTCGCGAGCCTCGCTCGCCTCCGAGCACGCCCCACTGGCACGGCCGATCGGGGAGAGCCGAACGTCGATTCTTGCCGAGAGATCGAGCGGCACGCCGATTGCGAAGTCACCCTCGCACGCCAGCGCTGTCCGCGCTGGCTGATCGGTGTTCAGAACATCGGAAAGACGATGCCGACGCTCTCGTTGGCGCCCGCCGGCAACGCGAGACCGACGGCGTCGAAGCGTTCCCCGAGCGCCGCCGCATCACGCGTCGCGGCGAGCGCCGAACGCACGATGCCGACATCCCACGTGCCCGGTCCGTCGCTCGTCAGATCACCCGCCGCGCGGCTGCCGCCGACGGCGCCGAACCCTTCGGCCGTCGCGTCGACCGAGACGTTCTCGAAGCGGGGCGTGCCGCCCGCGAGGTCGACCAAGAGTCCCACCCTCGCGTGGCCTTCGAGCGTCACCCCACGCAACGTCGCGTTCGGCGTCGCGCTCAAATGAATGCCGTCGCCGAGCGTCTGCGCGCCGAAGAGCGACCCGAGCGTGCGCGTGATGCTGCGCGTCTGCGCGACACGAAGGTTGTCGAGCGTCACGTCGTCCGCCTCCGAGGCCACGACACCCGCGAACGCGGCGCGCTCGATGCGCGAGTCGCCCTCGACGGAGAAACGCGTGGTGCCGGTGAGCCAGAGCGCGACGTCGCCTTGGTCCTCCGCGACGAAGTCCACGAGCGTGCCCTCGCCACCGCGGACGAGCACGCCGTAGCGGTCGTTGTTCCGAAGCGAGAGCGCCGTGCCGTCGAGCGTCGCGTCGGTGCTGGCGAGCGCGTAGCTCGCGAGCCCTCGCAGCCCTTCGGCGGTGTTGGTGATGCGCAACGCCTCGAGCTCCGCGGCGCCACCTCGCACGAGCACCCCGAGGCCGAGGTTCCCCGTGACCTCGCCGTTCGTCCACGCGGTCGTGCTGCCGTCGAGCACGGCGCCCGCGGTCGCGAAGTCCGACACCGTGACGTCGTCGAGGGTCAGCGTGCTGCGTCGCGCGTAGATGCCGTAGACGGCGGTGAAGCGCGCCCACGCTCCCTCTTCGTCGCAGACCTCGTCGTCGCGGAGCGCGCCCGGCTCGCATTCGCACACGCCGTCGGCCGGGCAAGGACCCGTGGGACGGAAGCCCGCGACGCGCACCCACGCGGGGTCGTCGGGATCGACGACCGGGCCACGCACGACGAGCCCGCGGGCCACGAGCGTGGCGTCGGTGAGCGCGACGCCCGCACCTCGCGTAGGCACCAGCTCGATCGACTCGAGCGTGCGGGTGCCCGCGCCACGCAGGACCACCCCGAGCTCCCGAGAGCGAATCCGAAGCGCACGAAGTGTCGCGTCCGCGGCGAGGTCCACGACGACCTCTCCCGAGAGCTCCGAGCCTTCCGCCGTGCCTTCGAGGACGACGCCTCCGGGCACGACGAACGCGCCTTCCATCGCGCAATCGCCGACCCGCACCACGTCGCCCGGCGAGGCTTCGTCGAGCGCACGGACGAGGGCGTCGGCGTCGCAGATCTCCGAATCCGAGCCGCAGGCCGCGAGCGCGAGAAGCAGGGCGAGAGAACGCATCGGGCGCACGCTAGTCGCCGTGGCGGGGGCTGCAACGTCGCGGCGTCTCGCCGAAAGACCCAAGCCCGTGCCCCCAGCCTGGGTCGGGGTCACTTCGGCGTTCGTGAGGGACCGTGTCGGGGTGGGCTTCGCGCGGACGTTCGCTCGTCGTAGAGTCCGCGCCGGAGGTTTCATGCCCGTCGATCGCCAGAAGTTCCTCATGCTCGTGCTGGGTCTCGGAGTCGGCCGCGTGGCCACCGGTTGTTTCGTGGTCGAGGAGCAGCCCGCGGACTCGCGCGACAGCCAAGCGACCACCGGCGGCGACCAAGCCGCGTACGAGCCCGGCGCCGAATGCGTCTCGTGGGACGCCACCGGCGAATGCGTGGGCTACGCGTACGACCAGGCGGGTCCCGTGGACGAGTGCACGGGTTGGGATCCGAGCGGCGAGTGCGTGCAGTGGGCCGGCACCGCGCCCGCCGACGAATGCGTCAACTGGGACCCGAGCGGCGAGTGCATCGGCTGGGCCGGCGACCAAGGCTACGCGCCGACCCAGGAGTGCGTGAGTTGGGATCCCAGCGGCGAGTGCATCGGCTGGCAACCCGCGTACGAGAGCTGACCGCTCGGTGATCGAACCGAGCGAGCTCAAGCGCCGTTTCGAAGCCGCCCGTCCGCTCCTTCGCACCTGCGGCGTCACCGGCACGAACGGCAAGACCACCACGACCTCGATGCTCGCCGCGTGCGTCGCCGCGGCGGGGCATCCTTCGGCGTTGCTCACCACGGTGGGCGCGTGGGTCGGCGGCGAGCGCGTGCACGGTGGAACTGCGGCCGAGGAGTTCCTCGCGACCGTCGAACGCGCGGTGACGCTCGAAGCGCCGATCCTCGCGCTCGAGACGACGTCGAAGGCGCTCGCCGCCGGCCTCGCGACACGTTGGCCACCGCACGTCGCGGTGTTCACGAACCTCACGCGCGACCACCTCGACCAACACGGCTCGCCCGAGGCGTACCTCGCCGCGAAGGCGCAGCTCTTCCTGGCGCTCCCTCCGGACGGGACGGCGGTGCTCTACCGCGACGATCCCTCGAGCGCGTTGCTCGACGAGGTCCTCGCGCCCGACGTCACGCGGCGTTGGTTCGGTAAGGGCGGCGACCTCGAAGCGCGACGGGTCGAGGTCGGTCGCACCGGCACCACGATCGAGCTCGCGGGCCCACGCGCGGCCGCCTTCGGGACGCACCTGCACCTTCCGATTCGAGGTCACGTCCACGCGCTCAACGCGCTCGCCGCCGCGCTCGCGGCCGAAGCGCTGGAGCTTCCCCACGACGCGATCGTTCGTGGGCTCGAGTCGTTCCCGGGCGTGCGCGGTCGATTCGAGCTCGTGGCCCAGCGTCCCTTCGTCGTCGTCGACTACGCGCACACGCCGGACGCGCTCGACGGCACGCTTCGCAGCGCGCGGGAGATCGCGGAAGGAGGCCGGGTGTTCGTCGTCTTCGGTTGTGGAGGCGAGCGTGACCAAGGCAAACGCCCGATGATGGGCGCTTTGGCGCACGCGTTGGCCGACGTCGTCGTGCTCACCAGCGACAACCCACGACGCGAGGACCCGGCGGCGATCGCACGTGCCGTGCGTGAAGGCGCGGTCGGCGAAGGCGCCCGCTGGCTCGAAGAACCCGACCGCCGACGCGCCATCGCGCTCGCGCTCGAGGAAGCCGACCCGAACGACGTCGTCGTGGTCGCGGGCAAAGGTCACGAGACGACGCAGACGATCGGCACCGAGACTCGCGAGCTGGACGACGCGGCGGTCGTTCGCGAGGTCCTCGCCTGAGAGCAGCCACCGCTTGCACGGATTCAATCCGTGCGCGTGAGTGGATGCTCGGAGGTGGGAGGGGGCCCGATTCGGCTTTGCCGATCGTGGGACGGGACGCGGCGCCCCCTCGAGAACATGGAAGAGCAAGAATCAGTGCAACGGATTCTTGCTCTGACGTTCGGACCCACGGCGTGACGAGCGCTTGTTCACGTTCACGCCGAGCGCGATGCTTCGCCGCATGCGTTCCTTCGCGCTCGCCCTCTTCCTCCTCACCGCCTGCGACGACGCTCCGCCGCCGAGCGCGCCTCCGGCGCCGGCCCCGACGCCCGAGGCGCCCGCCGAAGAGGAAGAGGCTCCGCCGCCCGTCGAGGACGAGGTCGTCGCGCCCAGCCTCTCGGAAGCCGAGCTCGACGCGATGGAGGCTCCGGAGCTCGAGTCGGCGTGCTTTCGAGGTTCGACCGCCGCGTGCGATCGCCTCGGTCATTGAAGCTTCGAGCGATCCTTCCGTCTTTCGGCTCGCGTCGTGCCGAAGGCCGCAACCTTGCGTCCCGCCCACGGCACGCGTCACGGTGATCGCATGCGTTTCGTCCTGATGCTCAGCCTCTTCGCCCTCGCGCTCCCCGTCTTCTCGCGCGCCCAAGAGAGCGAGAACCAGGTCCCCGACTGCCTGCACGTCTCCAAGGAGGCGCCCTACCAAGGCTACGGCTACACGCACATCGTGGTGCTCGAGAACACGTGTGGGCAGGCGGCACGTTGCCAAGTCGCCACCGACGTCGATCCCACCCGGATCGCGAAGCGTGTCGCGGCCGGCGCCACCGAACGTGTCGCCACACGGCGAGGCTCACCGGCGAGCGCCTTTTCGCCGCGTGTCAGCTGCACGCTCGAAGGGGGCTGACCGAGCCTCGAGGCTCAGCCCGAATCCTCCGCAACGGATTCGGGCTCTTCCTTCGTTGGGACGTGTCGTGCGGCCCACCGCCGAGCCGCTCGCGTGGATCGCAGCGACTCTCAGTCCGCGGCGCCGACCACGAGGTCGCAGCACACGCCGAAGTGATCGCTCGGGAAGACACCCGCGCGATCCTCGTCGAAGCAGAGCCGCGGGCTCATCGGGCGTCCGCGACCCTTCGCGTCCGGCCCGCGCACGAAGACGTAGTCGATGCGTCGCGGCGCCTCGTGGTACTGCACGGCGAACGTGTTGCGGCTCGCGTCGAACGTGAAGCCCGCCCCGGCACCCACGTCCGCGTACGCCCACGCGTCCGAGAAACGCACCGAACGTTCTTCGCCGAGCCGGGTGAATCCACCCAGGTAGCGAATCTCGTCGCTCTGCGGCTCGGCGTTCAAATCCCCCATGACGAGCGGGGGGAAACGCCCGTCTTCCGGGGCGTGCTCCGCGACGAGCCTCGCGAGCTCCTTCACCTGCAGCTCTCGAATCCACCCCTCGTCGAGCTTCCAGTTCAGGTGCGTCACGAAGACGTCGACCTCGCCGAACGGCGCCGCCACGACCGCGTGCAGCACACAACGCTTCTGGTCGCTCACCTCCGCGCCCGGAAGCGGATGGCTCGTCTCGCGCACGATGGGAAACCGACTCAGCAGCGCGTTGCCGAAGTGCAGCGCTTGCCCTTTGGGCACCCACGACACCGCCATGTCGTGCGCCGCCGCGTACGCGCGATGCCAGCCTTCGGGCTTGAGCTCGTCGGCCTGGTTCATGGTCGCCGCCGGCGTCGCCAGCTCGAGCACCTCCTGCATCGCGAGCAGGTCCAGCTCGAGCGCGGCGAGCTGCTCGCGGACGAGCGTCATGCGCTCCGCCCACGGACCGCTCTTGTTCCAGACGTTCAACGTCGCGACACGAAGGCGTTCCATCGTCGGGGCTTCTACCACTTGCGCGCCTCGATGCGAATGCGCACCCGTCCTCGTCCCCGGAGCGTCACGGGGGTGTGTTTGGATGCCGACGCTTCCGACGCCGACGCGGCGCGGACGAAAAGCCTGGAACAACCCCGCCTCCTCATCGGTTCGAGGAGCGTCCCAAGACGGAGGACCTTCGAACCTCGCGGTTTCGACGTCCTCGCTTTCGAACCCGGCCCCGCCTTTCTTCGTCACGCTCTGCGAGCTCCCGCGACACCACCGACCGAACGACCGAAACGAGAAGCCCGATGACGATCTCCCACGACTCCGATCCCCGCGTCTCCGCGCGGCCCGCCAACGACGGCGCCCTCGAGGACGGAGTGTGGATGGGCCGAGCCCTCGCGCTCGTGAGGCTCGTGGGCGAAGACGTCGAAGGGGCGGTTCTGGTGCGTGATCACCGATTCCTCGGCGAGACCGCGTCGCGCGAACGTCCGGAACGAGGCGTGTTGCGTGGCCGCGCAGGCGCCGACGCGACGCTCTACCTCACGCGTGCTCCGCGTGACGTGACGCGGCTCGCCGCGATTCGGGAGAGCGGCGTGCGGCGCGTCGTGGTCTGCGAGGCGCCGTCGAGCCTGATCGCACGCGAGGCCACGCGGTCGGGGCTCGCGCTCGAGGTGCTCGACGAGCTTTCGAGCCTCTGCGCCTGAGCGTACGCGCCTGAGCGCGCGCGCCTGAGCGTGCGCCCCTGACCAGTGCATCTCTGCCGCTGCGTCACCGTGCCTGACCAGCGCCTCTCTACGCCTGCGTCACCGCGCCTGACCAGCGCCTCTCTGCGCCCGAGTCACGGCCCGCTCGTGGCCCCGACCGCGAACTCGACGTCCCGCAGTTGGGCTCCCTCGCGGAAATGCTCGTATGCTCCGCCGCATGTATTGCCAGTCTTGCGGCGCCTCGAACTCGGACGACGCCAAGTTCTGCAACCAGTGTGGCGGCCGAATCGCGGCGCCGGGTGACGTCGGCGGTCTTTCGGCATCGCCGGCGGCCACCGCGGTCGGTCTCGGCGCCCCCGCGGAAGGCATCGCGCCGCCCTCGGCTCCGGCTGCGCCCGCTGCAGGCTCTGCGCCCTCCTCGGTGAACGTTTGGGAGCAGCAACAGACCTCGGGCGCCGGGGGCGGCCCCTCGATGATGAGCGTCTCGCTCGAGACCATCGGGGTGAAGAGCACGAAGAAGGTCTGGGCCGGCATCTTCGCGATCGCGGTGGTCTTGGTCGCGCTCGGAGCGCTCGGCAGTTGGTTGCTGCGAGGTGACCCCGAGGTCGTCGCCGACGCGGGCCACGCACAGCCCGAGGACCCGTTCGTCATCGGCACCCCGCTCCCGAACGAAGGGGACGAGACGCCCACGGAGCCCGTGGTCGAGCCCACGGAACCCGAGCCGTCCACGGGCACGGCGATGAGCACGTCGACCATGCGGTCGACGACGTCGAGCGGCACCACGACGATGACCTCGACCGGCTTGAGCGGTGGAACCACGACGATGACCTCGTCCGGCACGACGTCGGGCGGCACGTCGACCGGCGGGACCTCGGCGGGTGGCACCACGACCATGACGACCACGGGGGGATCGACCGGCGGCACGACCACCAGTGGCAACGACTCGACGACGGGCGGAAGCACGACGGGCGGAGGCACGACGGGCGGAGGCACGACGGGCGGAGGCACGACGGGCGGAGGCACGACTGGCGGAGGCAGCACGCCCGACCTCGGCGGCGAGGTCCCCGAGGAGCGCGACCTCGAGCTCGAGCTCTACGGCAGCCGCGTGCGGTTCGTCGTCCAGCGCTACTACGCCGCGCGGGCACAGACCTGTTTCGACCGCGCGACCCGCAACAACCCGAGCGTCAGCGGAACCGTCGTTGTGAAGATGACGATCGGCGCCGACGGCCACGTCTCGGGCACCTCGATCGTCCGCAACACCACGGGCGACGAGGTCCTCGGCAACTGCTTGCGCAGCCAGGTCGGCTCGTGGCAGCTCCCGCCCCCGCCCGGCGGAAGCCTCGAAATGCAGATGCCCTTCTCGCGCTGAGCCAGGCGAATCCAACACCTCGAAATCAGAGTGATTTCGAGGTGTCGCGTCGCGTTCGGCAAAAAGGGTGGATCCTTTCCCGAGCCGGGATCGGGGTGATTTCGAGGTGTCGCGACGGGTTCGGCAAAAAGGGTGGATCCTTGCCCGACGCGAGCCTTTCCCGACGCCCGGGGTTCTCGGTCCTTTCCTCGCGCATCCTCCCCGACCACCCGTGCATCCCACGGTGACGAACGTTCGCCAAAACTTTGCGGACGTTGTCCTACATGTGTGATGTTGAGCGCACGACCTCGTGTCGATCGGAGGCTCACCATGCTCGACATCCTCGAAGTGGATCTGGATCTCGCCTCGTCGTTCGCGGACTTCGCGGTCCTGCGTGCGATGGAGCGAAAGAGCCTGCGGCGCTCCGTTCGAACCGAGTGCGAAGTCGTGGCCGAAGACGGCTTCCGACTGCTCGGGACCTACACCCTCGACCTCTCCGAAGACGGCCTGCTCCTCGATGCCGGTGCGCCCTGCGTGCTCGGCGAGCCGGTCATCGTCAGCCTCAAGATGCCCCGCGGCGCGTCGTGGATCGACGCCGAGGGCCACGTCGCCCGCGCCATCGACGGCCAGCGCCGTGGCGATTGTGGCCCCGCGCTCGGTATCGCTTTCGACGGCATGAGCCAGATCGACCGCGCCATCCTTCGGGCGAGCCTTCACGGCATTCCGCCCGCGATTCCGCGCCGCCACGCCCGCATGGACTACGCCGCGACCGTCGGCGCGCTGCGCTGAGCCCCCTCGAAACCCAGTGCTCGAGCCCAGTCGGTTGTCCGGCTGGGCTCCTTGCATTCATTGATGCGCTATTCGCAACGATTCGTCGCTTCCGCTGACATCGTTGCACGGTCGCCCCAACGTCTCTTTCGACGCACGCCACCCTGCGCGTGCGAGGAGGCATTCATGATCCGAGTCCGGCGCTCCGAAGAGCGAGGCCACGCGAACCACGGTTGGCTGCGCTCGAAGCACACCTTCTCCTTCGCCGGCTATTGGGACCCGCAGCACATGGGGTTCCGGACGCTGCGTGTCATCAACGAGGACCGAGTCGCGCCCGGCGCCGGCTTCCCCCGCCACCCCCACCGGGACATGGAGATCCTCTCCTACGTCGTCGAAGGCGGCCTCGAGCACCGCGACACGCTCGGCACCGGTTCCGTCATCCGACCGGGCGACGTGCAACGCATGAGCGCGGGCCGCGGCATCGCCCACAGCGAATACAACGCGTCCAGGGACGAGCCGGTCCACTTCCTCCAGATCTGGATCGAGCCCGGCGAGCTCGGCATCGCCCCCGGCTACGAGCAGAAGCGTTTCGAGCCGGAAGACAAACGCGACCGCCTTCGGCTCGTCGCCTCGCGCGACGGTCGCGACGGTTCGATCACGGTCCATCAAGACGTCGACCTCTACGCGTCGTTGCTCTCGCCCGGCGCGAAGGTCGAGCACTCGCTCGCCACCTCGCGAGGCGCGTGGGTGCAGGTGGTGCGTGGCGCGGTGAAGCTCAACAGCGAGCTGCTGCGCACGGGCGACGCCGCCGCCGTCGAGAACGCCGAACGCTTCACTCTCGAAGGCGTCGAAGACGCCGAGCTGCTCGTCTTCGACCTCGCCTGAGAGCGCCCACTTGCACGGATTCTATCCGTGCGAGTGCAGGGCTGCTCGGTGGTGGGAGGGGGCCCCGATCCGGCTTTGCCGGTCGGGGGAGGGGGCGCGCCGCCCCCTCGAGAAGAAGGAAGAGCATGAATCAATGCAACTCTGACACCTCACGGACCGAACGCGTCGCGATCCCTCGGGTCGCGGCGCGTTCGCGCAACTCGGCGACGAACGCGTGGCCTTGCTAGCAGCCGCGCGCTTGGCGGAGGTCCGAGCACTCGGCGGGGATCTGACTGCAGCGCGTGTCGTTCACGCAGCGTCCGCACGTCGCGCTCCAACCACAGAAGCCGTCGCGATTGCACGCGGTCTCGCTCGTGTGCTCGCAGCTCGGGCAGTAGAGCTGACTGTCGATCCAACTCTCGGCCTCGCATTCCCGCGCCCGCGAGCGCGGCAAACAACCCTGGCCGTCGCACCAACCGCACGCGGTGGATTGGCACGAGCGGCAGTCGCTCGCCTCGCACGACACCGCACACAGGTCGGCCTTCGCGACGAGCGCGCTCGAGCTCGACGAAACCTCGTCGAAGCTCGCGGTCCGAAGAAACGCCAGCAGGCCGAACGAGAAGTGGTCGTCACGCCCGTCGCCGTCGAGGTCGACGTCTGGCGCGAGCAGGGGTCCGAGCAACGCGTGCGTCCGCAGCTCCGCGCCGCTCACGACTCCGTCTTCGTCGCCGTCCACGGCCCCGAGCAACGCCGCGATCGTCTCGTCCTCGCAGGCTTCGGGGCAGCCCGCGGTCGCGGCCACCCGCGCCGTGAACGACGCCGCGACGGAGTCGACGAACGCGACCAGCTCCCGTTCGGCGAGCGCGCCGCCGACGTGAAGCACCGCCTCGTCGATCGGCAGCTCCGCTTCGACCCGCACGTGCGTGAGCGGAAGCGCGACCCGCGCCTCGCCGAGCGGAAACGCGAGCTCGAGCGAGTCGCCTTCGGCTTCGAAGGCGAACGCGTCGTTCGGCGCCCACGTGCCCTCGAGCCGCGTCGGCGCCGCGTCGCTCACGGCGAAGTGATCGCCCTCGCCGGTGAAGCTCGGCGGTCCGTCGGCCACGCCTTCGCGCAGCGTCAGCGTCCCTCGGTCGCCACGCGTCGTGAAACGCGCGAGCCAAGCCGCGTCGCCGAGCGCGAGGGTGTCGTTGATCAGCGTCGTCAGATCGAAGCCCACGTCGGCGAGGCTCGTCGCCAGGTGTCCGAACGCGTTGTCCACGTCGCCGTCCCCGTCGAGATCGAAGCCGACGGTGCGCCGCGTCGAGTCCGGCAGCACCACCGCGGTGGCCCAACGCCGATCGAGCGGGGCGTCGGTCGCGGCATCGGTCTCGACCGACGCGTCGTTCTCCGTCGGCTGTGGATCGCCCGCACACGCGACCGCCACCGCGAGCATCAACCCGACGAAATCCGCCTGCCGCCGACGCCGCGAGAGGAGCACCAAGGCGAGAAGGAAGAAGAGCGCGCTGCTCGGGTCGCCGTCGCCGGCGTTGCACTCGACCGTCGAAGGAAAGGTCGGGCTCGGCGTCGTCGTTCCCCCGCCGCTGCTCGGGGGAACCGCCGGCGCGGTGCCGCACAGCACCGTGGGTCGCGTCACCAAGTGATGGGGATGCGTCGGATCGCAGAGCGCCTGAATCATCGGCGCGAGCCACATGTGCGAGTTGCGGCCCGAGAGCACCCGCGAGGCACGTCGGCACCCGGCGGCCGCGTCGACCGGGTAGAAGTTGCGCGAGCCCGGCGTCGGGCTTCCGTCGGGGGCGTTGGTCGCGACGCCGATCAGCGTCGAGCCCGCGAACGTGCCGCCGCCCGAGTTTCCGGGGAAGAGGTCGGCGTTCGACCCGAAGCGCATCGAGTCTCCCGGGTAGAGCGTGCCGGGGCTGACCTTCACCGGGATGCCCGCGGGGTGTCCGACCGTGAAGATCGTGCCCGACGAGCGACGCGTGGTGGAGATCGCGGCCGGTCGGTACGGGCCGCTCACCGGGGTCGGCGCGGTGCCGTTTCGCGTGCGCTTGATCGTGAAGATCGCGAAGTCCGGCTCCAGCGTGCCGGGCTGGTAGTGCGCGGCGAGCACCTCGTGGCAGTAGTAGACGTCGCGGCTTCGAAGCACCTGAGCGCGGTTGCCGCCGCTCTCCATGCGCCAGTTGAAGACCACCGCGGTGCCGTTGCAGGAGCCGCCGGCCCGAATCGACGCGAGCGACGAGAAGCAGTGCCCGGCGGTGACGACCGTGTGCCCGTCGATGAGCGTGCCGCTGCAGGAGCCGAGCGACTCTTCGCACGCGAAGGCTTCGTCGGTGCAGAGCCCGTCCACACGCGCCGAATAGGTCAACCGCGTGCGCACTTCGGTGCCGCTCGACACCGACGCGGCCGGCACGAGCATCACCGTGGACTGCTGCACGACCCCCTGCATCGAGCCCGCCTCGAACCATTGTTGGCGGTCGTCGTTCCCGAGGATGGCGGGCTGAGAGACGGAGCCGACGTCCTGTGCGTGGGCCACCGAACCGAGGGCGCCGCAGAGGACGACGAGGCGAAGCGAGCGGTCGAGCATGAGCACCTCTGGGACCGAAGGTCCCCCTGCCTCACGCTAGTCCACGGTCACGGACGTCGGGACTCGCGCGCGGTTCGCATTCAAGTGTCTGAAAACAATGATGAAATTGGCAGTTGTGCGAATCGTGCTCGCGCAGGCCTCGTGTGGTCACGCCCGGGGCGACCCCAGGTCGCTCGTCCCGCAGTCTGCTAGACCCCTCCCGTGTCGAAACGAGCCCCTCGACGCGCGCCCCAGCGGCGGACCGGACGCGCGATCGTCGACGCGCTCTTGGACGCCGCGGCGACCTTGCTCGCGACCGAAGGTCTCGCCGGCATGACGACCAACGCGGTGGCGACTCGGGCGGGGGTGAGCGTCGGCTCGCTCTACCAATACTTTCCCAACAAGCAGGCCCTCGTCGCGGCCGTCGCCGATCGCGTGAACGCGGGGTTGGTCGCGGAGGTGGAGCGCATCGTCGGTTCCGAGCAGCCGCCGACCGCGAAGCTCGACGCGCTCGTCGGCTTGCTCTGCGCATCCGACCTCGCCGATCGCGCCGTGCGGCGCGCCTTGCTTCGCGACGTCCCCCGAGGTTGGTGGGAGTCCGGCATCGAGTCGTCCGAACGGCGCGTCACCGAGCACCTGGTTCCCTTGGCACGTGCGCTCCGTCCCGCCCTCGACGACGACGAGGCACGTCGTCGTGCGGTGCTCGCGCTCTTCGTGCTTCGTGGCGCCGTGCAAGGCGCGTTGGTCTACGGACCCGAGCAGCTCGACGAGCCCACGATGCGCGCGCGTCTGCGGGCGCTCGCTCTCACGGTGCTCGACTGAGAGCACGCCCCACTTGCACCGATCCAATCCGTGCGAGTGGAGGCGTTGCGCCTTGGTGGGAGGGGCCCGATCCGGCTTTGCCGGTCGGGGAGGGCGCCGCCCCCTCGAAGTATGAATCAGTGCAACTGATTCGTACTCTGAAGCGCCCACGCCGCGCGAAAACGTCAGGGCCCGAATCGCAGCGTGTACGCATAGCGCACGTCGCCGCCGCTCGGTCGTCGACCGCGCATCCCACTTGCCGCGCGTTCGACACAGCGGGCGAAGCTCGCGTCGCCGACCTGCTGCGCCTCGGTCGTCACGCGGAGAATTCGCCCGGAGCCGTCGACCGTCCACGCGACGATGATCGTCCCGGTCTCGAGCGCCTCGCGTTCGACGAAGTCGCCGTAACACGCCGCGATGCGACCGGCCGCACCCCGCACCATCGCTCGGACCTCGCTCGCGGCGAGGTTTCCGCGGCCATCCACGCGCTCACCGACCCGCACCGTGACGTAGCCGCTGAGCTGCACGTCGCGCTCGACCACCTCCGTCGCGGCGTTCGCGACACCGACCGCCGCTGCGCTTCCGGTCGGCTCGTTCACCACCTCGCGCGTTTCGAGCCGAGAGGTGCGCGGCAAACATGCGCGCATCGCTTCGGCGAGCTCGTCGAGGCGTTGTTCGATCGACTCCACCGCACGCGCCGCGTCCGAACGAACGTCCTCGTACGGGGCCGAGAGCTGCTCGTGGGCCTCCCGAAGCAACTGCACCTGGGTGGTGACTTCTCGTTGCACGCGTTCGAGACACGCGACCTCGCGCATCGCGCGGCCACGCGCTTCGTCGACGTTCGGAGACTGCGCCTGGCCGAGCGCGGGCACGGCCAGGGCGAGGGCGAGGGCGAACAAACGCATGGGTGAAGGGTACGACGCTCGCGCCCCTTCGGGTGTTCATCGCGACGTCAACGACAGCCAGCGGTCTCCGCGGACGCGCGTGTGTTCTGGGGCATGCCGCCCATGATGCAGACGAAGTCGTTCGTGTCTTGGTCGGTGTCGTAGGCGTTGCCCGAGAGCGCGTCTCGGCCACCCGGCGTCATCGTCGCGTTGGTCGACGTCGCGTTCGCCTTTCGCTCGGTCGCGCCGCTGGCCAGCGCGCCGAAGACGTTCGGGCAGTAGATCGGCGACGTGGGACGCGGCGTTTCGGTCGCCATCACCGCGGTCAGCCGGATCTCGTCGACCATCGCGCCCTCGCAGACGAGCGTGAAATGCGCGCTCATCTGGTTGGCGAGGCTCGAGCCCAGCGTGGAGCCCGCGTTGACGTCGGCTTCGGGGGCGCCGAGACCGACGAGGAAGAAACCACCGGACGGAATCGCGCCCGACAGCGGCGTCGAGGTCGCGGCGCCGAAGGAACCTTCGGTGACGAGCGAGCATTGGCCGAGCGGAAGCTGTTGGCAGAAGCGGTTGTAGAGCTCCACGTACCCGCCCGCGCCGAGCTTCACCTCGCTGATCACGAGGTCCAGGCACCGGTAGGGATCGCCGACTGGAGTCATCAGCTGGCCGGTGCAGACGCCGCCCCATCCGACCGGTCGCATCTCGCATTTTTCCCCGTCGGGGACGAAGTCGTCCGCAGGACACTCCGGACTGTCGCCCGGGCACTCTTCGCGGTAGTCGCAGGTGAAGTGCTGAGCGGGTCGGCACACCGTGCCACGCGAACGCAGCGCGTCGGTCGGACAGCTCGCGCTCGAGCCCGAGCACACCTCGGGCACGTCGCATCCACCCGCGGCGGCGCGGCAGACGGTGCCGCTGGTCTGGAAGGTGTTCGACGGGCAGCTCGGCGAGCTTCCGTTGCAGTACTCGGGGCGGTCGCACGCGCCCGCCGTCGCGCGGCACTCCGTTCCCGAGGCGCGAAGCTGGTCGGCGGGACAAGTCGCGCTCGTGCCCGTGCAGTTCTCGGCCGCGTCACACTCGCCCGCCGCGGCACGACAGACCGTCGAGGCCGGCGCGAACGCGTTGGTCGGGCAATCGACCGAGCTTCCGTTGCAGGATTCCGTCACGTCGCAATCGCCCGCCGCCGCGCGACATGCCGTGCCCGCCGGTCGTGGACCGCGGCCCACACAGCGCGAGCCTGCCGCGTCGCAGACGATCTCGCCGATCTCACACGCGCGACCCGTGTCGCACGAGCCTCCGCAGTTCGTCTCGCTGCATGCGCCAGCGCCGTCGCAGACGAAGTTGGGGTTGATCCCACACGGCGTGCCGAACGATTGAAACGCGTCGGCGGGACACTCGCGAACGCTGCCGTCGCACACCTCGGACACGTCACAGACGCTCGCCGCCGTACGACACACCGTGCCCATCGCGGAGATCACGTCGGCCGGACACGAAGGACCGGAGCCGCTGCACGTCTCCTGGGGATCGCACGCGCCCATCGACGCACGGCACACGGTGCTCGCGCTTCGGAACGCGTCGCTCGGGCAGAGCGGGCTCGTGCCGTCGCAGGTCTCGGCCTGGTCGCAGAGCCCCATCGCGCCGCGGCAGGTCTCGCCGGCCGGGACCCGCGCGTCGCTCGGGCACACGGTGTCCTGGCAGGTCTCCGCCACGTCGCAGGGACCCGTCGCCGCACGGCAGACCGTGCCGGGATCGGCGGCGCGCATCGGCGTGCAGGTGGGCACGCCTTCGGCGTCGCATTGAATCTCACCGACCTCGCAGGGGTTGCCGGTGTCGCACGAGCCGCCCGCGCTGCAGGTGCCGCAGGTCTGCCCGAAGCAGAACCCTTCGGTGCACTCGGTGCCGAACTCGACCGGGCGATCTTCGGGGCAGAAGGGCGAGGTGCCGTCGCAGGTCTCCGCGGCGTCGCATTCGCCCGCGGCCTCCCGACACACCGTGTCCGCGCCCAGCGGGGTGCGCACGCAGACCGGTTCGCCCGAGTCGCACGAGACCTCGGCGGTCTCGCATTCGCCTTCGGCCTCGCACTCGATCGAGGTCGGATCACACACGCCGCCGTCCTCGCCGCCGTCCGTCGTGCCGCCATCGAGCCCACCGTCCGACACGTCCTCGCCGGGTCGCGGCAAGAGGTCGGGCGGAATCATCGGCACCTCGAGGCAGAGCCCCTGCTCGCAGGTGCGGTCGTCGGGGCAGGTGACGTCGAGGCACTCGCCACCCGGAATGAAGACACGCAGCACCCGGGTGTCGCCAGCGACGTAACCGCTCTGGCGACGGGCCTCGGCCACGGTGCGGAAGTCGTCGTCGAGCGCACGCGCCGTGACGCGGTAGAGGCGGGTCGCGTCACCGTCGAGCGGGGCGATGACGTGGGTCCGTGGCCATCCGTCGCGGGCGACCGGGATCGTGACGTCGCCGAGCTCCGACACGCTCTCGAAGTCGCCGCCGGGGGTCGAGGCTTCGAGGCGCAGGCGCACGAACGAAGCCCGCGCCTTCACGTCGTCGGCGGCGTCGATCTCGACGAGCACCTGCGTGGCGGGATCGCTGCCGCAACCGAGCGCGGCGAGGAGCACGAGCACGCTCGCGCGAAGCGTCTTCGAGCTCATCGCCCACCTCCGAGCGTGAACGTCACGCCGCCGAAGTCGCTCTGCTCGTAGGAGTCGCCGCCTCCCGAGAGTGCGACCGCGAGGCCGACGCCGACCGCCACCGCGACGACCGCGCCGACGACCACGCCGATCCACCAACGCGACTTCTTCTCTTCGCGCACCTCGGTTCGTGCCGCGGCGAGCTCGCGCTCCAGCTCGGCCTCGCGCGCTTCGCGCTCCGCGGCCGCTTGCCGCTCTCGCTCGAGCGCCGCCGCTTGTTCCGCGCGTTCGCTCTCGGCCCGCGCGAGTGCGTCGATGCGTGCCTCGACCTGCGCGCGGTGCGGGTTGTCCGGGACCTCCTGCAGGTACGTGCGGTACGCCGCGAGCGCTTCGGAGTCGTGCCGAAGTCGGTCGTGCGCTAGCGCGACGTTGTACCAGAGCGGTCCGCGCCCGGTGAGCTCGAGCGCCGCTTGAAAGTTCGCCAACGCGACCTCGTAGCGCCCGCCTTCGTAGGCGGTCGCACCGGCCAGGAAGAGCTGTCGTCCCTGCTCGTCGCGCTCTTCGTCGCTGAGGGTGTTCTCCGACGCGGGAGGATCGGTCTGCGCGCTCACCGTCGACGCGGCGAGCACGGCGCCAAGAAAGAAGGCATGCCGCACGGGACGAGAATAGTCCGTTCGGACGGAACACGCGAAAGTCGATGCCCGACATCGACCGACGGGGGCCGCGACGGCCACGTGTCACGAAGAACGGGGCTTTCGGTCGCTCGAAGGCAACTGTCACGAAGCTCCGATCTGGGGATCGTTCTTCGCAAGTGTTCGTAACAAAAGGTGTTTCGCGATGCTTGGGCGTTCAGGCATGGGCGACTTCTCATACGCCTCGTCACCGGAACGTCACAATCGCGTTGCCGACCCTACATCCCAGGGCCTCACCGTCCGCGGCGTGACTACTCAGTCCATCGTCGCCCCCTCGGCTTCCGACTCCTCGAACGAAGGCCTCGCGCGCCGCGCAGGTCCCTTCGTCCAGCTGGTCGAGAAGGAGCGCATCTTCCTCGCTCTCGTCGCGACGGCGCTGATCGCGACGGGCCTCGTGTACCCCCACGCCGAGATCGCGCGTTGGTTCGGGTTCGCGCTCGCCGGCTACTCCGCCGTCGCCAACGACAGCGTGCAGACGCTCGGCACCTTCATCGCCTCGAACCGACACCGCGCCTGGTGGCTGCAGTGGCTGTTCATGGGCGGCATCTTCCTGATCACCGCGTCGTACAGCTGGTACGCCTACGACGGCGACGTGAGCTACGCGCGCCTCGCCTCGAAGGGCTTCGAGACCACGCCGAGCGCGTTCTCGTACCTGCAGGTCGCGGCGCCCGTCGTGCTCCTCCTGCTCACGCGCGCTGGCATCCCGGTCTCCACGACGTTCCTCCTCCTCAGCTGCTTCGCGACCGAGGTCTCCAGCGTCGGCTCGATCATCACCAAGAGCTTCGCGGGCTACGCGGTGGCGTTCGGTTGCGCGCTGGTGGTGTGGTTCGGCGTCAGCAAGGCGCTCAAGCGTTGGGAAGAGAGCGGCCCCGCGCATCGCGGCTGGACCGTCGCCCAGTGGATCACGAGCGGTCTTCTCTGGATGACCTGGCTCATGCAGGACGCCGCGAACGTGGCCGTCTACCTGCCGCGCAGCCTGAGCTGGCTCGAGCTCGGCGCCTTCCTCGCCGTGATGTTCTTCGGCCTCGGTCTGCTCTTCAAGATCGGCGGCGAGCGTGTGCAGAAGGTCGTCGACGAGAAGTCGCGGGTGGTCGACGTCCGCGCCGCCACCGTGGTCGACGCCGTCTACGCCGTCATCCTCTACGTCTTCAAGGCGCACTCGACGGTGCCCATGAGCACGACCTGGGTCTTCGTCGGTCTCCTCGCAGGCCGCGAGATCGCCATGGCCATTCAGCGCACGAACGTCGGCGGCTACCGCACGGCCTTCCGCATGGCCGGCAAGGACCTGCTCTACGTGACCATCGGTCTCGTGGTCTCGACCGCGCTCGCCTTCGCCTCGAACGAGGCCTTCATGACGGGCCTGCTCGGCGACTGACGCGCACGGTCCTTCGGATCGCGTCCAGGGGGCGGGGCTTCGGCCTCGCCTTCTCGCGTTCTGGGCGCTCGCGGCGAGGCTCGACGATCGTCTCGTGTCCGGGGGAGCGTGCTTTCCGCCGTCCGCGGGCTTCGGTACCGTGCCGGCGATGACGGAAGACACCCGCTTGCGCGAGCGCCTGGACGGCCTCGAGGCGCGCCAGAAGCTCAACGACGCCACCGACGAGGCGCTCGAGATGGCGCAGCGCGACCGGCTCCCGCTCGAGCGCACGTTGCAGTCGGTCTTGCCGATCCTCTGCTCACACACCGGCGCGGTCAGCGCGTGGATTCGCACCTACGACGAGTCGCTCCAGCTTCGCGACTTCTCGTTCGGCGGCCGCATGCCTTTCTCCGGGGAAGAGATCGCGGCCGCGACGAGCGAGGGAGAGGTGCTGAGCCGTCGGGTCGGGGACGCTCACGTCGTCGCACAGCAACTCGACGTCGCCGGCGAGAGCTTCGGTTCGGCGGCCATCGTCTTCGACGCCGCGACCTTCGACGCCGAGCGCACGCCGCTCTACCGCGCGCTGCTGAACACGTGGTGCGAGGAGCTCGACAACTACCTCGCCGCGATCGCGCTCTCGCGGAAGAAGCACCGTGTCACCACGCAGCTCAGCGAGGCGCTACGAGAGCCGCTCGTCGACGTCGGTGTGCAGCGTGCGATCGACGTGCTGCGTCGCCACGTCGAGTTCGACGACATGCTCCTCGTCTTCCGCCACGAGGACGACCTTCGCGGCGCGAGCTTGCACTACAAGATCATCCAGCAGGGCAAGGTCACCCACGACTCGCGCACCCCGGACATGGAGGTCGACGAGTTCTTGCGCACCCACGCGGCGCCCTTGCTGCAGGGCGAGTCCCGCCATCTGCTGACGCGCTTCGGGTTGGACCACGGTCGTGAAGAGGTGCTCATCGCCGGCGTGCGGGACCGACGGGTGGTCGGGCGAGTCGTCGTGACGAGCAGCCTCGGCGAGTTCGCCACCTTCGACCGCGACTTGCTGGAGCTCTTCGCGGACTACCTCCGGCAACGCATCGTCGACTTCAACCGCGAGTGGAAGTCGCTCACGCGCATCTTCGCGCCCTCGCACGTGCGCCGACTTCTGGAGGTCGAGGACTACGAGACACGTTTCCTCAAGCCGCGCGAGACGTTGGCGGCAATTCTCTTCACCGACATCAGCGGCTTCACGCGCATCAGCGAGCAGGTGCTCAAGGAGCCGGCGAAGGTCGGCGAGCTGATCAACCGTTGGGGTCGCGAGGTGGTCGAGATCGTCTGGGACGAGGGCGGGGTCTTCGACAAGATGGTCGGCGACTGCGTGATCGCGCTCTGGGGGCCGCCCTTCGACGACCTCTCGCCGCAGGAAGCCTGCCGACGAGCCGCCAGCGCGGCGCGCCGGATTCGCGATCTCACGCGCACGCTCAACGAAGGCAACCTCGTCCCCGAGCTCGCGGGCGTGACACCGCCGGTCGGTGTCTCGACGGGTCTGCACTGGACCCGCGCGAGCATCGGCCTCTTCGGGCCGGACGAGGACTACACCGCGTTTTCGAGCGGCATGAACAACACCGCGCGCCTTCAGGGCGTGGCGAGCTGCGACGAGATCCTCTGCATGGAGGAGTTCGTCGCCGCGTACGACGACGCGGACGCGTTCGGTCCCGAGCGGGACGCGAAGGTGAAGAACGTCGCGGAGCCGCTGAAGTTTCGTGCCCTCCGATGAGGGTCGCGTAACGCGTTCCACGCCAATCCCGACGATGGGGGTGTGAGGTCCGGGAGCCCCAGCGTTTGACGCTTCCCGGCCAGACCCGCACACTTTCGAGTCGTTGTATGAGCCGTCCCCGCGCATTCGATGAAGAAGCCGTCCTCGAGCGAGCGCTCGAGCTCTTCTGGCGAGACGGATACGCGGCGACCTCGCTGCAGGCGCTGCTCGCCCACATGGGGATCAGCCGGCAGAGCCTCTACAACACCTTCGGGGACAAGCGCCGTCTCTTCCTCGCCGCGCTCGACCGCTACGCGGACATGCGGGCCCGCGAGATGCTCGGCGACCTCGAGCACGAGAGCGCGAGCCTCGCCCAGATCTTCGGGTTCTTCGAGCGTTTGGGGCAGTCGGCCGGGCAGAAGCAGTGTGAGGCCGGCAACCCCGAGGGGTGCCTGATCGGCAAGAGCTGCATGGAGCTCGGGGCCGCCGACCCCGAGGTCTCGGCCCGCATCCACTACTTCTTCGATCGCACGGTCGGTGCCTTCCGCCACGCGCTCGACAACGCCGTCGACAAGGGCGAGATCGAGCCGCTCGACACCGCCGCGACGGCCCGGCACCTGACCGCAACCCTCAATGGTCTCGGGATCTTGCACCGCGCAGGCGTCGCGGTGGAGGAGCTCGGGGACGTCGTGCGGGTCGCGCTCTCGGTGCTGCGTCCCAAGACCCCGCCTGCCAAGGCGTAGTGCAGGGCTGCAGCGAGGCGACGGCCAGCGACCTCGAGGCCGAAGGCCGAGACCCGTACACACCGCCGACCCACCCGCGCCACTCCCGGCGCGACGAACAGCACGGACCACGCGTTTTCCGGGTCCACGTCGAGGCTCGTCCCGGGCCGCCCACTGTGTGAGCAAGCCGAGCATTTCGTCTCGGAGTACCCCGACCTCGGCGCGAGCGATCAGCGCGTCGGCTCCTGCACGGCAGAAACGGACCACACGTCCGGGGCCTCGGCAGGCTCGTCGTCCCCCACCCGGACCGCCTCGATCAGGGTGGGGGGCAGACCGTGGAACGCGAGGACACGCGCGCCGATGGACCGGCTCGTGGCCCCGTAGAGCTCGCGTTCCCGCCGTCCCCGTTCCTCCAAGGGCGCCTCGACGTGCGGTTCGTAGGCGTCCCCGTCCACGGCGAGGCAGACCAGGCTCCCCAACTCGGAGAGGAGCCCGGCCAGGTAAGCGTCGCTCGCCGACAACCCCGTCGCGAAACTGAGCTCGCGTGCGACGGTTCCGGCCACGACGCAGCGTGCGTGGACCAAACCCGAGCGCTCGTGCCGCGAGGCGAACGCCGCGACCATCGCGTGAGCCATCGCGACGTTCTGAATCTCGGCCAGGCCGATCCGGACGACCGCCCGATGGACGTCGGTCAATGGCTCGCGCAAGCCCTGGCTCGCGCCGTTGGCCAGCTGAAGCACGCTCGTGGTCAGCGCCGGATCCTTGCGAATCTCCGAACCGAGGTGGTGGAGGTCGGGGGAGGGTGCGTTGGCGAGCTCGAGCACCCGTTGGACCTGAACCGGCAGCGGGCACAGCACCGTCGCTCGAAGTGCAACTTCTACGAAGGTCGGCATGACCGAACCTTCGGGCGGTGGAGACCATCCCTGAAGGCTTGAGATCTCTCACCCCCGAGTGATGCGCGAAGCACGGGCCATTCCGTCGTGGGGCCTGTGCAGGTAGGGTACGCGCCTCCCCGCCGGGGGGCGCGGAGCTGGAACCCCTGATGAGCGAGACTTACGACCTTTTGCGCGGCGAGCTGGAACGACTCTTCGAGCTCGACGAGATGACTGAGCTTTCGGCCGAGCTTCTCGGCTACGAACCGAACCAGCTCGGCGGCACCGACGGCAAGGGCGCCTTCGCGCGTGCGCTGGTCGAACGTTGTGCAGCCGACAGCGCGCTCGAAGCCCTCGCCGACGCGATGCGGCTCTTCGGCAAGACCCCGGACGTCACGAAGCTCTTCGACGTGCGCGCCGGTCGCGCGCTCGAGCCAGGCGAGGAG
This sequence comes from Sandaracinus sp., assembly GCA_020633125.1. GTDB lineage: Bacteria > Myxococcota_A > Polyangia > Polyangiales > Houyiibacteriaceae > JACKEH01. Next base: position 36,931 of record JACKEH010000017.1, on the reverse strand, counting down.
CTCGGTGGCTTCAAGATCCTCAAGCAGCTCGCCGAAGGGGGCCTCGGACGCCTCTACCTCGCCGAGCGCGAGGTCGACGGAACGAAAGAGCGCGCCGCGATCAAGCTCGTGCGCATGAGCCTCTCGCGCGACCCGAGCGCGGTGGCCCGCTTCCTCACCGGTCAGCGCGCGCTGCGTCGCGTCGGCATCGACGGGCTCGCGAAGATTCACGCGTGCGGCGTGCTCGACGACGGTCGACCCTGGGTCGCGACCGAATACGTCGAAGGCCAGACGCTCTCGGCGCGCCTGCAGCGCGTCGGTCCGATGCACATGAACGAGGCGCGTCCGATCCTTCGCGGCGTGCTCACCGCGCTGCAGAAGCTGCACGACCGCGGGTTGGTCCACGCGGACGTGAAGTCCGGCAACGTCTTCGTCGTGCGCCCGGAGCGTACGGACGGAACCCGTGCCGAGCCGACCGGCGTGATCGTCGACGCGGGCGCCCACCGCCTCCTCGCGGCTGGCGCGCGTCAGGCCGACACCATCGGTGCGCTTCGTGTGTTCGGCAACGCGCACGCGATCGCGCCGGAGATGGCGCGTGGTGAGCCCATCGGCGCGCTCAGCGACGTCTACGCCGCGGGCGTGATGCTCTACGAGCTCCTCACGGGCCGCGTGCCCTTCGTCGGCGCGAGCGCGTTCGAGGTCGTGGCCAAGCACCTCGCGGTCGAGCCCGAGCCGCCCTCGCAGGTCGCGCCGAAGGGCTGGGTCAGCAAGGAGCTCGACACCCTCGTCCTCAAGGCGCTCGCGAAGGATCCGAAGGATCGATTCGCTTCCGCGATGGAGCTCCTCGACGCCATCGAGCAGCTCGCGCGCGCGAAGGCCAAGAAGGAAGCGCTCGACGAAGAGTCGTTCGCCGAGGCCGTGAAGGTGCTCGAAGGCGCGCCGGGAGATGGCGACGCCGCGGCGCTCGTCGAAGAGATCGTGGCGCCCGCCGACGCGTGGGAGAAGGCCGCGACGCTCTTCACCGAGGTCGCCGAGAAGACCGACGACGTCGAAGCGAAGAAGGCGTTGCTCTTCCGCGCCGCGCGCGTGCAGGCGGCCGAGATTCGCGACCGCGAAGGCGCGGCGAAGACCTTCCGCGCGATCCTCGACCTCGACGCGAGCGACGTGGTCGCGCGCAGCGGTCTCGAAGAGCTCAAGCGCGAGTCGGGCGACCACGACGGGCTCGCCGAGCTGCTCCTCGAGCGCCTCGACCTTCTCGAGGACGCCGACGAGCGCGCGCGTGTGCTTCGCGAGATCGGCGCGCTCTACGAAGAGCGTCTCGACGATCCGGAGAACGCGCTCGTTGCTTATTCGCAGGCGCTCTCCGACGATCCGGACGACGAGAAGAGCGCGCGCGCGATCGAGCGCATCTGCGGCAACGACTCGGCACGTTGGGGCACCGTGCTCGAGTCGCTCAACGAGTCCGTGCAAGAGCTCGGCGAGGATCCGGCGGCGGTCGGTCTCTACGTGCGCCTCGGCCGTTGGTACGGCGATCAGCTTCAGCGCCCCGACTTCGCGTTGCCCTGCTTCGGTAAGGCGCTCGAGCTCGACGCGACCTGCGACGCCGCCTACGAGGGCTCCATCGCGCTCTTCGAGCGTGCGAAGTCGTGGCCCGAGCTCGTGCAGGTGCTCGAGTCGCGCGCTGCGGCGACCACGAACCCCGCGTCGGCACGCGACTACCGCGCGCAGGCGGCGGACGTCGTGCTTCGTCGTCTCTCCGACCAGGACCGCGCGGTCTCGATGTTCGAGGCGATCCTGGCGGACGACCCGGCGCATCCGACCGCGCTCGACGCGCTCGCGACGCTTCACCGTCAGCGTGAGGAGTGGGCGCAGCTCGCGGAGCTCCTGCAGCGTCGCGCGCGCCTCGCGCAGGGCAGCTCGAAGATCGATGCGCTCCTCGAGCTCGCCGAGATCTACGACGACCGTCTGAGCCGCACCGACGACGCGATCGTGCAGTACGAGGCCGTGCTCGTGATCGAGCCGCGAAGCCTCGACTCGCTCAAGGGCCTCGAGCGCATCTTCGCGCGCACGAGCAACTACCCGCGCTTGCTCGACGTGCTCCAACAGGAGCTCGACCTCATCGTGACGCCTCGCCAGAAGGTCGGCGTCCTCGAGCACATCGGCGCGATTCAAGAAGAAGAGCTGCTCGACGGCGACGCCGCCATCACGACCTACGAGCAGGTCGTCGCGCTCGACCCCGGTCACGAAGGCGCGAACCCCGCGCTCGCGCGCCTCTACCGTCAGAAGGGGCGCTACGACGATCTGGTGGCGACGCTCGAGCGCCACGCGCGCGCGTCGGAAGACTCGCTGCGCAAGACGGAGCTCTTGCTCCAGGCCGCCAAGACCTTGCTCGTCGACGTCGGCGCGCCGGACCGCGCGATCGCGTTTGCCGAGCGGGTGCTTGCGGTGAGCCCGGACCACGCGGAGGCGCTCGGCCTCGTGGCGCGTCTTCGTGCGCAGACCGGCGACGCCACGGCTGCCGTCGAAGCGGTCGAGCGTCTCGCGGAAGGCGAGTCGGATCCGAAGAAGAAGGCGGAGCGTCTCGTCGAGGCCGCCAAGATGCTCGAGGAAGCCGGCGACCGCGACCGCGCGATCGAGCGCTACAAGCGCGCGCTCGACGTGGACGAGACCAGCGGCGCGGCCGAAGCGCTTCGTCGTCTCTACGCCTCGCGGGGTGACGCGCACGGTGCCGCGGAGCTCTTGCTTCGCGAGATCGAGGTCGCCGAAGGCAAGAGCCGCAAGGCGCAGCTTCACGCCGAGCTCGGTCACCTCTACCAGGGTCGTCTCGAAGATCCCTCGCGCGCTCGCTCCTCCTTCGAGAGGGCGCTCGAGCTCGACCCGACGTGCACGCCGGCGGCGCGTGGTCTCGGTGACCTCGCCTTCGCGGCGGGCGACTTCGCCGAAGCGGCCGAGAAGTACGAGCCACTCCTCGCACGCACGAGCCAGATGACGCCCGAGAACGCGAAGGCGGTCAGCCTTCGTTGCGGCGAGGCGTTCGGGAAGCTCGGTGAGTGGGGCAAGGCGCAGCGCGCCTACACGAACGCCAAGGCTTACGCGCCGGACGATCGCGTGGTGCTCGAGCGCCTCGCGGACGCGACCTACGCAGCCGAAGAGTGGGACGAGGCGGCGGAGCTCTACCGCGGCTTCCTCGCCGATCACGGCGCGTCGCTCGAACCGGGCGATCGCGGTCAGTGTGTGTTCCGCCAGGGCGACGCGCTTCGCCGCGCGGGCGAGCTGGACGACGCGAAGAAGCTGCTGCTCGAAGCGGCCGAGCTGCGTCCCGAGGATCCGGCGCCGCTCCGTTCGTTGCGCGATCTGCACGCGACGAAGAAGGAGTGGAACGACGTCGTGCGGGTGCTGCGCGAGCGCATGGAGCACGCCGGCGACGACGAGCGTTTCGAGCTCCTGGTCGAGGTCGGCGACGTCTTCCTCAAGGAGCTGTCGGATCGCGAGAAGGCGAGCAAGAGCTTCGTCGCGGCGCTCGAGATCATCCCCGACGACCGCAACCTCCTCACGAAGCTGATGGGGGTCTATTCGGAGACGAAGGATTGGTCGCGTCTCGTCGAGGTCATCCTCCGCATCGCGGAGCTCGTCGACGAGCCGGGTCAGCAGGCGAAGTACTACCTGACGGCCGCCTCGATCGCGAAGGGCGAGCTCTCGCGTGTCGAAGAAGCCGCCGACTACTACGCGCAGGCACTCGAGAACGACCCCTCCCTCGAGAAGGCGTTCATGGGTCTCGTCGCGTGTCTCGAGCAAGCCGAGCGTTGGGAAGACCTCGCCGAGGCCTACCAAGGGCAGCTCGAGCGTCGCGCCGGCGCATCGCCCGAAGAGCGCGCGAAGCTCTGGGACGCGATCGGCGGGATCTACGAGGAGAAGCTCGACGACGCGGTCAAGGCCACCGAAGCGTACGAGCAGGCGCAGGAGCTCGATCCCGAGAGCCGTCGTCGCCTCGAGAAGCTCGCCGACATCTTCGGCGCCGACCCGAAGCGTTTCTTCCGCAAGGCGGTCGACGCACACGCGCAACTCCTCAAGACGAGCCCCTACCGCATGGAGAGCTACCGCGCGCTGCGGGAGCTCTACACGGAGGCCAAGCGCGCCGACGAATCGTGGTGTGTCTGCCAGGCGCTCAAGTCGCTCGCGATGGCGGGGCCCGACGAAGAGGGCTTCTTCAAGAAGCACCGCAGCAAGCACCCCGCGGCGGCGCAGCAGTTCTTCGACGAGGACGTGTGGTTCAACCACGTCACGCACCCCGATCAGGATCCGCTTCTGACGGGCATCTTCGCGGCGATCACGCCGGCGGTGATCGCCACGCGCTCGCAGGGGCTGGCGGCCTACAACCTCTCGGCCTCGCAGAAACGTGACGCGGAGAATGACGAGTCCGTGATGGTGCGAACGCTCCACTACGTGGCCGGCGTCACCCAGATCGAGCTTCCCGACGTCTACTACCTCGCCGAGGACGGCGGTGGTCTCAGCGTGATCTTCGCGGATCCGCCGGCGGTCGGCCTGGGCCAGGCGGCGCTCGCGGGTGGTCCCGCACAGGCGCTCGCGTTCGTCGCGGCGCGTCAGCTCGCGTACTTCCGACCGGGTCACTACCTTCGGCACCTCGTGCCGAGCGGTAGCGGCCTGCGCGCGTGGCTTCTGGCGGCGATCAAGCTCGCGACGCCACAGTTCCCGGTGCCCGGCTCGCTCCGTGACAAGGTCGACGAGCACCTCGCGGCGCTGCGTCAGCACCTGCCCTCCTCGGCGCAGAGCGAGGTGACGACGCTCGTGACGCGGCTCCTCGCGGCGGCGCCGGAGCTCGACATGAAGCGCTGGGTCACGGCGGTGGACATGACCGCGGATCGGGTCGGCTTCGTGATGTCGAACGACCTCGAGATCGCGGTCGCGCTCGTGAAGGCGAGCCCGGACGATCCCGCCACGCAGAAGGAGCGCCTCAAGGAGCTCTACCTCTACGCGGTCAGTCCGGAGTACCTGCAGCTCCGTCAGAAGCTCGGCATCACCATCGACGCCTGAGAGCGCCGACCACTCGCACGGCTCGAATCCGCGCGAGCGGTCGTGGCGCTCGCTGGTGGGAGCCCGCTCTGAGCTTTCCGCGTCGGACGCGACGAGCCCGAGCCTTCTCGAGGCGCGGACTCGTTCGTCTTGCGGGAAAGGTGCCTCGAGGAAACTGCGCGGGAGGTGACTCCGAGCCTTCCGCGTCGGACACGACGAGCCCGTGCCTTCTCGAGGCGCGGGCTCGTTCGTCTTGCGGGAGGTTACTCGAGGACGAACGCGACTTCGGAGCGGCACACGTCGAATGCCTTCCGCCGCTTCCTCGAACCCCCGACTCCCGTTTGCTATCCTGACGGGGCTCATGGGCTTTCGCCTCCTGGCTTCCTTCGCACTCGCTCTCGTGCTTCTCACCCCCGCCGCGGCCCAACCCGCCGGCGACGAAGCCAGCACCGCGGCGGCGCGCGCCCTCTTCGCCGAAGGGGTTCAAGCGGCGGAGGCCGGCGATCACGCGGCCGCCGCGGATCGTTTCCAGCGCGCGCTGACCCTGCGCTGGGCGCCGCCCATCGCCTACAACCTCGCCGAGGCGCAGGCGCGGCTCGGGCGCTACGTCGAAGCGATCGAGAATCTTCACGCGATCGAACGCTCCAATGCCCCCGACGACGTCAAAGAGAACGCGCGGCTCCGTCGCGAAGCGCTCGAGCCGAACGTCGGGCGGCTGCGTATCGTGCTCGCGCCCGACGAACCGGGGTTGGTGATTCAGGTCGACGGGCGGGCGCTCCCCGAGGCGCTTCGTGGGATGGCGTTTCCCGTCGATCCCGGCGAGCGTGTCCTGACGGTCCTCCGGGGAGCGCAGCAGGCCGGACGGGCCACGGCGACGGTCGTCGCGGGCGCGGAGACGAGCGTGCACGTCGAGGTCGCGGCGCCGCTTCCCACGCCCGAAGCGATCGCGGCCGAAGAAGAACGTCGGCGCGCGCTCGAAGAAGAAGCGCGGCTCGCGACGCACCGCCAGTCGGCCCAGCGTCGCAAGCGCCGTCTCGGTGGCGCGCTCGGTGCGGTCGGTGCGCTCCTGGTCGGCGCGGTCGTCGTCGGCATTCTCGTCGCGACCCGCCCAGAGGCCGACCCGCGCGTGAACGGCAACTTCGATCCACCGCGGCTCGAGGGGCGCGTGGAGGGGGTGAGCCCGTGAAGCACGTTTGCCTCTTCGCGATGCTCGCCGCGTGCGCGCCGACCGACCCCACGCAGCTCGTGGTGGTGGTCGACTCCGACCTGCCATCCACCCAGCTCGACACGGTCGAGGTGGTCGTGCGGGGGCTCGCGGGCGGGGAGCAGACGGCTCGAGCGCGTTTGGTCGACGGTCCGCTGCCACGTGTCGTGGCCATCGAGCGTCGAGGCGGACCGGTGGGCCCGATCGAGATCGAGGCCCGGGCCTTGGTCGCGGGCGTACCTCAGGTGAGCCAGCGACGCCGGACCTCGTTCGTCGCGCAGCAGACACGAAGGGTCGACTTGTTCCTCACCTCGGCTTGTGTGGACCTCGACTGCGGGACCGACACTTGCGAGCGAGGGGATTGTCGTTCGGTCGACGTGCCTCCGGAGTCGCTCGCGCCTTGGGAGGGAATCGACGGAGGGGTCGGTCCCGACGCCGGCGCCGACGCGCAGGTCCCGGACGATGCGAGCGTCGATGCTTTCGTCGACGCGGATGCCGTCGATGCGAACACGTCGACCTGCGAAGCCCCATCCGTTCCCGGGTTGGTGCTGCATCTCGACGCGCGAGACGTCCGCGGCGCCGTGTGGCCCGACCGGAGTGGATTCGGACGGGACGCCACGTTGACGGCGGCTACGTGGGTACCCGACGCGTTCGGACTGGGGCTACCCGCCGTCGCCACACGCTCGGACGTCAAGAGCTTCGTGTCGTTCGAGAACCCGGTCCTCGGCACGACCGAAGTCAGCTTCTTCCTGGTGCTTCGAACCGACGACGACCGCTCGACGGGCAACGCGCGAAATCGTTCCTGCGTCCTCGGCAGCTTCGTTGCGGGGGGCGCCGCGCCTTCGATGGCGCTCGTCGCGAACGGCGGCACGTTGGGCTTGTCGGTGGCGGAAGGAAACACGTACACGCCCGCCGTGATTGCGTCGGGGTCGATCGCCGACGCGCGGCCTCACGTCATCACCGGTGGACGTCGCGAGAACGGCGCGTCGACGCAGGGGGGCCTTTGGGTCGACTCGGTGCTCGTGGGAGCCGGGCCCTTGAACGCGGGCGCGATCGGCGTGCCCGCGCGCTGGAGGCTCGGTTCGCACGACGACGAAGAACGTGGACGCTTCGCCGCGCAGTACGCCGAGGTGCGTGTCTACGATCGGGCGCTCACGCCGGTGGAAGTGGTGCAGGTCGAGGAGTACCTCCGCTGCACGTGGGTTCCATGAGCCGTGGAGCCGGCGCCGCCGAACGGGCGCTGGGCTTCGACTTCAGCGACGCACGATCTGCATGCGCTCCGGATCGAGCGTCCAGAGCTCCCGCGCGCCGCGGCCATCTCGCTCCAACGCGAGCACGGTGCCCGTCTGGAACTCCGGAACGCGGTCGCGTCCGAGCAAATGACCTGCGAGCACCGCGACCTTCGGCACGTGTGTGACGAGCGCCACCACGTCGTGGTCGTGCGCGTGGTCGAGCGCCGCGAGCGCTTGGGCGCTCGTCCCGTGCTCGGCCGCGAGGGCCGGCCACACCTCGACCGCGCCTTCGAAGCCCACGCCCTCTGCCAAGAGATCCGCGGTTTGAATCGTGCGCGCGAGGGGGCTCGTGAAGATGCGGGTGGGCACCAGCTCGTCGCGCACCAGCGCCGCGACGTGGCGCATGCGCGCACGACCCGCGCCGCTGAGCCAACGCATCTCGTCCGTCGGCGCTTCGTAGGGGCCGACGGCGGTCGAATGGCGGATGAGCAGCACCTTCATGCGAGTCCACGACCCTACCAGGTTTTCTCCGTGCGGCTCGGCGGCGGCGTGCGCGATGCCGCCGTTCTGCGAGCGTGATGCCGCCGCCTGCGAGCCCCCGACTCGGCGGCTCGGCTCGAGCTCGACTTCCCGACCGTGCGTCGCCGCGCGACTCGTGGCTCGACTTCCCACGAGCGCCGCGCGACTCGTTGCCCGTCCGTCACGTTCACCGAAGTGAGGGGGCTTCCCCCTGACCCGACGAGTTGAGACCCTCCGCCCATGCTTCGTCGTTCCCTCGCGGTGCTCCCTCTGCTGCTTGCGCTCGCTTGCCCGGGCGAGAAGAGCGATCCGCTCCTTCCCGACGCCGGATTGCCCGACGCGCCGGAAGACGGCGGAGGCGCCGACGCCGGCCCGGAGTGTCGCCGAGAGACGTTTCCCGCACCGACGACCGGTCGCTGCGAAGCGGTGATCGTCGACGACCTGGACGACCCGACCTTGCCCGTGGGCGACGACGGGGAGGACGCCTACGTGGTCCCCGGCGCACGACGTGTGCTGCGTGTCGGCAGGCACATCGAGCTGCCCGGCTTTCCGATGTCCGCGCGTCGCGTCGCCGACTCGCCGTTCGCGATCGTCTCGGACGGTGGCGTCGACCTCGAACAGCTCAGCGTCGTGAACCTCGACACCGGGGCGGTCGTCGATCAACGCACGCTGCGCGAGCGCTCCGACGAAGCGCTCTTCCTCGGCCTCGCGGCGACGTCCACGGGCGACCGTGTGTTCGTCAGCGGCGGCGGCAGCAACCTCGTCCGGGTCTACGACTTCGACACCGCGACGGGGCAGCTCACCGACGCGCCTTCGATTCGGCTCGCGACCGACACCAGCGACGGATACGTCAGCTCGCTCGCGCTGCTCGACGACGACCGCACGCTCGTCGCCACGTTGATGTTCGGCAACCAGCTCGTCGTCTACGACGTCGTCGACGGCGAAGAGGTGCGTCGCGTCTCGCTGCCGAACGGCTCCTTGCCCTACGGCTTGGTCGTCGCGCCTCACACCGGACCGAGCGACGCCACGGCTTACGTCTCGCTCTGGTCGCAAGGGGCGGTCATCCCCGTCGAGCTCGGCGCCGGCACGGCGGGCACGCCGATTCCGGTCGGCAAGAACCCCGAGGGGCTCGCGCTCTCGGCGGACGGCAGCCTGCTCGTCGTCGCCGACAGCGACAGCGACAGCCTCTCGATCGTCGACACCGCGACCCGCATGCGCACCCGCCAGCTCTTCCTCCAAGGCGAGACCGCGCCCCGCGGCGCGTCGCCTTCGGCCGGCACCTTCTCGCCGGACGGAACGCGCTTCTACGCGGTGAGCGCAGGCGAAAACGCGATCGACGTCTTCGCCACCACCGATTGGACGCGCATCGGGCGCGTGCCGACGATGTGGTACCCGACCGACGTGCGCGCGCTCGACGACGGGCGCCTCGTCGTGGTCGTCGGCAAACACGAAGGAACGGGAGCCAACACGGATCCCTCGCGCACGGACATCCTCGATCTCGTCGGAGGCTCGGTCGCGGTGATCGCGCCCGAAGAGCTCGGCGACGAAGCGCTCGCGCGATGGGATCTCGAGATCGCGCGCAACAACGACCGCGCGACGCGCTTCCACCGGGTCGACTGCCCGGACGGCGCGGAAGACGACTACCCGATTCCCCAGCCGGGCGCGGGACCCTCGCCGCGCATTCGCCACGTCATCCTCGTCGTGCGTGAGAACAAGACCTACGACGCGTACTTCGGCGACCTCACCGACGCGTCCGGCGCGCCGCACGGCAACGGCGATCCGAGCCTCGTGCTCATCCCGAGCGACCGCATCGAGCAGGTCGTGCCGAACACCCGCGAGCTCGCGCGCACCTTCGCGTTGCCCGACAACTACTACTCGCTCGCCGAACAATCCGTGCAGGGCCACGTGTGGACCACGATGGGCCGCACCACGGATTTCATCGAGCGCAGCTGGCTGACGACCTGGGGCCGCGGCTTTTGGACGGTGCCGCCCGCCGGCATTCAGGACTACGGCTACCCCGAGGAAGGCAGCGCCTTCGATTGGCTCGTCGACAACGGCATCACCGCGACGAACTACGGAGAGATCGTGTCGAGCCGCGCGCTCGCCCCGAACGCTTCGTTCCCCGGGGTCGTCTACAACATGGGTGTCCCGGACGTGGACAAGGTCCGCTTCCTCGAGCGGCGCTGGCAGCGCACCTGCGCGCTCAACCAGTTCACGTACGTCTTGCTCCCGAACGACCACACCTTCGGCGGGCAGCCGGGTCGGCCGACGCCCTCGGCGATGATCGCGGACAACGACGCGGCGATCGGCGCGTTGGTCGACGCGATCAGCCACTCGAGCTTCTGGCCCGAGACGGCGGTCTTCATCATCCAGGACGACCCGCAGGACGGGGGCGATCACGTCGACAACCACCGCGCCCCGACCCTCGTGATCTCGCCTTGGGTCAAGCGCGGCTACGTCTCGAGCGTGCACTACAACGAGTCGAGCATCTGGCGGACCATTCAGCTCATCCTCGGGGTCGAGACGCCCCTGAACGCCTATTGGGCGAACGCGGCGCCGATGTACGACCTCTTCACGAGCACCCCGGACTTCACGCCCTACGAGGCGATTCCGCGACGGTGGCCCGAGGAGAACAACCCGGGGGGCACCCGCAGCTCGTTCGAGGCGCAGTCGATGCGCTGGGACTTCTCCGTTCCCGACGAGCAACCCGGGCTCAGCCGCGCGTTGTGGCGCCACTTCCACGGCACCGACGCGCCGTGGGGCGTGAGCCGGGACGAGCTGCTCGAGGCGCTCGAGGAGGAAGCCGAAGGCGACGCCGACGGGGACGTGGACGAGGGAGTCGACGAGGGCTGAGGACGTCCCCCCACGTCCGTGTCTTCCTGTCCAAACCGCGACGAACCGCCCTCACTCCGTGTATCCTCTGCCGGTGCGGCTTTTCTCCTTCGCGCTGCTGACCTTCCTCGTGGCTTCGCCCGTTCGGGCGCAGGACGCTGCGACGTCGACGAACGCGGAGGCTTCCGACCGCGTGGCGACGGGTGACGTCGTTCAGAACCGACAGGCGGCCGCGCAGGCCTACGACCGCGCGGCCTCGCTCTACGTCGCGGGTCAGTACGGGCAGGCCGGACAGTGGTTCATGAGCGCGTACCGCCTCGCCCCCGCGCGTGCCGCGTTGGTTCAGGCGATTCGTTCGTACCAGCGTGCAGGCGATCTCACACGCGCCGGAACGCTCGCCATCCTGCTCGCGGAGGAATACCCCGACGACGCGGGAGCCGCCGAGCTGGTCTCTCAAGTCGTCGAAGAAGCCGGCCGCACGTCGGTGCTCCTGACGGTGCAATGCGAGGGCTGTGTGATCGAGGTGGACGGTCGGCTGCTCGCGACACGTGGCGCCTACCTCACGCCCGACGTCGACCACGCCGTGGTCGCGTTCTTCGGTGACGTGCGAGTCGAGCGTCGCGCGCAAGCCGCTCGTGCGGAGCAGGTAGTGCTCGAGATCGAGACTCCCGAGGGCGTCTCGCTGACCGAGACGACGCCGGATGGCACGCCGCCCCCGTTGACCACGAGGGACCGTGGGGTGCGTGTCCTGCCCCCGGCGGTGTTCTGGACGGGTCTCGGCCTGACGGCCGCGCTCGGTGGCGTGACCATCTGGTCGGGCGTCGACACGGTCTCGGGCGTGGACGCGTACGAGACGAATCCATCGGAGGAACGCTACCAGGAGGGTCAGAAGAAAGAGCGTCGCACCAACGCGCTCCTCGGCGCGACCGCAGGAATGGCGTTTCTGGCCTTGCTCTCGGCGTTCTTCACCGACTTCGAAGGCGATCCGGAGGACACGAGCACGTCCTTCGGCGTGTCACCTGCCACCGACGGAGCGATGCTCTACGTGCGAGGTCGTCTGTGAGTGTGTCCGGAGGTCCGACCAGCTCGTTGCAAGCCATCAGCCCGGTGACGACCGGGGCGGGTGGGTTGCCGAGCGCGTACCTGGGTCGCTACCAGTTGCTCGCGAAGCTCGCGGCCGGCGGCATGGCCACGGTCTACCTCGGTCGCATTCACGCGGTCGCCGGCTTCGATCGCCGCGTCGCGATCAAGGTGCTTCACCCGCACCTCTCCGAGGACCCGAACATTCGCGCGATGTTCCTCGACGAAGCGCGCCTCGCCGCCCGCATTCGCCATCCGAACGTCATCCCGGTCACCGACGTGGGCGAAGATCCGACGCACGGCACCTTCCTCGTGATGGACTACGTCGAGGGCATGGACCTCTCGCAGATCTTGCGGGCGGCTCACAAGAAGAACGCCCGTGTGGCCGTGCCCGTCGTCGTTCGCATCGTGAGCGACACGCTCGCGGGCCTCGGTGCCGCCCACGACCTGGTCGGTGAGAACGGCCAGAACCTCGGTGTCGTGCATCGTGACGTCTCGCCGCACAACGTGCTGGTCGGGACGGACGGAATCGCGCGCATCACCGACTTCGGCATCGCGAAGGCTGAGGGACGTGTCTCCTCGACCAAGACCGGTCAGCTCAAGGGCAAGCTCGCGTACATGCCGCCCGAGCGCTTCGGCAAAGGCGGACAACGCATCGACGACTTGCGAGGCGACCTCTTCGCCACGGCGGTCGTGCTCTGGGAGTCTCTGACCGGCCGTCGCCTCTTCAAGGGCGAGGACGACATCGACACCGTGCGCAAGGTGCTCGACGCTCCAATCCCGAAGCCGTCGGACGTTCGGCCCGAGCTCGCGCCACTCGACGCCGTGACGCTCAAGGGGCTCGCTCGGGATCCGGACGAGCGCTACCAAACCGCCACCGAGTTTCGTGCCGACCTCGAGCGTGCGGCCGCCGCAGTCGGTGGCATGGCACGACCGGAGCACGTGACGTCGTTGATGAAGGCCGTGCTCGGGCCGAAGCTCGAACAGCAGCGCGCGTCGGTCGAAGTCGCAGTCAAGCTTGCCGACGACGGCGGAGCGCTTCCGCAGAGCGCGCCGCCGTATTCGGCGAGTGAGAGCTCGACCACGGGTACGGCGATTCCCGCCCGTGCGACCTCTCCCGTGATTTGGCAGGTCGCGGTGGTCGGTCTGCTCCTGGTCGTGGTCGGGCTCGGCGCCTACCTCTTCGGGCGCGGTGCCCCCGAAGCGCCGCCGATGACCGTCATCGCCACGCCGCGTCAGCCCGCGGTCGCGTCGGCCCCCACGGAATCGAGTGCGGCCGAGCCGAGTGCGGGCGAGCCGAATGCGGGCGAGCCGAGTGCGGCCGAACCGAGTGGGGCCGAACCGAGTGCGGCCGAACCGAGTGGGGCCGAACCGCATGGAGAAGTCGGTGTCGCGAACGCCACCGACGTCGCGGAAGCGAACGACGAGCCGGCTCCGTCGATGACCGAACCGAGCACGCCTGCGGCGACGGCCGAACCGGAGCCCGACGCACGGACCCGTCGTCGGCCTCGTCCGGTGGTACCGCCGACGGCGCCGACCGTGGCCGAGCCGACGATGGCACCTTCCCCGCCTCCGCCCACGATGGCCACGATGCGTGAGGATGACGTGTTGGAGAACCCGTATGCGCAATGAGCAGGCGTGCGAGGCGAATCGCCCGACGTCCGATCGTGAAGCGTACGCGTCGCATCGACTCCGGAGCTTGCTCTGGTTGAGCGTCGTTTGTGGGCTCGGCTGCGACGTCTACGATCCGGCGTTCCTCAACCGCATCGACTCGGGGCGCACCGAACGCGACGCTGGGTTCGACGGAGGGGCCGACGTCGACGCCGGGCCGAACGACGGCGGCGGTGAGCTCGACGGCGGCCTCGAGGACACCGGGGTGGATGCCGAGCCGGCGTGTGGCCGGGTGCCTCCTCCGCGTCCCGCGGCGGCCGGCGGCGACATGACGATCTCCTTTGCGATGAAGGACCCCATCATCGATCAATCCGGCGACCTCTGGTACGAGGTGGCGTACGACCTCGACGGCGAATGCACGCCCGACAGCACCCCGTCGAACGAGTGCAACGTGGCGTCCGCGATGACCGACGGGCCGGAAGGCCAAGACAACATGATCGGACGGATCGTGTTGCCGGCCATCCTCTCGTTCGAACCGGACTACCCCACGGACACGGCGCGCAACATGGAGGAAGGGAACACCTTCATCGTGCGCATCGAAGGCTGGAACGGGGAAGACGACGACGGCGCCGTGCGCGCGACGCTCGCGCAGACCGTGGCGCTTCGACGCGCGGACATGGCGACCACGCCGAGCTGGGAAGATGGCTTGGACGTGTGGAGCGTGTCGGAATCGAACTTCCGCATCACGGGCGAGCCACTCTTGCTCGACGACGCGGCTTACATCGCCAACCGCATGCTCGTGTTCCGCCTGCCGGACCGCGAGAACATCGTCTTGCCGAACGGCGACACCCGAAACTTCACGCTGCGACTCACGGACGCGAGCATCGTGGGCCGAATCTCCGACGACGGGAACCGTCTCGAGAACGCCTCGTTGCACGGGCGCTTCGGGGTCGACGACCTTCGCAGCTCGCTCATCGACAGCTTCTGCATCGAGCCGGTGGCGGTCGCGGCGCTCAACGTGACCCTCGAGAACGCACGCGACCTGCGTAGCGATCCTTCGTCGACGGGGCCGGGCCTCGAGTGCAACGCGGTGAGCATCGCGGTCGGGTTCACGGGCTACCGCGCGATCTTCGGCGACGTCGAAGCAGACGGGTTCGTCATGGAACCCTGTCTCTGAGAGCGCCCACCACTGGCACGGATCGAAATCCGTGCGAATGGTCGCGGCGCTCGGTGGTGGGAGGGGTCCCAATCCGGCTTGGCCGATTGGGGAGGGAGCGCGCTCGTCCACGCGCTTCGTCAGTCGCGTTCCTTCTTCGGGTCCAAGAAGCGCGCGACTTCGTCGTGGTCGGCCGTCACGTCGCCGGTCGTGAGGATTGGAGAGGCGTCCACGTCGGTCGCTTCCATCATCTCGACCATCCGTCGCAGCACCCAATCGATCATGCCTTGTTCGCCGTCCGGTAGAGCGGCCAAGCGGGCACGAAAGGCTTCGGAGAGAGGCGAGGGGGCCTCGGCCACGAGCTCGCGTCCCGCGTCGGTCACCGCCAGGTGCACCACACGCTTGTCGATGGTCGAACGCATGCGTGACACCAGGCCTCGCCGCTCGAGGCGGTCGAGAATGCCCGTCACGGTGGCCTGACTCAGGGAGACGGCCGTCGCGAGCGATTTGGGCGTCACGCCGTCGTGTCCTTGCACGTAGCGCAGGCAGACGAGCTGTGGGCCCGTCAGCTCGTGTTCTTTCGCGAGCTGACGGCTGTGTAGGTCGACCGCGCGGGCCATGCGCCGTAGGGAGACCAAGATGGACTCTTCGAAGCGACTCGTCACGGCTCGGCGGCCGTTGTAGCAGCGGCGTGTCGATTCGTCACCGGGGTCCCGGTAGGTCGTCAGGCTGCCCCCGTCCACTGCCAACTCAGCCACCCAGCGTCGCCTCGATGCCGGTGCGGAGCATGGAGACCGCGAGCGCGGCCAAGACGAGGCTCATCACCTTGCCGGTCGCACGCACCACGGCGCGGCCGAAGACGCGGCGAACGAGCCCCGCGTTCAACAAGAGCGCGGCGTTGATCGCGAAGTTCGCCAGGAACGCGAGCAGCGTGGGAACGATGCCGCGTGTCTCCCCGAAGACGAGCAGCGCCGTCATGCCCGCGGGACCGAGCAGGATCGGGACTCCGAGCGGCACGATCGAGAGCTCGTGCGCGTTGCCGAGGTCGTCGTCGATCGATTCGTCGAGCGCCTTGGCGCGGCTCTTTCGCTCCATCTGCGAGAAGAGCAGATCGTGAATCGCGAAGATGAGCAGCACGAGTCCGCCGGCGATCCGGAGGTCTTCCGTCGTGAGGCCCCACCACCGCAAGAGCGCGCCGCCCGCGATGGCGACCGAGATGCCGACCACGAGCACCGTCGTGAGCGCCCGGCGCGTCGCCTGCGGACGTTCGCTCTCCGGCACGTCCTCGAGGATCGAGAGCGTGACCGGCAAGACCGGCAGCACGTTCGTGATCGCGAGCAGCGGCACGAAGACCCCGAGGAACGACGTCCAGCTCACGGCTTCTCCTTCCTCGGAGCCTTCGTCACTGGGCCGCCTCCGCGCGCGCCGGTCGCCACAAGAGCGGTGCGAGCCCGTAGGCCACGAACGCGGCCGCCATGCCCGGCAGCAGCTCGAAGACCGCGCCCGAGAGGCCGAGCCCGCTCCACGCGAAGACCGTGACGACACCGGCCGCCATCATCGCGAGCGCGGTCGGTCGCGCGACCGGTCGGCCCGCGAGCCGAAGCACGAGCAACGGACCGAGGCTCGCACCGAGCGCCGACCACGCCATCAGCACGAGCGCGAACACACCTTCGTTGGCGCGGAGCGCGAGGAACAACGCGAGCGCCCCGACCGTGAGGGTCGCGAGCTTTCCGGCGAGGTAGCTCTCGCGCCAGCGCGGGACGAGGTCTTGCGTCACCGCGGCCGAGCACGAGAGCAGCTGCGAGTCCGCGGTGCTGATCGTCGCCGCGAAGAGGCCCGCGAGCGCGAGGCCGACCAGCGCGTCCGGCAAGAGCACCGAGGCGAGCGCCGGCATCGCGAGCTCGCCGATCGGGACGTTGGCGCCTTCGCTCACGAGCTCGAGCGGCACGACCCGCGCGTAGAGCCCGACGACGACCGCCGCGATCGAGAACGGCACGAACCACGCGAAGTAGATCACGCGCGCCTTGGGCACGTTCGCGGGATCGTCGAGGCTCATGGTGCGCACGAGGATGTGCGGCTGGCCGAGCACACCGAGCCCCCCGAAGACGAAGCCGAGCAGGTAGAGCGGGAAGCCGAAGGCCAAGCCTTCGCGCGGCATCCATTCCACGAGCATGGGATCTTCGGCGCGAAGCGCGTCGAAGAGCTCTCCGAGCGGCAGCCGCGACGTCGCCGCGATCAGCAGCGCGATCATCGCGAAGAGCATCACGAACGATTGCGCGGCGTCGGTCCAGATCGACGCGCGAAGCCCACCCGAGAACGAATAGAGCACGACGACGACGGCGCCGAGGACTGCGCCGACGCGCGCGTCCCATCCGAAGAGCGCGTGCAGCGCGGTGCTGCCGGCCTTGAGCTGGGCGGCGGCGTAGCCGGCCAAGAAGAAGAACGTGAGCAACGCCGCGACGCCCGCGATCACGGGATCTCGGCGACCGTTCTCGTCCGTCGCCAGCAAGGTCGGCACCCCGTTGGCGTCGAGGTCGCCGCTTCGTTCGCGCACGCGGCGATGGAAACGAACCCAACACAAGAAGTCGCCGACGACCCAACCGAGCTGCAGCCACACGGCTTGCACGCCGTAGGCGTACGTGAAGCCGATGAGGCCCACGAACATGAAGCCGCTGTTGTTGGTCGCGACGGCCGAGAGCGCGGCGAGCCACGCCGGGACCTTTCGGTCGGCGACGAGGTAGTCGCGTGGGGTGTCGGTGCGGCGCCACGCGGACGCCACGCCGAGGAGGGTGAACGCCAGCAGCGTCACCACGAAGACGGCGGCGGCCACGTTCAGCTCGCGTCGATGAGCGGCGTGATCTTCGTCCGCGTCGCGATGTGCTCCGGTCGCGGGTGTCGCGCCGAATACGGCGGACCCACGCGGTTGCTCATCGCGTTGTAGACGAAGAAGAGATGGTGCCGCGGCAAGGGCGTGACGTTGCCGCCGCTCCCGTGCATCAGGTTGCAGTCGAAGAGGATCACGGTGCCCGCGGGACCTTTCGGCGCGACGAGGCCGTGGCGCTCCACGAGCGTCGCGATCGCCTCACGGCTCGGCACGCCGATCGTCTGCGCGCGCAGCGAGCGCTCGTGGTTCGCGTCGGGCGTCTCGCCCACGCAGCTCACGAAGGTCTGGTGCGAGCCCGGCACGAACATCACCGGCCCGTTGTGCTCGGTGATCTCGGAGAGCGCGACGACACACGAGAAGCAGCGCATCGTCGGCATGCCGTCTTCGTGGTGCCAGGTCTCGAAGTCCGAGTGCCACCAGAACTCCTTGCCGTCGAAACCTGGCTTCAAGTTCAGGCGGGTCTGGTGCAAGTAGACCTCGTCGCCGAGGATCTGACGCGCCAATCCGAGCAGGCGCGGGTCCCGCGCGAGGCCCGCGAAACGTTCGCTGGTCTCGTGCACGGCGAAGATCGATCGCACGGCGTCGCTGCCGGGCTCGAGGATGACGCGCGGATCGTCCGCGTTCGCGCGCGCCCACGCGAGCTGCGCTTCGAGCTCGATCTGCATCGCCGCGACGTCGGCCGGCGCGAAGAACGAGGGCGACGCGTGAAAGCCCTCCTTCGCGAAATGCGCGAGCTCGCGCGCTTCGAGCGGGCCGGCGGCACCTTCGGTCCACACGGTGGGCACGTCGCGCGAAAGGAAACGCTCCGACGAGCCCTCGGGGAGACGCGAGGGGTAGGGCGAGGTGCGGCCCACGCGCGCGGGCTGCGGCTCCGCGTTCACGACGCCTTCGCTCCTTCGGGCGCCGGGTACGCGCCGTCGTCCCCGTGCACCTCGCGCCCCGTCACGGGCGGATTGAACACGCAGATCATCCGCATCGTGCTCTTCGCCCGCAGCACGTGCCGCTCGTGGCCCGAGAGCGCGTACATCGTGCCGGCGGAGATCACGTGCGTGACGCCCGACTCGAGGTCCTCGAGTGTGCCCTCGCCCTCGACGCAATAGACGGCTTCGAGGTGGTGCTTGTAGTGCATGCGGGTCTCGGTGCCCGCGTGGATCAGCGTGTCGTGCAGCGAGAAGCCCATGCCCTCGTGCGCGAGCAGGAGTCGACGGCTGGTCCAGGTCTCGCCGCTGACGTCGCGGGGCGAGCCGACGATCTCGGAGAGCGCACGAACGATCATCGACACACCTCCGCGCCGGCGTGCACGACCGGTTCCCATCCGCCGTTCACCTTCGGCTCGTCCTCTTCGTCGTCCTCGTGGCGGCGCGTGACGTGCGCGAAGGCGGCTTCGAGCAAGTCGAGCCCACGAAGTAGCGTCGCCTCGTCGATCGCCAGCGGCGGCAAGAGCTTCAGGACCTCGTCGTTCGGACCGGCGGTCTCGACCACGAGCCCGCGCGCGAAGGCGGCCTTCGACACCGCGGTCGCGCGGGAGGCGGGCACACACTCGAGCCCTTGAATGAGGCCGAGCCCTCGGTGCTGCTTCACGAAGGGCGTCTTCTTCGCGATCGCGTGGAGACGCTCCGAGATGAGCGCAGCCTTTCGCTCGGTCTCCTTCGCGAAGACGTCGTCACGCCAGAAGGTGTCGAGGGCGACGGTGGCCGTGACCATCGCGAGGTTGAAGCCGCGGAAGGTGCCGTTGTGCTCGCCCGGCTGCCAGACGTCGAGGTCACGACGGAACATCGTGATCGCGAAGGGCAGACCGAAGCCCGAGAGCGACTTCGAGAGCGTGACGATGTCGGGCTGGATGCCGGCGCGCTCGAACGAGAAGAACGGACCGGTGCGGCCGCAGCCGACCTGGATGTCGTCGACGATGAGCAACACGCCGTGCTCGGCGGTGATCTTGCGCAGACGCCGCAACCACTCGGGGCTGGCGACGTTCACGCCGCCTTCGGCCTGCACGGTCTCCAAGATCACGGCCGCGGGAAGGTCGAGGCCGCTCGATCCGTCGGCGAGCATCTGCTCGAAGAGATCGAGGGTGTCGACGGACTCGCCGAGGTAGCCGTCGTAGGGCAGCGCCTGCGCGTGACCGAGCGGAACCCCGGCGCCCGCGCGCTTGCCCGAGTTGCCCGTCACCGCGAGCGCGCCGAGCGTCATGCCGTGAAACCCGTTGGTGAACGCGACCACTTCGGTGCGGCCGGTGACCTTGCGGGCGAGCTTGAGCGCGGCTTCGACGGCGTTCGTCCCGGTCGGGCCGGGGAACATGATCTTCATGTCGAGCTTGCGCGGACGAAGCACGACCTCCTCGAAGGTCTCGAGGAAACGCGCCTTCGCGGCGGTGTGGAGGTCGAGCGTGTGCACGACGCCACCGCTCTGCAGGTACGACACGAGCGCGTCGCGCATCACCGGGTGGTTGTGCCCGTAGTTCAGCGCGCCAGCGCCTGCGAAGAAGTCGACGTACTCGTGACCCTTCGCGTCGCGGAGCATCGCGCCTTCGGCGTGCGTGAAGACGGTCGGGAACGAGCGGCAATAACCGCGGACCTCGGATTCGAGGCGATCGAAGACGGCGGTGTCGGAACGGCCGTCGGCCGTGGAGTCGAGTGTCACGAGAGGCTCCTTTCGGGAGTCGAAGAACGGGGGGAAGCGAAGGGCCCGATGCGAAGCAGCGGCTCGGGCTCGTGGGGAACGCCGCCGTGGGGGCGTGGAAAGAGCTCGGCGCCGTAGCCCTCGCCGCGATGCAGGGGCGCGCCGTGGCGTCGCGCGAAGCCGGCGAAGAGCGCCTCGGAAGCCGCGTTCGACGGCGAGACCGTGGCCTCGAGGAAACGAACCTCGGGATGCCGGGCGACGACCTCGTCGAGCATGCGGCCCGCGAGACCTTCGCCCCGCGCGACGGGGCTCACGCCGACCTGCCAGACGAAATAGGTCGCGGGATCGCGCGGCGGTCGGAAGCCGGTGAGCATGCCGACCAGACGACCGTCACGTTCGGCGACCGCGCAGGTGTCCGCGAACCGATCGGCGAGCAGCACGTAGAGGTATGCGCTGTTCGGATCGAGCGTACCGGCTTCGTGCACGAGCGCCCACATCGCGGCGCCGTCGCTCGCGTTCGGAGCGCGAAGTCGCGTCGTGGTCTTCGAGGCGAGCTCGACGTGGGGCTCAGGCACGCAGCTCCTCCCGCTTCGGCGCCGCGGGCCGTCCTTCCACCAGCGCGGCGTGAAGCGCACAGAGCGCGTCGATGCCCTTTTCGGTCGGAAGGATGCAGGTCGTCGAGGTCTCGTCCGTCCAGCGCTCCATGGCGACCACGTTCACGCCGTCGAGTGCGGCCTCGATGGCGTCGCCGAGCTTCGGTGCCCGGCGACCGACGACCGAGACGCTCGCGTAGGGACCGCGCACCTGGACACCCTGCAGGGCGTCGGCGGACGTGCCTTCGCGAAGCACGAGCAGCGCTTCGTGGCAGCCGTGGGCGACCTCGCGTCGTTGCACGCCGTGGTGCGCACGGACGAGCCCGTCGACGGCCTCGGGGCCGCCCTGAATTCGGTAGACCTCGCGACGCATCGCCACGCCGACGATCGGCGCCATCGGCACGTCGGAGGTGACGAGGGTGCCCTCGTCGGCCGCGAAGGTGGCGCGTGCGTGAAGCGGGACGCCGAGGTCGCGGGCCGTGGCCACGGCGTCCTCGTTGAGCACCTTCGCGCCGCGCTCGGCGTACGCGAGCATCTCTTCGTAGCGAAGGCAGGGCACGAGGCGCGCGCCACGCACGAAGCGTGGGTCGGCGCTGAAGACGCCCGGGACGTCGGAGTAGATCTCGCAGGTCACGCCGAGCGCCGCCGCAACCGCGACCGCGGTCGTGTCGGAGCCACCGCGCCCGAGCGTGGTCACGTCGCCGGCCTCGCTCTGGCCTTGAAAGCCACACACGACGGGCACGCGACCGGCGTCGAGCTCGGCGAGCAGGCGCGAGGTGTCGATCGACGCGATGCGCGCGTGGCCGTGCGGGCCTTCGGTGCGAATGCCGGCTTGCCAGCCGCGAAGCGAGACCGCGGGGACACCGAGCTGCTGGAGGGCCATCGCGAGAAGGGCGGTCGAGGCGCTCTCGCCGGTCGCGAGCAGGGCGTCGAGCTCTCGGGCCGGGGGCGCATCGGTGAGCGCGCCTGCGAGCTGGACGAGGGCGTCGGTTCGACCCCCCATCGCGGACGCGACGAGCACGAGCCGGCGGCCCTTTCGGACCTCTTCGGCGACGCGGTGGGCGACGCGGGCGATCTTCTCGGGCGTCGAGAGGGAGGAGCCACCGAACTTCTGGACGGCCAGGTTGGACGAAGGGCGGGAGAGGTTCCCCGCCGCGGGACTACTTGGGTGATTCGTCGTCACGGGCGCGGGTTGTATAACACTTTGAGTACAAATCAAGAGTGTCCGAAGTATTTCGGCTCGAAGTCACAGGGGTGACACCCCCGGACGGTCCACGGAATTGCTCGAAATTCACGGTGGGAACCGTGTTCGCGAGCGGATGGTCGACGAGTGGCGATCAGGCGGCGTGAACTGCGCTTCGCCGCAGCGCGTGCTCGAAGTCCGCGACCAAATCCGCCGCATCTTCCACGCCGACCGAGACCCGAATCATCGCGTCGTCGATGCCCATCGACGCGCGTAGCTCGGCCGAGAGGCCGGCGTGGGTGGTGGTCGCGGGGCGCGTCACGAGCGTCTCGACGCCGCCGAGGCTCGGGGCTTCGATCGGGAGCTCGAGCGCACGCACGAGCCGCTTGGCGCGCTCCGCCCCGCCTCGTGCGCGGAACGACAGCAGCGTGCCGAAGCTCGCGAAGAGCTGTTTGGCGCGCGCATGCGAGGGGTCGTCGGGTAGACCCGCGTACCAAACTTTCTCGACACCCTCGTGGGCGTCGAGCGCACGCGCGAGCACGAGCGCCGAAGCCGATTGCGCTTCGACGCGCAGAGGCAAGGTCTTCAGGCCTCGCGCCAAGAGCGCGCAGGCTTCGGGATCGGGACACACGCCGTAGCGGTTCGCCAACACGCGAATCTCTCGAATCGTCGTCGCTTCGCCCGCGATCACCCCGGCCACGACGTCGCTGTGCCCGTTGAGGTGTTTGCTCGCGCTGTGCACGACCAAGTCGAAACCGAGCTCGAGCGGCCGCGAGAGCACCGGCGTCGCGAGCGTGTGGTCGACGATGCTCGTGAGCCCTTCGGCGCGGCAGAACGAGGCGACCTCGTCGAGCGGCGCGACGCTCATCCACGGGTTGGCGATCGACTCCACGAAAAACGCGCGGGTCCGCTCGGTGCGCGCCGCGGCCCACGTCTGCGGGCGCTCGAGGTCGACGTAGCGGACCTCGAGCCCTTCGCGGGCGGCGAGGAGATCGAGGATCTTGCGGGTGCCACCGTAGATGCGGGTCGGCGCCAAGACGTGCGCGCCGGGGCCAGCGGCATGCGCGAGCGCGAGCCACACCGCCGCGGTTCCCGACGGCGTGACCATCGCGTCGCCCCCCTCCAAGGCGCCGAGCTTGAGCTCGACCGCGCGTTGGCTCGGGGTGTTGTTCAGGCGGATGTAGCGGATGTCGTCGAACGACTCCGGCTCGCCCAGCTCGTAGGTGGAGCTGCGAAAGATCGGCGCCGCGACCGCCCCGTTCAGGCGCTCCTCACCGGCATGCACCACGCGGGTCCGAAGCCCTCGACGTCTCGTGGTCATGCCTCGGTGTGATGGAAAATGATTTGCGTTGCAAATATTTCTGTTCACAGTAATCGGATGCGACGCTGGCTTCTGCCGTCGAGCGGGGCGTTGCTGATCGGGCTCGTTGCGGCCGTCGTGGTCGCGCGCTCGGACACGCTCCCCGAGACGCTCGGACGTACGACCGAGCTCCCGGCGCCCCCTCCCGCCGCGCCCGACCAGGCGCCGGCACCCGATGTCGAGC
This sequence comes from Sandaracinus sp., assembly GCA_020633125.1. Taxonomy (GTDB): domain Bacteria; phylum Myxococcota_A; class Polyangia; order Polyangiales; family Houyiibacteriaceae; genus JACKEH01. The sequence continues at coordinate 13,464 of JACKEH010000017.1, read as the reverse complement.
GGGTCGTGCTCCGCGCGCCCGAGGTGCCCGCGCGTGCGACGCCGCTGCCCTACGAGGTCCCGAGCTCCGAGCTCGTGGCGACCGCGTATTACCTCGACGCGCCGATCTTCGATCACCCCGGTCGCGAGCCCGAGGTGATGGGTCTGCTGCGACGTGGCCGAGCGCTCGAAGTGGCCGAGCGTGCGTTCGGCGCGGGCTGTCCCGATGGAGGCGCGTGGTATCGGCTCGCGGCGGGCGGCTACGCCTGCACGAAGCTCGGCTTCTTCGTGACGTCGAGCCCGGTCGAGCGCGCGCAGCGCCACGTCTCACCCGACACCCACTTGCCCTACCGCTACGCCTCGGTTCGCCGTGGCATCGGCGCGCTTCGGTTGCACCGACGACCTCACGCCGACGAGCGCGCGAAGCTCGACGCACTTCGTGCCGACCCGGAAGCCGACAAGCCCGAGGTCGTCGACCTGCGCATGGAAGGCGACTACTTCGTCGCGATCGACGAAGAGGAAGACGGCTGGGTACGCACGGTGCGAGGCCGGTATCTTCGCGCGGACGACCTCGACGAGACGCCGACCTCGCGCCTCGTCGGCTCGACGCTCGGCGAGCTTCGCCTGCCCCTCGCGTTCGTCTACGGCGAGCCGCGACCCGTGCACCGCGTCGACGAGGGAGTCGCGCGCGAGGTCGGGGAAGCCGAGCCCTACGCACGCTTCACGGTGCGCGCGCGGCCCGAGGTGAGCGGGGCACGCTACGTCGCGAACGACGAAGGCCTCGCGCTCTTGCGCGATCACGTGCGGGTCGCGCGTCGCGTCGCGCGTCCGGAGCGTGTGCCGCCCGGTTCACGATGGATTCACGTCGACCTCGGGGAGCAGACCTTGGTCGCCTACGAAGGCGATCGGCCCGTCTACGCGACGCTCGTGGCCACGGGGCGCGAAGGTTACGAGACGCCTCGCGGCACCTTCCGCATTCGCGAGAAACACGTCGGCGCGACGATGCGTGGTGAGGATCCGGTCGACGGCCCCTACGAGGTCGAAGAGGTGCCGTGGACGCAGTACTACTGGCGTTCCTACGCAATTCACGGGGCGTATTGGCATGACGGCTTCGGTCAGGTGCGAAGCCACGGTTGCACGAACCTCGCGCCCGCCGATGCGCGTCACCTCTTCGGGTGGACCTCGCCGAGGGTCCCCGACGGGTGGCATGCACGTCGGCTTCGCCCGGGCACCTGGCTGCACTTCACGCGCTGAGCTCGCGGAGTGCGCGTAGGCTCCCCCTCGAAAGGGAGGTTGCGCCGAAGTGGGGCGACTCCCGGCGAAAGCGACGTGTCGTCGGGCGGGTCGCGTCGTGTACGCTCGCGGCGGAGGGAGCATGACGAGCGAGGAGCGACCCGAGCTGCGCCTGGTGCCGGTGCGCACGTTGACCCCGGCGGGGTGGATCGTGGGCACCCTTCACGTGCCCAAGGCGATGCCGCTCATCGACTTCCTCGAGGCGCCGCGTGCGTTCGTCTCGCTGAGCGACGTGAAGCTGCCGACGGGCAGCGAGCTGCCTTTCTTCGCGCTGGCGAAGAGCGCGTTGATCCTCGTGCAGCCCCAACCGGAAGAGCTCGTCGAGGCGGTGACCCGCACGAGCGGTCGCAGCCGTTTGCGCCAGGTGAGCTGCCTCTTCGAGGGCGGGCTCGTGATGGGCACGTTGGCGTTGCCTTCGGATCACCGCGTCAGCGACGAGCTGCTCGCGTCGAACGGCTTCTTCGTGCTCGGTCACTGCACGATCGGCGTCGACGCGCCCGCGAAGACGCCGGTGATGGAAGCCGGCATTCACGTGATCGTGCACTCGCCGCGGCTCCTCGGCGTGACCGAGATGAAGAGCTGACGCTCCGGTCCTTGGACGAGCAAGAGGGCGCCGGAGCGTGGCGCCTACCGTTGCGCCTTCCCGAGCTCGTTCGACGTCACGGGATCTCTCAGCCGCCCGCGCGCTCGCCGTCGCGCCCCGCGCTCGGCAACGCGCCTCGAAACGCGCCGTCGGCCGTGCGTAGCGTGATCTCGAAGGTCTGCTCCACCCCCGGGCCCGCGATCGTGATCTGCCGCGTCCCGCTGCCTTCGGGGATCGCGACACACGGCGCGTCGACGAAGGGGAACGCCTCGATGGCGCCGCCGATCGCGATCGTCGCGTCCTCGCCTTCCCATTGGTACGTCAGCGGCGCGCCGACCACCGGCACCGAGCCGCTCGTCGCCGAGAAACACACGAAGCTGTCGCGGAAGAGCGAGCCTTCGTCGGCCTGCGGAAGCTGCACGACGCCGTCGATCGTGGTCGCCGGCTGGAGCGCGAAGACGCTCGGTCCGACGTTCACGTCGGCGCTGCTCGCGCTCGAGAGGTCGAGCGCCAGCGTGTCCCACGTACGCTCGTAGCTCTCCGCGAGCGTCGCCGGCTCGCCCACGGTTGCGGTCATCGCGAGGCTCTCGTCGACCAGGCGCGCGTCGTCCGAGTCGCGCAGGACCGCGATCACGGTGAGCGAAGGCAGCTCGTGCCAATAGCGCCAGGTGCCGGTGTCGTAGGGTCCACCGAGGCTCTGCAGCAAGCCGACGTAGGGGCGAAGCCCGCGCGACGCGACCTCGTGCGCGACGAGCGAGATGCGATCGAGAAGCCCGCTCTCGTCGGAGGCGAGCACCCGCAGGTAGCTGCCGTCGGTGGGCGCGCGTCCGGTCACCACGACCTCACCGGAGTCGCCGTCGAGACGACGTGCGTCCGAGGCTTCGAGCCCCGCGCCGACGTCGACGGAGAAGTCCGGAAGGTCGTACGCGCCGATCGGTGAGAAGCCGATCGTCATGCGCCCGGGCGCCGCAATTCCGGGCAGCTCGCCCACGGTGTCGGAGAGCGGCGTCGATTGAAAACGTAGCCCCTGCGGCGTGTGCGGTGAGCAGGTCTCGCCCATCGGGCAGCCGCCGTCGGCGTGCGAGCGCTCGCCTCCTTCGTTGCTGCACGCGAGAATCGGAAACGCGATTCCGAGCAGCGAGAGGGCGAGGACGAGGCGGCGTCGCCAGGTCGGGCGTGCGTGCGAATCGGTCGACGTGGGCGTGGCAGCAGGCAAGAGAACCTCCAAGCGGGAGTAGGATATCTCCGTCGGGGAAAGGTCGCCGTGAGCACAGCAAGGGAGATGCCGGGCGAGCGACGTCGCCTTCGGGTTTGGCCGATCGCGTTGGTCGCGACCCTCACACTCTTCGCCGCCTGGCTCGGCGCGCACCACCTGCGCGAGGTTCCGCCCGATCCCTTCGCGGACGAAAGCTTTGCGCCGGCGGCTTCGGCCGAGGAGAACGGCCTCACCGTGGCGCGAACGTTGTCACGGCCGAGAGGGGACGGTCTCACGCGCGAGCTCGTCGACGGCGGTCTGTCGCCGGAGGAAGCGTGGGAGCTCGCGACGGAACGATTGCTGACGCTGCGCGAGGAGGTCGCGCCGATGCGAGAGACCTTCGACACCCTCGACGCACGTCCCCGCTTCGTCGAGGACTGCGCCCCGGGTTTCGACGCGCCTTGCGAGCTGCTTCCCGTGATGTGGTCTACCGAGCTCGCTGGGGTCGTTGCGTTGGCCGAGGTCGCGGAGCTCACGCCTTTCGACGAAGAGCCTCACGTCGACGACGGAGCGTGGCGTCGCGCCGACCACCGGCTTGCGCGTGCGGTCGACCGAGCGCGTGACTTTCACGCGTCCTCGTACTCGCTCGTCGGGATCATGGTGGGCATCGCGGCGTTGGCGCGTGTGGTCGAAACCGCCGCGCCCGTCGTTCATGGCGCGCGAGCTCGCGGCGCGCGGCTGCCGGCGCTGGAAGCGGCGCTCGAGGCACCCTTTCCCGAGCGAAGCCTTCGTCGCGGTTTCGTCTTCGATCAGCGCATGATGCGTCGCGCGGTGGCCGACCAGGCGTGGGGGCTGCTCTTCGACCGCGCACGCACGGTCGGCGAGATCGACGCGCACACGGAGGCGCTCGTCGCGTACGCCGACGATCCTTCTCGCCCTGCGCCGTTGCTTCGTCCCCACGCGGACCAGCCGCTCTGGTGGCTCTACGACCCCGGCGGCAAGGCGCTGCTCGACATGATGCTCACCGACGGATCGCGCCTCGTGCCCCAAGCGACGACACGTTTACGCGACGCCGAAAGCGCGCGAATCGCGTTGCTCGCCACGATGCGCGAAGCGCAGTAGCCTCGCGGCGCTGCGTGCGCTCGCCTCGCGAGCCGAAGATGCGTCGACGAACGACGCCGCCGCGGCGCGGAGGTGTCCTTTGGCCAGCGCGTTCCTTCAGTCCTTCGACGACGTCTCGGCGGTTCTCGGCGGCCGTCCCGGCAAGACGAGCGTTCCGATTCACGTGGTCCCGAAGGATCAAGCGAAGAAGTGGCTCGCGTCGCAGAACGCGGTCGTCAAGGGCTGGGCGAAGTCGATCGGCTTCGAGCCGCGCTACGCGAAGGCGCTCTTGATGCCGAAGCGAGACGGCGGACTCGCGGGCGTGCTCTTCGTGCAACCCGAGAGCGCGAGCCCTTTCGAGTGGGCACGTCTTCCCGGAGAGCTTCCGAAGGGTCGCTACCACCTCGCGGGCACCTTCGACGCCGAGCATGCGGAGGCCGCGGCGCTCGGTTGGGCGCTCGCCCTCTACCGCTTCGATCGCTACAAGCGAAAGCCGATCGCGCCGAGCAAGAAGCTCGCGTGGCCCGAGGGCGCCGACCAAGGCCGCGTGAAGCGACTCGTCGAAGCGACCTACCTCGTGCGCGATCTCGTGAATCTGCCGGCGAACGACCTCGGCCCGGGCGAGCTCGAGACGGCGGCGGTGTCGGTGGCCGGCGCGCACGGCGCGGCGGTGCGCGTGGTGCGCGGTGACGAGCTGCTCTCCGAGAACTACCCCGCGATTCACGCGGTCGGCCGCGCCTCGTCGCGTGCGCCGCGTCTCATCGATCTCACGTGGGGCGACCCGAAGCACCCGAAGGTCACGCTCGTGGGCAAGGGCGTCTGCTTCGACAGCGGCGGTCTCGATCTCAAGCCGGCCTCGAACATGCTCCTGATGAAGAAGGACATGGGCGGCGCGGCGCACGTGATCGCGCTCGCGCACGCCGTGATGGACGCGAAGCTCCCCGTGCGTCTGCGCGTGCTGGTGGCGGCGGTCGAGAACAGCGTCTCGGGCGATGCCTTCCGCCCGATGGACGTGCTCTCGTCGCGCAAGGGCCTCACGATCGAGGTCGGCAACACCGACGCCGAGGGTCGCTTGATCCTCTGCGACGCGCTCGCCGACGCCTGCGACGATCACCCCGATCTGCTCGTCGACTTCGCGACGCTCACGGGCGCAGCGCGTGTGGCGCTCGGCACCGAGCTCCCCGCGCTCTTCTGCAACGACGACACCCTCGCGCAGCAAATCCTCGACGCGGGTACCGAAGCGCGCGATCCGCTCTGGCGTCTGCCGCTCTGGCGCGACTACGACCGCTTCCTCGACAGCAAGACCGCCGACGTCTCGAACACGGGAAGCTCCGGCTTCGGCGGCGCGATCACCGCGGCGCTCTTCCTCCAACGTTTCGTGAGCGGCGGCACCCCGTGGGCGCACATCGACCTGATGGCGTGGAACAACGACTCGCGCGCGGGTCGACCCAAGGGCGGCGAAGCGATGGCGCTTCGTGCGTTCTATCGGTTGCTCGAGACGCGTTATGGCGGGTGAGCTCGACGTCTCCTCGTGGGCGACGGGCCTGCGGGTGCCACGCATTCTCTGGGCCGCGTTGCTCGGATCGTGCGTCGTCTACGCCGGGCTCGTCGCTTCGGGGATGTTCGTCGCGGGGCGCGAAGAACCGATCGTGCTCGACGTCCCGATGGCCCTCGTCTTTCTCGCGGGAGCGATCGCGTCGGGCGTGGCGAGCTTCGTCGTTCCCAAGATCCTTCTCACGCAGGCGCTCGCCCACGCGGCGCCTCCGAGGATCGAGGAGCGCGAGGACCCCACGGGCCAGACGCTCTTTCGCGACGCCTCCGCCCGCACCGCGTTCTTCGCCGATCCGCCGGCGGTGCGGCGCCTCTTCCTACTGCGCTTCCACACCGCGCTGATCCTCTCGCTCGCGCTCTCGGAGGCGATCGCGATCTTCGGCCTCGCGGGGCACGTCGCGGGCATGTTGCCCATGCCGGTCGCGCTCGCGTTCATCGGCGTGGGCGCGCTGCTGCAGGTGCTGCGCTTTCCCCATCCCGCGCGCTGCGAAGCGATCTGCGAACGGACCTGGGGCGCACGCTTCCCGCCGGAATGAGAGTCCCCTCAGCGCACCTCGAGCTCCGTCAGGCCCACCGACGGGCCATGTGCCGAGAGGGCCTCGAGTCGCACACGCGTCGCGCGGGGTGAAGGCACGTCGAAGACCCGCCGTTCGTCGGGGCCGAGCGAGCCCTCGAGGCGGTGCAGGCTCTCGTCTTCGTCGAAGACCTCGAGCACGAAACGCTCGACCGCGCGTGGCGTGCCGTCCAGCGAGCCGCCGTTGAGCAGCTCGACCTCCGTGATCGGTCGCGGTGGCAAGAGCGTGACCTCGAGCCAACCTCGCGCTTCCCACCCGCGCCAGGCCGTCGTCTCCAGCCCGTCGATCGCGCGGTCGGGCCCGAAGGTCGGATCGCCACCCAGGCAGCCGTGCGAGTGGGCCACCATGCGCGGCCGCGGTCGAAGCGCCGCATAGCCCACCGAGGACACCGCCAAGGTCGCGAGCGTCGCCACGACGAGCTGGCGTCGGCGACCCAGGCGCCACGCGTGCGGGGCGAGCTTGCGGGCACGTCGGTCGAGCGCGCGCGCGGCGTCGTCGAGCACTTCCGGTTCTTCGTCCCCGAGGGAACGCCGGGCCTCCAACGCGTCGGCCTCGTCGAGCAGCGTGGCCGGCAGCGCGCTCACCGGTCGAAGTGCCGTGCGCCACGCCGCCAAGCGGTGCTTCGGAGCGAGCCGCACCAGCGCGAGACCGACCAAGAAGCAGAGGACGACCAGCGCGAGCGCCGAGACCACCGCCGCGACGTGTTCGAGCGGCGTGTCGCTCCGGTCGATCACGACACGGTGGCGCCCTTCGGGCACGGCGACGCGAATCTGCCCGCGCGCGTCGGGATCGATCGCGGCGGGCGCGCCATCGAGCGTCGCCTGCCAACCGAGCCAGTCGAACTGCGCGAGGGTCACCTCGCAATCGCGCTCCGCGACGACCACGAGGTCGTGACGTGTCCCGTCGATCGCGTTCTCCTCGACCGCACAACCGGCGGACACTTCGAAAGCCTGCGGCGCACGGCCCGGCATGCCCTCCACGCGCTTCGGGTAGTACTCGCCGTAGTCGAAGAGGATCACTTCTCGCGTGGCGCGACCCGGGTAGTCCGCGTGACCCTCCGGGAAGTCGACGGGGTTCGTGAGCTGCAGATGCGGCAACGCGAGCACGAGCGCGAAGGCGCCGAGCGCGAGCCCTCCGAGCGCGCGTTGGTGCGGGGCGAAGAGCAGCGGCACGACGCGCGCGGCGGCGAGCACGCCGAAGAGGGTCGCGAGCCCGAGGAAGCGGTACGGGAAGAGGATCTGCCCGATCAGCGGCAGCGCCGCGTACACCGGCTCGGCCGCGCGGGTCGTCATGAAGAGCGCGATGGCGCAGCCGACGATCCATCCCCAGGTCAGCGCACGTCGCGGCAGCTCCGGCCGCTTTCGCAGGTGCCAGACCACGATCGCGATCAGCACGGGAACGAAGGCACCGAGGGTCAACCGTCGGTGGGCCGCGGTGCGTCCCTCGGGCGTGGGATCCAGAAGGTCGCCCCACGAGAGCGCGGAGCTCATCAGCTTGTCGAGCGAGAAGAACTCGTCGATGCGCACGGTGGACTTCTCGCCGAGCGCGGGCAGCCAATAGATCGTCGCGAGGAGCACGCCCAGGGTCGAGGCTCCGAAGACGAGCACGTCGCCGCGGCAGAAGCGGCCGTGGCGCCGACGATGCACCAGCGCGCGCACGACGAAGCGAATCGCGAAGGCGACCGCGAAGAGCAGCGCCGAGAAGGCATGCGCCGGGACGAGCGCGGCCCACGCCAGGGCAAGCGCGACGAACGAGCCCCAGGGCACGCGCGGTCGGCTCGCCTCCCGAAGCGCGACGTCGTGGTAGAGCACCACCGGGAAGAGCAGGTTGGCCCAACCCTCCGCGAAGTCTCCACGGTGGTAGAAGTTCGCGATCGTGTAGGGCGCGGCGAGCGTCAACATGCCCACCAGCACCCCCGCCCCTTCGCCGTAGAGCCGTCGACCGAGCGCCATCGCGTGGCCGATGCCCACGAGCAGCATCACGACGAGCGCGACTTTCGTCGCCGTGAACGGGTCGAGCCCGAGCGCGCGAAACGGGAGCGCGACGAACATCGAGCCCGCGTTGAAGAAGTTGAAGAGCGGGTAGCCGTGTCCGCCCGAGAGCTCGGGGATCCAGCGCGGCAGCGGCGCGGTCCACGTCGCGTGCGTGTAGAGCACCTCGAGACGACCGGGGTAGCGATCGACCTCGTCGTTGCCGTACCAGTCGCTGAAGAAGAAGGGGCGAACGAAGGCCGCGATCCCGATCGCGAGCAGGCCGAAGCCCAACACGCGGGTCGCGAGCGGCGTCAGCCAAGGGGCCGGGCGATCCAGGCGCGGTGTCATCGGTCAGAAGGCACGGGACGCGTCTGCTTCTCCGACCGCGCTCGGGTCGACGACGAGCCGCGTGATCTTCGGGTGCCCGTCGATCTCGCGGATGCGCCACTCCACGGGCACCTGCGAACCGGGGGCGTCGGAGAAGTAGAGCCAGACCCGCGCGTCCACCCACGAGTCGCCGGTGAAGATGTCGCCGCCGGGAACCGCGGCCGCGACCCGCCACCGCTCGAAGGTGCCCCGCTCCCGTTGCCGCAAGCTCCAGCCTTCGCGAAGCGCGTCTTCGGTCGGCTTGTTCTCGGCGTCGTCGGCCCAGAAGGCGAGCGCGAGACCGTAGTCTGCGGCCTGCACGCGGCGCAGGTAGGGATCGAGCACGGCGGAGGCGTCGATCTCTCCGCGGTTGCGCGTGCGAAGCGTGACCACCGCGACGACGGCGAGCGCGGTCAGGACGAGCGCAGCGAGGGCGAGGGTGCGGAGCTTCATCGGAGCCGAGGTGTCGTGGCACGCGTGAGGGCGTGGTGCACGTGCCGGGCTACTGGGGGGCTGTGGCGCGGAGGAATCCCCGGAAAACGAAGGTTCGTCAGCCCGGAAGCGCCGGGGCGGAGCCGCTCGCGAGGCGCTTGGCGGGTCGAAACCCCGGCATCATCAGCCGTGCGGTCGCCGCCGGGTCGCGAATCCGCTCCGCCGCGAAGTACGCGAGAGTCTCGCGTCGGACGTCGTCGCTCGCGAACCCGAGCTCGACCATGCGGTAGCGCGCGCATGCGGCGACGAGCATCAACCCGTGCAGCTCCGCGCGCACGGCGCACTCCTCGAGCGAGGCGCGGCACCCCTCGAGATCCCCTTCGTGCAGCCGCACCCCCGCGCGCAACGCTTCGCCCCAGATGCGCGCGAACGAGAGCTTTCGCCGCACCAGCTTCTTCGCCAGCTTTCGTGCGCTGCGTAGGGCCCGCGGGTCCCCGGCGTCTGCGCGCGCGAGCGCCAAACGACCGAGCAGCCATCGAAGCTCCGAGCCCCACGTGAGCACCAGCCCGTAGGGGGTGAACCGAAAACGCTCGAGGATGGCGGTCCACCGCACGAGCTCTTCGACGTCCGCGCCGACGTAGAGCGCCTCTTCGGCTTGCGCGCGTCGCAGGTACCACTCGTTGGCCTTCGTTCGCACGAGCGGCGTCGTCAGGTCGACACGCGCCAGATCGCGCTGCGAGGCGTCGACCCCGCTCTGCAGCAGAATCGGCAGCTGAAACGCGAGCGTCGAGAGCGTCCAGAGGTAGTGGTTGCCTCGCCACTCCGCTTCACGCCGCGCGCGGTCGAGCTCTTGCCGTAGCTCGGTCAGCCGCCCCAGGTAGCGAAGCGAGCCCATCGTGAACACCACCATCTGGCTGATGTTCATCACGTTCGCGTCGGACTCCGCGGACCAGATCTCGAGGCTCTGCCGGAAGTACGCGAGGCAACGGTCGAACTGCCCCAGAAAGTAGTGGTGAAGCCCCTCGCCGGCCGCGAGCCACGCGCGGTGGTTGGGGTGTTGGCTCTGCGAGAAGACTTGTTTGGCGAGCGCCAGAGCGCGCGCTGAATGCGGCGCCTTGTTCTCGTTGAACGTGAGCGCCACGCCCGCCTCGCGGCAGAGGCAGAGCGCGAGCGTCTCGAGCTCCCCGGCACGAAGCGCGTCCGTCAGCGTGCGCGCATGCAGCTCGTTCGCGAGCAGCGGGTCGAGGATCGGCAGATGCACGAAGGCCGCGAGGTAGAGCCGGTACACCGGCGACTCAGCGGCATCGGTGCCCGTGTGCGCGGGCAGCGAGTCGGGCAAGCCTCGAAGCCGCAGCTGCAGGCGCCGCCGAACGAGCGAAACGATGGCGCCGAAGCGGCTGCTCGCGAGACCGACGCCGACTTCGTCGCACAACCGCACCAAGAGCTCCATCGCTTGCTCGGTGTGCCCACTCATCGCGAGCTGCTCGAGCGCGCGGGTGCGGAGCGAGAGCGCGGTCTCTTTGTTGGATTGCGCGTCCGCGGCGGCGAGGAAACCTTGCGCGGCTTCGATCGCGCCCCGCCCCGCGTTCGCGAGCGCGTCGGAGAGCGCGAGGCGAAGCTCGACTTCCTTCTCGGGTGCGTGCCGACCGAGGTGGAGCGTCATGCGGTAGAGCTCGGCCGCGCGGTCGAATGCGAGACCGTTCTTGGCTTTCGTCGCGGCGAGCTCGGCGGCCACGGCCGCTTGTTCGCGTTGTCCCGCTTCCGCGAGATGCCACACGCGGTCGCGGTCGGCGTCGCGTCGATCGCGCGACTCGGCCTCGAGCGCGGAGGCGAGCGCGGCGTGGTGGCGCGAGCGTTGTTCCGGCGACAAGCCTTCGAGCAAGGCCTCGCGAATTCGATCGTGGTAGGGCGTGAACCGTGTGCCTTCGCCGGGGATGGTGCGCAGCAGCTGATCGGCTTCGAGCTGCGCCTGCATGTCCTGGCAGGCGGCCGGCGCGATGCCCGTCGCTCGCACCGCCACCCCACGATCGAGCGGCGCCGACGCGATGCACGCGATCTCCAGGAGACGACGAGCCTTCGGCTCGAGGCGCTCGATGCGCTGCCGCAACATGTCGTCGAGGCGCGGCGCGCGTTCGCCCGCCTTGCGTGCGTGACGCAGCAACTGCTGCAGGAACATCGGGTGGCCACCGCTCTCGTCCGCGAAGCTCTCGAGGTCGATCTCCGCGTCGTTGCTCAGCTCCTTGGCGAGCATCACCGCGTCGTGGCGGGGGAGGGGGGCGAGGTCGAGGCGACGGAAGTCGACCGAGAGATCGAGGTCGGTCGGTCGCTCCGTCGTGAGCAAGAGCAGCGGCGGCGAGTCCGAGCCCGAGAGCACGTCTTCGAGCAACACGCGGCTGTCGCGGTCGGCCCAGTGAAAGTCGTCGATCCACAAGACGACGGGACCTTCGCGCCCGAGGTTTCGAAGCAGCTCGCGCAGCGCATCGAACGCGAGGCGCCGAAGACGGTCCGGGTTCGTCGTTCCGTTGCGTGGCGCGGCGAGCTCGGCGATCGAAGGCACCCGCCGCAACACGGGAAAAACTTGGGCGAGCGCGTGCACGTCCTTGGGGAGCAACCACGCCGCCTGTGCGGAGCTGACTTGCCCTTCGACCCGGCGGAGCAGACGGCTGATCGCGTCGACCACGCCGTCCCACGCGCGGTAGGGAACGAGCTCTTGGGCGTAGCAGCGACCGTCCAAGACGACGGTGCTGCTCTCGGTCTCGACGAGCGCTTCGAGAAAGTGTCGGACCAAGGCGCTCTTGCCGACACCGGACTCGCCGATCACGCGCACCATCACCGGCTGGCCGCGGCGACCGTCGTCGAACGCTTGTCGGAGCGCGACGAGCTCGGCGGTTCGCCCGACGAAGGGAGGTTGGTCCGGCGTGAGCGGCACGGAGCCGCTGCGAGGCTCCGGCGCGTCCAGAAGCTCACGAAGCTCGGCCGCGCCGATGCGTTGGTCGGGGTCGCGCTCGAGCAGCGCGAGGCAAACCTTCTCCAGGTCCTCGGGAATCCCCAGCGTGAACGTCGAGGGCTTCGGTGGCTCGCTCTTCACCTTGAGCGCGAGCACCTCGAGCGGAGAGCCTTCGAAGGGCAGCCGCCCCGTGAGCCCCTCGAAGAGCATCACGCCGAGCGCGTACCAATCGGAGGCGGCCGTCGCGAGGGAGCCTTGCGCTTGCTCCGGCGACATGTAGCCGGCCGTGCCTTCGAGCGTGCGGCCGGAGTCCGTCGAGTGGCCTTCCGCACCGCGCGCCAGCCCGAAGTCGAGCAACACCGTGCGTCCCGTGTCGGCTTCGACGACCACGTTCGAAGGCTTCACGTCACGGTGCACGCGGCCGGCGAGGTGCAGCGCTTCCAGGCCCGCGACGATTTGCGCGAGCACGGCGCGAAGGCGCGCTTCGTGAAACCGCGGAGGCTGTGCGACGCGACGCGGACCGCTCGCGTCGACGTCGAGCAGATCGGGGGAGCTGTGCCGCGACGTCTCGTGCACACGTCCGGAACGCGAGCTGCCTCGCACCCAGTGCAGGAAGTCGAGTCCCTCCACGAGCTCCATGGAGAAGAACCAGTCGTCGTCGCCTCCGAAGAGCTCGCCGAGGCGAACGAGGTTGCGGTGACGCAGATCCGCGAGCGTTCGGAACTCCGCCTTCAGTCGATAGAACGCCTGCGGGCTCGCGATGCGGACGGACTTCAGTGCGACTTCGACACCGAGCTCTCGGTCGAACGCGCGGAAGACGTTTCCCATGCCGCCGCGTCCGAGGAGCCCTCGGATCTCGAAGCGTTCGCGCACCACCGCGCCCGTCGCGAGGCTCATCGTCCGCAAGGATACCTGGCGGATCCGCTAGCCGCGCTGGGGGACTGCCGGACGTGGCGTCGTTCGTGCGGATGCCATTCGCAACTCGCAGCGCTCCGGACGGAACGAAAAAGGGCTTCGCACTTCGCAGAACCTCGGACGGAACGAAGAAGGCCTTCGCACTTCGCAGAACCTCGGACGGAACGAAGAAGGCCATCGCACTTCACGCCCCGGACGGAACGAAGAAGGCCGACCCGAAGGCCGGCCTCTTCGTCACGAGCGCTCCTCGTTCCAGGCGCGCCCGTGGTCTCAGCGCTCCGTGGCGATGTTCACCACGATGCGGCGGCCGTCGACTTCGGCGCCGTTGAGCTCGTCGATGACCTTTTGGGCCAGCTTGCGGTCGGCCATCGTCACGAAGCCGAAGCCTCGCGAACGACCCGTGGTGCGATCGGTCATCACGACACAATCGACCACTTCGCCGACCTCTTCGAAGATCTCGCGAAGGTCCGGAGTCTGGATGTTCCAGCTCAATCCACCCACGAAGAGGCGGCACGGGATCGCAGCCGCGCTGCGGCCTTCGCCGCCGCCTGGCCC
>JACKEH010000016.1 GCA_020633125.1 Sandaracinus sp. | reverse complement strand
TCGGCCTCGGCGATCGGGGCGCCGCCGCGCATGACTCGCACACGCGCGCGGGTCGCCACCGTGGCGCGTGTGACGACCCGGAGCTCGACCGGCTCGCCGGGGCGCGCGGTGCGCGGAAGACGCACGCTCTCGACCGCGACCTCCGGGCGGGGCTCGCGTTCGATCGGGAGTACGTCGACGACCACGCCGCGGCCGGCGGCGAGGGTGGCCGCGGCCAACGCGTCGCCGCGGTTCTCGACGCCGTCGCTGATCACGACGACGCGGCCCGTGTGCTCGGCCGGCAGATCCGCGAGGGCGCGGCGAATGCCGGCGCCGAGGTCGCTCGCGTCACGGGGCACGCTCGCGCGCGGTGTGCCGATCGGCGGCTCGGGCGAAGGGAGCAGCTCGGTGGTCGCGTTGGCCCCGAAGATCACGAGGCCCGCTTGGTCGCCGGGCTCCATGGTGGGTACGGCGTCGCGAATCGCGGAGACGGCGGCGCGAGCCGCATCGCCCGAGCGCTCGCCGAGGCGGCCTTCGTCGACGCTGCGGCTGCGATCGAGCACGAAGACGACGGCGAGGCGGTCGAGGCGATGGCCGAGCTCGAGGCCGGCGAGCGCGAGGGTCACGCAGACGCCGGCGGTGATCATCACGACCTGAATGGCGCGATGCCGCCGGCCGAAGAAACGCGGCAGACGCGCGACACGCCAGACGAGCAGCGCGAGGAGCGGAAGCGCGACGGCGAGCGCGAGCGGCTGCGCGAAGCGAAAGAGCTCGGTCACGCGACCGCTCCTTTTCGCGAGGCCCACCAGGCTTCGAGCGCGAAGAAGAGGAGCACCAGGGCGGCCAACCAGGGCCACGACTCACGATGCTCGCGCGGCGCGGCGGGCGCGGTGGTGACGGTCTCGCCGGCGCGCGAGAACTGCAGCCGCGCACGCACGTCGCTCTCGCTCGCGTCGAGCAAGCTGCGCAGCGCGTGAAGCTCGCGAGGCCCACCGTCGAGGGCGACGCGGGCCTCGAAGACGCCCGGCTCGGCCGCGACGGGCACCACCGCGATGCCGCCTCGGCTGGTGGCCGTGAGCGTCTCGCCCGAGGGGGTGCGGACGTCGACGCGGGTTCCGTCGGGCGCGGGAATCCGGAGCGCTTCGCCGAGCGCGCCCTTCGCCACGCCGCCGCTGGCGCGGCGTTCTCGTGCGCGTCGAGCAGGTTGCGGAAGAAGACGACGAAGGTCGGTTGGCGCGGCCAATCGCTCGTCGCGGGATCGAAGGCGACGATCGTGGTCTCGCCGTCGGGACGCGAGAGGCTCGCGAGCGCGGGGCCGGCGTCGGTGGTCGCGAGCGCGCGCGCGGCGCTGCCGGTGATGGGGCGAAGTCGCCCGAGGTGGACGTCCGAGAGCGTGACGAAGCGAAGGCGCGGGTCGGCTTCGTCCCACGAGATCATGCGCGGCGCTTCGACCTCGGGGCCGAGCTCGGTCTCGAAGACCCGGTCGCCACGGGGCGCGACGACGATGGAGTCGCCGGCCGGCGCGCGCTCGGGGGTCTCGCCGGCGTAGACGAAGAGGCCGTCGAGGGCGGGCGCGTCGGCGTCGCGTTCCGCGAGCGCGCGCAAGGTCGTCGCGAAGAGCTCGACGTGGGCGTCGGCGCGAAGGACACGTTCGACGGGGGCAGGTGCGTCGCCGACGAGAAAGACCGGAGGCGTCGCGCACCGGGGCTCGGCACGACCGCGACGTCGTCGAGCGCGAGGTCGTCGTCCATGCCTTCGACCGAGGCGTCGTGCCGGGAGAGCGCGAGGCGAACGACCGCGGCCCGGCCTGCGGCGTCGGGCGGCAAGTCGACGGCCATCACGACCGGCGCGCTCGACTCGGCGTCGAGGGTGAGGCGTCGTGAAGCGAGCACGCCGTCGCGGCCGACGAGCGTTGCGGTGAGAAAGACGTCGACCGGCTCGGCGGCGTAGTTGCGCAGACGCGCGAAGAGGTCGGCACGATCGGGGCCTTCGCCCACGCGCGCGCGCGTCCGCTTCGACGATGCCGACGTTGTCGGTGGCGGCGTTCTCTTCGGGGCCGACGAGCTGGACCTCGACCGGGTGCGCCGCGCACGTCGAGGGAGATCTCCCCGTCTTCGGCGCCGTCGGTGACGAGCAAGACGCGACTGCCGCTCGGGGCTTCGCGAAGGCGTTCGGTGGTGAGCGCCACCGCGCCTTCGAGGTCGGCGACGGTGCCGCTCGGGGCGAGCGCGTCGAGCGCGCGCGCGAGCGAGTGCCGCGCCGTCGGAGGTCGGCGGCGCCAGCACGGTCGGCTCGGCGCCGGCGGCGACGACCATCATGCGGCCGCCGGGGGAAGGGCACGCGCGAGCTCGCGGCCGACTTCGACGGCGCGCTCGAGGCGTGAGCCGCCGTGGCCGGAGCGCGCGGCCATCGAGGCCGAGGTGTCGACGACGAGCGCGACGGTGGCGCCCGTCGGGACGCCGCCCGCGCCGGCCGGGCGACCGAGCGCGAGGGCACCGAGGACGATGGCCAGGAGCTGGAGCAACAACGCGACGGTGGGGATGAGCCGCTTCCACGGTCGCTCCGCGCGCAGATCGCGGAGCGCCGCTTCCCAGAGCAAGGTCGAACCGATCACGCGGTCGACGCGCTTTCGTTTGAGCACGTAGAGCAAGACGAGCGGAACCGTCAGGCCGAGCCAGAGCAGGCTCCACGGGCTCAACCACGTCATCGCGTCACGCACGACGCGAGAGCGTCGTGTGAACGACGACGAGCGTGTTCACGCGCCCTCGAATAAGCGAGCAGCGCGTCTTCGATCGAGACGTCGGCGCCGGCGCGCACGTACGACAGGCCGCGCTTCTTCGCGTAGCCCTCGACCCCTTCGAGGAAGAGGCCGACGCGGCGCCGATACGCTTCGACGGTGCGGGCGTCGAGCGAGACTTCGACGCGTGCGCCGCGCTCGCTGTCGACGAAGTTGAAATCACCACCCGGGGTCGGGTCGAGCTCTTCGCGATCGAGGACGTGGAAGAGCACCGGCTCGTGGCGTTCGGCGAGCAAGCGATCGAGGGGGCGTTGGTAGCCGCCGGGGTCGAGGAGATCGGAGAGCACGATCACGAGGCCCGGCCGTGTGCGTCGCGCGACGAGCTCGTCGACCGCGCGCGCCAGGTCGGTCTCGCCGCGTGGCTCGAGGCCGTCCAGGTGCCGAAGCACCGAGCCGATGCGGCGACGTCCTCGCGTCGGTTGCATCGGCATGCCGAGACCCGCGCCGAAGGGCACGACGCCGACGCGTTCGCTACCCGAGAGGCCGACGTAGGCGAGCGCGGCGGCCAGGCGTTTGGCGACGTCGAGCTTGGTCGGGTCGCCGAAGCCCATGGACGCGCTCGTGTCGACGAGCAGGTAGACGATGAGGTCTTCCTCGGCGACGTAGAGTCGGAGGATCAGCTCTTCGAGGCGCGCGTAGGCGTTCCAATCGATGCGGCGAATGTCGTCGCCGGGCGCGTAGGGCCGGTGGTCGGCCATCTCGACGCTCTGGCCCTTGCGCGTGCTGCGTCGGGCGCCGCCGGCGGAGCCCGCGAAACGTCGGCGGACGAGCAGGCGAACGCGCGCGAGGCGACGCAGGAACTCGGGATCCAACAAGGAGCTCACGAGCTCGGTTCCTCCTTCGGCGCGTCCGAGGCGGGTTCGGTCGTGTCGGTCGAGCCCGTGCTCGAATCGCTCGTGCCCGGTTCGCTCGTGCTCGATTCGCCCGTCGTCGTGCCGTTCGAGCTCGCGTCCGGCGGTTGCGAGCTTCGAAGCTCACTCACCTCGCCGTGCTCCCCCGAGGCGATGGCGGCGAGGGTCGCGACGGCCTCTTGGTTGGCCGGCGGCGTGAACGAAGGGCGCATCGCCGCCGCTTCCTCCGCTCGCTTCTCGCGCAACACCCGCTGCTCGGCGACGAGCTTGCGGACGTTGCGCACGCGCGCTTCGACGAGCGTCCAGAAGAAGAGCGCGAGCATGCCGTAGAACGCGACCGGGACGAGCACTTCGAGGGTTCGGAAGACCTCGTTGTCGTCGACGATGAGGACCGCGGTGATGATCGGCGAGATGGGCGTCAGCCGCACCAGCAGCGGCATGTGATCGTCCATGTCTTGCAGCGACGAGGGATCGATCAAGACCGCAGCGAGGAAGGGCAAGATGGCGAGGCCGGCGAGGGTCGAGAGCGCGATGACGCGGCTAGCGACGCCGCTGCGAAGCACGATTCGGAGCCAGGTCCCGAACATCAGCGTGAAGAGGCCGACCGCCGCGTAGCCCGCCGCGATCACGAGCAACGCCGCGTCCGCTTGGGCGTGCTCGTCGTGGGTCGGGAAGACGTAGTGGCGTGCGAGACCGCCCGCGAGCGCGGGGCCGAAGGTCGCGAGGAGCACGATCAACGCGCCGAAGCGTGCGGTCGGTGCCGCGCCGGGACCGAAGAGGCCGGCGAGCTTCGCCAGGCGTCCGCGGCTCTCCTGCCGCAGCTCCCACAGGCGCGGCGGGAGCGGGGGCTCGTTCGCGAAGAGCGTCGCGAGCTGAATCATCGCGAAGCCCGTGAACGCGACGACACCGACCGAGCCTTCGGGGACGTCGTGCCGGTCGAAGAGCGTGACCACACCGAAGACGATCACGACCAAACCGCTGACCGCGGCGAGTGCCCAGAGCTTGAACGGCGTGCTGCGATCTTCGGCTGCGGGCCGAACGCCCGCGATCGCGCTCGCGAGAAGGAACCACACGACCATCGCCGTGAGGTAGAGCGGGAGCACGCCGAGCAGCAGGAAGGTGTCCGGCTCGAAGAAACGCGTCGCGAGCGCTTCGGTGAACCAGAAGGGGCCCTCCATGGAGGTGCCCCACTCGCGCTGCGAGAGCTCGCCGAACGCGGTGAGCATGCCGGTGCCGAAACCCGCGAAGGGCACGAAGACCAAGAGCGCGAGCAGGATCGAGACGCGGGTCGAACGAAGGCGCGCCGAGAGTGCGACGCCGAGCGCGACCGCGGGGCCGAGCGCGAGCAAGAGCCCGTAGAACCCGAGCAAGACGTGCCACGGAGAGGTGCCGCCGAAGAGAAAGGCGATGCCGACCACCGGGGAGAACGCGACGAGCACCAAGGCGAAGACCGCGTAGGACGCGAGGAACTTGCCCCAGACGATGCGCGCCGGGTCCATGCCCGTGAGCACGAGCGATTCGTAGGTGCCGATCTCGCGTTCGTTCGTCAGCGAGGTCGCGGCGTGTGCCGGTGCGACGAGGCAGAGGATCGCGAGCGCGATCGAGAAGAAGACCTGGAAGAGGACCTGACCGACCTCGGCCGGAGGTTGCGAGCCGCTCGCGGCGCCTCCGCCGATGCCCACGACCAAGAGCGCGACCAAACCCGTGCTCAGGTAGAGGAAACGAACGAAGAGGGGCGTACGTAGAATCGTGCGCAGCTCTTTGACGAGGATCGGGTTCGGGTCCTCGGTGAGCGCGCGCAGGCGGGCGCCGAGCCCGCGGCGCGGTGGGGTGCCAGCCGCGGTCGGCTCGGTCACCGCTTCGGTCGGGGCGCTCATTGGAGCTCTCCTCGCGTGACTTCCAAGAAGATCTGTTCGAGGTCGTCGCGTTCGGGCTCGACGCGCACGACCTTCAGGCCGGCGCCGACCGCACGCGCGACGATGGCCGCGACCGTCTCGTCGCCGCCGTGGTAGGCGATGCGCAAGAAGCCGTCGGGCCCACGCTCGACGTGCGCGACGTCGGGCAGCTCGCGGAACGGCGCGTCGCAGCCTTCGGGGTACGAGAGCAGGCGAACCTTCACCGCACGCGCGACCTTCTGCTCGGGGCGAAGCTGCTGGCCGATGCGGTCGACGGGTCCCGAGGCGAGCACGCGGCCCTTCTCGAGGATGCAGACCGCGCTGACCATGTCCGAGAGCTCGGTGAGGATGTGGCTCGAGAGCACGATGGTCTTGCCGAGCTGCTGCAGCTGCTCGATGAGGTCGCGCATCTCGATGCGGGCCCGCGGGTCGAGGCCGTTCGCAGGCTCGTCGAGGATGAGCACTTCCGGGTCGTGAAGGAGCGTGCGCGCGATTGCGAGGCGCTGCTTCATGCCCTTGCTCATCGCGGAGACGAGGCGCTCGCGAAGCGGGCCGAGATCCGTCAGCTCCATCACCGCTTCGACGGTGCGCTTGCGTTTGTCGAGCGGGATCGCGTGCGCGGACGCGAAGAACTCGAGGTACTCCGCCACCGTCACGCGCTCGTAGACGCCGAAGCCGTCGGGCATGAAGCCGAGCACGCGACGGACGTCGTTCGGGCGCTCGACCACGTCGTAGCCGCCGACGAGGATGCGTCCTTCGTCGGGCTCGAGCAGCGTCGCCATCATGCGCAAGGTGGTGGTTTTGCCGGCGCCGTTCGGACCGATGAAGCCGAAGACGGTGCCCTTGGGGACCGTGAACCAGACGTCGTGCAGGACCTGCATGGCGCCGAAGCGATGCTGCACGCCTTCGACGCGAATCATCGGTACCCTCCTCTTCGACGGGGCGGCTGTCCGCGTCCCACTTCGCGTGCACGGGTTGGCCTTCGATGTAGGGGACCACACGCACGAGGCGGACCTCCGTCTCACGCACGAAGAGGCCACCGATCATCGCGGGGCCGCTGGGGTCGATGCGCGCGTAGAGCGCCGGGTAGGCGGTGGCGAGCGCGCCGCCGGCGACCTGCGTGAGGCCGAAGATGGCCTTGCGGTCTTCCGGCGGAAGGCCGAGCTCGTTCGCGACCGAACGCAGCTCCGGATCGGTCTCGCTGTAGAAGGTCGGGTTGTCGCCGCCGAGGCTGAGGCCGGGCGACGAGGCGATCTCGACGCGCGCGCCGGGCGCGATCTCACCGACGCGGTAGAGGTTGCCCGCCGCGTCGAGCACGAAGGCACCGTGCAAGGCCACGCGCGACTCGTTGCGCACCGCGACGAGGTGCGCGTCTCCGCGTTCGAACACGATCGAGCCGCCGAGGTCGACCTCCTCTTCTTGGCGCAAGAAGATCGTCTCCCAGAGGCCGCCTTGAAGGCCACGCAGCACCTGGTGGTCGCCGTCGTGGTGCACGTCGACGGTGCGGTTGGCGCTCTCGCGGAGCAGCCGCAACGAGCCCGTGTCCGGGCCGTCGAGCTCGAAGCTCGTGGGCCGCGTGAGGAAGAGGCCGAGGTAGCGACGTTCCATCGCGAGGCGTTCGCCTTCGGAGACCTCCATCAGGCTCACCGCGCGGTACCTCATGGTGGTGCCCTTGCCGACGTAACCGACGCCGAGCAGCAGGAGCAGACACGCGGTCGCGGCGACGGGGGTGGTGACGAGCGCGAGCGTCGGGCGGTTCTTCTTCGCGATCCACGAGAAGCTCACCGGACCCACGAAGATCACGTAGAGCAGGAGCACGATCGCGACGAGGCCCAACGCGGGCCGGAAGGATTCGTTGGGGTCGAGCACGCTTCGCAGCGGCTGGAACATCCAGTTGCCGGTCCACTCGTCGACCTGGGCTTCGCTGTCGCCGAGCGCGAAGAGCGGCTTCTCGACGCCACGCGTGAGCGGTACGCCGAGGATGCTGCCGACGATGCGTCGCACCTCGGGGGCGTCGTGGTAGGGCGGAGCGGTGCCGTCGTAGGTCGCGACGTGCACGCGGCCGAACCCGTACGCGGTCGATGCGCCGTAGCCTTCGGGGCGCGCTCGATGACCTCGCGGCGTGTCGGCACCGACGAGTCCCGGGCCTCGCGCGCCTTCCGGGACGAACGCGAAGTGGTCACGCACCGCGACGCCTTCTTGCCACTCGAGGTCGACGAGCGAGTCGAGGAAGGGCGCGCGCAGATCTTCGGGCGTGCGTGGAAAGACCAAGAGCTCGCCGCCGCCTCGAATCCATGCTTCGAGGGCGGCGCGCTGGGGCGGCGTGAGGCGCTCGAGCGTCGGCGCGCTCGCGACGACGAGCCCGACCGGGTTCCACCCCATGACGTCGAGGGGCGCGAGGGGGTCGCCGCTCTGCGCGTCGAAGCCGACGACACCGATGGGTACGTTGACCATGCGGGTGCCGCCGTAGGGCTGCGGTTGGTTGGCCTGAAGGTCGAGCAACGAGCCGCGCACGCGGGGCGGATCCGCGAGCACGACCACGCCGCTTCGCGCTCCGTCGTAGGAGAGGGAGACGTATTGCCGCGCGGCGCGTCGACCGTCGATCTCGAAGTCGACCGTCAGCGAGCCGCCGTCGCGTGCGTAGACCGTGAGCTGCGTCGCGCGCTCGCCACGCGCGGGCAGGTCGAGCTCCACGCGATGACGCTCGGGGCGCGACTGCCAATCCGCCGACGACACCACGATCTCGCCGCGAATCGGCGACGAGGTGCGGTTGCGAGTCTGAATGCGGATCGGGATGTGGCGCTGCGGAATCAGGAGCTCGGGGCCGAAGAGACCGTCGACCGTGAGCTCCACCGGTTCGAGCTGCGCGTGAGCGGGGAGCGCCGTGCAGAGCACCAGCGCGAGGACCAAGAATCGAATCATCCGGCCACCCGCGCGAGCGAAGGCGGCGTCTCGGGCACCTCGCCGAGCAGCCGCGTGAGGATCTCGTCGGTGCCGATGCCGTCGGCCTCGGCCTCGAAGCTCGGGATGAGGCGATGGCGCAGAGCGGGCAGGGCCACGCGACGAAGGTCCGCGAAGGACACGTGCGCGCGGCCGTTCATCAGGGCGACCACCTTGGCCGCGAGCATCAGCGATTGCGCGCCACGGACGCCGGCGCCGTAACGCAGCAACTGACGCGCGGTCGGCGCGGCGTCACTCGTGCTCGGGTCCGACGCGCGCACGAATCGCGCGACGTAGCGGACCAACGCGTCGGCCACCCGCACCTCGCGCACGAGCTCGCGGAACTCGAGGATGCGCGGGCCGTCGAGCACCTGCGGCACCGTCGCTTTGTCGGTGCCCGTGGTGCGGTCGAGGATGCCCACGAGCGTGTCCTCGTCGGGCGAAGGCACGATCACCTTGAAGAGAAAGCGGTCGAGCTGGGCTTCGGGCAGGGGGTAGGTGCCCTCCATCTCGATCGGGTTCTCGGTGGCCAGCACGACGAAGGGGGCTTCGAGCACGTGCCGAGTACCGGCGATGGTGATCGAGCCTTCGGCCATCGCCTCGAGCAACGCGGACTGCGTCTTCGGCGTCGCGCGGTTGATCTCGTCGGCCAGCACGAGCTGCCCGAAGAGCGGCCCCTTCTGCAGCTCGAAGCGTTTGCGGCCGCCGTCGTCCACCACGACGTTCGTGCCCGTGATGTCGGTGGGCATCAGGTCGGGCGTGAACTGGATGCGCGAGAAGCGCAGGTGCAGCGCGTCGGAGAGCGTGCGTACGAGCAGCGTCTTGCCGAGCCCGGGCGCGCCTTCGAGCAACGCGTGACCGCCCGCGAAGAGGCAGATGAGCACCTCTTCGACGACGGTGTCTTGGCCCACGACGATGCGCCCGACGGCGTCCTTCAGCGTGTCGACCGCGGTGCGGAAGGCCTCGATGCGACCCGCCGCGTCTCCCCTCGTCTCGTCTTCGCTCATGCGCTCCGTTCCCTCGGTGGAGGCTTCGCCGCGTTCAACGCGACGGCTCGGCCGGACCGAAGAAGGTCCGAACGTGATCTCGATAGTCTTCCGGGATGGGGGCGCGCTCGATGCCGCCCGCTTCGCCTTGCGCGGCGGTGCCGGTCGCGCCGCCGACGCCAGGGCCGCGCTCGCTCTCCGGCATGCCGTCGGGGTCGACCCATTCGACCCAGCTTCGGCTCGGATCGCCGGCGCCGATCGTGGGGCGCACGCGCGCGAGCGTTCCGTCGTCGCCGGGAAGGGTGCGGCTCTGTCCGCCGCCCGGGCCACGACCGGTGTCGTCGCCGCCGCCGGCGCCTCCTGCGCCACTCCCACTTCCGTTTCCGTTTCCGTTTCCGTTTCCGTTTCCGTTTCCGTTTCCGTTTCCGTTTCCGTTTCCGTTTCCGTTTCCGTTTCCGTTTCCGTTTCCGTTTCCGTTTCCGTTTCCGTTTCCGTTTCCGTTTCCGTTTCCGTTTCCGTTTCCGTTTCCGTTTCCGTTTCCGTTTCCGTTTCCGTTGCCGTTTCCTTGGCCCGGGATGGGCATGCCGCCTTGGCCGCTTCCGCCAGCCTGCGTCTGAAGGCGGTCGAGGTTCTCGAGCGCCTCACGCAGCATGCGTTCGTATTCGTCGGCGGTGATCGGCCGCTGCTCCCCGTGTTGGTCGGTCGGCTGCGCACGATCGTTTTCGGCGGCTTGCGCATCGCGCATCGCTTCGGCGAGCCGCTGCCGCTCTTCGGCGGACAAACGCCCCCACGCGTCACGCATCGCGTCGACCATCTCTTGGTTCAGCTCGCTGCCGTCGCCGTCGCGTTCGAGCCGCTCGAGCGCACGCCGCATGCGCATGCCTTCGAGCTCCGGCATCGCCTCCGAGAGCTCCCGCGCCAAGTCCGCCTGCCGGCTTCGCCGATTCAGCAGCCGCTCGCGCTCGAGCAACGACTCCGCCATCGCTTCGTCGCCTTGCGCTCTTGCGGCCTCCGCCGCTTCGCGGAGCGCCTCTCGAGCGCGCTCACGATCGGCTTCTTCCCGTCGCGCCGCCGCACGCTCGACCGCACGGTCGAACGACTCGAGGTCCCGCTCCGCGAGCGCGCGCTGCATCTCGGGCTCGGCCGCGAGCTCTTCCACCGCGGCGTCACGCGCACGACGTTCGTCCGCCGTCTCGGGCCGCCGCGTGCGCTCGGCCTGTTCGCGCAGCTGCTCGATGGCGTCGAGCGCCTCGCGTTGCTCCATGCCTTCTTGCAGCCGCTCGCGAAGCGCCTGCGCTTCTCGCGCGAGCTCTTCGAGGCGGCGCCGTTGTTCCTCGTCGCGCGCCAGCTCTTGCAGCCGCTCGAGCGGCCGCAGCGCCTCGGGATCGGTGATGCGCACCAGCTCGCCGCCCGCGATGGGCCGAGGCGGCGGAGGAATGGGCAAGAGCAACGCCGCGGCGTAGCTTCCAGCCGCGAGCGGCAGCCCCCAGAGCTCACGTCCGAGCACACGCGGTCGCACGTCGCTTCGTTTCGCGCCGCGAAGCTTCGGCTCCGCCTGCGCGCGCGCGAGGTCCACGAAGGGACCCGTCTCTTTGCGCTCGGCCGCTTCCCACGCGGTGAGCACCGCTTGGTGCGCGTTCAGCCGCACGTCGACGAAGACCACCAGGTCGCCTTCGGTGGGCATCCGACGCAGCGCGATCAGCAGGCCGACGATCGGACCAATCGCCAGGAGCCCGAGGCTCGGCCAACGCGGCCACGTCGGCATGAGCCAAGCGACGACGAGCGCGAGCAGGCCGAAGCCCAGCGACATCCAGGCGGTCCACCGCAGCGCGCCGCGCAACAAGAGCGCGCGACGAACGGTGGCGACGAGTCGGCGAAGCGGATCCATGCGCGCGGGTCCCTCGAGGACATCGAACGGACCGAAGCGAGAATACCTTCCTTGGCCCTTTTCCGGATCCTTCGTCTCGCGAAGCGCCGGGACGGCCGGCAACTCCTCCCACGGCGCGGGCCGTCTCGCGTCGTGGCGAAATCGCTCCGCCGCGTGCGGTCACGAACGACGAACTTCCGGCGGGTCTCTCGGTGGTGAAAAGCGAAGTAAATACGGTGGTTTGAGGCCGTCGGGTCGCCGTCGTCCGCTGGTGTTCGTCGCGGGCGCCTGGCTACGATCGAGCGATGCGTGGGGCTTGGCTCGGTCTGCTCGTCTACGGCTGTTTCGCGTCGCACGAGCGGCCCCTCGAAGACGGCGGCGTTCCGGTTTCGCCTCGGGACGGGGCGGCGCCGGTCGTCGACGCGGGCGACGGCGGGGTCGATGCCGCACGCCCGACCGAGCCGCTCTTCCCGGGGCTCCCGCCCCTCGACGACCCGACACCCTTGCCTCCTCCCGAGCCCGAGCCTTCCGATCCCGGCTCGTGGGAGCCGACGCCCGCCCCCGGCGAGCCCGGGGGCAGCTGCTGCGCGTCGACGCCCCACGAGCTCGAGACGCCAGACCGCTTCGAGTGGCACGCGGCGTGGACCGGCGCCTCGTGGCGGGTCGCGATTCAAGACGGCACGGCCACCGAGCGGCCGCGGGCGATCTTGCGCGTCGTCTCGCCCGAGGGGGGCACCACACGCGCGCGCGAGCTCGACCCGTTCTACGTCTTCGAGATCGCGCATGCCCCGGGACGGCTCGGTGTTTTGGGGGCGCCTTTCGACCCCACGCAAGCGATGGCACCACCGCTGGTGCTCTTGGTCTTCGACGACCGTCTCGCGCTTCGCGAGCAACACCTGGTGCCCTTCGCTCCAACCTTCGCGGCACCCTACCGACTCTTCGCCGACGTTCGGGATGGGTCGTGGCGTGTGTACGCGCCGGACTCGGTTCGACGGCGCCTGCTCGTGCACGTCACCTCCGAGGGCAGCGAGCGGCGAGAGATCGAGACCGACGTGTGGTTCGCGACGAGCTTCGCCGAGTCGATGGTGTTTGCGACCGACGAGGCGTTCCTGGCCGAGATCGAGCCGCTGCGGCTCGCGCGGGAGGTGCCGGCGCGGGGCACGCTCGCCGGCCTCACGCACGGACGTCGGCGTGCGATCGGGTACGTGTTGGAGCGTGGAACGCTGCGGGTCGCACGCTTCACCGGCACCGACACCTTGCTCGGGGGGCTCTTTCGAGCGCGCGTGGACCGGCGTTTGTTGGATGTCGCGTTCGAAGAGCGACGTGCCGTGCACGTGACCTGCGACCTCGAAGGGCGGTCCACGCAACTCGGGCAGCTGGAGGCGGCCGCGTTCAACGACGAGGGGGCATTGCTCGGCGTCGTGCCGCTTTCGTCCTCCGGGGACGCATGCCGGGTCGGCGTGATCGAAGACGGCCGCTACGCGGTGATGTGGAGCGATGCGAGCGAAACGCTGGAGTGGCCTCGTTCGACCGCACTTCACACCGCGGTGCTCACGACGCGCTGACGAGGCGCGTGATCAACCCCTCGGGGGAAAGGTGCATTCGCCCTCCAGGCACACCGGATCGGGGGGCAGCTCGAGGGTGCACATGCCGCAGCCGCCTTCGAACGGGGAGACGCCGGTGTCGGCGATCGTTTGCATCACGGCGTCGAGCTCGGCCGTGTCGAAGTCGGCAGGGACGGAGATCGCGCAGCTGCCGTGCTCGCGGATTCCGTCGACGAGGCAGTCGTGGCGGTAGACGACGCACTCGTCGTCCGTCGTGCAGTTGCCTTCGGATGCGAGCGCGTCGAGGGTCCACTCCACCGGGCCGTCCGGAGCGGGCTCGGTATCGGCACACGCGGTCGTGAGGGCCAGGGCGAGAAGAACGAACCGACGACGCATGCGAGATCCTAGCCCCGTGCGCGCGTGTCTTGCCAGACGACGTCAACGTCGACGGAAGGGGTGAGCGAGCTGCGCGAGCAACGCGCGTGGAACGCGGTCGCGGGTGCCGGTGCGCTCCGGGAGCTCTTCCGGAAGATGAAACGTGCCGAAGAGCAGATCCCACACCGGGAAGAGCCCGGCGTAGTTGCAGTCCCGTTCGACCGAGTGATGCCAGCGGTGAAAGGCGGGGCTCGCGATCAGGTATCGCAGGGGGCCGAAGCGCCACGGCACGTGCGCGTGCAGCAGGAGCGCGTGGGCGGCGAGGAAGGGCAAGAGGAACGCGAGCTCGCCGGGGCGCGCGCCGAGCAAGAGCAGCGGGATCACGCGCGCGAGGCCGCCGAGCAGCTCGTTGAGCGGATGCACACGAAAGCTCGCGAGCCAGTCCAGATGCTCGGACGAATGGTGCACGGCGTGCGCGCGCCAGAGCACGCCGCCGCGATGAAAGAGGCGGTGCGCGAAGTAGCCGAGCCCGTCCGCGACCACGAGGATGCCGAGCACGCGCGCCCAGCGTGGAAACGCGTCCAGCCAGGTCGGTGCTTCGAAGGCCGCACGAAGCGTGTCGCGGTCGAGCGTGCCGTGCGCGATCGCGAACGCGAGGACGGCGACGACGATCGTGATGCCCCGCGTCACAGGACGAACGAGGAGCGGACCGAGAAAGGCGTAGGTCACGTCGACGCCGCGCTCCGGTCGTCCGCGGGGGGCGCCGTGGCAACGCTCGAGCGTGCCGAAGACGAGCGCGCCCACCGCGAGGGCGACCAAGAACGCGAGAAGCGGCATGGCGGGCCCTACGCGCGAGCTCGGGGAGGGATTTCATCCTCGCTCACGACAGGCCGCTTGGTGGACACGGCGTCGCCCTCCATCTTCCGGCAACCACGGGAACGCGAACCCGCGGTATTGCCCGTCGACCGAGCGCCACTTGCCGTCGATGGGATCGACGAAGAGGGTGACCGCCAGACGTTCGTTCGGACCCAAACGTGCGTAGAAAGCGCGCTCGGCTACGGTGAGTGCGACGCCTTGGCGCCAACGCACGCGCTCGATGCTCGACTGGGGTTGGCTCGTTCGCTCGAACCAACGGAGCGTCTGGTCGACGAAAGCGACGCGTCGGAGCCCCGCCCACGCAACGAGCCGAGGCGAGCGGACCGGCCAAGGCTCGACGGCGCGTCGCTCACGGACGCGCAGCGTGAACCGGAGCGTCCCTTCGGCGTCGACGTGGAAGGTGCCGCGACGGTGCACACGCCACCCGCCTCGCGTCGACTCGCCTCGATCCACCTCGGGAAGGAGGTGATCGAAGACGATGTGCTGGCCGGCGAGCGAACGGACGTCGAAGCGCGCCGCGATCTCGGAGCGCACGTCGTCCCAGGGGCGACCGACCTGCGCGCGAAGCCAACGCTCGACGGGCGCGAGCTTGTCGTAGAAGCCCTTGTAGACGGGGCGGCGCACGGGTGGCGCGAGCGCCTCGAACGCCTCGGGATCGACGCGAAGTCGGTCGAGGTAGACGCGCTCGGCCGCGCGAAGCTCACGGGCCGAGTGGCGCCGCGCCCATTGGTTGTAGTGCGCGCGCCCTCCCTCGAGGACCGTACGCGCGAGTCGTTTGGTGGACACGACTCTCGACTCCCGGCGCGGGCCGCGATTCGGCTCCGCGCTCGTCTGCACCGTCGTCGCGCGTCGAAACCGCGACGGCTTCGAGAGCCCTCGCGTATTCCTCCGCGCGCTGGCGTCGCGTGCGCCGTCGTTCGGGGCCGCGCGGGGCTCCTTCGAACGTGCGAGCGCAGGTTCGCCGTGCGTGTCCCGTCGCCGGGGGAGGTGGCGAGAGGGAGCTACGCGGCGAAGCGCGACGTGGCGAATCGAACGGTGCGTCGTCGGAGGCGCATGGCGCGCGGACGGTAGCCACGCGATCGGGCGCGTCAACGGCGTACGTCGCCCACGCCGTGTGCGAACGTCGTGGGGCGCGTGCGGTGGCGGACGGCGCGGGTCGAAGGCGCGTCAGCGCGTCGCGCGGACGACGTATTGGTCCGGCAACGTTTCGTCGACCAGCGTCGCTTGCAGGCCGGCCGCGCGAAGCTCTTCCACCAACGCGTCGGGCGCGATGCGCGCGCTCACCGGCGGGCCTTGCTCGGTCTGCAGCGTGAAGTCGACGACGAGCAGGACGCCGCCATCGCGAAGCGCATCGCGCAGCTTCGTGGCGTACGCGACGCGATCGGGAAGGTGATGCCACGTGTCGACGACGAGGATGGCGTCCACGGAACCGGGCTCGAGCCCCGGACCGTCGACCGCGACCTCCCGGGCTTCGACGACGGTGAGCCCTTCGGCCTGCGCGCGCTCTCGGAGGTGCGCGACCATGGCCGGCTCGGAGTCGAGCGCGAGCACGCGGCCCCGCGGACCGACCGCCGCGGCGAGCAGGGGCTCGAAATAGCCGGTGCCCGCGCCGAGATCCGCGACCGTTTCCCCCGGCGTCAGGTCCAGCAGTCCGACCACCTCGACCGGGCGTTGCCAGCGCGCGCGACCTGGCGCGTCGAACATCGCCTCGAAGCGCGCGACGTCGGAGAAATCGTGTTGCATGCCTTCGCCGTGGTGGTGCCCCTCGTGGCGACCGTGGTGTGCATGCCGTGCTTCCCCGCCCGAGCTCGACTCCGCGGAGCGCGATTCCGCCGTCGGCTCCGGGCACGGGGTGGGAGCACAGGCGGCCAGCAGGGGGAGCGCGATCCAACGCATGCGCGGGGAATAGTGCGAAGCGGCGGCAAACGCCAACGAGAGGCGAACGCCGTCGATCAATCGCAGCGATCCGCCACCCGTCGACGCGCCCGCTCGCACCGTGCGCGCCCGTCCTCGCAGCGGTCGTCGGTGACCGAGTCGCCCGACTCGTCCGCGAGGTCGCAGATGCGCTCGCCGAGCTCGCAGATGCGGTCGCGCAGATCGCGCGCGTCTCCGCAGTCGACGGAGGCGAGACCGAGGGCGTCGTGCAAGGCGTCCTCGACGTCGACGAGCCGTGCCCACGCGCGGCCCGCGTTGGGGTTGCCGCCCGTCGTGCCCGCCGTGCTGCCGCCGACCGTGACGGTTTCGACGGTCACGCTCTGTGGAACCGCTTGCGGCGCGCGAGGGGCAGGTTCGGACGCGGCGGAATCCATCTCGTAGCTCTCCCGCGACGCCGGGGCGGGTGCGGGCATGCCGGGCGATTCGGAGCGCCCGAGGTCGGAGCCGCCGCTGGTGCTGCGTTCGCTCGCGCTCTCCTGCACGCCTTCTTGCGAGGGCGCGTGACCCGGCGCCGCACACGCGGAGACGAGCACGAGGGGCAAGAGCAGGCGCTTCATCGTTCGTCCTCCGAGGTCGTCGAATCGCCGAGCACGCGATCGAGCAGCGCCTCGTTGACGATCAACGCCTCGTGATAATCACCCGCCGCGCCCACGGCGTCACCGAGGACCTCGCGGGCCTGGCCCCTCGCGACGTAGAGGTTGGCGGTGAAGACGTCCGTGGCGGTGCCGAGCTGAAGGCCTCGATCCGCGAACCGCCGCGCGTCTTCGGCGCGCTCGTCGTCGAGCGCGATCGACGCCAAGCGGTACGCGAGGTCCTGGCGCACGACACGCGCGTCTTCGTTCGCCACGCTGCTCGGTACCTCGCGCTCGAAGGCCTCGAGCAACACGCGCTCCGCCGCGCGCGGGTCGTTGGCCGCGTCGGCGCTCGCGTGGGCCTGCCGCGTCGCCTCGAGCCACGCGGCGGCTCCGTCGTCGTTGCAGCCGACCGCGAGACACGCGGTGGCGCCGACGAGGGCGAGGGTCGCGAACGCGAGCGCGGACCGGCGGTTCATCGGGCGTAGCGATCCTCGAGGGCGGCGAGCACGGCGCCCCGGTAGGAGCCCATCTGGGCGTCGAGCGCGTCGCGGTCGTCGCCGGTGGCAGCGGCGGCTTGCGCACGAAGGAGCGCGCCGTCGGGCGCGGGGAGGGCGACGGGACCTTCGATCGAGGGGCCGCGGAAGAGCACGAAGAGCACGACCGCGGTCGCGCCGACGCTGGCGAAGCCCATGGGCAACATCCAGCGCTTCCACCACGGGATCGGCGCTTCCACGGGACGCGGGCGCGCTTCTTCGAACACCCCTTCGAGGATGCTCTCGAGCTTGGCGTCCGAGAGCGCGCCGCCGTCGTGCGAGAAGGCGACCAGCCCGGCGGTCTCGAAGGCGTCGTCGGGGAAGGCGTCCTCGAGGCCGTTCTTCACGGTGCCACGCGAGAGGGCGTGCGCGAGCGCCTCGGCCTCCGCGAGCTCTTCCTCGGTGGGGGCGAGATCCGGATCGTCGATCCAGTCGTCGCGGTCGTCGATGTCGCTCATGACTCGTTCTCCAGCATGGGCTGGCTCGTTCGTTCGGTCCCGCGCTCCCATTCCTTTCGGAAGGCGCGCAGCGCACGGAGGATCAACACGTCGAAGGTGCCGAGCTTCACTTCGAGGAGGTCGGCGCAGTCTTGGCGCTCACGCTCGTCGAAGAAGCGAAGCTCGATCGCTTGGCGGTAGCGGGGATTGAGGGCGTCGAGGCAGGTCGCCACACGCTGCCGCATCTGCGCGAGCTCGGTGGCGTCCTCGAGCTGTTTGCCGGGCCCGTCCGGGGCGTCGGCGAGCGGCCCGAGCAAGGACTCGAGGCTGCTCAGCGCGCGACCGGTCCGTTGTTTCACCCGGTGCATGTCGGTCGCCTTGTTCGCCGCGATGCGGACGAGCCAGAAGTAGAACGACACCCCGCGGCTCTCGTATTGGTGCAGGCGCTCGAGCGCGACGCGGAAGGTCTCGGCGAGCGCGTCTTCGGCGGCGGGGCGGTTGCCGAGCTTCGGTAGCAGCACCCGCGCGAAGATCGCGGGGGCGTACTCGCGGTAGAGCTCGCCGAAGGCCGCACGCTCGCCCCGCTTGGCGCGGGCGAGGCATTCGTCCTCCCAACGCAGCCGCTCCCGGCTCTGCAGGTCGTCGCTCCGCACCCTCGGCCTTCGTCCCCTTCGAGGTCGCCCCGCGGAGCCGTGACCGGACCCCGAGGACTGGGCTGCCTTGTCTTACGTTCCGCCATGGCGTTCAAGGGTGGAACGACGAAAGGGCCCCCGGCTTACAGGGGCCCCTCCGAAAAGATGCCGACGGAATCGCTGGCGATTATTCGCGCGGCTTCTTGCGCTTGGCGCGGTAGCGCACCCGAACCGGGGTGCCGTCGAACCCGAAACGCTCGCGGATCGCGTTGACCACGTAGCGTTGATACGAGAAGTGCACGTAATCCGGGTAGTTGGTCACGACGACGAAGGTCGGCGGCGCGATCTCGGCCTGGGTCACATAGTAGAGGCGCACCGCGCGGCCCTTCTGGGTCGGGGGCGGGTGGCGGTCGAGGACCTCTTCGAAGAAGCGGTTCACCTCGGAGGTCGTCACGCGCTTGCGGTGCTCCTCGGTGGCCTTCGCGACGGTGTCGACGAGCGCTTTGACGCCGCGGCCGGTCTTGGCGCTGAGCGTCACGATGGGAGCCCAGGGCGCGAAGGAGAGGATCTCGCGCGTGCGGCGGCGGACGTCCTTCTGCTCTTCGGCGCTCATCAGGTCGGCCTTGTTCAGGCCGATGACCAACGCGTTGCCGCGGTCGACGGCGAGGCCCGCGATCTTCGCGTCTTGCTCGCCGACGCCTTCGTGGGCGTCGATCATCAACACGACGAGGTCGCTGCGCTCCATCGCGCGAATCGCGTGGTAGACGCTGAGCGCTTCGACGCCGCGCGGATCGACCTTCGCCTTGCGGCGCACGCCGGCGGTGTCGATGAGCACCATGCGGTGGCCGTTGCGCTCGAGCAGCGTGTCGATGCTGTCGACCGTGGTGCCGGGGCGCGAGTCGACGAGCTGACGCTCTTCGCCGGTGAGGCGGTTCACGAGCGACGACTTGCCGGCGTTCGGGCGCCCGACGATCGCGATGCGCGGCACGTCGAGGTCGATCGTCGTGCCTTCCTTGTCGGGGAGCTGCTGCGCGATCTCTTCTTCGAGGTCGCCGAAGCCGCGGCCGTGCAGACCGCTGATCGGGAAGATCTGTTCGACGCCGAGCTCGTAGTAGACGGTCGAGTCGATGGCGCGGGCCTGCGAGTCGGCCTTGTTCGCCACGAAGATGACGGGCTTGCCGGCGTCGCGGAGCAGGCGCACGGCCTCACGGTCGGCGGGCACGGGATCGACCGAGCCGTCGAAGACGCAGAGCACGAGGTCGCACTCCTGGAGCGCGAGCTTCACGTGCGTGTTGATGCCCGACTTCATCGGGTCGTCGCTGTCGGGGTCGAAGCCGCCGGTGTCGATCAACACGTAGTCGCGGCCGAGGCTCGTCGCGTCCGCGTAGTGACGGTCGCGCGTGACGCCCGCGACGTCTTCGACGATCGCGATGCGCTGCCGCGCGAGGCGGTTGAAGATGGTGCTCTTGCCGACGTTGGGACGTCCGACGATCGCAACCATCGGCCGCGCGCCGGTGGCGTTCGCGGGCAGCGGTTGTTTCTTGCGGCTGCGGACCGGACGTCCGCGCTCCTCACGCTCTTCGCGCACTGACGACGAAACTCGAAATCGCGAGCCTCTCGGCTCCATGGGGCTCCGTGCGAGGAGCGTCTTTCGTGTGGCTCTGCTGGCCGAGGATCAGGTCGTGCCTTCGGTCGCGAGGCGGCGCGCCTTGTTGGCGTCGTGGGTCCAGCCGTCGACGACCTTCACCCAGAGCTCGAGGTGCACGCGGCACTCGAGGAAGCTCTCGATCGCCTGACGGGCCTTCGGTGCCGATCGTCTTGAGGCGCTCGCCGCCCTTGCCGATGACGATGCCTTTGTGGCCGTCCTTCTCGACGACGACGGTCGCGTGGATGCGCGTCAGCTTGTCCTCTTCCATGCGATCGATGACGACCGCCGCGCCGTAGGGCACTTCCTTCTGCACGTGCCGCAGGACGGCCTCGCGAATCATCTCCGCGACGAAGAAGCGCGTCGGGCGGTCCGTGAGGAAGTCCGGGTCCTCGTAGAGCAAGCCCTCGGGCAGGTGCAGACGGATCTCCTTCACGAGGGCGTCGAGGTTCACGCCGGTGCGCGCGGAGACCGGGACCACCGCCGTGAAGGGGTGAAGCGCCTGGTAGGCCTCGAGGAAGGCAGCATCAGCTGCTTGTTCTTGAGCCGGTCGACCTTGTTCACCGCGAGGATGACGGGCGCCTTGGAGCCTTCGAGCATCGAGCGCCGGACGGTCGGCGTCGCGGACCTCGAGGTTCGGCTTCTCGCCGCGGGCGTCGGCCGGCGATTCGGTGAGGAAGACCACGACGTCCGCTTCGGCGATGCCCAACCGGGCCTGCTCGACCAGCACCTCGTGCAGCGCGCTGCGGGGCGTGAGCATGCCGGGGGTGTCGACGAAGGCGATCTGCGTCGGCGGGTTCTCGCTCGCGTAAACGCCGAGGATCGCGGTGCGCGTGGTGCCGGGCTTCGGCGTCGCGATGGCGAGCCGCTGGCCCAGCAGCTTGTTCATCAACGTCGACTTGCCGACGTTGGGGCGGCCGACGATGGCCACTCGTCCGGCGCGCGGGGTCTCTTCTCGCTCTTCCATCGAATCCTCGGGGGCGCCCATCTTGGACGGAGCCGGGGTCGCGGTCGAGGAGAGGCGGTCGGGCTCGCGGCAGACCCGATCGCGCCACCTGGACCCGGGCGCGGGGCACACGTCGCGGTGTGGGCGGGTCGAGTCGGGAAACGGGCAGTCGACGCCTAGTCCATCGGTTGAAAGACCGAGAGATCTACCTCGGTTGGGGGAGGAACCCCGCGTCGCATGCTGCTACACGCCGGCGATGCGTGTGGTGATGCTGGGGCTCTGGCTCCTCGCTGCGGTTCCCGTGGCGTTCGCACAGGATGCCAACGAGACGTTGCTCACGACCGGCGACGGTTTGCTCCGTGAGGGGGAGGCGACGGCGGCTCGAGCCCTGCTCCGACGTGCGCACGAAGCGGCACCCTCGGCCCAATCGGCGGGATTGTTGGGGCTCGCGGAGCTCGCCGCTGGCGACCCGATCACCGCGGATGCGTTGCTCCGAAGCCTTCCGGCCGACGACGCGTGGGTGCGTAGGGAGCAGGCGCGGATCTCGGAGGCTCTCGCGCAGATCGACCGTCAGGTCGGCGTGGTCGCGCTGCGGGGAGCCCCCACGGGACGCGACGTTCACGTCGAGGAGAACGGGACGTCGCGTCTCGTCGGCGTCACGCCGGTGCTGCCGTTTCGCGTGCGACCCGGCCGGGTGGTCGTGCGGGTAGACACGCAACGACGCGACCTCGCGGTGGCGGCCGGGGGCCGTGTCGAGGTCGATTTCGGGAGCGTCGAAACAGCCAACCCGTTCCCCGAAGGGCCGGCCGAATTCACGAACCCCGCCGACACGCCGTTTCCGAGTGGACCCGCGACGGACGAAGCGGCCCCTCTTCCACCCGCGGATGCCGTGTCTTTCGGTCCACCGGACGATGCCACCACCCTGCCGGCGAGCATGGCGACACGCTACGCGCGGGGCTCGGTCGAGGACGTACCGGTTCGGCGAAGCGAGTGGCGACGTACCGACCGTGTTCGGCGCGTGGCCGTCGGTTTCACGGGCCGAGTGGTCCCCGACTACGCGCAGGTCTACCACGCGTTCGACATGCGCTCGTGTTGCCTCGCCTCACGCGCGGTGTTGGTTCCCCACGTGACTGGCCGTTGGTCGTTGCATCCGCGGTTCGCCGTCGTCGGCCGCCTCGCGGCTGCGCTCGTGATCAACGGGGCCGGCGAGGACTACTCGTCCTCCTCGACGAGCGTGCCCGGAGGCCGACTCGAAACCGACGACGAGTGGAGCCGAGTCTTCGGGTTCGAGCTCGACGCGTACGGGGAGCTCGATCTGGCGAGGGTGTTCGTCGACGTGGGCGTGCGTTTCCGACTCTGGTTCGCGAGGTCGAGCCAAGTCGTTCGTTTCCAGGCGTTCGCAGGTCCGAATCAGGGGGATTCGGGCGAGGTCCTCCAGATCGGGCCGACGGTCGGCGCGGTGTTGCGACCCGGAGTTTGGCTCGATCGGCACCAGCGCGTTCGCGTCGCGGCCGAGCTGGCGGCGGGCAAAGACCTGCTCGAGTTCGGTGGTGGCCTCGAGGTCTTCTTCTTCTGAGAGCTCGACATGCGTACGATCCTCTCCGTTCTCCTTTTCGTCCTCGGCTGCGCGGCTCCCTACGGGACGGGCCATTTCGGTCGCGTCGGTTGGACTCACGACTCTCACCGTCTGCGCGTGCGCGCGGAGTCGGACGGTTCGTTCGTGAGCTCGAGCTGGCGCATCTCGTCTCACACTCCGAGCGGACGAACTCGACGTGACAACTTGCACGTTCGGAGCCTCGACCGCGACGACGACGGTCGAATCGACCGTCGCTATTGGGCGCTCGGCAACGCGCTCGAGCTCGAGCACCGCACGGACGGCGCGAGTCTCTTCGTCGACACGTTCATCGTGCCGATGGAGCTTCAGGACGCGCCGCTCGAACGACTCGCGCAGACCTTCGTGTCGAGTCTCTCGGGGACCGACCAGGTGATGCTGCGGCGCGGTGGGTGGAACGTGGGGTGGGCGACGTCCCGCTACGAAGCGGTCTCCCTCGACGAACTGCCCGCGGCTGTGCACGGCCACGCGGCGCACGTGACGGTACTCGAGGTGCAGCGGACCGATTCGGGCGGCGCGGTCGGTGCGGCGCGCGCGGCGGTCACGTTGGTCCGGGCGCCGTACACGTGGCGAGAAGAGAAGTTCGACGGAGCCTATCGAGAGTGGCCCGTGCTCTTGGTCGTCGGTTACGTGGCTTCGGCGGACGTCTTCGGGCAGCACTGGGACGACTACGATCATCTCCTCGACGTCTTGGAGATCGGCGCTGCGGGGCGGGAGACCGCACGCGTCGAGGCAGCGAGCGAGCGAGGCCCCGCGTTCGACGACTCGCGACCCATCGCGACGTCGAGCGGTGACTCGGCCGGGGCGTCCGGCAGCGGAGCCGAAAGCGGTTCGACGGGAGACGAGGTGGTGCCGTGAGGGTGTGGATCGCGTTGGGCTTCGTGCTCCTCGGCTGTGGCGTCGAACGGATCGATTTCGAGCCCGTTCCCTACGTTCCGCCCAGCGCTCCGGATGCGGGACCTCGCATGCGCTACCCCTCGCCGGCGCCGTGCGTGGGAACCGTGAGTGGCTGTGCTGGCCTGGAGCGCGCCGCGTGCGATGCGGCGCCGCATTGCGCGTATGCGAACGAGTGCATGGCCCGTCGCGCGTTTCGTTGCTCGTCGCTCACCGACGAGGGCGAGTGTCGGCAGGTGCCGGGCTGCCGTTTCGACGATGCGATCGGGCGCTGCGACGGAGAACCGGAAGGTGGATTCTGCGAGCGTCTCGCCGGGCCGAGCTGCGACGTGGCGGAGGCGTGCGAACGTACCGCAGCCCCCGGCTGCACGGCGGCGCGGGGGTGTGCGGCGCTCGATGCGACGGCGTGCGAGAGCGTCCCCGGATGCGCGATCCGTTGTCCGACGGGTGACGTCGCGTGCGGGTCACTCTGCGTGGACCTCGACACGAACACGGACCACTGCGGGGCGTGTGGAGCGCCGTGTCCCGGCCGCTGCGAGGGAGGCTCCTGCTTCGCGTACGCCCCGTGCACCTCGGACGACGAGTGCGCACGCTTCGACGACGGCAACGCGTGCACGGGCGTCGTGCAATGCGTCGGAGGTGCGTGTCAGCGCACGCCGGCCGTCGTCTGCAACGACGACGTCGAGTGCACGTTGGACCGCTGTGATCCCGCGACGGGGGCGTGTCGTTACGATCCGCGCGACGGCTACTGCGCCATCGACGAGACCTGCTCGACGACCGGCGGTTGCGTCGAGGCACCTCTCTGCGACGGCGTGTGCCCCGTCGGAGAGTTCTGTGCGCAAGGGACGCAGCCGTTCTGCCGACCCCAGGGTGGAGGTGCCGTGGGCGCGGTCTGCGACACGGCGTTGGATTGCGTCGCCAACCTCGAGTGCGTCGACGTCTCCACCGGGGGCGACTTCTTCGGCGTCTGCGCACGAGGCTGCTCGTCGGATTCGGATTGTCCCTCGGAGGAGCTCTGCCTCGGAGGCGTGTGCTCGATGCACTGCCTGCCGTCGATCAGCGACGGAGTCTGTGGGCCGGAGCTTCGCTGCACGGGCATCGTCGGGGGCGTCACCACCTGTCGCGACGGACGGAACGGCAAGAACGAGGGGGACCGCTGCACGAGCCAAGCGGACTGCGCCGACGGCCACCTGTGCGTCGAAGAGGACGGTGTGTCCGCCTGCCGATTGGTGTGCGATCGGGACGGAGCACGCTCCTGTCCCTCGTCGCGTTTCTGCGCGGCGGTCGGATTCGAGGTCTACGGTCGCGAGTACGGAGCCTGTTTGCCGGGCTGACACCTGCCACGTGGCTCGCGCTCGGGCGGTGTGCGTGCGGCCGTGTGGCCGCGCGATCGTTCACTGCACCGCGGCGAGGTTCTCCATCAGGATCACGCGGAAGTCCGTGGGCGTGTTGCACCCGATGATGCGCGCCTGGCCGGACTGGTAGAGAAAACACTGGTTGGCGTCGAGGCCGAGCGCCGTGGCCTTCGCGGCGTCCGGGGTCGAGCTCAAGACGGTGGCGGTGCTGCAGGGCGCGCCCTCGTCGCAGCCACGGCCGAAGGCCTCGAGCGTGCTCTCCGGGATGTTGCAGAGCATCCCTTGGTATTGCGTCGCCACACTCGGATGAAGCACGGCCTGGGCGGCTTGGGCGCCGCTCGGATCGCTCGCGCAACCGAGCTGGGCGCTCGCCAGGGACATGGTGAGCGAGAGGCGACTCATCTCCGCCGCGAGCTGCTGCCCGAGCTGGCCGAACCCCTGCGGGCCGTTCGCGCCGTTCGGGTTGTTGAGCCCGCCCTGGCCCGGCTGGAGGAAGGGGTTGTTCGCCGCCGCCGCGCCCGCTCCGACCGTGCTGGCCGAGAAGCAGACGTTGCAGAGGCCGCAGGTCAACGCGACGGCCAAGCCGAGGATGAACGCGATGATGTTCACCACGAGGCCGGCCACCGCCGCGCCGGATTCGCCGCCTTCGCGCTTGGCGCGCGACATCGCCACACCGGCGAGCACGATGCCGACGAGGGCGGAGAGCGGGGCGCCGAAGCTCAGCACGGCGCCGGCGACGGGCACGCCCGTCATCAGGAAGCCTCCGACCATGAAGAGGAGGGCGACGATTCCGAGAATGATGGAGGCGACGGGCATGAGCGGGTCCGAGCGTCGTTCGAAGGTCGACGCGGGGTCAAGCTACGTCCGCAAACGGTTGGACCTCCCTTCCCGGCGACGTCGTCGCTGGCGGCGCCACGCCGGTCGGTCCAGGCTCGCGCCGTGCACGCTCGTCATCCGCTGCTCGCGTTCTTTGCCGGCCTCGCGCCCGTGCTCGCGGCGATGGTTCTCTGGCGGCCCGAGGCGCAGCCGCTTCCCGCCGAGGTCGAGGTGCGCTTGCACGACGCGCCGCGTTGGGTCGCGCTCGTCGGCGGGGCGGAGCCGGCGTCCACGCAAGTCTCGCTGGCGCAGGACGCGGAGCTGATTCGCCGAAGCCTCGGTGACGAGGGCACGTTGCTCTTCGGCGGCGGCACCGGGACGTTGGTGCAGGTGCGCGACGAGGACGCGACGCCGCGGGCCGATCTCCGTGCGCGCTTGGCCGACCTCTTCGATCCCCGCGACCGCGCGGTTCGCTACGTCCCGGGGCCCGAGGTCGACGGCCCCGCCTCGCCCCCGATGCTCTTCGGCGTGCTCGACACCCTTCGTGGCGCCGACGCGCCGTTCACGTGGGTGCTCGCGGGCCACGGCGAGGGCGGCGAAGCGCCGATCGACAGCGTCTTCCATCTCTGGGGCGGCGAGGTGCTCGGGGTCACCGATCTCGCGAGCGAGCTCGACGCGCTAGGCCGGCCCGCGCGGCTGGTGGTGACGAGCTGCTTCGGAGGCGGCTTCGCCGACACGATCTTCGTCGCGGGCGAGAGCGAGCGTGGCCTCGCCGAGCCGCACCGCTGTGGCGTCTTCGCGACCAGCTACGACCGTGAGGCCAGCGGCTGCGATCCCGATCCGACGCGCGCGCGCCAGGAGAGCTACGCGATTCATTTCTGGCACGCGCTGCGAGGCGAGGATCGCGAGGGGCATCCCGTCGATCTCGATCTCGACGGCGATGGCACCGTGGGGCTGCTCGAGGCGCACACCCACGCGCGCGTCGCCTCCCGTTCGCTCGACGTGCCGACGACGACCTCGGAGCGATGGCTCGCGCACGCGGTCGAGATCGTCGACCTACCCGAAGTGGAGCCGGACCTCACGCTGCCGGAGCTCGCACCCGAGCGGCGCGTGATCGAAGCGCTCGGTGCGGCGCTCGACGCGCGCAACGAAGAAGAGGCGCGTCGGCGCGTCGACCGCGCGGAGCACGTCCTCGAGAACGAAGAGGTCGCGCTCGCGGAGATCGAAGCGCGGGTCGATCTGGCGTTCTACCCACTTCGCATCGCCCTCCTCGAAATCCTGCCCATCGCGGACGACCCGTGGCACCCCGACCTCGACGCGGGTTTGGTGCGCGAGGGCCCGCGGCTGCGTGCGTTGCTCGATCGGAGCGAGGAGGGGCGCGCCTACACCGACGCGGTCGCGGCGCTCGGGGACGCGCATGCACGGGTCGACGACGCACGCGTCGAAGCGGCGGTACGTTGGCGGCTCCTGCAGGCGTGGGACACCGCGCGTCTGGCGAGCGCGCTCCATGCGCACGGTGGACCGACGTGGGACGATTTCGTCGCTCTGCGACGCTGCGAGAACGGGCGCTGACGGCTTCTTCTTCGTCCACGTGACGGCGGGCGGCGGACCCTCACGGCATGCGTGAGCGACCGTCGCTCGACGGGGCGCGGTGCTGCTACCCTGCCGACCGTGCGCGTTCGGGCTCGGGTCGGTCTCGTGGGAGGCCTCGTCGTGTTGTGTGCTTGCGCCGCCGATCGCAGCGGTCTGGCGGGGCGAGGCGGGACCGACGCCGGTGTGCCCGACGACGCCGACGTGCGGGTGGACGGCGCGGTCGACGCCGGGCGCGACGCGAGCCGTGAGGACGCCGGCGACGGTGGACCCCTCGACGGAGGCCTCGACGGTGGACCGGGGGATGCAGGCCCGCCGCCGTGCGCGGTTCACGTGTCCGAAGGGGGCGACGACGGCGCGGCCGGAACGGCCGTGGACCCCCTCGCGACGCTCGACGAAGCACTGTCGCGCGCGACCAGCGGACAGGTCGTTTGTGTCTCGGAAGGAAGCTACGACGCAGCGGCCGTCGTCTCGCGCGGTGTCGTGCTGCGCGGGGGCTACTGCGACGGATTCGAAACCGAAGACCCGGTCGGCTGCGTGACCACGCTGACGAGCTCGGGTCCGAAGGCCTCGTGATCGACGCGGACGGCGTGGTCCTCGAGACGCTGGCGCTCGAGACCGGCGACGCGAGCGGACGCGGCAACAGCAGCGTCGTGGTGCGTGTCGCGAGTGGCCGCGGGATCGTGTTGCGGGCGCTGCAGCTGCGCGCGGGCGACGGCAGCGACGGTGAGAACGCGGACGACGGGGCCAGCGGCGACGACGGCGGCGACGCCGAGACCGGCGCGCAGGGCGGCAGCGCAGACGACGCGCCGCCGGTGGCGCGCCAGGAGCTTCCAGCTGCGGCGCGGTCGGCGGTCGTGGTGGCACCGGTGGCCTGACGCTGACGGGCGGCGGCGAGACGGGCGTGATGGGCTCGGGCGGCGCGTCGGGAGGAAGCGGGGGCGCCAACCGCGGCTTCTCGGAGCCGGTCGGCGGTGGGCCCGGCGACCCGGGCACCGTGGGAAGCGACGGAGCGGACGGTGCCGCGGGCGGTGCGGTGGGCTCGCTCTCGGAGGACGGTCATTACCTCCCGGCGTCCGGCGCGATGGGCGAGGCCGGAACCCCGGGCGGCGGCGGTGGCGGCGGGGGTGGCGGCGGCGGCGAAAGCACGGTCTCTCCCCCACGTCGCTACTCCGGCGGCGGCGGCGGCGGCGGTGGCGCGGGCGGCTGTGGTGGTGGCGGTGGTGGCGGCGGCGGCGGTGGCGGCGGCTCGTTCGGCGTGACCGTCGCCAGCGGCGCCGAGGTCACCGTGATCGACGTGACCGTCGCGCTGGGCAACGGCGGTGACGGTGGCGACGGCGGCGCACCCGGGCCCCACGGCGCCGGTGGCGCGGGGCGTGACGGTGGCGCGGGGCGTGACGGCTCGGCAAGCGGCGGCGCGGGCGGCGCGGGTCGCGACGGCGGCGACGGCGGCGGTGGCGGCGGCGGTGGTGGCGGACCGGCGATCGCGGTGCTCGCGGCGGAGGGAGCGACCGTCGACGTGCGTGGGCTCGTGCGTACGGGCGGCAGCGGCGGCGCCGGCGGTCCCGGTGGGGGCAGCGCGCCCGACGGTGCCGAAGGTCGCGTCGGCGATCGATGAAGCTCGTCGCCGACCCGAAGGGAGAGGCTTTCGTGCTCGACCACGGGCGACTCGGCCACGTGCTTCGCGGGCGTTGCGAAGGGTCGGGCGAGTCGGGCTCGGCGTGGGCCTTCGACGGCACGCTCCTTCGCGTGAGCGCTCCGGAAATGCCGGGGCAAGCGCTGCCGCTCTTCGTCTACGGATCGCTGCGCCGCGGACGTTCGGCGGAAGGATTGCTCACCCGCTTCGAGCCGACGTGGGGCGCCGAAGGGCACGTGGGCGGGACCTTGCTCGACCTCGGTGCGTACCCCGCGTGGCATGCCCGAGGCGAAGGGCGCGTCCACGGCGAGCTGGTGTTTCTGCCCGACCCGGCGGCCGCCTTCGTGGTGCTCGACGAGTACGAAGACTTCGCGGGATGGGTACTCGACCCTCGCCCGAGCTCGCTCTACCTGCGTGTTCCGGTGCGTGTGACGTGCGCGCGGGAGGAAGTCTGGGCGTGGGCGTATGCTTGGAACGGTGATCCGGAGCAGC
The DNA here is from genome assembly GCA_020633125.1 of Sandaracinus sp. Taxonomy (GTDB): domain Bacteria; phylum Myxococcota_A; class Polyangia; order Polyangiales; family Houyiibacteriaceae; genus JACKEH01. Next base: position 41,298 of record JACKEH010000016.1, on the reverse strand, counting down.
CCGTCGTCGCGAGTGGTCGTTGGGAACGCTGAGCGGGCGTCTCCCTTCGCCGTACGGCTGCTGCTCGGCGCGTTCGTACTCCTGATGGGCTGCAAAGGGCACACGGGAGGCATGACGCCTGGTCGTGCGATCGGCCGTGCCGCCGCAGCCATTGCGACCGCCACGGCGGCCACGGTCGCGCACGCGGCGACGCACCGCCGCGACCGACGGGGGTCTTCGCGTCACTCCGACCCTGGCGACCCGCTCGCGCCGCTTCCGTTCGAGCCGCAAGGCACCGCGGGAGGCGAAGCGCCGTTGCGTCTGGTGCGGATGCCGACCGGCGACGCGGCGCTCTCACCCGAGCACATCGTCTGCGACCGCGCGGACCAATGTGTCGCCGTGGCCGCCCGCGATTGCCGTGCGGTCGCGGTGCTGCACGACCACGCGGGCGAGGTGCGGGTGACGAGCTGCGAGCCGCCGGGCGAGACCTACGTGCCACGTTGCGTGCAGAGCCTCTGCCGGCTCGAGTCACGTGTGCCGACCGAGGTGGCTCGGGACGATTCCGACGACTCGAACCACGCGGAGGGTGTCAGGGACGAGGGCGTGCCGACGCCGCCCCCCAGCTACGATTGAGGTGCGCACGAAAACCTCTGTTTTTCGGGGTTTTCGGCGTTCTGTCCCGAAGAGGCGGAGGGTCGGTTATCCTACCGCGGACGTATGGGCGACAAGGACCTCTCGGAGATCCCGGCGATCCACGGGCGCTACGCGTTCGTGAAGGCGCTGGGTACCGGCGGCATGGGAGAGGTCGCGTTGGTGCGCGACGAGCGCATCGGCCGCGACGTCGCGCTCAAGATCCTGCAAGAAGACGAAGCTGCGGACGCCGAGATCCGTGGTCGCTTCGTGCGTGAGGCGCGCATTCAAGCGCGTCTCGAGCATCCCGGGTTGGTGCCCGTCTACGATCTCGGTGAGACCGAAGGCGAGAACCAGCCGGCGTGGTTCACGATGCGCCGCGTCCGTGGCGTGACGCTTCAGGACGTGCTCGCGCGTGCGCGGGACAACGACGAGTCCACGCGCTTCGGGCGCACACGTCTGCTCGGCATCTTCGTGCAGATGTGCCGCGCGATCGACTTCGCGCATTCACGCGGCGTGGTTCACCGTGATCTCAAGCCGGCCAACGTGATGGTCGGCGAGTTCGGCGAGGTCTACGTGCTCGATTGGGGCGTGGCGAAGCTCGTCGAGCGACCCCCGAGCAGCACGCATCCCGGCACGAGCGACATCCCCGACGACGACCTCGACGCGACCCGGGAAGGCAGCGCGCTCGGTACGCCCGGCTACATGTCTCCGGAACAGGCGCTCGGCGACGCCGAGGTCGGGCCAGCGTCGGACGTCTACGCGCTCGGCTGCATCCTCTTCGAGATCCTCACGCTCGAGAAGATCAACACCGGCAAGGGCTCGCGCGAGCGCATCTCGCAGGCCATCGAAGGCGTCGACGCCCGCATCGCGCGCCGTTTTCCTGACCGTCGAGTCTCGCCCGAGCTGGAGGCGCTCTGCGTCGAGGCGACGCACGTCGACTCGGCCAAGCGCCTTCGCTCCGCGCGCTCGCTCGCCGATCGGGTGGAGGAGTTTCTCGAAGGCGACCGCGACCTGGAGCGTCGTCAGAAGCTCTCGTATCGCCACGTGCGTCGCGCGCACGCCGCGATGGCTGACGGCGGGGGAGGGAGCTCGGTGGCGACGCGCGAGCTGGCCCTCGCGTTGGCGCTCGACCCCGAGAATCACTCTGCGGCGTCGGAGCTCGCGTCGCTCTTGCTCGAGCCGCCGACCACGCTACCGGACGGCGCACGCAGCGCGTTCGGGCGATGGGTCGAGAACACACGTCGTGTCGCCGCTCGTGCCACCGCGAGCCGTTACCTCCTCTGGCTGAGCTTCGTGCCGCTCGGGGGCCTCGTGCTCGGCGTGAGGCATGGGCCCTTGTTCGCGATGGTGGCGGGGTTGCTCGCGCTCGCGTCGTTGCTCACGGTCTTGCAGGCGCGTGGCGTGTTGAAGGGCGTCGCGGCGACGGTGTTCTCGTTTGCGACCGCCGCGCTCGCGCTCGTGTGCATCTCGCGGATCTTCGGCCCCTTCATCGTCGCGCCATGCCTGCTGGCGACGAACTTGATGTACCACGCGGCCCAAGTGGGTCGGCGTCAGCGCGTCGGGCTGATGGTGATCACGGCCATCGCCGCGAGCCTCAGCATCTTCGGTCATCACCTCGGACTCTGGCCGCCTTCGGTCGTCGTGACACCCGAAGGCATCCTGATTCGGCCCGGCATGGTCGACCTTCCACCGGAGGGGACGTGGTGGATGCTCGTCCTCACCAACCTGCTCGCGGTCATGGTGCCCGCGTTGACCGCGGGTCAGACACGAGACGCGCTCGTTCACGCCGAGCGTCGCTTGGTCGCGCACGCGTGGACCGTGCAGCAGCTCGTCCCCGAGGCGGTGCGGCGTCGCTACGACGGACGAGACGGCGTCATGAGCGACGTCGGCGGCTCCGACCCTGCACCCTGAGCGCCGTCAGTCGAGCGCGCGCATGTGTTCGGCCGCGAGCTCCGGGGCGACGCTCACCACCGAGGTCGCGGTCACGAGCTCCAGCCCCGCGCCGGGTCCGCTGCGTGGGTAGATCGACGCCAACCAAAACGCACCCGCGGCGTCGCGTGTGGCCCGCGGCGGAAGGTGGAAGAGCAGGTTCCAAGCGCTTCGCGCGCTGGCCTCGAGCGCGCGTCGCGCCGCTCCTTGGACGAGGCACGCGAACGCTTCGAGCGAAGTGTCGTCCAGCTCCGCGAAGGGCACGTGCGCGTGGGGGACGACCCACGTCTCGAAGGGCGTGGCGGGCGCGTGTGGGCACATCGCGGTTCCGAAGTCGTGCTCGAGGACGACGCGATCGGCGGCGACGGCGTCGCGTCGTTCGTCGTCGAGCAGCACCCGACCGTGCGTGTCGAAGTGCGCGCGTGCGATCGCGGCGCGGCGTTCTATCGCGCTCGGCACCACCGAGCACGAGACGAGCTGCGCGTGCGGGTGGGCCTGGCTGCTCCCTGCGCGCACGCCGCGGTTGCGGAAGAGCACCACGCTCGCGGCGCCGCGCTCTTCGTGATGCGCGACGCGATCACGGTAGGCCAGGAAGACACGCCGCAGTCGCGTGGCGTCGAAGTCGACGAGGTCGCCTTCGTGGTCTCGTCCTTCGACGATCACCTCGTGTGCGCCCGCGGCGACCTGGGTGTCGGGATCGTCGCTCGGTGCCGCGTCGTCGTAGTTGCCGACCGCCGGGTATTTGTTTCGAACCGCGCGGACGTCCCAAGCGTCGTCGTCCGGATAACGCGCCAGCGTGGAGCCGGCGTCTTCTTCGTGGCCGGGGCAGAAGGGGCAGCGTCCGTGCCCGGACGGGAGGCCCGGATCGACGAGGCGGCTCGTCGGGAGCGGCACGCCTGCGCGGGTCGGGGCGACGAGGCGCCACTCGCCCGTGAGTCGGTCGCGTCGGAACGTCGGCGTCACCCGTCGACCCTCGCGCAGCGCGACCCTCGCCGCAAGCGGCTCAGAGCGGGCATCGCTTGCACCGATCGCCGCTCTTCTTCTGCTCGAGGGAGCGACGCGCTCCCTCCCACTACCGGCAGAGCCGGATGGGGGCCCCCTCCCACCACCGAGCGCCACGACCACTCGCACGGATTCGATCCGTGCGAGTGGTCGGCGCTCTCGAAGCGGGCATCGCTTGCACCGATCGCCGCTCTTCTTCTTCTCGAGGGAGCGACGCGCTCCACCCCCCAACCGGCAGAGCCGGATGGGGGCCCCCTCCCACCACCGAGCAACGCCTCCACTCGCACGGATTGCATCTGTGCAAGTGAGGCGTGCTCTCAAGGGGCTTCTTCGGGCAGCACACGATCGACGACCTGCGCGACGTCGGGGTGGAGCTCGATCGTCAACGCCGGACCGCTGGCCTGCGTGTAGAGCGGGTAACGCACCACGATGGTGCCCGCGTAGGCCGGCACGTCGAGGCCGTCGACCGAGGTCAGCAGGCACTCGCGAAGCGCGTCGTCGATCTCGCCGATCACGTCGGCCGAGGTCACCTCGCGATCGGCGAGACGCAGCTCGAAGACCGCGCGGGTCGCGTAGTTCTCGCGCCCGGCGCGGTCGCGTCGAAAACAACCACGCGCGACGGGCACCACGCGGCGCCGCAGCATCGAGAGCACCGTCTCGGCGGGAATGCCGCGTCCGAGATCGTCCGGCGTCGGCGGAGGCGCGGTCGGCAACGCGCAGCTGCGAACGTCGGCGAGCATCCACGGCGTGGTACGGCTCGTTTCGTTCGGTCCCGCGCTCACCAGTGTTTCGCATGTCGTGCCCGCCGAGGGGGCCAGCGCCAGGCGCGTCGGACCACCGACGTGTTGCCGACCGAGCGCGGCGAGCGCGTCGACGAGCTCGGCATCGCGCGGGGCGCGGGCTGCGACGCTCAGGCGTCCGAGGCGCACGACGTCACGCCGACCGGCGAGACCGACGTGGCGAAGCGACTCGCCGGCCCGGAGCTCCCCGAGCGCGACGCGGCCGACGGACGCACGGCCGAGCGAGGGAGCGAAGAGCGGCGCCACGCGCCCGTCGAGGTCGCCGTGGGCGACGAAGGCGTCGTCGTCGAGCAACACCACGCGACCGCCGAGTTGCGTGACCGCTTCGGAGAGCAGCGGATGCGGCGCACGTGCCGTCAGCGAGACCACGCTGAGCCTCGCGCCCCGACGCTCGGCCGCGGCGAGCGCATCGCGGAGGTGCGGGCCCTCGGTCAGGCCGCCATCGCCGAGCACGATCACGTGGGTGTCGCGGAGATCGCCGAGCGCGTTCAACGCGACGTCGAGGCGCGTCGCGCCCCCGAGGCTCCGCTGCGTGGACGATGCGAGCGCCGCGAAAGGCACCTCGGTCGGCGGGGTCGGGGTGTCGAGCAACGCCTCCGCCTGCGCCGCGAAAGCGAACGCGCGAACGTCGGACCGGGGTGGAAGCGCGGCGAGAAGCGCCGTCAGCACCGGCGCGATGCGTCCGCGCGCGGGCCCGAAGGTCGAGGGCGAAACGTCGACGAGCAACGCCACGTGCTCGGATGGGCCGGTGCGAGGACCGGTCTCGAGCGCGGCATGCACACAACGTCGGGCGCCGCAGGGAAAGAGGTGGGCGTGGGTGCGTACGGCGTGGCTCGGCAAGCGCGCGGCGAGCTCGATCGTCGACCAAGGTTCGACCTCGACCGCGCTCGCGTTGCTGCCGCCCTGCAAGGTGGGGCCGAGCAGCTCGCCGGCGTCGAACGAGACGCGTGCGACGACGGCGCGCAGGTCGTTGCCACGCGCGGGGATTCGCAGCTGCGCGACACCCGATCGCGTGACGAGCGGGGCCGCCCATCGAACCCGCAGCGTCGGCGAGGCGCCCGGACGAATCGGCGCGACGTGCACGGAGAACGCCGGGCCTCGGGCGTCGACGTGCGCATCGCCCGCGAGGAAGACACTCGGACCCGCAACGGGCTCGCCGCGCGGACGCGCTCGTGGACGTCGCGCGCGTGGACGCCGCGCTCGTGGACGTCGCGCTCGTGGACGTCGCGCTCGTGGACGTCGCGCTCGTGGACGTCGCGCTCGTCGCGCGCGTGGCGTTCGCGCTCGTGGAAGACCCGCGTTCGTGACGACGGGCCGCGGGCAGCCCGGCAGTCTCCTCCGCCCCGAACGCGGCGTGCACCAACGCCACGTCGTAGCCAGTGCTTCCCATCCGGTCGCGCGGCCACGCAGCGCTCACCCTCGCAGAGCTCGAGCGCGACCAACCACGCGCCGTCGGGACGAGGCAATCGCAAGCGCGCTTCGGCGACGTGCGTCGCCCGCGAGGTGAGCGTGATCTCTTCGCGCACCGTCACGAGCCCCTCGACGAAGCGCACGTCGACGCGCCGCGCCGTCTCTCGGACGCCAGGAATCGCGACGAGCTCGTCGCCGACCTCGGCGGGCACCCGCAAGATCTCCGGCGCGGCGTCACGTGGGGTTCGAACCTGGACGTCGCGGAGCGTCGCGACGTCGCCGCTGCCGAGCGGGTCGTCTTCCGTGCCTTCCGCGTCGAGCGTTCGAAGCGCCTCCTGAACCGCACGATCGCGCGGGAGCGCCGACTCCGGCTGCGCCGACACGGCGTGGGTCAGGGCGAGCGCCCCGAGCACGAGAAGGATTCGCACGTCGCGCACAGCGTGCCCGGACCGCGTCCGGTCGGCCAGGTTCCGTGTCGCGGCGACTTTCGGCGCGCGATCCGGCGTGAGCGTGTCGACGGGGCGTCGTTTCGGAGCGTGGCGGCGCGGTCGGTGCCGCGAACGTGGCGTGGTTTTCCTCGATTTCGAGGCCGTGACCCCACGTGCATCGCATGTGCGGCCCGCTGTACTAGTCAGAGGGCCTCACCCTGCCTATCATGGCCGCTCGTTGCGGGAGGTTGCGCTCGGAGGGTGCCGGGCGGCCGTCTCGCGCATGGAGCGATCGCGATGGTTCTCGGCAGAGTCTTCGGCTTCGTGAAGGACGGCGTCCAAGAGATGCTGATCCACCGTCCCGACGACAAGAAGCACCTCATCGTCTACAAGCATCCCGAGAACACCATCCCGAACTACGCGCAGCTGACCGTCGACGCCGACGAAGCTGCGGTGTTCTTCCGCGACGGCGCGATCATCGGGCAGCTCCGCACCGCGGGCGCCGGCCAGCGCCACACGCTCAGCTCGCAGAACATCCCGTTCCTCGGTCGCCTCATCGACCAGGTCACGGGCGGCAACATCTTCCTCACGGACCTCTACTTCGTGACGATGAAGCCGATCTACGACCTGCCTTTCGGCGGCGAGCTCGGTTACATGGAAGACCCGTTGCTCGGCGAGATGGTGACGCCGCGCATCTACGGCAAGTTCGCGATTCAGATCCTGGATCCCCAGCGCTTCATCGTGAACTACGTCGGCCTCCGTACGCCCGAGGGCAACGAGCAGGTCCTCCGTTGGATCGGCGACACGTTCAAGAACGCGGTCAAGACCGTCATCGGTCAGGTCTGCATCAACGAGCAGAAGTCGCTGCTTCAGCTCATGCCGCTGCAGAGCCAGCTCGCGCGCATGTTCGAGCAGCACGCGCCCGAGCTCGAGCAGATCGGCGTCAAGATCCTCCAGGTCTCCGACTTCAACATCAACCTCAGCGACGACGACGAGGAGACGTTGAAGACCGCGCAGGCCGAGATCGGTCGCGCGAAGCGTGAAGCCCGCATTGCTGCCATCGGCATCTCGAAGGCGCAGGCCGAGGCGCAGCAGAAGCAGTTCGAGCTCGACCAGCAGTACGCGCAGGACCAGCGCTACACCGGCATGGCGGGCGGCGACTTCGGCAAGATGGCCGCCGGCAAAGCCATGATGGGCGCCGGCGAAGGCATGGCGAAGGGTGGCGGCGGTGACGGTGGCGGCATGATGGCCGGCGCTGGCATGGGCGTCGGCTTCGGCATGGCGTCGGCGATGGCCGGCGCGTTCCAACAGCCGCAGCAGCCGCAGCAGCCTGCGCCCCCTCCGGTGGCTGCCCCCGGCGGTGCACCGGGCTTGGTGCAATGCCCCTCGTGCAGCGCGTCGGTGCCGAACGGGAAGTTCTGCGCCGAGTGCGGTGGAGGTCTCTCGCCGAAGCCGAAGTTCTGTCCGAGCTGCGGCTTCCAGAACGGCGTCGGCTCCCGCTTCTGCTCCAACTGCGGCACCGGCCTGCCCGACTGAGCGGACTCGTGGGACGCGCCGTACATCGTCCCTCGACGTCCGGTCGACTCTCGACGGGGGCCCCGCGGCGTATGCGCGTCGCGGGGCTTCGGCGTTCCCTGCGCTGGACTCTGCGCGTGTCGTTGGTCGCGTCGCTGGCCTTCGTCGTCGGCCCGAGCGAGTGTGGGCTCGAGACGGGAACGAAAGACGTCGGTGCACCCTGCACTCGCGACGGCGAATGCCTTCCCGAGCTCGTGTGCACGAGCGGCGTTTGCACGAGCCTGCCGGACGCGACCCCCGACGCCGCGGACGGCGAGTGAAGGCGCGCGCGTTCACTCGTGAACGACGCCGCGGTCGTGAACGCTCCCGCGTCGTGAACGTCGACGTCGTCTGGACGGTCGTGACTGCCCGTCTGCCGCGTCGTGCTTCGCCTGAAGGCGCCGTCGTGAACGCCGTCGTGAACGGCGCGCCTCGCCGCTCTGTCGTGAACCTCCTGCGCGTCGCCGTCAGACCGCGAGCGCGCTGGCGAAGCGAGCTTCGGACGTCGCATCGCCGGCCCGTGCCGCCATCGTTCGCGCGGCTTCGTAGTGCGCACGCGACTCCGACATACGCCCCTCGTGACGAGCGGCGCGCGCCAACAAGCCGAGCGCGCGTGCCTCGACCGCGATCGAGCCCGCCTCCGCGGCCAGCTCGCGCGCGCGTGTGGCGTGCAGCTCCGCTTCTTCGGCGTCGTCGGCCAGAAGCGAGACGTCACCCAGCTCGATGAGGACGGTGGCGTGCTCGTCCGCGGGCGCCTGGCGCTGGTCGAGCAGCTCGAGCGCGCGACGGAACGCGTTGCCCGCGAGCGCCGGATCGCCCGCGTCGCGACGCAGACGTCCGAGCGCGAGCTGCACCGCCTGCTCGACCTCGGGCTCGACGCCCGCGACGATTTCGAGCGCCTGGCCGAAGTGCCGCATCGCGTCGCGCGGTCGTTCGCGCAGCGCGGCCACGCGACCGAGCACGAGGTGCATGCGCGCGCGGTTGCCGTCGTAGGGGCCGGTGAGGTCGAGGGCTTCCCGCACGACACCGTCGGCGCCCGCGAGATCGCCGGCCTTCGCGAGCGCCCAGCCGAGCTTGCGGCTGAAGGTGACGAGCGCGGTGTCCATGACCGTGTCGCCGTTCTCGAGCATCTCGCGGCGGCTGAGCTCGAGCGCGCGGCGGTACATGACGACGGCCGCGCGTCCGTCGCCGCGCGCGAGGGCGAGGTCACCGCAGCGCTCGAGGATCATGAACGTCCGCATCGGGACGTTCGCGCGGTAGGCGTGCTCGGCTTGAATCTCGAGCGGCGCGCCGGCGCGGGCGACCACGTCGAGGATCTTCTGGTGGAGCTCACGGCGCGCCGACGCCGGAATGAACGCCTCGACGAGCTCAGCGAGGAAGGGATGCGTGACGTCGAGTCGGTCGCCGTCCTCCGCGACGAGACCTTTCTTGATCAGCTCGTCCAGCGCCTCGAGATCGCGCGGATCGGCGACGGCCGCGAGGTCTGCCCGCGACGCCCGACCGCCGAACGCGCTCAGGCATTGCAGCGCACGCTGCGCCCGCACCGGCAGGCGTTCGACCCGTTGCGCCACCGCGTCGGCGAGGCGAGGCGGCAACGTGTCGTCGCCCATGTCGCCGCCGAGCGCGTGAATCTGCTCCAGGTAGAAGGGGAGCAGCCGGCGAATCAGGACGCCGTTCGCCGGGGTCGGCGTCTCGACGTCGACGCGACGTCGTTCGCTCGAGCTCGAGCTCGCGCGACCGGTGAGGAAACGTCCCGCGTCCTCGAGCTCGAGGCCGCCGAGCTCGAGCGAGGCATCCGTCGGCACGTGGGCGCGCGCGTCCGCGAGCACGAGCAGGATCGGATCTTCGGCGAGCGCGGCGCGGAGAAGGCGCAGCACCGCGAGCGTGAGCCCGTCGCAGCGGTGCACGTCGTCGACGACCAGCATCGCCGCGTGGAGCGACCGTCGCGCGAGGGTGAGCCGAACCAGCATCGCCAGCCCGACTGCGACGGCGCCCGCGCGGCTCTCGTCTTCGACCCCGCGCAGACCTTCGGGGTTCGCCAGCTCTGCGATGCCCGCGCGCGCGAGTGGATCGGCGAGGAGCTTCTCGTCTTGGGCGAGGGTCGCGAGCTGATCGGGCTCGAGCTCCAAGAGGTTGGCGGCCAGCTGACGCAACGGCCCGTAGGCGAGCAACGCGCCGCTCGGGTGGGGCGAAGCGCCGGCGACGAGCCAGTTGCGCTGTGCGTAGCGCTCGGCGGCCTCACGGAGCAGGCGGGTCTTGCCGACGCCGATCTCGCCTTCGAGCCCGACCACCACGAGGTGCTTCGACGCTTCGCTCGCCAACGCGTCCAGGCGCTCCAGCTCCGGCTCGCGTCCGACGAAGGGGCGCGCGCTCGCGAGCGGCGGGTAAAAGGAGGGCTTGGGCGTCAGGCCCTTGGGCGGCATCGACGACGTGGGGGCGATCATCTCCCCGGTGAGCCGCACGCCGCACGCGCCACAGAAGCGCATCGTCGAGGGGTTCTTGGTGCCGCAGACGGGGCATTCGGTCGTCGCAGCGCGGTTCGCGTCGAGCGCAGCGCGTGCACGTCGAAGCTCCGCCGACATCTCCGCCGCCGTCTGGAACCGGTCCGCAGGTTTCTTCGAGAGCGCCTTCAGGCAGACGTCGCCGAGAACGTCCGGGATCTGTCGATGCGGCGCGGTCTGGCGTGGGTCCGGGATCGGATCGTTGATGTGGCGCAGCACCACCTTGGTCGGCGTGTCGGCCTCGAAGGGGAGCTGGTCCGTGAGCAGCTCGAAGAGCACCACGCCGACCGCGTAGAGGTCGCCGCGGCCATCGACGTGCTCGCCGCGTCCTTGCTCGGGCGCCATGTAGTCGGGCGTGCCGCAGACGAGGCCGGGTCGCGTGATGGAGCTCGAGCCGCCACCGACGATGGTGGCCAGACCGAAGTCGACGACCTTCACGAGGTCTTCGCCGGTCCGCATCTTCCGCAGGATGATGTTCTCGGGCTTGAGGTCGCGGTGGACGATGTCGAGCGCGTGCGCTTCGCCGAGCGCGTCGAGCACCGAGACGAGCACGTCGCAGATGCGTTTGAAGGGGAGCGGCCCTTCCTCGTGCATCACGAGGGCGAGGTCCTTGCCCTTCAGGAACTCCATCGCGAGGTAGAGGATCCCGTCTTCGGTGCGGCCGAAGTCGATGACGCTCACGCTATGCGGATGGTTGAGGCGGCTCGCGGCGCGGGCCTCGGTGTAGAAGCGCGCCACCGTCTGCTCGTCGCCGAGCAAGTGCGGGTGGATGACCTTGATCGCGACCGTGCGACCGAGCGTCGTCTGCTCGGCACGGTACACGCGGCCCATGCCGCCGACGCCGATGATCTCCTGCAGCACGTACGTGCCGCCGATCGTCCGCCCGACCAAGGGATCCGTGTTGCCCGACGAGCCCTCGTGAAAGAGGGCGGCGCCGCACGATCGACAGAAGCGATCCTCGGCGTTGGAGGGCGCGCCGCACTGATGGCACACTCGCACGGCGTGAGCTTACCGCGACTGCGGTCGGCCCGAGAACACTGAATTTACAGGGCTAATAGTTGAACTCGGAGCGAAAAGATCCGGTGGCAGTGCTCCGCGAGACCACCGGATGGCGGGCGGTCGGGGCAGCTCCCCGGGTGGTGATCGCCAGCGGCTTGATCGCTTGGGCGGTGGTGCTCTTGGTGCCCATCGCCGTGGCCCGACCCCGACCCACCGCGTGGCCCGTGCTGGTGGCGGTGCTCGTGCCCTTGTTGGCGGCTTTGCCCGCATGGCGCCGCGAGATCGTGCGTCGTCTGCTCTTGCTCGTGGTCTACCCGTGCGCGTTGGCGACGGGCGTCGCGCTCAGCCCGACGTTGGCCGACCTCGACGCGCATCCCCCGACCATGCGCCTGCTGGGCGCGCTCGCGTTTCTCGCGTTCGCGGCCTCGGCGTCGGTGGCCGACCCGCGACCGGCCCCTCCCGGGCTCGCCATCAAGAGCCTCAGCGCCGTGTCCGGAGATCCCGGACTCAGTCGGCGCGCACGCGTCCGCGCGTGGTTGGTCGGCGTGGCGACGGTCGGCGCCTTGGCGATCGCGGTGGTGGCGCCCGCGGTCGGAGAAGACCCGAGCGTGACCTTCGGCGCGGCCTCGGGGCCGGCCGCCGGAACCCTCGTCGCGGTGCTCGCGGCCTTGCTCGGCACCGTGGTCGTGGCTGGCTTCGTCGGGCCTGCGACGCGCCGTCGTCGTGGGGTGGTGACATCACGGCGTGCCCAACGGGTCGGGCTCTACCTGCTCGTGGTGCTCGTCGGCGGCTTGGTCTTGCGCACGTTGGCGGCGCGCGGCTGAGCGGCACCCCGAAGCGCGTTGACCCTCGAAGAAGCGGCACCTCGTCCCGCCGAGGTCGCGCCCATGTGGCATCGTCCGGCCGTGACGGTTCGGCTCGTCTACAGCCAACGCACCGAGGCGCTCGTCGAAGCGCTCGCGGAGGCCATCGAGCTGCGCCGCGCGCAACGGGGTCCGCTCGAGCCCTTTCACGTGGTGGTGCCGAGCCGAAACCTCGAGCGGCACCTGACGCTGGCGCTCGCGGAGCGGCAGGGCATCGTCGCCAACCTTCGGTTTCATCGCCTCGAGCGTTTCGTCGGACGGTGGCTCCAGCGCGAGCGCATCGACGTCGCGCGGGTGCTCGATCGTCGTTCGCTCGAGGCCTTCGTGCTTCGGGCGCTGCTCGACGACGCCTGGCTCGCGCAGGTCGAAGCGGCATCGCTCGCACGTTACGTCGGCGAAGAGCCGGGCATCGCGCGCGACCGCCGGCGCACCGAGCTCGCGCTTCGCCTCGCGCGTCTCCTCGAAGGCTACGCGTATTCGCGGCCGGAGATGCTTCGCGCGTGGGATCGCGGCGAGCTCGTCGACGCGAGCGACGCGACCGAGCGATGGCAGGCCTTCGCGTGGCGCCAGGTGCGCGACTCGGCGTCGAAGGAGCGCATCGTCTCGTTGCACGAGGCGCTCGGCCGGATTCGTGGCGTGACGCCGGTGCCGGGCGCGTTGCCGAGCGAGCTGCACGTGGTCGGGCTCTCGTACGTCGCGCGCATCTTCCAGTGGGTGTTCGGCGCGATGGGCGAGCGCACGGAGCTCGTGCTTCACGTGCTCAACCCTTGCCGCGAGTTCTGGGAGGACGTGCCGGCCGCGACCGAGCTTCGTGCCGACCCGGAGGAGGCGTTGCGCGAGCGCGACGACGATCCGCCGTTGCTCACGTGGTGGGGTCGTCCCGGCCGCGAGCACGTGCATCTGCTCAACGAGCTCACGAGCGGCGACTTCGAAGAACGATTCGTCGAGGTCGAACCGACGACGGTGCTCGAGACGGTGCAGCGCGACGTGCTCGATCGGCGCGTCGGTCCGGACGCGCGTGCTTCGGCGGATGGAACCATCGAAGCGTTCGCGTGCCCCGGGGTGCGGCGTGAGGTCGAGGTCGTCGCGGAGTCGATCTGGCGGCTCGTGCGGCAGAGCGACGCGAACGACCCACTGCGCTTTCACGAGATCGCGGTGCTGGTGCACGCGGAGGATCGCGACACGTATCTCCCCCACGTGGCCGCGGTCTTCGGCGAAGCGCAACGCATCCCGCATCACGTCGTCGACCTCTCGTTGCAGAGCGAGAGCCGCGTGGTCGAAGCGGCGGGGTTGCTGGTCGACGTGTTGCTCTCGCGTTTCGCTCGTCCGGAGGTACTCGCGTTGTTGCGGCATCCCGCGCTGCGGGTGCCGGGCGCGCCGAACGAGCTCGACCGCGCGGCGTGGGTGCGGCTCGTCGACCGGCTCGGTGTGTTTCACGGCCGCGACGGCGCCGACCTCGAAGGCACCTACCTCGCGCCGGAGACGCTCGGCGTCGAAGCGGTGACGTGGGCACAAGGAGCCTCGCGGCTCGCGCTCGGCGCGTTTCTCGAGAGCGAGACCGATGCCAGTCCCTTCGTCGGCCCGTTCGGTCCGATGCATCCGGAGCCGGGCGAGGGCGACGAAGCGACGCCCGCGCTCGCGCTCTTGGTGCGCAGTCGATCGCCGACGCCCGCTTCGCGGAGACGGCGGAGCTCTCGCTGCGGGATTGGGCGCGTTTCTTCGAAGCGCTCTTCGTCGGCTACCTCGAGGTCGGCGCGGACCGCGAGGAGTCGGAGCTGCGTCGTTGTCTCGCCGCGTGCCGTGCCGTGGCCGAGCGTGAGATCGGCGAGCCGGAAGAAGCGCCGAAGGTCCGCGTGCACGTCGCCGCGGAGCTGCTTCGCGAAGGCCTCGCGGCGCTCGGTGGCGCGCGCGGCGAATACCTCGCGGACGGCGTCGTGGTCTCCGCGCTCGCGCCGATGCGCGCGATCCCCTTTCGCGTCGTGTTCTTGCTCGGCATGGGCGAGGGCCGCTTCCCCACGAGCGAGCGTCGCGACCCGCTCGACCTGCGAGGGCGAAAGCGTCGCATCGGCGACGTGACGCCGGCCGAGCGCGACAAATACGTCTTCCTCGAGACGCTGCTCTGCGCGCGCGAACGTTTCGTGGTGTCGTGGGTCGCGCGCGACGAGCTCACGGGCGAGCCGATCGAGCCCTCGCCGGTGGTCGCGCAGCTCGTCGAGCTCCTCGGGCGCCGCTACGTCGACGACGGGCATGCGTTGATTCGGACCTTCCCGCTGCGGCGGCACGACGAGCCTGCGCGCGGGGCGAGCGCTTCACGAGGCGGCGCGCGAGTCGGTGGCCTTTCGTGCCGGCGAGACGCTGCGAAAGGCGACCGGGCGTGACGTGCGACTCGAGGAGGTGCGCGAGGCCGGGGGGCCGCTCGCGCAGGTTCTCGCGGCGGGCGAGCGAATGCCGTCCGAAGCCGAGATCGACGAGGAGCTGGTGCTCTCGCTCTCGGCGCTGCGGGAGTTTCTGATGTCGCCGCTGCAGGGCTGGGCCCGCTCGGTGCTCGGGCTCGATCGCGAGAGCGACGACGACGCGCGCGCGGCGATGGAAGACGAGCCCTTTCGGCCGCAGGGCTTCGAACGCGAGGCCGCGCTGCGCGAAGCCTTCGAAGAAGGCCTTCGACGTCGCACCAAACCCGAGGAGCTTCACGAGCGCGAGGGGGTGCCGCGCCTTCAAGCGCACGGTCGCTGGCCGCTCGGCGCCGTCGCGAGCCGCGCGACCGAAGCCGATCGGCGAGTGCTCGGCGGGTGGCGGCGGCTCTTCGGTCAGACGGTGGCCCGCGCGGGCATGGTGCCGCGTCGGGTGCGTTTCGGCGCGGGCGCGGAGGTCGGCGAGAGCGACGTGGTGCGCGATCCCATCACGCTCGCCGGTGCGCGCATCGTGGGCCGCACCTCGTTGCTCTTCGAAGACGAGCGCGCGTCGTTGGTGCTGCTCGCGAAGGAGCCGCCGCAAGGGGTCGAGCTTCGGCGGGAACGTCTGCGGCACGCGCTCGCGGGCTTCGTCGACTACGTGGCGCTCGTCGCGGGCGGCGCGGGCATGCGCGACAGCCACCGCGCGCTCGTGCTCTACGGCGGAGACGCCGCGGTCGACGCGTCGACCCGTTTCGGTCCGCTGGAGCCGGACGAAGCACGCCGTTGGCTCGAGGCGAGGGTTCGCGAGCTGCGTGGCGAGCCCCACGACGTCTTCTTGCCCTTCGAGGCGGTGGCGCAGGTGCTCACGTCGAGCGAGGGCTGGCGCGGCATGACGACGCCTTCGCTGCATCGCGCGATCGAGAGCGCGCGTCGGCGTCGGCGCTCCCGGGACGACTACGGTCTGGTGCGTCGCGAGCACGAGCGACCGGCGCCGAAGGACGCGCGCGAGCTCGTGCATCGCCGCTTCGGTCTCTTCGCGCGCCTCGTCGGCCTCGAAGCGGGAGGCACGGCGTGAAGACGCTGCGTTTCGCGCGCCCGGCGTTGCTCGACGCGTTGCCCGAACGTGGGCACGCGGTGATCGAAGCGTCGGCCGGCACCGGCAAGACCTACACGCTCGAGCATCTGGTCGTGGAGTTGCTCGTGCGCGGTGCGCCGCTCGATCAGATCCTCGTCGTGACCTTCACCGAGAAGGCGACGCGCGAAATGCGCGCGCGCGTTCGGGCGACCCTCGGCGCGATCGTGACGCCGCGCGCCGACGATCCTCGCGTGAACCCTACCGGAAGGCTCGTTCTGGACCTTCGACGACGCGGCGCGCGGGCGCGTGACCGAGGCCTTCGTCGGCTTCGAGCGCGCACCGATCTCGACGATTCACGGCTTCTGCCAGCGGGTCTTGTCGGAGCAGGCGTTCCTCAGCCGCCGCCCGTTTCGTTCGACCCTCGTCGAGCCGCGTCGCGCCTTCGGTCGCGCGTTTCGCGAAGAGCTGCGCGTGGTGCTCGCCGACGCCTCGCCGCTGCGTGCGGTGGTCCTTCGCGTGCTGGCGAGCATGGACGCCGAGACCCTCGAGTCGGGCCTCTTTCCGTGGCACGTCGAGCGCGGGGCGATTCGTCCGCGCTGGGATCGCGAAGCTTTCGCGGACGCGCTCGACCGCATGCCGCGACGCAGCGATCTCGCGCCCTACGAGGCGGTCGTGCGCACCGCGTATCCGCGCGCGGAGGTGGCGGCGCGCGTGATGGAGAGCGTGGTCGCGCTCGCGGCGTTGGTGGACGAGTCGCGCGTCGCGTCGTGGCGCGGACGAAGACGCGGCGTTGCTCGACGCGCTGGTCGCGCTCGACGCGTGGGCGCGCGTGGAGGTCGTGCGAGGCGAGCCCCGTCGGGCGTGGCTTCCCGCGCGTTTGGCGCAGGCCTCGACCGCGGACCCTCGTTTGGCGGAGCTGCTCGGTCGCCTCGACGCGCTCTTGGACGTCGCGACCTCGCCCTTCGGGGTGTTGGTGCAGGAGCTCCTGCCCCGCGTGCGCGATCGCTTGCGAGCGACGAAAGCGCGCGAAGGCACGATGGACTTCGACGACATGCTCGGGTTGGTCGCCGAAGCGCTCGAAGGTCCGAGCGGTGAAGCGCTCGTACGCTCGCTCCGCGCGCAGTACTCGCACGCGCTCGTCGACGAGTTTCAGGACACCGACGAGCTGCAGTGGTCGATCTTTCGGCGCCTCTTCGTCGAAGGCACCGACCGCCACTCGCTCTACGTGATCGGCGACCCGAAGCAGGCGATCTACGGGTTTCGCAACGCGGACGTGCACACCTACCGCGCGGCGTGCGCGCGCCTCTCCGGAGGTCGCCCACCGTCGCGGCTCGTGGATTGTTACCGGAGCACCCCGCGCGTGATCGCCGCGTACAACGAGGTCTTCGCGGACGACTTCTTCCGAGGGCCGATTCGCTACGACGAGCCGGTGCGAGCAGGTGATCCGACGCGCGCCGCGAGAGATTCGTCCGGCAAGGACCTCGCGGCGATGACGCTCTGGACCGTGGTCGGTGAAGAGAAGCCGACGGCAGACGACGTGCGCGCGACCCTCGGTGGCGCGATCGCGCGCGAGTGCCGTCGGCTCGTGGAAGAGGAGCCGGTCGAGCTCGTCGAGCGCGGCGGTCGTCGCCGTCTCGGCTATTCGGACGTCTTCGTGCTGACGCGCACCGCGAAAGAAGCGGAGTCGATCGCGAGCGCCCTCGAGCGCGAGGGCGTGCCTTACGCGTTCTACAAACGTGAGGGGCTCTTTCGCACCGTCGAGGCGCGCGAGGTGCTCGACCTGCTCGACGCGGTCGCGGATCCGACGGACGCCTCGGCGCGCCTTCGCGCTTGGCTGACGCCCTTCTACGACGTGCCGCTCGCGTCGCTTCACGCGTGCCGAAAGCTCGACCCGCAACATCCGCTCGTCGCGAGCCTGTACCGCTTTCGCGAGCTGGCGGAGCGGCACGACGGGGCAGGGCTTCTTCGCGCGATGCTCGAAGACACCGGCCTCGCGCGACGGCTGCTCTTTCGTTCCGGCGGCGAGGCGGCGCTCACGACCTACCAACACGTGCTCGAGGTGCTGCTCGAAGACAGCGGCGGGCGTCGCGGCGCCGACGATCTCGCGGCACGGCTTCGTGCCTTCGTCGAGGGGCGCGCGGAGCCGCTCTCGGGCGAAGGATCCGTGCAACGCCTCGCGAGCGATCGACCGGCCGTACAGCTGCTCACGATGCACAAGTCGAAGGGCCTCGAGGCTTCGGTGGTCTTCCTCGCCGGAGGCTTCACGCGCGGCGGCGGCGGCGGCGAGACCGGAACCTCTCGTGGCGCATCGCGAAGGCAAACGGGAGGCGTGGGTTCGACCGGTTCCGCGCGAGGTCGAGGCGCGGGTCGAAGAAGAAGCGAGGGCGGAGGACGAGCGTCTGCTCTACGTCGCGCTGACGCGCGCGAAGGCTCGGCTCTACGTGCCGTATTTCGGCGCGCCGCCCGACGGAGCGCGCGGCGTGGTCGGCTGCCACGAGCGCTTCGGTCCGGTCCAGGGCGCGCACCGCTGGCTCGACGAGCGTGTGGCGGCGTTGGTCGCGCGAGGCTTCGTCGACGGGGACGCGGTGACCTTCGAAGCGCTCGCCGTGCACCCGCCCGAAAAGGAGAAGCGTGGCAGCACGACGGTGCCGTGGGAGCTCGCGGACGCCTTGGTCGAGGACGCCGCACCGGTGCGCGACTTCGACGGCCTGCGACGTCGTCATGCGGGCTTCGTGGTGACGAGCTACTCGCGCATGGCGAAGCAAGCCGCGACGACGACGACCGTCGCCTACGACGAAGAAGACGAGCAGCTGCTCGAAGAGATCGCGGCCGAAGCGACGTGGACGCCGGAAGGCGGCGAGGCGGAAGCGTTGGTTTCGCCCGATCCGGAAGACGTCGCGGTGACGCTGCCCGGCGGCGCGGCGATGGGCGTCTTCCTGCATGCCGCGCTCGAGACGCTCTACCTGCCGGGGGTCGACGTGGCGGCGACGCTCGAGGACCCGGCGCGGGTGACGTCGATCGTCGAGGCCGCCGCACGTCGCAGCTTGGTCGACGAGGCCTTGGCACCGGCCTCGGCCGAGCTGATCACACGTGCGCTCCGGGTGCCGCTCGCGCTGCCGGGGCTGGCGCTGCCGGGCGGGCTCGCGACGCTGGGCGGGCAGCGGGTTCCCGAGATGAGCTTCGCGTTTCCGATTCCCGAGAAGGCCCATCCGGCGCTCGTGGCGGAGAAGTCGGAGATCGCCGAGGACGAGGGAGGCGACGCGGAGCGAGGCGAACCAGACGGCGACCGGGAGCACGGGAGCGTGGGAGACGCTCCGGGACCTCTGCCTTTCGAGCGCGACCTCGTCGACGACGCGCGCCCCTTCCGAATTCGACGCGGCGTGCTGCGCGGCGTGATCGACCTCGTGCTCACCCACGAAGGCCGGACCTTCTTCCTCGATTGGAAGAGCGATCGTCTGCCCGACTTCGCCGCGGTTCCGCTGCAAGCGCACGTCGACCAGCACTACGCGCTTCAGGCGCGGCTCTACACGCTCGGCATCCTTCGCCTGCTCGGGGTGCGCGACGAGGCGGGCTACGAGCGTTCGTTCGGCGGTCTGCTCTACGCGTTTCTGCGCGGCATGAACCCGGCGTCGGGCGTGGGCGCCGGCGTGACCTTCGCGCGCCCGACCTGGGCCGAGGTCGTGGCGTGGGAGCGTGAGCTGCGAGAGTCCGCGACGCCCTTCGGCTACGCGATCGTGCCGACGCGGGAGGCGACGTGACGTCGGAGACGAAACCGAGCTTGGACCCCTCGGGAACCGCGCGTGTCGCGTTGGTCGGCGAGCCCAGCTTGTCTCCTTCGCTCGTCGAGCACGCGGCGGCGCTCGACCTCGCCGAAGGAGAGCTCGCGCTGGGGCTCGAGCTCGCCCGTTTTCTTTCGCCGTCGATCGACGCCCCTCGCCGGCGCGCGTTCGTCGGGTTGGTCGCGGCGTTGCGTCTCGCGGAGACCCGCGGCTCGACCCGTCTTCCGCTCGCCGGAGGGGCGCTCGACGAATCGCTCGACGCGCTAGGGCTCGGCGACGACGAACGTGCGTTGGCGTCGTCGCTCGTTGCCGAGCTCGCGACGTGGGCGCCCGTGGTCGGTCGTCCGGGGATGCGGGTGCCGCTCGTGGTCGACGACGGCGCGCTCGCGTCGGCGCGCCTCTTCGTGCTCGAGACGCGGGTCGCCGAGGCGGTGCGTGCGCGTCTCGCGGTGTCGACCGAGGTGCCGCCCGCGCTCGACGAGGCGCTCGCCGACGTGCTCGCGAGGTCGCCCAAAGGGGTGGTGCTCAGCGAGGCGCAGCGGGCGGCGGTGCGCTCGGCCGCGCTCGGTCGCCTCGCGCTCGTCAGCGGCGAGCCGGGCACCGGCAAGACCAGCATCGTCGTGTCGATGTTGCGGGTGTTGGTGCGCCTCGGCGTGAACCCCGAGCACGTCGCGCTCGCGGCGCCGACCGGAAAAGCCGCGGACCGCATGCGCGGCTCCATCGCGCGTGCCCTCGAAGCGATCGAGGACCCGAGCGACGAGGACCGTGCGCTTCGCGCGAGCGTGCCGGCGAGCCAGACCTTGCACCGGCTCTTGGGTTATTCGCCGAGCACCGGGCGATGGCGTCACCACGAGCGCAACCCGCTCGGGCAGCGTGTGATCTTGGTCGACGAGAGCTCGATGATCGGCGTCGCGTTGGTCGACCGGCTCCTGCGCGCGGCCGCACCCGACGCGCGGGTCGTGTTGCTCGGCGATGCGCAGCAGTTGCCGTCGGTCGACGCGGGCGCGGTCTTTCGTGATCTCTGCGCCGCGCTCGCGGACCACCCGAGCCGTCCGGTCGCCCGTCTGACCGAGAGCTACCGCATGAGCCCGACGGATCCGGCGGGCCGTCACGTGCTCGGCGTGGCGCGCGCGATGAACGCGGGCGACGTGGAAGAGGTCGTGCGCGAAGTTCGGCGCCCGGCGTCGTGGTCGCGTTTGGTCGGCGAAGGGGTCGAGCGGGTCGAGGGGCGCGATCTGTCGGCGCTGCTCGCGGCGTGGGAGCGCCTCTCGCCGTCGCCCGAAGAAGCGCGTCGCGCGTTCTCGCGGCGCGACGGACGTTTCGATGCCGAAGGCGTGGCGCGTCTCGAGCAGCGGCTCTTCGGTGGGCTCGAGCGTACGCGCATCCTCTGCGTGACGCGCGGTCGGCGCACGGGTGTGGTCGCGCTCAACGAGCTCGCGCATGCGCGGCACCTCGCGCGCGGAGGACGGGAACGAGGCCCGCGTCTGTCGGCCGGCGAGCCCGTGCTCGTGACGCGCAACGACTACGAGCGTGGCTTGTACAACGGCGACCAAGGCCTCGTGGTGCTCGTGCGCGAAGGGCACGAGGCGGCGTGCGGCGCGTGGCGGTGTTTCGACGCGGGGAGGGAGACTTCGTCGCGTTCCCGGTCGAGACCGTGGAGGCGCGGCTCGAGCTCGCGTACGCGGTCACCGTGCACAAGGCGCAGGGCTCCGAGCACGACCGCGTCGCGGTCGTGCTTCCCGACGAGCCGGTGCCGCTGCTCACCCGCGAGCTGCTCTACACGGCGGTGACTCGTGCGCGGAAACACGTCGTCCTCTTCGGGGACGAAGCGCGGCTGCGCGAGGGCGTCGAAGCGCCGTCTCGGTCTCCGTCTCTGGGCGCGACGCGCGGTTCTGGTGTCCGTTCTCGCGTCGGGATGCGTTCCGACTTCGCCCTTCAGGGACTCGCGTTCTCTTGGTGCGCCCGGCACCGAAGCACCGGAAGCGGCGGGTACTTCGGCAAGCTCGGCTCGCGGCACATCCAGAAGGTCGAGCCCTTCGCGGAGGTGATGCGACGCGCGTGCACGCACGTCGTGCAGAGCCCGACCCGCGGATCGTTCACGTCAGGCCTCGCTTCGTCAGCCAATAACACGCGAAGGTGCCGAGCCAATGGCTGCCCGCGTAGTGCGCCCCGTCGATCGCGGCGAGCGCCGACGCGCCATGCGCTCGCGCGCTCTGGAGCAACGTCGGAACCCGCGGGTCGTCGCTCGGGAGCCCGCTCGCGAGCCCTTCGAGCATCCACGCGCGGCTGAGGTTCAAGCCGTCGAGGTGGGCGAGGCGACCGTCGGTCGGATCGGTGACGGTGACGGGCGGAAGCGCGAAGCCGAAGGGCATCGTGCGGTCGAGCCACGCGGCGAGCTCGCTCGGCGCGAGCACGCGGCGCAGCAGGTCGGCGGAGGCGAGGCTCGGGCTCAGGAAGTCTTCGCCGCCGGGCTCGAGGTGAAGTGGGTAGTCGCGGTCGTCGGCGAAGAAGTCGAGCGCGCGGGCTTTGGCCAAGACCCCGAGCGAGGGGTCGACGTGGGGCGCGGCGTCGATGGCGAGGCCCAGCGCGAACGCGGTCTGCGCGTGAGTGCCCACGCGCGTCGGGAACGAGAGCTTCGGAAGCCAACGCGCGAGATGCGACACGCCGAGCTCGACCAGCGGCGCGAGGGTCGCGGCGTGCGGCGAGCCCATCTCGACGAGCTCCGCTTGCAAGGTCAGCAACCAGGCGAGCCCGTAGGGCCGCTCGAAACCGGGACGCTCACGAACGTAGGCGACCTCGCCGGCCACTCGCTCGGGCGTGATCGCGTCGAGCACGTCGAGGGCCGGCCGCGTGAAGGGCGCGTCGGGGAAGAGCCGCGCCGCGCGCGCCAGCAGCCAATGCCCGTGCACCGCGGAGTGCCAGTCGTAGCAGCCGTAGAAGACGGGCGTCAGCGCGCGGGGCGCTCCGAGGTCGGCGTCGGAGCGAAGGAAGTGCGCGATTTGATTCGGGTATTCGAGGTGGACGCCGTCGAGCGCCATCTGCACGAAACGCGCGAGCGGTGCCCACGGCTCCGGCGCGGCCGTCGACGCACCGGTCTCGCGGCCACCGCCCGACGTCGGGCCGTTCGACCCGCTCACGCCTTCTTCGGGCCGACGAGCGTGCGAAGGGAAACCGTCGCGACGACCTCGCCCTTGGCGTTCTTCAGGTTCACCGGGACCTGGTATTCGTGGCGCTCGCTCGAGGTCACGATCGGGCATTCGCACTCGCCCGTGATCGTGCCGCGCGCCTTCTTGAGGTAGTCGATGCTCATGCCGGCGACGATGAAACGCGCGTCGTCGGGCATCGAGTAGGCGAGGGCGGCGTTGCCGGTCAGCTCGGCCAGGTTGAGCAACGCGATCGCGTGCACGCAGCGGAGGTGGTTCCGCACCGCGGGGCGGTCCCGCATCGTGACGCGCGCGTAGCCGGCGCGAAGCTCCTCGACGCGGGCGTCGACGGTGCCGGTGTAGGGCGCGGCGCGGCCGACGACCTTCGAGAACACGGCCTTTCCGCCCGGCAGCGCGTGAAGCTTGTCCCAAGCCTCACGAACGAAGTTGCGGTCTCCCGACTCCGGCGAGGGGAGGAGGCCGGTGATCTGCTTCATGACGGTTTCGAGGGTGGTGGCGACGCCCATGGTGACGCAGCGTGTCACGAGGCCGGGGGCGGCGCACGAGGCCGGTGGAGTCACCAGTGCCGAACAGGCGCGGAGCGACGACGTGCAGGGCACGAACGGACCTCGAAGTGGCGACGGATCCTGTTACCGCTCGGCGACTCGTGATCTTCCATGCGACCGACGAAGAATCGGAGTTGGCGGAGATTCAGGACGTTTCCGCCCGCCCCACCGTCCCTCGCGCACGGACACCCCTTGCGCGAGCCCCTCCTTTTCAACAATGTTTCGCGATGGCGCTCCCCCTCAGCTTTTTCGAGAAGCTTCCCAAGACCGACCTTCACGTCCACCTCGACGGGTCGATGCGCATCGAGACCGTCCTGGACCTCGCGGAGAAGGACGGCATCAAGCTCCCCGCCGACACGCCGGACGGCCTCAAGCGCGCGTTGCACCTCGGTGAGAACACCGGCTCGCTCGTCGAGTACCTCAAGGCCTTCGACACCACGCTCAAGGTCCTGCAGACGAGCGCGTCGCTCTACCGCGCGGCCTACGAGCTCGCCGAAGACGCGGCCCGCGAGAACGTCCGCTACATGGAGGTCCGCTACGCCCCGATGCTTCACACGCGTCAGGGCCTGCCGCTGACCACCGTGGTCGAGGCCGTCATCGAAGGCCTTCGCGACGCGCAGAAGGACTACGGCATCCGGTCCAACATCATCATCTGCGGCATTCGCAACATCTCGCCCGCCTCGTCGCTCGAGATGGCGCAGCTCGCGGTGGCCTACAAGAACCGCGGCGTCATCGCGTACGACCTCGCCGGCGCCGAGTACGACCACCCGGCCAAGAACCACCTCGAGGCCTTCCAGCTCGTCCGCGACAACAACATCAGCGTGACGATTCACGCCGGTGAGGCGTACGGCCCGGAGTCGATTCACCAGGCGATTCACGATTGCGGCGCGCACCGCATCGGCCACGGCTGCCGCCTTCGCGAAGACGGCGACCTCCTGCACTACGTCAACGACCACCGCATCGCGCTCGAGTGCTGCCCGTCGTCGAACGTGCAGACCGGCGCCGTGCGCGACCTCGCGAGCCACCCGCTGCGCCTCTACCACCACCTCGGTCTGCGCGTGACGATCAACACCGACAACCGGCTCGTCACCGACACGACCGTCAGCCGCGAGCTCTGGCTCACGCACACGCAGATGAAGATGAGCGTCGACGACCTGAAGAAGATGGTCGTCAACGGCTTCAAGTCGTCGTTCTTGCCCTTCCACGAGAAGCAGCAGCTGCTGCGTCACGTCGTGAAGGAGCTCGACCTCATCGACCCGAAGGATTTCCACGAGGAGTCGCCGACGGGCACGCCACGACGTGAGCCACGCGCCGACGCGGCGTGAGCCCGAGCGTCTCCCACGTGGCGCGTCGTTCCACGCTTCGAACGAACGCCGCGTCCTCACGCGGCGTTCGTCGTTCCGTCTTCCGCGGCGCTCGTCGTTCCGTCTTCCGTAGTGCTCGTCACGTGGCGGCGTGGGCGCTCCGACACTGCGGCTTCGGCTCGCCCGTGCGTCTCGTACCGCCGCGGGCGTGGCAGCCCGAGTCGACGCTCGAAGCGCTTTGTTCGATGCTCCGCGCGGTGCGCTTTTTCTTCGACGCCCACGCCCACCTCGACTTCGATTTCCTTCGACGCCGACCGCGACGAGGTCCTCGAACGCGCGGCGAAAGCCGGCGTCGGAGCCATCGTGCTGCCCGGCGTCTCCCGGCCCAATGGGAACGCGCGCACGCGCTGGTGCGTCGCGGGCACCCCGACGTCCGACTCGCGATGGCGGTCGGCCACCACCCCGAGCATCTCGATCCCACGCTCGACCCGCTCGTGCTCGAAGCGCAGCTCGTCGACGCCGCCGAGCGTTTCGGCGCCGTCGCGATCGGCGAATGCGGCCTCGACCGTCGCGTGGAGGCGCAGGTCGACCTCGAGCGGCAGCTCGCGGTGCTGGGCGCCCACGTGCGCGCGCCGCCCAACGCACGGGGCTGCCGCTCGTCCTGCACGTCGTTCGACGCGACGGCCCCATGCTCGACGCGTTGCGCCCCCGCACGCCCGCTGCGCGGCATGGTCCACGCCTTCACCGGCAGCGCGGAGACGGCGCGTGCCTTCGTGGCGCTCGGGCTGCACCTCTCCTTCGGCGGCGCGCTCACCCGGCCGAACGCGCGTCGCATTCGCGAGGCCGCCGCCGCGATCCTCCCGACCGCGTCCTGCTCGAGACCGACGCGCCGGACCAGACCCCGACCGGCGCCCCGACGGATCGCAACGAGCCTTCGTACCTGCCGCTCGTCGCGACGGCCCTCGACCGACCCGAGGTCGACGCCGCCGCCAACGCACACGCGCTCTTCGGCTGGCCCTGATCGCGCTCCGAGACTCCGGAGCGCCCACGCACGAAGGGCGGCGGGCCCTGAACCCGCCGTCGGGAGACGCCGACCGGCCCGCGCTCGCCAGAGGTGCTACTCCGTCTCCGCCATGCCGCTTCCGATTCTGGGCCCCGCCACCGAAGGCACCGACGCGCTTCTTCCCGAGAGGCCGGCGATCGACCTCGTCGAGACCGACGCGAACGAGGTCGAGACCGCCTTTCGCGCCCACCGGCGCTTCGATCGCGCGGCGCGGCTCTTCGGCGAGCGCGGTCTCTCGCGCCTCGACCGCGCGCGCGTGATGGTCGTCGGCGTCGGCGGCGTGGGCAGCTTCGCCGCGGAGGCCCTCGCGCGCTCCGGCGTCGGCACGATCGTCCTCGTCGACTTCGACAAGGTCTGCATCACGAACACGAACCGTCAGCTTCACGCGATGAAGGGCACGATCGGCAAACGAAAGGTCGACGTGATGGCCGAGCGCCTCGCGGCTCGTGCACCCGACCGGCAAGGTCGAAGCCGCGTGCGAGTTCTACAACGAGCAGAGCAGCGAGAAGCTGCTCGCGACCAAGCCCGACTTCGTGATCGACGCGATCGACAACCTCACGGCCAAGGCCCACCTCGTCGCCACCTGCGTCGCCGCGGGCATCCCGATCGTGAGCTCGATGGGCGCCGCGGCGCGCATGGATCCGACGCAGATCGAGGTCGCCGATCTCGCCGAGACGCAGAAGGATCCCTTCGCCCGCGCGCTCCGCAAGATCCTCCGCCAGAAGCACGGCTTCGAGCTCGACACGAAGATCGGCGTTCCGGCGGTGTTCAGCCGCGAAGAGCCGCTCGAGCCCATCGCGCCGAGCTACGACGAAGACACGGGCTTCGTCTGCGTGTGCCCCGGCGGCAAGAACGGCCTCAACGATTGCGACAAGAAGGCTCGCATCGACGGAACCGCGAGCTTCGTCACCGGCGCCTTCGGTCTCGCCGCCGCGAGTGTCGTGGTGCGTACGCTGGTCGGCGAGCGCGCCTGACGCTCACGTGCAGAAGCCGACGCGGCCGCTCGGGAGCACGAGCCGGTCGTAGTAGTTGCACGACTGGGGACCGGGCACGTGATCGTGATCCGTCGGTGCATCGCGTGCGGCAGGTGCCGGACGCGACGCGACACCAAGCCCGCGAGCGCACTGGCTCGAGGTGGTGTTCCCCACGACGCAGCTCTCGCCTTCCGCGCGTGGACCCACCCGCGACACTCGACGTGGGGCGTGAAGCCGTCCGAGCGGTCGTTGCCACCGAAGACGTCGCACTCGTTCCCCTCCCCGACAACCGGTCTGCTCGATCGGGTTGCAGGGGTGCGTGCAGACGCGCGTGGTCGACGGAGTGCCCGCGACGCGCTCGCAGCGCCGCCACGCGCTCCGTCCGCACCACACGTGTCGTCCGAGGCGAGCGCTTCGTCGTCGCATTGGCGGTCGGCAGATCGGCTGACTTCCGTACGCGCCGAAGCACCTTTGCTCGAAGACGTCGAGGCCACGCCTCTTCGGCGAGGGTCCCCACGGTGCACGGCTCGGCGTTCTCGTGAGCCGGTCGCCCGCCGTCGGGGCCACCGTCCACCGGGCCCCCGTCGCGCACCGCGGCGGCGTCGCGCACGCCGCTCGTGCGTCGACGCCCGGACACCCTTCGTCGACGAGCCCGTCGCAGTCTTCGTCGCCGCCGCCGCACCGTTCGGTGCCGACGAGGTCGACTGACCGACGCGTCCGAGTCGTCGCCTGATCGGTCGAAGAGCAACGACGCTCCCACCACGGGCGCGCACGACGTCGTCGGAACGCCGTCCCCGTCGCCGAATCGCCGTCTCCGTCGGTGTCCGGGTACCAAGGCACCGCGGTCGCGACCTGCTCGCCGACGGCATCGTCGCGTGAGCTCGATCGTTGTCGAGCCCGTCGCAGACCTCGATCGTCCGCCACGCCGCGCGATCGTGTCGTCGTCGCAGTCGGTGCCGCAGCGCTCGCCGTTGCAGCAACTTCGACGGGACCTCGCTGTCCCCGTCCGCGTCGACGTCTCCGAAGGTCGTCAGGTCGCAATCGTCGTCGACGAGATCACAGACCTCGAGCGCGCCGGGGTAGCGGTCGGCGTCCGCGTCGTCGCAGTCGGTGCAACGCCGCACGTGGCGTCGACGGGACCGAGCGCCGTCGCCGTCCGCGTCCGGGCCGCCGCCCTCGCACGTGTCGGTCCCTTCGTCGCAGCGCGTCGTCGCGGGCGCGGCAGTGGAAGTGCAGACGTTGCGCCGGCGTCGTCGCGACCGTTGCAGAAGTCGGGCGTCGTCGCGAGGCTTCGCCTCAGTCCGACCCGCACGTGAGCACGCCGCCGTCGCTCGGCGCGTCGTCTCCCCACACGCCCAGAGCGCGGCGACCACCGAGCGCCACCACCACTCGCACGGATTCGATCCGCGCAAGTGGTGGACGCTCTCACGCCACGTTGGGTGGCGGGACCTCGATCGTCGGCGCGGGTCGCATCGACGCGCCGACCAGGAGTCCGATGAGGCTGGAGATCAGGGTCACGAAGAACGCGAGGATGGCGAAGAACGCGCCCGCCAAGCCGCCCACCACGCTGCTCGCGCCTTCGGCCATGCGCGCCGCGTTCGGATCCCCGGCCGTCGTCACGTCGACGCCCGTCTCGATGCCGCGCGAGACCAGCCCGCCGACCACGAAGAACGCGAGCAGCGACGCGAGGATCGAGCCCACGAACCAAGCGCCGAACGCGAGCATGCGGGAGCCCTGCGTGAGGAAGGTCGAGAGGAACGCGAAGACGAGCGTCGCCGCGCCGCCTGCCCACGGGCCGGCGATCGAAGCGCCGGCCGAGACACCGACTCCGACCAGCATCAAACCCCACAAGGCGCCGTTGCCGAGACTGCCAGGCTTCATCGCGAGCTCCCTCCGAGCCGCCGAGCGGCCCGAAGGCTCTCTACCACGTCCGCGGTTCGTACGCGGGGGCTTCGGGGGGCGGCTCCTCGTCCTTGCCGGCCAGCGCCACCAACGCGGCCAAGGCGATCGGCGCCGAAGGACAAATCGCCCAGAGCGCACCGAAGGCCGGCACGACGCCGCCGATGGCGAGGAAAGGCACCGCGTGCATCGGGCGCGTGCGGACGAGTCCCGCGCCGATGCCGCCCACCACGCCCGCGATCAAGAGCACGATGGCGGCGTTCTTGCGCGCGTCCGCGTCGGCGCGTCCGTGGCGCGCGCCTTCCTCGAACCGTGCCCGATGCGCGGAGGTCTCGAGCCGTTCGACCTGCGCGCCGCGCGCGTAGGCGCTCCCGACCAGAAAGAGGCCGAGCCCGACGCAAGCGACGGCTCCCACGAGCGCGAGGAGGAAAGCTGCGGTTCGCACGCGGGGGGTCTAGCCTCAACGGGAGCCTCCGCCAGGGGGCGTCGTGTTTTGTCGCCGCCGCCGCGAGGTCGGTTCGTCGTCCACGCCGACGCCACCTGCTACGTTTCCGAGGTGTCGCTGGCGCTCCGGCTCGCGGTCGTCCTGCTCGTGGCGTGTGAGCCCAACGCGATCGGTCCGATGCGCATGCCGGACGGCGGACGCGTGAACCCTTACGCGGACGGGTCGGTCGCACCGCCGCTCGACCCGATCGAAGGCGCGCCCGAAGGCTTCGGGCTCGCGGCTGGCGCGGCCTTGGTCGGCATCGAGGTCTACCAATCGATTCGAATCCCCCTCGTCACCTCGGGCAGCGCGGTGACCCCAGGCGCGCCGCTCTTCGCCGGCAAAGACATGCTCGTGCGCGTCTACGCGACCCCCGCCGAGCGCCCCGGCCGACCGATGGTGGCCGTGGTCCGCGTCGACGGTCCGGGTGGCTCGTTCGTCGCCGCCTCCGCCGAGCGACCCCTCGACGGCCCTTCCACCATCGCCGACCCGCGTTCGACCTACGACGTCGAAATCCCCGGCGACTTCGTGGTGCCCGGGGTGCAGCTCTCCGCGGCCTTGGTCGAGTACGGCGGCCCCGGATCCGTCGACGCGCGTTTTCCTCGCCCCGGCGGCGAGCCGCTGGTGCTCCCGCTCCTCGAAGGTGTGGTCGACCTCGTGCTCGTCCCCGTCGAGCACGTCGACGCGGGCGAGACGAACGTACCCGTCGTCGACGACGTCGCGGTGGCAGCCCTCGAACACGAGCTGCGTGCGCTCTGGCCGCTGACCCAGGTGAACGCACGCGTGCGCGCACCGATGACGTGGACCGAGCCGCTGCCGCCGACGAGCCCGACCTCGTGGGACCGCTTGCTCGAAGCGGTGACGGACCTTCGACGAGCCGAAGCGGAAGCCGACGAATACTTCGTCGCGCTCGTGAACCCCGGCGTGACCCGTGAGGTCTATTGCGGGCTCGCGTGCATCGCGGGCATCGCGCACGTCAACATCGACGACCTCGCGAGCATGCGGGTCGCGATTGGCCTCGGCTTCGACGACCCCACGTCGCGCGCGTCGGTCGTGCACGAGCTTGGGCACGCCCACGGGCGAGGCCACGCCCCGTGCGGGGTGGCCGCCGCGATCGACGAAGCCTTCCCTCGAGACGACGGGCTGATCGGCGATTGGGGCTGGGACTCACGCACCCACGCCCTGGTCGAGCCGACCGCAGGCGACTTCATGGGCTACTGCGAGCCGCATTGGATCGCGCCGTTCAACTACCTGCGGCTTCACGCCCGCATCGGGTCGGGAGCGCGAGGTGTTCGCGTGCTCGACGAGGTGCCGCACCACGTCTTCTCGCGCGCCCCGTTTCGTGCCCCGCGTTGGGTGAGACAGACCATGGAGCGGAGCGGCGGAGACGAGCCGGCCCTCGCGCTCGACGCCGAAGGCCGCGTGCTGGCCTCGGTCGCCATACGTCGGGTCGAAACGTCGATTCCCGGTTTCGAGCGGCTCGTGGTCCCCGTGGTGCCCGGCACGACGCGCTACCGGCTCGTGGACGGAACCGAGCTTCGGCCCCGCTGAAACGTCCTCGAAACGCGCGTCGGGCCGAAGTGCGACGGTTCCGCTCAGTGGCACGGGCGGCGGCGCGCGTGGGGGCCCAGAGCCTCGTGTCCCACGAAGAGGGACTCCGCGAGGCGCCGAGAACCCTTGCCTCTCGGGGAGTTCGGGCCGCGTGGGTACGGCAGTCACCACGATCGCCATCGAAAGCCGTGTTCGGTCGGGACAGATGTCTACAGCCCGCACCTGACCAGAATCTGGTCGATTGGGCGTTGTCCCGGCCGCGGACAGTGCAGAGTCCACACACCAGCGCACCGTTCTGCCGGTGAAACCGACTCGCACCGTTCGCCGGATCCTTCGGCGCGACTGCGGACTTCGGTCCGCGTTGCCGGGCACCCCTGTCGCGCCTCCGGCTTGGCACGACGGTCGCAAAACGACCTCTCCGCGGAGGATCGGAAGGATGAACATGCGAAACACGTGGCTGGTGTTGGCGGCGCTCGGAATCGGCGGATGCGCGGCGCAGCAGCTCGGCGGCGACGGCAGCGAAGGCGACGTCGGTGACCTCTTCGACAACGAGGACCTGACGGCGGTCGACGAAGATGCCTTCCTCGACGGCGTCGACGCGGCCTTCGCGGTCAGCGGCAGCGTCTCGGTCGGCTCGACGCTGCGGACCACGGCGAACCTCAACCTCCGCAGCGGCGCGTCGACCAGCAACCGCGTGATCCTGACGATGCCCAGCGGCTCGACGGTCACCGTGGTCAGCGGCTCGCCCTCGAACGGCAGCTGGTACAACGTCCGCTTCGGCTCGACGACCGGCTGGGCGCACGGCGGCTACATGACGAAGGTCTCGAGCGGCGGAAGCACCGGGCGGAAGCACCGGCAGCACCGGCGGCGTCAGCGGCACCGGTCGCGACCGCATCATCTCCATCGCGCGCAGCGGCGTCGGCTTCTCCTACTACTGGGGCGGCGGCGCGTGGGACCCGAACGGCGCGACGGCGTCGAACCGCGGCTCCTGCTCGGGCAGCTGCCCGAACTGCCGCCACTCCGGCAGCTACGGCGCGGACTGCTCGGGCTACGTCGCCAAGGCGTGGCAGGTGCCGAGCTCGAACACCGACATTCGCCGCAACACGCACCCCTACAGCACGGCGAACTTCATCAGCACCAGCTCGAGCTATCCCTGGCGTCGCATCGACCGCAGCAACGTCGCCCGCGGTGACGCGCTCGTGTATCGCTCGGGCGGCGCGGGCCACATCGTGATCTACGAGTCGGGCTCGGCCTGGGGTCAGATGTGGATGTACGAGGCGCGCGGCTGCAGCACCGGCATCGTCCGCAACCTGCGCTCGCTCAGCAGCTCGTACGTCGCGATTCGCAAGAACGGCCTCTGAGCACGTCGAGGGCTTCCCTCACGCGGCTCGTCACACACACTCTTTTCACACCCCGGGAGCGGCCCGTCGAGGCATCGACGGGCCGTTTCTCGTTCTCCGACACTTCCTGCGCTTCGTCTCGAAGCGTCCGGCTATGTTCCCCGCCGGAGGTCGCGATGTCCCCTCGTACCTTGCTCGTCGTCGTCTTGGTCGTGCTTCTGGGTGGCGGCGTCGCCTATTGGCTCTCGCGTGCTCCAGAGCCGTCCGAGACCGTCGTGAACGACCCCGAGCGTCCCGACGTCGCGCCGACCGCGCCCGACGAAGCGAACCCGCGACCGAGCACGCCCGGCCAAGGGCCCACGCCGCCCACGCCCACCGAGGCCGAGCGCGCGACAGGTCGTGTCGTGGCGCGTTTCGGCTGGGGCGGCGGGCCGAACCAGCTCGGGCGCAACACCCCCGACGAAGCCAACCCCGAAGCGCCGATGAGCTTCGCGCCGGGTCCGAATGGCAGCACCTACGTGCTCGATCAGGTCAACGGCCGCGTCCTGCGCATGGGGCCCGACGGCGAGGTGCTCGGCACCACGAACCTCGACCAAGTCGCGCCGCAAGACCTGGCCGTCGCGGCCGACGGAACCGTCGCGGTGCTCGACCGCCTCGCCGATCGGAACGTCGCGGTGATCTCGCCCGAGGGCGAGGTGCTCGGCCGGTTGCCGCTCGAAGGGGATCTCCTCGAAGAGGCGGGCGGCGTGACGGCGGTGATCGTCGACGGCGAGGACGTCTACGCCGAGCGCGAGCACGGTCCGCTCGTGCACATCGGCGACGTGCACGGCACGCCCGCGAGCGCGCGCCACGAGATTCCCGGGAGGCCGAGCCGCGACGGCTCGCTCTACCTCTTGGCCGCGCTCGTCGATCAGATGGCGGGGCGTCTGATCGTCAACGCGATCGACCGCGACAGCGGCGAGCACCGCTTCACCCGGCAGCTCCAGGCCCTGATGGCGATTCGTGAGATTCTGCTGCTCGACACGGACGGGCAGGGCGTCGTCTACCTCGCGATCGCGGGCGCACCGAACCCCGAGCACATGGAGTTCGAAGAGGTGCACCTCGTCTGCCTCTCCGCGACCGACGGCCACACGCTCGGCACCGCGATCCTTCCGGGGAACATGGACGCCGACGAGACGATGCGTCAGCTCGCGGTGCAGCCGGGCGGGGGCGTGCTCTACGGGGTGCGCAGCGAGTCCGGGATGGCGTTCCAACAGTACGACTGCCGCTGAGTCGCGGCGGGCGTGCGCGTGCCGGCTGCCTGCCGTGCCGTGCGGTGCCTGCCGTGCCCGTGCCCGTGCCTGCCGCGCCGTGCGGTGCCTGCCGTGCCCGTGCCCGTGCCCGTGCCCGTGAGTGCCTGTCGCGCCGTGCCCGTGCCCGCCCTGTGCCGTGTCCTGCGCCGTCGACGCTCGAGCGCGGTTCGTCGCTCCGTCACGCCAGCGGCGAACCCGTCGTGCCCGAGACCACCGAAGACTTCGTCGACGGTTCGCGCGATGAGCTCGCGTGAGCCGCGCCGCACCGTCTGGCGGGCATGGGCACGGGCATGGGCACGGGCACGGGCACGGGCAGGCGGGGCGGGGCGGAAGCGGCGCGCCGCGCGGACGGAACGAACGAAGCCCGGGCGCCTGTGGCGACCGAGCTCGGGAAGGTTTCGTTCGTAGTAGTGGGGTTCGACGAACCGAAGCTTCAGGCCTGCACGCCCTTGGCGCGAAGCTCACGAAGCACGGTGTCGATGCCGCGCTTGTCGATGTCCTTGATCGCCGCGGTGCTCAGCCGAAGCCGAACCCAACGGTTCTCGGAGGGCACCCAAAAGCGGTGCGTCTGAATGTTCGGCAGGTTGCGAACCTTCGCCTTGCGGTTCGAGTGAGACACCTTGTGTCCCACCATCACGCCCTTGCCGGTGACCTGGCAGACCTTCGCCATGACGTCCTCTGAACTCTCGAAGTCCTCAGCTCACTTCTTGGAGCTGGGCATCTTCGCTTCGGTGAACTCGACGTGCTTGCCGGCGCGCGGATCGAACTTCCGCAGCTTCAGCTTGCCCGTCATCGTGCGCTTGTTCTTCGTCGTGTAGTACGTGTAGCCCGTACCCGCCGAAGAGATGAGTCGAATCTTGTCACGCATGGCTCACCAGCTGCTCTTCGTGAGACCGGGGACCTCGCCGCGGTGTCCGAGCTCGCGCAGTGCGATACGCGAAAGGCCGAACTTGCGGTAGTAGGCCCGCGGGCGACCGGTGACCGCGCAGCGGTTCCGGATGCGGACGGGGGTGGAGTTGCGCGGGAGCTTCTGGAGCTTCTCCTGAGCCTCGATCTTCTCCTCGTCGGAGGACTTGGGGCTCCGGATGATCTCCTTCAGCTCGGCACGAAGCCCGGCGTACTTCGCCGTCATCTTCTTGCGATACTCGTTCTGAGCGATCTTTGCCTTGCTGGCCATGGGGATTCCTTCCCGAAAAGGGCCGCGAGCCTGACGGATCCTCGGGGCCGATGCAAGTGATCCGGGACCACAAACGGTCTTCGTCGTCGGCGAGGGGGGTCCCAAAGAGGGGGCCAATCGCCTGGATCACGAACGATTCAGCGCTGTTGCGACGCGCGAACGAGATCGACGAGGGGGCCCACGTCCTCCCTCCGATCGACGATCGCCGTGCGTCGGCCGGCGTCTTCGAGCGCCTTCGCCGTGCCTTTGCCGAGGGGCGTGCCTTCGTCGAAGACCAAGAAGAGCACCTCGCCTTGGATGCGCTGCGCGAAGGTCGGCAGCTCACCCAGACGCTCGGGCGCGTCGGTGAGGTCCACGACGACGAGGTTCGGCTGGAACTCCAGCGAGAACGTGTGAATGCGCTCGATGTCGCCGAGGACCATCGGCACCACGGCGGGGCCGAGCGCGGCCTTGAGGCGCCGCGCGAGCTGGCCCGAGCGAGCGAGCACGAGGACGCGCGTGGGCCCGAAGCCGGTCGGGAAGGGCGCGGTGGGGAAGTCGGAGCGACGTGGGCGTGGCGGGGGCGGCGTACCCAAGATCGCGCGCACCTGCGAAGCCACCTCTTCGGCGACGTCTTCGCCGAGCCGCAGATGCAGCGCCTCACGCAGAGGGCCCGCGGCGAAACGACTCCACTCGGCGTGCCCGACCGGCTCGTCGCCCGCTTTGTCGAGCGCGGCGAAGAGCACGGCGGCGGCGACGTCGGGGGCGATCATTCCTTCGAGCACTTCGCGGATCACGACCGCCTCGTACGCCGTCTTCATCTGCGTCGGAGTTTAGCAGAACGAGGCGGTCGGGCCCTGTCCGACCCGGTGGTTGGGACGCAACGCACCGTCGCGAGACGGAGAAACCGCGCGACCTGTTAGCGTGTCGCGCATGACGACCGTGAGCGCCGTGCTCGGCAACTCGCAGCGCCTCGACGGTGGCGCGATGTTCGGCAACGCGCCGCGCCCTCTGTGGGAGCGGTGGATCGCGCCCGACGAGCGAAACCGAATTCCCCTCGCTTGCCGCGCGATGCTCGTCGAAGAGCCCTCACGTCGGGTGCTCGTCGAGGCAGGCATCGGGGCCTTCTTCGCGCCGGCGATGCGCGACCGCTTCGGCGTGGTCGAGAGCCATCACGTGTTGCTCGAGAGCTTGGCCGCGCTCGGCGTCGCGCCGGACGACGTCGACGTGATCGTGCTGACCCATCTGCACTTCGATCACGCGGGCGGTCTGCTCACGGCGTACGCCGAAGGTCAGGCGCCGCAGCTCGTCTTTCCGAGAGCGCGCTACGTCGTGGGCGCCGACGCGTGGGAGCGCGCGAATCATCCGCACGCCCGGGACCGCGCGAGCTTCATCCCGGAGCTGCCGGGCCTGCTCGAAGCCACGGGTCGACTCGAGATCGTGAAGGGCGACCGATCCGAGACGCTCGGCGACGGTTGGCGACTTCACCTCTCCGAGGGCCACACGCCGGGGCTGCTCCTTCCGGAGGTCGCGAGCGACGACGGTCCCATCGTCTTTGCGGGGGATTTGATCCCCGGTCGCCCCTGGATGCACCTGCCGATCACGATGGGCTACGACCGTTTCCCGGAGAAGCTCATCGAAGAGAAGTCGGTCTTGCTCGAAGACCTTCACGCGCGTGGTGGTCGACTCTTCTTCACGCACGACCCGAGCGTCGCGATGGCGCGTGTGAGCAAAGACGACAAGGGCCGCTTCGGGCCGGGCCAGGAGTGGGACGCGCCGGTACGCCTCTCGGTGTGACGGCGCGTTTCGGAGGTGGTGTGGCGCTTCGCGACTCGCTTTTCGTCGTCGTGAGGCGCTTCGTTCGAAAGAGCCTCGGCCCGAGTTGAACTCCGCGTCCGCTCGGGCCTACCGTCCCGCGCCATGAAGCGTCTGCTCTCCTTCTCGCTGCTCCTCGCGCTCGCGTGCGGCGGCAGCCCCACGCCCGCGCCCGTCGTCGCGGAGCCCGAGCCTCCGCCCGCCGCGCCCGCGCCGCCGCCCGAGCCGGAGGCGCCCGCCGATCCGTGGGAGTCGATGACGGGCGTTGCGCTGCGCGACTACGTCGGCGAGCAAGCCTTCACCAAGCTGATGGAGGTGCAGCCGGGCACGACACCGGAAGCGCTCGCGAGCTGGCTCGCCTCGCCCGCGGAAGCACCCGCGCTCACGGGCAAGGCCATCGAGCGTCTCTTCGATCTCGCGGCCGTTTCGCTCGCTGGCGGCGACCTCGATCGTGCCGAGAAGATCATCCGGCTCGTGCGCGAGAAGGCCGCGAACCGCAACAGCGCGTTCGCGGGCAACACCTACCTCGCGGAGATCGCGCGCCGTCGTCACGCCGACGACGAGACCGCCGCGAAGGACGCCGTCGCCGCCGTCTTCCGCGAGCAGCCGCGCACGCGATTCGGTGCGAGCACCGTGATCTTCCAGCTCTTCCAGACCACGGAGCAGGCGAGCGCGCAGCTCGGTCAGATTCACCGTCAGCTCGTGTCGCTCGACACCGCGAGCGGCGCGCTCTTCTACGAGCAGATCCTCCCCGGCATCATCGAGAACCGGGCGCTCTTCCTCGCGGCGGCCGACGTGGTGCGGGCCGAGCACGACGCGCAGCCGGCGCTGCGTGCGTACACCTTTCCGACCGTCGACCTGACGCGCGCACGCGACGCGCGCGAGGTGCGCGTCGCGGTGTGGGACGTGGGCACGAACCCCGCGCTCTTCGAGCGTCAGCTCTTTTCGAACCCGAACGAGCAAGCCAACGATCAAGACGACGACGGCAACGGGCTCGTCGACGACGTGCACGGCGTCGCGCAGGACGTCGGCGACTACGACCACGAGGCGTTGCTCTTCGATCCCGGAGCCGAGGTGCTCCAGGAGTACGCGCCTTTCCTCCAGGGCATCATGGATCTACGCGCGGGTCTCGCGTCCTCGGAGGCCGCGCAGCGCGTGCTCGCGCTCATGCGCAGCGTGACCGACCCCGATCAGCTCGAAGCGCTCGAGCGCAACCTCGACGCGGTCGGCGAGTGGGCGCACGGCACGCACGTCGCGGGCATCCTGCTCGCGGGGCTGCCGCAGGCGAAGATGGCGATCTTCCGCTCGTCGTGGGCGGGCGAGGCGCGCCTCTACCACCACCGCGGTCCGACGGACGAGGAGCTCGCGGCCGAGCGGACGAACGTCGAGCAGATCGCGGCGTTCATCAACGCGCACGAGATCAAGGTCGTGAACGCGAGCCTCGGCTTCGGCGAGGACTACGTCGCCGGTCAGCTCCGCCACGAGCGTGATCGTTACGCGGACGACGCGGCGGTCATGGCGCGCGCGGCGGAGATTCAGGCGCATCGCGGCGAGACGTGGCGTCAGGTCTTCGCGGCCTGCCCGAACACGCTCTTCGTCGTCGCGGCGGGCAACTCGAACCGTGACGTCGCGGAATACGGCGACGTCCCGGCGAACCTGCAGGCCGACAACGTGCTCGTCATCGGCGCCGTCGATCGCTACGGCGCGTGGGCGACCTTCACGAACTCGAACGCGGAGCGCGTCCGCCTCTTCGACTTCGGCGTCGAGGTGCCGAGCCTCATTCCCGACGGAAGCACGGTGCCGCTCTCGGGCACGAGCATGGCCTCGCCGAACGCGGCCAACGCGGCGGCGAAGCTCTACGCGGTGAACCCGGGCCTCACGCCCGCGCAGGCGATCACGATCCTCGTCGAGACGGGCCGACCGATCGCGGAGCCCTTCACGGGTCGCATCGTCGACGAGGTCGCGGCCGTCGCGCGCGCGCGTCGCGAGCGCTCGCGTCGTCGCTGATCGCCTCACGTACGAAGAAGCGCGGCTCTCGGGTCGCGCTTTTTCGTTTCCGACGGAGCTCAGTCCGCGACGCGGAAGGGGCCGACGTGCACCCCGCCGGTCGCCGCGCCTCGTGCGCCACGACGGAGGGGGCGGCAGGTCGGTGACTCGGACGCGTCCATGCGGTTCATCGTGTAGCAGAGGAACGCCTCTTCGCGTCCGCAGCCGCGCACCACGTAGCGTCGGGTGTCGGGGTCACCTCCGACCGTGACGAGGTCCTCCGTGCTCGTGTCCTCCACCTCGTACGCCGTGCACCCGATGGCTTCCGGCGCGATCTCGTCGAGCGCGCTGCGGTGGTAGTCCATCACGCTCGGCGCGGGACCGCAGGCGACGAAGAGGAGGAGCGACAACCGACGCATGGCCGCTCGTTAGCAGGTTCCGACGGAGTCGGCCCCTGCACTCGGTCTGGTCCTCGAGGCGGCCTCTGCTCGGCACGCCTTCTCTCGGCGGACGCCTTCTCTCGGCGGACGCCTTCTGTCGGCGGACGCCTTCTCTCGGCGGACGCGTTCTGTCGGCGGACGCG
The DNA here is from genome assembly GCA_020633125.1 of Sandaracinus sp. Lineage (GTDB taxonomy): Bacteria > Myxococcota_A > Polyangia > Polyangiales > Houyiibacteriaceae > JACKEH01. Next base: position 2,797 of record JACKEH010000016.1, on the reverse strand, counting down.
TTCTGTCGGCGGACGCGTTCTGTCGGCGGACGCCTTCTGTCGGCGGACGCCTTCTGTCGGCGGACGCCTTCTGTCGGCGGACGCCTTCTCTCGGTGGAGGGGCGACCCCATCCCCCCGCGCGATGCGCTCGCTGGTGCTCGCTCAGGTCGTCTCCACGTACGGGATGGTCGCCGTCATCCTCTTCGTGCAGCTCGTGCACTACCCGCTCTTCGCGCAGGTGGGCGCGGCGGGCTTCGCGCGTTACGAGGCGCTTCACACCCAACGCATCTCGTGGATCGTCGTGCCTCTGATGCTGGTCGAGGCCCTCACCGCGCTCGCTTTGCTCGGCACGGACGTCTCGTTCGCGAGCCGCCACGAACGATGGGTCGGGTTGGGGCTCGTCGCGCTGGCGTGGGGGGTCACGTTCTTTCTCTCGGTGCCCGCGCATGCTCGTCTCGCCGGCGGCTTCGACGCCGAAGCACACGCGCGCCTCGTCGGCACCAACTGGCTCCGCACCGCCGCCTGGTGTGCGCGCGGAGGTCTCGTCACCCTCTGGCTGCATCGCCTGCTGGCGCTATACGAGGGGCGATGAAGGCGCTGCTCCTGGTCGACCACGGATCTCGTCGCGCGGAAGCGAACGCGCTGCTCGCGCAGATTGCGGCGTTGGTCGCGGCCCGTCGCCCCGAGCTCGTCGTCGAGGTCGCGCACATGGAGCTCGCGCCGCCGACGGTGGCCGAGGCGTTCGCGGCGTGTGTCGCGCGTGGGGCGACGGAGGTGGTCGTGATGCCCTACTTCCTCGCGCGCGGACGCCACGCGACCGATGACATTCCGGTGCTGGCGCGTGAGGCGGCGGCGGCGCACCCGCACGTCGCGCTGCGCATCGCGGAGCCGCTCGGGGTGCACGCGTTGCTCGCCGAGCTCGTGCTCGCACGCGCCGACGACGCTTGAACGTCCCGCACGTCCCGACACGCTTCACGCACGAGGGCTTTCCTTCACGGGCCTTCGACCACAGAGCCCTCCGATGCTCTCGCGCGGTGCGCCCGCCTACTTCGTCGGCCCTTGGGATCTGAACCGCGCTTACCCGTGCGTACCCTCGTCGCCCGACGCCGGAACCGTGGTGCTCATCGAGTCCGAGGCGAAGGGGGCCGCGCTGCCGTGGCATGCGAAGAAGCTCGTGCTCGTGCTCTCCGCGATGCGGCACTTCGCGACCGAGCTCGAGCGGGACGGATTCGACGTCACGGTGTTGCGCGCCCCGAGCTACCTCGAAGGCATACGCCGTCACGTGGAGGCGCGCGGCAGCTCCGAGCTGCACGCGATGCGTCCCCGCGAGCACGCCTTGGATCTGCGCTTCGTTCGCGCGGCCGAGGACGGAACGCTCGACGTGCCGTTGCACCTGCACGACGACGGCGGGGAAGGGCGGCCCTTCTTGCTCGGGCGCGAGGAGGCCGCGCGGTGGTGCGCGTCGCAGAAGCCTCGCCGTGGCGAGCTGCAGCGATGGCGGCAAGACCGCTTCTACGCGCACGTGCGCCAGAAGACCGGGTGGCTGATGGAAGGCGGCAAACCGGTCGGCGGCAAATACTCCTTCGACGCCGACAACCGAAACGTGCCGAAAGGAACGCGGCCGCCGAAGCGGCTGCGCTTTTCGCCCGACGCGATCACCGAGCGAACGATGCGGCGCGTGACGCGCGACTTTCCGCGCGTGTGGGGATCGGTCGAGGGCTTCGATTGGCCGGTGACGCGCGACGACGCACGACGCGCGCTCGAGCACTTCTTCACCGACTGCGCGAAGGACTTCGGACCCTTTCAAGACGCGATGCTCGAGGACGAGCCGTGGATGTGGCACGCGTTGCTCTCGGTGCCGCTCAACCTCGGGTTGATCACGCCGCAGGAGATGGTGGAGGCCGCGCTCGCGGCGTACGACCGCGGCGCGATGCCGATCGCGTCGTGTGAGGGCTTCGTGCGTCAGGTCGCGGGATGGCGCGAGTTCATGCGCGCCGTCTATTGGGCGCGCATGCCCACGATGCGCGAGGCCAACGAGCTCGGCGGCAAACGTCGGCTACCGACGTTCTATTGGGAGCCCGAGACCACCGACCTGCGGTGTGTGCGTTCGGCGGTGGGTCAGGTGCGCGACACGGGCTACGCGCACCACATCCAGCGGCTGATGGTGCTCGGCAACCTCGGGCTGCTCTACGGCGTGGACCCGCTCGAGCTCAGCCATTGGTTCTGGGCGGGCTTCGTCGACGCCTACGAATGGGTCGAGCTGCCGAACGTGCACGGCATGGCGCTCTACGCCGATCCGACCTTCACGACGAAGCCCTACGCGGCGAGTGGCGCCTACGTGCATCGCATGAGCGACCACTGTCGCGAGTGCCGCTACGACGTGAAGCAACGCGTCGGCGACGAGGCGTGCCCCTTCAACGCGCTCTATTGGGACTTCCTGGCGAAACACCGCGAGCGGCTGGAGCGAAACCCACGGGTTCGAGCGCTCTTCGGGACCTGGGATCGCTGGGACGAGGGGCACCGAGACGAAATTCGCACGCGCGCGCAGGCCCTGCGCGAGGCTTGGGAACCATCCGAATCTTATGGAGAATTCGCCGACGACGACGCGTGACGTCCGGGGCCTCGCGTACGCTTGTATAGGTTTTGTGTAGGTTAGGTCTTGCGGAACTTAGACGACGGTCGCAGAGTTCGGGGGCGTCGCGGCGGTACCCAACAATGCGTGCCCACCCAAGCCGCCGCGACGACCTTCCTGCGAAGCCCCGGCCCACCTCCGGGGCTTCGCTTTGTGCGGTGTGCAGGGCTGCGGTGCTCGGCTTC
>JACKEH010000015.1 GCA_020633125.1 Sandaracinus sp. | reverse complement strand
TCGCGACCGTCACCGTGTGCTCCTGCATCACCTCGAGCATCGCGGACTGCGTCTTCGGGGTCGCGCGGTTGATCTCGTCGGCGAGCACGATGTTCGCGAAGACCGGGCCCTTGCGGAACTCGAGCTTCGACGACCCGTCCGGTGCCTCGGTCAGCACCGTGGTGCCGAGAATGTCGGCGGGCATGAGGTCCGGCGTGAACTGGATGCGCGAGAAGGAGAGCCGCAGCGCGTTCGCGAGCGTGCGCACCAACATCGTCTTGCCGAGGCCCGGCACGCCTTCGAGCAACGCCTGACCGCTCGCGAGCAGGCACGTCAGCACGCCGTCGACGATCTCGTCTTGCCCGACGATCATCTTGCCGACCTCGTCTTTGACGCGACGAAGGTCTGCGCCGAAGCGCTCGACGACCTCTCTCGGGGTGCTCTCGCTCATGTCGTTCCTCGCGATCGTTCGCTCGATGTACGCGCCCGAGGGACGCGCTCAGTTCTCCGCCGGGGGAGCGCCTTCGCGCGGCCGGATGAGCTGGAAGTAGCGACGCACGTAGAAGCGATAGCCGGGCGGGACCTCGTCGCGCTCCAGCACCTCTTCGGCGTGGTTCTCGTAATCCGTGAAGACCTCGCGGTAGCCCTGCCCGACGAAACCTCGGTTCGCGGCACCGAGAATGACCTCGCTGCGCGACGGGCCTTCGCTCTGTTGGCCTTGCACCCGCGAGCTCTGACGGTTCGTGTTCAGGTTCGTCGCATCGCCCTGAAGGTTCGGGTCGTGCTCCGTACCGGCCTGCGAGCCACCGGGATCGGTCCCTTGGCCGCCACCGGTGCTCTGCTCGGAGCCACCCATGCCGGGCATCTCGAGCACCGCGTTGCCGCCTTGGCCGCCGGGCGAGAGCTCGAACACCTGCTGCTGGCCCTGCTGACCTTGGCCCTGACCTTGGCCGCCGCCGGCCTGGCCTCCCTGGCCCTGCTGACCTTGGCCTTGGCCTTGTTGGCCCTGACCCTGCTGACCCTGACCTTGGCCCTGTTGGCCCTGACCTTGGCCTTGTTGGCCCTGACCTTGCTGACCTTGGCCTTGGCCTTGTTGGCCCTGACCTTGGCCCTGCTGCCCTTGTTGGCCCTGCTGCCCCTGCTGGCCTTGTTGACCAGGCATACGAAGGCGCGCGTTGCCTTGACCACCGCCGGCCTGAAGCACGAAGCGTTGCAAGCGCTGCTGCTGACCTTGGCCCTGGCCGTTCTGCTGCTGACCGTCTTGGCCTTGCTGCCCGCCTTGCTGCTGCTGTTGCTGCATGCGGCGGATCATCTCGCGCAGCTGCTGCATCTGACGCTCGAGCTCGCGGCGCTGCTCCTCGTTCATCTGCTCGCGCGCCATGCGGTTGAGCTCTTCGGCCATGCGCCGCATCGACTCGCTCTGTTGCTGGCGATCCTGCGCGCGACGGTTCAGCTCCTCGGCGGTCTGCTGCATCTCGCGGCGAAGACGATCGAGCTGCCGATGTTGCTCTTCGAGCTGCTGCTGCTCGCGCTGAAGTCGCTCGAGGTCCCGTTGGCGCCGCCGAAGCAGCCGGCGCTGCTCTTCGGTCTCGGTCTGCTGCTCTTCGCGCTGCCGGCGTAGCAGCCGCTCGAGCTCCTCGCGTTCACGCTGGTTCTCCTGCAGCCGGCGCTCTTCGTTCTCACGCGACGCGCGCTCCATCGCTTGGCGCAGCCGCTCGAGCTCCTGGCGCGAGGGTGTCTCGGTCTCGAGCCGTTCCGCGAGCTCCTGCATCGCGCGCGCCGCTTGCGACGCGTCCGCGTCTCGCAACGCCTCCGAGGCGGCCGTCGCGAGCGCCGAACGCTCGAGCTCACGTCCCATCTCACGCAGCTGCTCCTCGACTTGCTCCGCGCTCATCGGGCGGCCTTCGGCGAGCTGCTGTTCGATCTGCTGAAGTCGACGCAACGCCTCGGTGCGATCGAGTCGGCGGTCTGCCATGTCCTCGAGCACCTGGTTCAGCGCGCGCGCCGCTTGCCTCACGTCTTCCGACGATTCCCGGTCGCGAAGCACGGGTTCGAGGCTGCTTTCGAACCCGTCGAGCGCGTCTTCGTCGAGCAAGAGCGGCTCCAGCTCCGCCGCCATCGGCACCGGGACCTCGCGCGGCACCTCGAGCAGCGAGAGCCCCGCCACACCGACCGCGAGCAGGGCCGTCATGCCGAGATCCTTCGGTGCCCGCAGCGGCATCGCGCGCTTCGGCGACAACCCTTCCGCGTGCGCCTCGGCATCTTCGATGGCCGCCTGCGCGAAAGGCGTCCGTTCACCGCCTTGGGAGAGCTCGAGCGCGTTCGCGAGGCGCGAAGCCAACGCATGGCTCCGATCGAGCAACTGCGCCGGCAAGAGCTGCGGGACACGTCGAAGCGCGCCCACCAACGCCGCGACGACCGGAAGCCCCGCCGCGAGCACGATGCCGAGCCGCGCGTCCGCAGGAGCGAGGCGCCCGAGCTTCGACAGCGCCAACACCACCGCGGCCACCCCGAGCCCCGCCACCGCGCCGACCGTCGCTGCATCGAGCGCCCGCTGGAAGCGGATCCGCCGTCGGACGGCTTGCAGCGCGCGGTGGGCTCGAGGGGGTAGGGCCATTCGGTGGTTCGGCTCGGTGGGGGACGTCGAAGGCGACTGGAAGTGACTCCTAGACGTCCGAGACCCCACGAAGGTTTCCAGACGCCGACCAGCATACGACGGATGACCGGCGACCACCCTTGGGATCGGCATGCCAACGCGCGAGCGGTCCGGAGCTTCCACCCCGGAGTGAACTCGTCGAAATCTCCCTTTCGACGAGGTTTTTCGCAGCCTGCTCGGCGCGCGGGCTCTTTCAGGCCAGGGTGGGGAGCCGCTCGGCGCCGCCCCGCAGTGGCCAGAGCCAGACCACGTCACCTGTTTCGAGCCGCGCGGTCTCGGCGGGAAGCACGATCATCGCCTCCGCGGCGCCGAGGGAAGCCAACGCCCCCGAGCCTTGGCGCGGCAGCGCGCGGACCCACTCGCCGTCGTCCCGCATCTCCACGGTCGAACGAATCAGCTCCGTGCGCCCGATCGAGTGCTGCACCGCCTCGGCCAAACGTGCGCGCCGGAGCGCTGGCCAAGGGCACGCGTCGCCGAGCAGCGTGCGGACCACCGGCCGCACGAAGAGGTGAAAGGTCACGAACGCCGACACGGGGTTGCCGGGCAACCCCAAGGCCGCGCCTCGTCCCGCACGTGTTCCGAAGACGAGCGGCTTGCCAGGCTTGAGCGCGACCTTCCAAAACGCGAGCTCGACCCCGGCCGCCTCGAGGGCGGCACGTACGTGATCGTGATCGCCAACGCTCACGCCGCCGGTCGTCACCAGCAGATCCGCGCCCTCGAGCCCCGCGCGCACCGATTCCGTCAGCTCCTCGAGCGTGTCACGGCCTCGGGGAAGGACGATCGGTTCGGCGCCGGCCTCGCGAAGCAGCGCGCTCAACATCGGGCCGTTGCTGTCGACGATGGTGCCGCGCTCGTCGGGCGCGCCTTCGCGAAGCTCGTCGCCGGTCACGAGCACCGCGACCTTCGGGCGACGATGCACCTCGACCTCGGCGTGGGTCTGGGAGGCGAGCAGCGCGAGCAGGCCCGCGTCGACGACGTCGCCCGCCTCGGCCAGCGGCATGCCGACGCGCAAATCTTCTCCGCGACGCCGCACGTGATGGCCAACCGGGGAAGGGTGTCGCAGCAAGACGTGCGCCTCCCCACGCGTGGCGTCTTCGCGCACCACGATCGCATCCGCGCCTTCGGGCAAGGGCGCGCCGGTGAAGATGGGCGCGGCGTGGCCTTCGGGAAGCGGCAAAGGCCACGGACCACCCGCGCGAGACTCGGTCGCGAGCGGAAGCTCGACCGGGCTCTCGACGCTCGCCTCCGCGACGTCGGCCGCTCGGACCGCGAAGCCATCCATCGCCGAGTTGTCGAAGGCGGGCGCGTCGAGGCATGCGTCGAGCGGCTGGGCGAGTGCGAGCCCCAGCGCGTCCGCGAGCGGAACGCGTCGTGTCTCGGTCGGTGCGAAGGCCGCGACGACCTCGCGCATCGCGTCGTCGAGCGTCCGCATCAGCACCCCGGGGGGGTGGCGGTCGCGACGGGCGCCTCGGTCGGCGCTTCGGTCGGCGCTTCGGCTTCGGCCTCGGCTTCGTCGATCACCGGGCCCTCGTCCTCGTCGGATTCGTCGCCGGAATCGTCGGAGCGCGCTTCGCCGGCTTCTTCGTCGAGCTCGGCCGGTGCGCTCTCGGCGACCTCGAGGTCGACCTCGGCCTCCTCGGTGGCTTCGGGCGCCTCGGCGGGCGTCGGTGCCTCCGCGACGGACGGCTCGCTCGGCGCCGTGTCGATTCCCAAGGCACGACGAAGCGCCGCCGGAACCCGATCCGTTTCGGCGTACACGACGACCTCTTGGCCGACTTGCAGGTCCGTCCGGCGACCGAAGCGGTTGATGCGCGCGAGGCTTCCGTCCGAGAGGCCGAACCGACGCGCAATGCTCGCGACGGTGTCGCCTTCGACGACGCGGTAGCGGAACCGGACTCGCCCGACGCTGCGCTCGTGGGCGTCGAAGAAACGCTCCGAGCCGAGCGTGAGCACGTCGACGTCGTTCTCGCGCCACACGACCGCCCGCGAGAGGTCGACCGCGCGTGGCGTGTGAATCTGAAGCACGAGGCCCGCGTGAAGCGCGGCCGTCGGATCGACCCGGTTCCAGCGGCGAATCTCGTCCACGGTCACGCGGAAGAATCGCGCGATCTCCGAGAGCTCGTCACGCGACGTGACGCGGTAGAAGACCCGTGTCCGATCGGCGCGCGGCGCAGGTGCCTCGGGCACGACCACCACCGGACGCTCTTCGACGGGCCGTTCGCGCGGCGTCACCGCCGGCACCAAGAGCACGGTGCCGAGACCGAGGCGTTCGCCATCCTCGATCGCGTTCAAGGACACGAGCTCGCGCTCCGAGGTCCGGTAGCGATACGCGACGTCTTCGAGCGTTTCACCGAAGCGCATCGCGTACGCCGCCGGCTGCGGATCGGTCGGGCGTTGGCGCGTCCAGCGTTCGGCGAACGTGTCCGCCTGCGCCGCCGGCACGTGCACCGCGTACTCCGGTCCGGGCGGGACACGGCCACGGCGCAAATGCGGATTGAGCGCTTCGATCTCCTCTCGCTCGACCTGCGCCGCACGCGCGACCTGCGCGAGCGTGGTGCCGCCGGGAACGGTGAAGTCGCGCACCGCGTGCGCCTCGTCCCGGGCGTGCTCCCCGAAGCCGAACGTGTCGGTGTTCCGCATCACGACCGAGCACGCGAGAATCTTCGACACGTACACGGTCGTCTCGAAGGGCAACCCCGCTTCGAGCTCGGCCAGCGTCCAATAGTCGTTGGTGTTGTACTTGCGAATCGCACGCAGCAACGCGCCGTAGCCCATGTTGTAGGCCGCGAGCGCGAGCTCCCAACGCCCGAAACGTCGCTGCAGATCCCCGAGCATGCGGGCGGCCGCGCGCGTCGACGCGACGGGGTCCATGCGCTCGTCGATCCAGCGATCCTGGCGGAGGCCGTACTCGCCACCCGTCCGGGCTACGAACTGCCAGAGGCCGACCGCGCCGCGATGCGAGCGAACGGTGGGATCGAATCCCGACTCCGCCATCGCCACGCAACGAAGGTCACGCGGCAGTCCTTCTTCCTCGAGGGTCCGCTCGATCATCGCGCCGTAGCGATGCGAGCGGCGAAGCCACGCCGTCATGAGCGAACGACCGCGCGGATCTTCCCGGAAGTATTGGAGATAACGGACCACCTGGTCGTGAAAACGCAAAGGAAGGTCGGGAAGCGAGAGCCCCTCCAGCCAGGGCTCCGCGGGAGCCGGACCTTCGGGCGCACGCGGTGCTTCGCTCGACGCCGCCATCGGCACCCCGACCGCCATCGGCCCGAGGTCCACGAGCGGCGTTCCGCTGCGGAACATCTCCCACTCGGCGCGCCGCAGGGCTTCGAGCGCCGCCGACTCTTCGCCCGCGACGTAGCGAGCGAAATCGGCGTCGTCGCCGGGACCCTGGGCGAGGGCCACGTTCGAGACGAGACCCACGAGGAGGAAGACGTACGGGCGCACGGCGCGATCGTACGATCCCGGCCGGGGGCGCTGTCGAGTTTGCATCACGTTCGCTACCTGCCGTGAATCCAAGCGGACGGACCCTAGGACGCCGGCCAGCGTCGCGCTCGCGGCCGATTCGCACCCCACACGAAGGTTGCGTTCGCTTCAACTGGCTTCGCGCGCCCGCTTTTTGGTAGAACCTCCCCGTGCACCGCGGGGTAAGGGAGCTCATCCGCTGGGTCGAGGCACACCGGGACCACCCCGACGTGAAGCTCAACCCGCCCGCGTCGGCGTCCGACATCGGGGCGCTCGAACAGATGCTCGGCGGTCCGCTGCCCGCCGACCTGCGCTTGCTGCTCTCGCGCTTCAACGGCGGCACCTTGCCTGCCGGCGAGCTGCTGCCCGCAGGCATCGAGCCCGGAACCATCGGGCACACCGTGCGCGAGTACGCCGAAGCGGTCGGGGGGGATTTCCTCGACACCGAGCTCCTGCTGCCCTTCCACCGCACGCCGGAAGACAGCCTGCTGGCGTTCGATCGCAGCGCCGGCCCGGTGAGCGACACCTGGCCCATCGTCGACTACTTCCAGGACCTGCAAGAGCACCGGCTCATGTACCGGACCTTCGACGGTTGGTGCCGGGTCTGCGTCTCCGAGTGGACCAGTCCCGACTTCGGCGAGGAGTTCACCCTCGACACGTATCTTCGCTCGGGCGAGCGCCACGCGACGATCGAGCCCGACGTGGCGACCGCGCACGCCACGGTCGCGCACGCGCTGAAGCGTTCGGGTCGCCCGGAAGACGCGCTCGCCTCGTACCTTCGCGCGGCGCGCTGCGTGCCCCCACTGCCCTGGTGCGACTGGGAAGCGCTGAAGATCGCGGCGCTGCTTCGGGACGACGGAGCGGCGTTCGAAGCCGCGGACCGTCTCTGCAGCCGCGCACCCAAGGCGCGTTGGAAACAGCGCGAGACGAAGCCCGGACGGGTGGCCGAGGTGCTCGCCCCCATCGCGTTCCGCATGGCCGACGGCGGTCCCTGGCTCCGCCTGGTGCACCAGCTCGAAGGCCAAGCCGAAGGCGGCGACAAGGCGATCGTGAGCGCCATCGTGCAAGCGCTCGAAGCCGGCGAAGACCCGCCGTCGCCGCGTCCGCCCCGCAAGGAGAGCGTGCTTCCGGGCGGCGCCGACATCGACGCGTGGTGGGCGGAGGCCAAACGCGCGTACGCCGACGGCGAGCTGCGCGACGACGACCTCTTGCTGGACCCGGCGCTCATCCGTCTCGGTCGTGTGCGTCCCGATCGACGAGCTGCTGCACATTCGCCGCGAGTTCTGAGCGCCTGCCCGCGGACGCGAGCGCCTGCCCGTTGAAGCGAGCGCCTCCCCGCTGAAGCGAGCGCCTCCCCGTTGTGAAGCGAGCGCCTCCCCGCGGAAGCGGAGCCTCGTGCTCGTGTCGGCGACCGCGACGATCGGGGTGGCTTCTCCCGAAGCGACGGAACGAAAAAGCGCCCGTTGCCGGGCGCTCTCTCCGCTCGTCGGTCTGGCCGCGAGCTGCGTAGCCGCTTCAGCGACCGCGAATCGCACGCAAGAGGTTGCGTGCCTTCGCGCCCGCACCACGCGCGACCGCGTCCGGCACGCTGCGCGTCGCTTGCGCGAACGCCGCCTTCTCCGCCGCGCTCGGGCGATGCACCTGAATGCCGTAGCGCTCGAGGTTGCGGATCAGGATCGGGTCCATCTGGCGAACGCTCGTCCGGCCCTCGAGCACCATCTCCCGCGGGATGTTCGTGAGGATCTGCTGCACGTCGGCCGGCAAGCCGTCGAACCACCGCTTGGAGTAGACGATGATGCCCGGCTGGTAGCTGTGCTCGCTGACGGTGAAGTGTCCCGCAGCCTGGTACCAGCTCGTCGCGAACGCGAAGAGTGGCGTGTTGTCGAAGCCGTCCACGACGTTCGTCTGCAAGCTCGTGAGCACGTTCGTGACGTCGATGGGAACCGGCGAGGCCCCGAGCGCGCGGTAGGTCGCGAGGTGGACCTCGGCTTCCTGCGAGCGCATGCGAAGCCCTCGCAGATCCGCCGGCGTCCGAATCGGACGCTCCTTCGTGAACCAGCTGCGGAACCCGTTCTCGGCCCAGAACGCGAACTTGAAGCCGCGGCCTTCGACCAGCTCGGTCACCTGCTGGATGACCTCGGGGCGATCGAGCGCCGCATCCGCCTGCGCCGCGTCGTTGAAGAGGTAGGGCGCCTCGATGACGTTCAGCTCCGGAACGAGCGAGCCGAGCGCCGCCGTCGATCCGCCGAAGCATTGGATGCTGCCCTGCGCGGTGCGGCGCACGAGCGCCTTTTCACCACCGAGGCTGCCACCCATGAACATCTTCACGCGCACGCGGTTGCCGCTCTGCTCCTCGACGTAGCGGCGCACCTTGCGGAGCTGCTTCTCCCACGGTGTGCCTTCCGGCGCGACCGTGGCGATCTTCATCTCGATCGTCTCTTGGGCACCGGCGGGCTGTCCGGTGACGCCGAAGAAGACGACGGCGGCGCAGAGCAACGCCGACACTCCCGTCGCCCACAGCGCGATTCGTTTGTTCCCCATGCTCAGCTCCATTCCCACGGCGTTCCGCCGTCTTGTCCCACCATCCCGGATGAGACCTAGTCCTACCACCAGCGAAAAAACGAAAGGGCCCGACGCTCGTCGCACCGACGACGGCGCGGGACGAACGAGGGGCCCTCGATATTCAGTCCTCCGAGCTCACGCGCCAGCCTCACTCGTGGAGGGCGCGCTCACTCGAAGAGGTCGTCGGCCTGGGTGATCAGGTTGCGGGCCTTGCGCTGCTCGCAACGGTTCTCGGGGCCGAGCTCCGGTCCGGCGGCCTCGGGGTCGCCGTTGATGACGGTGTTGAGCTGCTCCTCGAAGACCGCACGATCCTGCGCCTTCGTCGCGTAGTCCTGCGCCATGAGCACGCGGGTCGCGAAGTAGTTCGGGTGGTGCCGAAGCGAGGTCTCGAAGTGCTCGCGGCTGCGCGCGACGTCACCGCCCGCGAAGCTCGGCGCGCGGCCGTAGAACACACCGAAGTAGCGGTCGGGGCCGTAGTAGAAGAACTCACGGTCGAGCTCGAGGCAGCGACCCATGACCGCGCGAATCTCGTCCTTGTAGGACAAGAGCGTGGCGAAGCCGTCGGCTGAGGCCCACTTGCCGAGGTTCGACGCGCGCCAGTAGAGCGCGGGAACCGCCGACGCGTCGAGCACCTCGACCGCCTCTTCGATGCGCGTTCCGGCCCGCATGCGGTCCGCGAAATCGCTCGAGAGCGCGACGAGCGCACGTTCGGCGGCACGGGTGCCGGCGTCGTACGTCGACATCATCTCTTCCTTCTTCGCTTCGTCGAAGGAGAGGTGGCAGTCCGCCAAGAAGTAGTTCGCGCGCGAGAGCCAGACGGCGTGCTCGGCATTGTTCGGCTCGGCCGAGTTCAACTGTCCGTAGAGCTCGACGGCGCGGCGAATGTTCGCCTCTTCGTCGCGGCCAGCCCACGCCTCGGCGGCTTGCTGAGAGAGCGACGTGCGCTCTTCCTCGGTCGTCTGCACGGCGGGCTGATCCGGGGTCGTCTCCCAAGACGACTCGCGGCCACCGCCGCACCCCAACATCGCGACCATCACGAGCACGGTGGCTCGCACAACACCCCTCATCGTCGCCTCCCTTGGCCGCCCGTGTTTTCGCGGGACGGTCGAGCACCGGAACGACACCCCGTTCCGATCGCGGTTCGTCGTTACCAGAGGGCTTCTCGGGGGTCAACGGGCTCGGACATGCACGAACGAAGCGTTTCCCCCGTCCGCAGCGGCGGACGCGATTCGCTAGGGCTCGCGCCCGCCACCGCAAGCTCCCTCATCGTGGACGCCGCGCGACGACGGGGGGCCACGCTCAAGCGGGGGCTTGAACGATTCCGTTCAGCTCGTCGAAGTGCAGGTCCGCGTAGTACCCGAGCGCGTCGAGCGCGTCACGAAGCTCGCTGCGGTCGAGATCGCCCGTCGGGTATTCGACCGAGAGCACCACGTCGAGATCGTCGTCGATCGAGAACTTCGCCAAGTAGAGGACCTGGTTGAGTTGCAGCAGGCGGTCGTAGAGCGCCTGCGCGACGTCGACGTCCTCGGGCGACGCGAAGTACGGAACGATCGCGAGGACCAACCAACCGTCGGGATCGATCCGCAAGAGGATCGGGAACGTGCGATCTGCGCGGCGAAATCGAATACGCCACGTGTCGGGCGTCAGTCGGACGAAGCGCCAGCCACCTTCGACCAAGAAGGCCTCGATGCTCTCGGAGTCCGGGCGAAGTCGCTCACGATCCATCAGGGAGGCCGACCGTAGCCTCCGCCCGGTTCCACGTAAAGCATCGGGAGCGTGGCCGTACTTGCCGGGGCAGGGCGGCCGTGGTAACCCTCCGCCCGCTACTTCGTGGTTCGACCAGCGAGGTGGGTCCTTCGGGCCCGCCTTTTTTGTTCGCCTGGCCCCCAGGAAAGCCCCCGAAGCTGCCGTCCTTTCTCGATTCCGATGTCGAACCAAGACCGCCAACGACTCCTCGAAGAGCTCGCCGAGCCCGTCTGTGCCTCCTATGGCGTGGAGCTCGTCGAGGTGCGCCAGACTCAGGCGCGCGGTGGTTGGACGATCATGGTCGTCATCGACCGCCCGCGCTCCGACGGGAAGCCCGGCAGCGACGTCACCCTCGAGGATTGCACGGGCGTCAGCCGCGATCTCTCGACCGCGCTCGACGTCCACGAAGACCTCTTGCCCGGCGCGTATCACCTCGAGGTGAGCTCGCCCGGCATCGAGCGGCCGCTCGTGAAGCTGGCCGACTTCACGCGTTTCGCGGGTCGCGAGATCGCGGTGAAGACCTTCGGCCCGCTCGAGCCGAGCCCCGGCGCCAAGCCGAAGCGAAGCTTTCAAGGGACCCTCGTCGGCGTCGCAGAGGGCGCTCTCGTCGAAGTCGACGAGAACGGCGTGGTCGTTCGGATTCCACACGGGGAGATCGCACGCGCGAACCTCGTCCATCGGTTTTGAACCACATCTTCTTCTTCCGAGTATCGACTCAGCAATCAAGAGCGAGCCACGAGCTCGCACGGTGAAGCCATGGCAAGTGAGCCGCTGAAGCAGGTCATCGATTTCGTCAGTCAGGAAAAGGGCATCGACCCGAAGGTGCTCATCGAAGCGATCGAGCAAGCCATCCTGACGGCGGCGAAGCGCCAGTTCGGCATGGAGCGCGAGCTCGAGGCGGAGTTCAACCCGGAGTCGGGTCAGGTCGACCTCAAGATGTACATGACGGTCGTCGACGAGATCGACCTCGAGGACATCGAGATCACGCTCGAGGACGCCCAGCGCTACGGCCTCGACAACGACCCCGAGAACCCGCTGCAGATCGGCGACGAGCTCGGCTTCCAGATCTTCTACCTCGACGAAGACGCGGACAAAGCGAAGAAGCAGGACCGCGAGTTCGGCAAGCTTCTCGGCATTCAGCAGGCTCGCCACGGCTTCGGCCGCATCGCCGCGCAGACCGCCAAGCAGGTCATCATCCAGCGCATTCGCGACGCCGAGCGCGACCGCATCTTCGCGGAGTTCAAGAACCGCAAGGGCGAGCTGATCAGCGGCACCGTGCGTCGCTTCGAGCGCGGCTCGAACATCATCGTCGAGCTCGATCGCATCGGCGACGGTCAGCAGCGCACCGTCGAGGCCGTGCTCCCGCCCCGCGAGCAGACGCCCCGCGAGAGCTACCGCCCGAGCGACCGCATCGTCGCGCTCCTCAAGGACATCGATCGCGAGGCCCGCGGCCCGCAGATCATCCTCTCGCGCACCGACGTCGGCCTCCTCGTGAAGCTCTTCCAGAACGAGGTCCCCGAGATCTACGAGGGCATCGTCCGCATCGTCGCCGCCGCCCGCGAGCCGGGCGCGCGCAGCAAGATCGCGGTGTCGAGCCGTGACGCGGACGTCGATCCGGTGGGCGCGTGCGTCGGCATGAAGGGCTCGCGCGTGCAGGCCGTCGTGCAGGAGCTTCGCGGCGAGAAGATCGACATCGTGCCCTTCGACAAGGATCCGGCGCGCTTCGTCTGCAACGCGATCGCGCCCGCCGAGGTCGTCCGCGTCGTCATCGACGAGAACAACAACACGATGGAGCTCGTCGTGCCGGACGCGAAGCTCAGCCTCGCGATCGGCCGCCGCGGCCAGAACGTGCGCCTCGCGTCGCAGCTCACGGGTTGGAAGCTCGACATCATCAGCGAGTCGCGCTTCAAGCAGATGGAGGAGGAGGCCATGGCCGTTCTCTTCCGCGTCGACAGCGACGAAGAGATCGCGCGCAGCCTCTACCGCATGGGCTTCCGCACCCTCGACGAGGTCGCCGAGGCGAGCACCGAGGAGCTCCTCGAGGTCGACGGCATCACGAACAAGAACGTCGAGCGCCTTCGCGACCAGGCCACCAAGGCCATGGAAGAGGTCCGCAAGGAGCGCATCACCGAAGCGGCTCAGCGTCCGGAGCTCCCCACCGAGCGCGAGAAGCTGCTCATGGTGCGTGGCATCTCGGAGCGCCTCGCGGACGTGCTCGAAAAGGGCGGCTACGGCAGCGTCGGCGCCATCTCGCGCGAAACCGACATGGACCGCTTCGCCCTCAAGGTGAAGATGCCGCACGAGCTCGCGAGCGAGATCAAGGACGACGTCACGCGTTTCCTGGCCGACTCCTGGCCGGCGATCGAGAGCGGCGTCGAGAAGGCCGCCGAAGAGCACGCGGCCCGCATGGCCGCGGAAGAAGCCGCCGCCGAGCCCGCGATGGACGCGGCGAGCGAGGAGTGAGACTTGGAGGCCACGACGCGAGCTCCGATTCGAACCTGCGCGGGGTGCCGTGAGGCGCTACCGCAGGAGGAGCTCGTCCGTCTGGCCGTGGTTCCCGAGGCGCCGTG
Source organism: Sandaracinus sp. (assembly GCA_020633125.1). Lineage (GTDB taxonomy): Bacteria > Myxococcota_A > Polyangia > Polyangiales > Houyiibacteriaceae > JACKEH01. Next base: position 63,567 of record JACKEH010000015.1, on the reverse strand, counting down.
GCTCGTGCCCGACGCCAAGGGCAAGCTCGGTGGACGCGGCGTCTGGGTGATGCCCAGCGTCGAGTGCATCGAACGAGCTGCCAAGAAGGGTGGCTTCGCGCGCGCTCTGAAGCGCAAGGTCGACGTCGATCCGATCGTCCTCGTCGACCTGATCACGAAGCAGCTCGAAGATCGTTTCCGCGGCTTGGTGCTCGGCGCGTTGCGCGCGGGACACCTGAAGGCCGGCGTCGACGTCGCCCGAGACAGCGTGGAGCGCGGTCGCGCTCACCTGCTCTGGGTGGCCGAAGATGCCGGCCGACGCGAGGATGTCGAGGCGCGCGCTGCGCGTCTCGGGGCGGCGTGCCTCGTCTGGGGTACCCGCGAGACGCTCGGTGACTACCTCGGTCGAGGGGAAGTCGCCGTCGTCGCAATCGAAGACGAGGGGCTCGCGAACGCCATCGTTCGCGTCACGAATCGACTTGCCGGCTTGCACGGCGGGTGTCCATCCCCTCATAAGCACGCCACGCCGGAGGACCGGAAGCCAGCATGAGCAAGGTACGGGTATACGAGGTCGCGCGCGAGCTCGGTTTGGACAACCAGGAGCTGATCCGTCGGGTCGGAACGCTGGGCATCCAGGTGAAGAATCACATGAGCGTTCTCGAGCCCGCGGAGGTCGAGCGCGTGAAGCGTGCGCTGGACAAGTCCCGCGTGGAGGACACGGTGGAAGAGCAAATCCGGCCGACGGTGACCCGGCGGCGGTCGAAGCGTGCAGACGACGAGGCCGCGCAGGCCGAAGCGTCGCGTCCTGAGCCGGCCATCGTGGCGCCGGTGCGTCGAGCGCCGCGTCCGGACGCCGCGTCCGTGGTCGCGCCGTCGCGCCCGGAAGCGAAGTCCGAGCCCGTCGCCGCCAAGGCCGAGCCGGTGGTCGAGGCAGAGCGTCGGGTCATGCCCGAGCCGAAGCCCGAGCCCGTCGTCGAGGCCAAGTCGGAGCCGAAGCCCGAGCCGGTCGAGGCAGAGCGTCGGGTCTCGCCCGAGCCGAAGCCCGAGCCGGTCGTCGAGGCCAAGCCCGAGCCCGAGCCCGCGCCGCGTCGTGTGGAGGCCATCGCGCCGCCCCCGCCGCCCGCCGAGCCCGAGCCCGAGCCGGTCGTCGCGAAGGTCGAGCCCAAGTCGGAGCCGGCCCCGGAGCCCGTCGAAGCGCGTGAAGATCGCGCGTCGCAGATTCCGGCCGCCGACGAACGACTCGGCAGCCTGCCTCCCGGGGTGAAGCGTCGTGGCAACACGGTCGCGCCGCCTCCGGGTGCGGGTCCGCGCAAGGTGCTCACGCCGGAAGAGCGTCGCCGCATCGTCGAGGAGCATCAGGCGTCGCGTCCGCGTCGTCGCGAGATTCGCAACCGCTCGTCGATCGGTCCGCAGGCGCGTCCGCAGGCTCGTGGCAAGCGCCGCCAGCTCGCGCCCGGCCGCAAGCCGCAGGCGCCGCAGATCACGACGCCGGGCGCCCAGAAGCGCCGCATCCGCATCGAGGATCAGATTCAGCTTCAGGCGCTCGCGCAGCGCATGAGCCTGAAGGCCACCGATCTGCTCATGAAGCTGATGCAGATGGGCGTGCAGGGCGTGCACATCAACAGCACGCTCGACGCGGACACCGCGATCCTCATCGCCGACGAGTTCGGGTACGAGGTCGAGAACGTCGCGCAGTCGATCGACGAGGTCGTCGGCGACGCGCGCGGCGAGTTCGAGGACCTCGACGAGGACCGCGAGGTCAAGGCGCCCGTCGTGACCATCATGGGTCACGTCGACCACGGCAAGACCTCGCTGCTCGACAAGATCCGTTCGGCGAACGTCGCGGCCGGTGAAGCCGGCGGCATCACGCAGCACATCAGCGCGTTCCGCGTCGAGACCCCGAAGGGCGAGGTCGTCTTCCTCGACACGCCGGGTCACGAGGCCTTCACGTCGATGCGCGCTCGCGGTGCCCAGGCGACGGACGTCGTCGTGCTCGTCGTCGCGGCCGACGACGGCGTCATGCCGCAGACGCGCGAGGCCGCGAGCCACGCGCAGGCGGCCGAAGTGCCGATCATCGTCGCGGTCAACAAGATCGACAAGCCGGACGCCCAGTCCGAGCGCGTGATGAACGAGCTCGCGGCCCTCGGGCTCACGCCCGAAGAGTGGGGCGGCGACACGATCTACGTGCCGACCTCCGCCATCACCGGCCAGGGCATCGACGATCTCCTCGAGTCGCTCGCCGTTCAGGCCGAGGTTCTCGAGCTTCGCTGCAACCCGAAGATCCCGGCCGAAGGCGTCGTGCTCGAAGCGCGCCTCGACAAGGGTCGTGGTGTGGTCGCGAACGTGCTGGTCCAGGACGGCACGCTCTCGACGGGTGACTACGTCGTCGCCGGCACCGCGTGGGGCCGCGTCCGAGCGCTCACCGACGACCGTGGTCGGATGCTCAAGTCGGCGCCGCCCGCGACGCCGGTCGAGCTTCTCGGCCTCGACCAGCTCCCCAGCTCGGGTGAGAAGGTCTACATGGTGACCACGGCCAAGAAGGCCCAAGAGGTCGCCGAAGCCAACCGCCAGAAGGTCGCCATCCGCCCGTCGGTCATGGCCCCGCGTGGTCTCGAGCAGCTGCAGCAGATGATGCGCAGCGGCGCCCAGCAGGAGCTTCAGATCGTCCTCAAGGCGGACGTTCACGGCTCGTCCGAGGCGCTCCGCAAGAGCCTCGAGGATCTCAGCACGGACAAGGTCCGCGTGAAGATCGTCCAGTCGGGCGTCGGCGGCATCACCGAGAACGACGTGATGCTCGCGTCCGCCTCCGACGGTGTCTGCATCGTCCTCGGCTTCAACGTCCGCCCGCAGGGCAAGGCGTCGTCGATGGCGAAGGAGAACGGCGTCGAGATTCGTACCTACTCGATCATCTACGAGGCGATCGACGACGTGAAGCTCGCCATGGCGGGTCTTCTCGCGCCGAAGCTCGTGGAGCGCGAGCTCGGCAAGGCCGAGGTCCGCGAGACCTTCTCGATTCCGAAGATCGGCACCATCGCTGGCTGCATGGTCCAGGAAGGCAAGATCGTCCGCTCGGCGCGTGCGCGTCTCGTCCGCGACGGTGTCGTGGTGTGGACGGGCAAGCTCGGCTCGCTTCGTCGCTTCAAGGACGACGCGAAGGAAGTCGCGCAGGGCTTCGAGTGCGGCATCGGTCTCGAGGGCTTCAACGACCTCAAGAACGGCGACATCATCGAGTGCTTCGACCACGAAGAGGTCGCGGCGACGCTCGAAGACCACTGAACTGAGGGGAGGGCGTGCTGGTCGGAGTCTGCCGGATCGCCCTCCGTCTCCCGGGGATCGCTTCTCTCAAGGAGAAGCGGTCCGTCGTTCGTAGCGTGCTCGAGCGGGCGCGCGCACGGCATCCGGTCTCCGCGGCCGAGGTCGCCGAGCAGGATTCTCACGATCGTGCGATCCTGGGATTCGTGATCGCGTCGAACGACGAAGCCCACGCCACCTCCGTGCTGCAAGCGGTCGTGCGTGAGGTGGAGGCCTCCGGGCTCGCTCCCATCGAGCGCGTTCGGATGCAGGTCCTCCACGCCGGCGCGTTCGATCGTGGAGCCGACGACGTGCGAGCCCCGACGCGCTCCTGGGCCGACTTCGAGTCGGACGACGAGGAAGAAGGATGAAAGAGGGCAAACGATCGGATCGCGTCGGCGAGCAGCTCCGCATGGAGATCGCCGATCTGTTGATCCGCGGTAAGCTCCGGGACCCCGACGCCAAAGACGTCATCGTCTCCGGCGTGAAGGTCACGGACGACCTCTCGATCGCGCGGGTCTACGTCCGGGTGCTCGGCGAAGCCGACGAAGCACGACGCGGCCGCGTGGTCCGAGCGCTTCAACGCGCAGCGGGGTTCCTTCGGCGGGAGCTCGGGCCCAAGCTTCGGCTTCGTCGCACGCCGGAGCTCGACTTCCACTGGGACGAGCTCATCGATCGGGTCGAAGGCATCGAACGTGCGTTGCACGAGATCGACGCCGAACGTCGCGAATCCTCGCAGGAGGACGAGTCGTGAGCAGAGCCGACACCCTTCGCATCGTGCGCGAAGGTCGCCGTTTCCTCGTCACCTGCCATCGCCGCCCCGACGCCGATGCCCTCGGCTCGGCCATCGGTTTGGCCGAGATCCTTCGCTCGCTCGGCAAAGAAGCCCACGTGTGGGTGCCCGAGAACCTCGCGCCGAACCTGATGTTCTTCGCGGTCGGTCGGGTCGAGCGCGAGCTGCCGGACGGCGAGTTCGACGCGACCTTCGTGATGGACACCGCCGCACGCGCACTGCTGCCGCGAGGGATCCCGAAAGGCGGCGCCGGCCCCTTGGTGGTCGTCGATCACCACGCTGCGCACGACGACGTCGGCGACGTGGTCTGCCGCGAATGCGACGCGTGCTCGACCGCCGAGGTCGTGATGCGTTTGGCGACCGAGCTCGGTGCGCGCCCCGTTCCCGAAGCCGCCGCCGCGCCACTCTACGCGGCGCTCGTCGCGGACACGGGGGGCTTTCGCTACGCGATGACGACGCCCGAGACGTTGCGGCTCGGCGCCGAGTTGCTCGAGCGTGGCGCCGACGCGTGGCAGACCGCGTACGAGCTTTTCGAGGGATGGCCGCCGGCGCGACTTCGTTTGCTCGGCGAGGTCCTCGAGACCCTCGAGCTCTTCGAAGACGGCCGTGTGGCGTTGCTCCGTGTGACCCGCGACATGCTCGCGCACACGGGCGCCGACGACGACATGGTCGAGGGCATGGTCAACTACGGCCGCATGCTGCGCGGCGTCGAAGTCGCGGTCCTGCTCTGGGAGTTCCCGGCGGAAAAGGGCGGCCTCGACACGAAGCTCAGCTTGCGTTCGAGTGGCGCCGCCGACGTCGCCAAGCTCGCGACGGCGCTCGGAGGCGGCGGGCATCGCGCGGCGGCCGGCGCTCAGCTCCACGAGGGCCTCGAGGCCACGCGAAAGCGTGTGCTGAGCGAGGCGTCTTCGATTCTCGCCGAGATGTGACCGCGTCATGAGCGACGCCCCGCACGGCGTGTTGGTGATCGACAAGCCACCCGGAATGACCTCGCACGACGTGGTGTCCCGAGTGCGTCGCGCGTTCCGCACCCGGGCGGTGGGACACGCGGGCACGCTCGATCCGATGGCGACGGGCGTCCTGGTTCTCGCGCTCGGCGAAGCCACCAAGCTCGTGCCGTGGCTCACGGCCGACGACAAGTCCTACGAGGCGACGCTTCGCCTCGGCACGGCGACGGACAGCCTCGACGCCGACGGCGCGATCACCGAGACCACCGCGGTGCCGGAGCTGACCCTCGCGGACATTCAGCACGCGGCTGACGCGTTCGTCGGTCCGCACGCGCAACGCGCCCCCGCCGTCAGCGCGATCAAAGTCGACGGCGTTCGACTTCACGCGCGAGCCCGTCGAGGGGAGGCCGTCGAGCCACCGCTGCGAGACGTCGTCCTGCACGAAGTCGAGGTGCTGGACTATCGAGCGCCGGACGTCGCGTTTCGACTTCGGTCGGGCAAAGGTTTCTACGTCCGCTCCTTCGGCCGCGACCTCGCGTCTCGGCTCGGGACCCTCGGGCATCTCACGTCCCTTCGGCGAACCGCCAGCGGCCGCTTCCATCTCGGCGCGGCGGTGACGCTCGAGGGCTTGGCCGATGCGAAGCTCCTCAGCCTCCCGGACGCGGCGACGCGCTTGCTGCCGGCTGCGACGTTGACCGAAGGCGCCGCCGAAGCGGCCCGCTGCGGTCGACGCATCCACGGGGTCGAAGGCGACGAGGTGGCCGCGCTGCACGATGGCCAGCTCGTCGCGGTCCTCCGCCGGGATCCGAACGAGCCGAGTGTCCACCGCGTCGTGCGTGGATTCGCGCCCGTCTGAGCGCGTCGCACTTTCGCGCTCTCCACCGGGAGGGTCCCGGATGGTGCGCGAAGCCCGAAGAGAAGGGCGCAATCGAATCCCAACGCTCGTCAGACACCTCGGGCGAACTTCGCGCCCCTCGACGCTGTGAGCCTCGGGATACGATCGGATCCTCGAACTCCGCGTCGCTCGACGCTGTAAAGGCTCGGGATGCGATCGGATCCTTTGGGTATCCGGGCGAACTCCGCGTCGCTCGACGCCGTATGTAGCTCGACGCTGAGCACGGCAGGTTCGGAGCCACGCCGTTCCAACTTCCGTGATGAGGCTCGAGATGCGGCGTGATCTTCTGTGTATCAAGAGCGATCAGTCTCGAGCCGAGGGTGATCCCGGGTGATACGCCGACACGAGACCGGAGAGGCCAGTGGATCACGGAGAGGCACCCAAATCCCTGAAAATCACAAAGAGCGAGTTTACATAATCCATCTTCTACGAAATTACGGATTGGGTTGAGGAAAGGTGGTGTGACCCTCCGACCGACGCCGCAACCCGAGACTGAATCCCGGATCATTTGGGAGTCGACCGTAATCACGTATGGCTCATCGGGGATCCTGGATGGTGTGCTCGTGATCCGTCGTCCCGGATTCGCGACCGTCGCCGGGCCCGATCAGTCCCGCGGCGGCAGCTTGCGTCGTGCGAGCAACACATGGATCGCCGCGACCCGGTCGCCGGCGAAGACCAGCCGGATGACGGAGCGCGATGCGAGTTCAATCAGTCACGCGGCGGCAGCTTGCGTCGTGCGAGCAAGACATGGATCGCCTCGACGCGGTCGCCCGCGACGACCAGCCGGATGACGGCGCGCGATGCGAGTTTGGGCGTCGGCTCGTAGTCGATCTCGATGGCCGGCTCGCCGTTGTAGCGAACCTCGGTCCACGCTCGGATTCCTCGCTGGCCGATGCGCCCGTAGAGCTCGAGGATTTGGGCGGCGCCGCGCAGCGGACGGACCGCGGCCGTGTACTCGCCGTTGGCGTCGTGAAGCGAGACCGCGTCTTCCGTGAGCAACGCCGCCACCGTCGCCGCGTCTTGGACCGCGATGGCAGCGAGCAGCCTCCGAAGAAGCTCCGCCTGACGTGAAAAGCGGGACTCCGAAGGCTCGTTCGATTCCGCGTCGGCCACGGCACGTCGGGCGCGATGAAGGATGACCCGAATGTTTCCTTCCGAAATGTTCAGCAAATCCGCGCACTCCGGTCCGTCGAGCCCCATGGCATCTCGAAGGATCAGGACCGCCCGAGAGCGCGGATCCAGGCGCTCGAGCGCGACCAAGAACGCCACCCGTGCGGAATCCATCGACGAAAGGCGCGCCTCGGGCCCCGCGAAGTCTTCGAGGCGCGTGTCCTCCACCGCGCCCGGCAACCAGGGTCCGAAGTACGCGCCGCGAACCTTGCGCCGCCGAAGCGCGTCGAGGCAGAGGTTCGTGGCCACCCGGACCAGCCACGGGCGGAGCGGCGCTTCCAGGTCCACCGGCGGTCGCTCCACGAGCCGGGTGAGCGCCTCTTGAACCACGTCCTCCGCGTCGGCGGCGCAGCCCAGCATCCGGTAGCAGAGGCCGAAGAGCACCGCCCTGTCGCCCGAGCTCGGAGTCGCCTGCTTCATCGTCGCGTGCATCGTGTCACCTCGCGGGGTGACACGTCTCGGGAGCTCGAGGCGTTACATCAGCGCTCCGTTCGGCTCTCCTTCGGCCGAAGGCACCCCCACGCGGTACGGGGCGACGACCCGTTGGCTGGCTGGTCGACCTGGAAACCCATGCTCCGATCGGAGAGCAGACCGAGTCGAGCTTGGAAGCGACGCCCACGAGCGGAGTTGAACTTGCAGTTCGAGCCCACGGTCGGTGTCCGAGTTGAACTCGGAGTTCGAGCCCACGGTCGGTGTCCGCGCCGAGTTGAACTTGGAAGTCGAGCCCACGGTCGGTGTCCGCGCCGAGTTGAGCTTGGAATTCGAGCCCACGGTCGGGTCCGCGCCGAGTTGAACTTGGGAATCGAGCCCACGGTTGGTGTCCGGGAATCGAGCCCACGGTTGGTGTCCGCGCCGAGTTGAGCTTGGAAAAGACGTCTCAGCTCACGCCCAGGCCAAGCTGAGCTTGGGAAACCGAACCCACGCGCTCGTCCGGGCCGAGTCGAGCTTGGAAAACCGAACCCACGAGCTCGTCCGGGCCGAGTTGAGCTCGGAAAAACGTCTCAGCTCATGCCCGGGCCAAGCTGAGCTTGGAAAACCGAGCCCACGAGCTCGTCCGGGCCGAGCTGAGCTTGGAGAGCCGAGCCACGGTCCGAGTTTGACCCCCTGGGAGCGTGACGCCGTAACGCGGGGGGGCCCTCGCGCGTGGCAGCGACATGACCACCGACACCCTCTCCTCGCGCCCTTCCGTTTCGGACGCTTCGACCCCGTCTCGAAGCGAGCACGGCGTCCATCCGCTCCCGCCGCTGGACCGTCCGCGCGGCCTGCTCACACGGCTGATCTTCTTCGGGTCGCGCCAGCGCTTCGGCAAAGTGCCGACCGGCTTTCGTATCCTCTACCCACGCGCGCCGGCCCTGGCGTGGGTGACCGTCACGATGGTCGCCGTGCTCTCACGCTTCTTGAAGCTCGACGCCACCACCCAGCACCTCGTGCGGGTCGGCTTGGCCGGTTGGCGTGGATGCACGTTCTGCGCGGATCTCTCGTTGGCCGAGGCGCTTCGCGCGAAGCTGGGTCGCGAGCGTTTTGCGGCGCTCTCCGAGTTCGAGACGTCGCCCTGCTTCGACGAGCGCGAGCGTGCGGCGCTCGCGTACGCCGCGGCGGTCGCGGAGTCGCTCCACGTCCCCGACGCGGTCTTCGAGCGCCTTCGTCGCTCGTTCGACGAACGCGAGATCGTCGAGCTCGTGTGGATCTGCGCGGTCGAGAGCTACTTCAACACGATGGCGCTCCCGCTTCGCATCGGCTCCGACCACCTCGCGGCGTGAGCGAATCGCAAACGCGAACGAGCCCCGGAGCGTTGGCGCCGGGGCTCGTTCCGTTCGTTCTCGGCGACGTCGTCAGATCTCGAACGCGAAGAGCTGGCCACCGTTCGAGAGGATCCAACCGTACCGGCCCGCCATCGAGGGCCTCGCACCGAAACCGCGACCCGCGTCGAGACGGCCGACCTCGCGACCCGTGCGCAGCTCGAGGACGAGCAGCGAGCCCGTCGATTCCGCCACCAGCACGAGGCCCGTGGGCGTCACGACCGGCTGACCCGGCGCGCCGCGCTCGAGCGGTCGACGCCAACGAACCTCACGCGTCTCGCGGTCGAGCGCGACCACGCCATACACGCTGCTCGACACGAGCAGCTTGTCGTCATGCGCCGCGAGCGCGACGACGCCCGCAAGCGGCTCGCGCCAGAGCACCGTGCCGCTGCTCCGTTCGAGGGCGTAGAGACCCGTTCGAAAGCTCGCCGCGTAGACGACCTCGCCGACCTCGATGGGGGTGACGTCGGCGTCGTAGAAACGAACCGCGTCGCCTTCGTCCGGCGCCTCGTCGTCGAGCACCGTCGGTCGCTCCCATTTCAGCGATCCGTCGGTCGCGTCGAGCGCGACGATCGTGCCGTCCGTGAACGCCGTATAGAGCACGCGGCCGTCTTCGGAGACGGTGAGCCCCGCGTGGCCGGAGATCGCGAGCTCGACCTCGACTTCGCGCTGGTAGGTCCAGAGAACCTCGCCGTTTTCGCGCGAGATCGCGACGACGCGATCTTCTTCGGTGACGACGTAGATCGCGTCCTCACCGAGACGCGGGGTCTGACGTACGGAGCCACCGACGGGCGCCTTCCAGCGCGCTTCGCCCGTTCGGCCCGAGAGCGCGTGGATCCGACCGTCGTCCGAGGCCAGGTAGACGTCGCCCCACGCTTCGTCGACCACCGCTTCGGCCTCGACCCCCGCCTCGGGGTCGTAGCGAAAGATCTCGCGCCCGTCGTTGCCGTCGAACGCGAAGAACATGCCCTGCGACGAGCCGACGAAGACGCGCTGCCGGCGCATGTCGATCGCGGCGGCGGCGTTCTCGACCGGGGTGTAGGGGCCGCCGAGGCGCGGACGAAGCACCCGGCTCCATCGCACGCTCAGGTGGCTGCCCGTGACCGGTGTGGCTTCGGCGCGGGAGACACCGAGCACGTCGAAGTCGTAGGGCGACGTGGTCCCGCCGCATCCCGCGACGGCGCCGAGGGAGGCCGTGCCGAGGGTCGCGAGCGTCCAGGCGACCCGACGCTTCACGGCGTGCCGCCCTGCTGCTGTTGCTGGCGGGTGAGCTGCTCGATGAGCCGCTGCATCTCCGCCGGGTCCATCTGGTTGGCCGCGTCGCGCTGCACGAGGCTCGAGTCGATCGCCATCAGACGAAGCTCGGCCTGGTCACGCACGTAGGCGAGCTCGGGCGCGTCTTCTTCGCCGAGCGCTTCGAGCACGGCCTGGAGCTTGGTCTTCGCCGGATCTTCCTCGTCCTTGGCGAGGTGGATGCGCGCGAGGTGGTAGTCCGCGAGGATCTGCAGGGCGCCGCCCTCTTCGCGAAGCTGCTCGAAGCGCGCGACGGCCTCGTCCCAGTTCTCCTCCGACTCGAAGGTGAAGGCGATGCCCTCGAGCGCGCGAGGCGCGAGCGCTTCGCCACCCTGGGTGAGCGCCGTCTCGAACGCGGCGCGGGCCTCGGCGTGCTCGCCCTTCTGGTAGAGCGCGCGGCCCTGCTCGAGGTGACCCCACGCTGCGGCTTCCGAATCGCCGTGTGAGGCGAAGAGCTCGTCGAGCTTCGCGAGCGCGGCATCGGCGCGCGAGGCGATCGAGGTGTACGAGGGCTCGTCTTCGTCGGCGCCCTCTTCTGCTTCTTCCCCTTCGGCGCGAATCGGCGCGTTCAGGATCTCGGTGGCCTCCCAGAGGAGACCCGAGGCTTCCGCGGCCGACTTCTTCTGCACCGACTGGATGCCGAAGAAGAGCCCGCCGACCAGCAGCACCGCCGCGAATGCGCCGAGCAGCCTCGTGCGATTGCGGTCGAGCCAGGTGCTCGCGACGGTGGCGGTCTCGATCGCCTCTTCTTCGACGACCTCCGCTTCCTTGCCGCGCTGCGCGATCTTCTTGGCGGCCTTGGCGGCCTTCGCCGCGGCGAGACGCTGACCTGCGGAGATCTTGGACGAGCCCTTGTGCTTGCGGCCCGTCTTCTTCTTGGCGCCGTCCTTCGACTTCGCGGGGGCCTCGTCGGCGTCGCTCTCGTCGTCGCCTTCGTCCGCGTCCTCGTCGTCGCCCTCGGCGTCGCCTTCGTCCTCCGAGTCGTCGCCTTCGTCGTCGGAGTCCTCGTCGGTCTCCGCGTCGTCGTGCTGCTCCTCGTCGGTGCCTTCGGGCGCTTCGCGCTCTTCTTCGGCGTCCTCGGGGGTGCGCTTCTCGTCGTCGTTCGCCAAGGCTCGTCTCCAAGAAAGGGCCGCGTCTCGCGGCCTACGTCACGGTCCACCGTGTCGCGGTGGGAGGGTCCGGTTCAGACCCTGCGGAGGGCCGGCCTTCGAAAGACGTTTCGACGGACGGCGCGCGGGAATTCGGCTGCGGGCATGGCACGCCCCAACGGGGCAGTCAACGGCTCGGAATGTCCCGCATTCCGGTGGGAGACGCGGAACGGAAGCGAGGGGCGCCCTCGCGTGTCAGCATCCCGCCGTGCGCCCTGCCCTCGCCCGCTGGTATCCCGGATTTCTTCGGTCGTTCGCGGCCCTCGCGGTGCTCGGCGTGGTCGCCCTTCCCTCGACCGCGTCGGCCTACGAGGACGAGGTCACGCTCTCAATCGGGACGGGGTATGGCGTGGTGCTCGCGAACCCCGATCTGCCCACCCACGGCGCCCGGCTCGCGGTGGACGTGGGCATCGGGCTGAACGACGCCTGGACGCTCACCCCGCGGGTCGAGTGGGTCTTTCACCCCGCGAGCGAGATGCTTCACGTCGGGATCGTGGGCCTCGAAACGACGTACGCGTTCGACATCCTCGAGATCGTTCCGTTTTTCGGTCTCGGAGTCGACGGCATCGGCACCCTTCGCGACGGCGCCTTCGGCGTGGACCTCGCGATTCACGCGGTGCTGGGGCTCGACTGGCTCGTCACGCGCGATTGGCTCGTGGGTCTCGACGTCCGCGCGTACGTGCTGCCCTTCTCGCTGGCGACCAACGGGATCGACCCCGTGTACCTGACGGTGGGGTTGCACGTCGGGTACGGGTTCGAGCGATTCTGATCACGGGACGTAGGTCACGCCGGAACGACTGACGATGGCGGACCCCGCGGCAAAGGTCGCCGTACCGGTGCCGCCTCCGGTTGGGATCGCGGCGTAGGGCCGAACACGGGCGGTTTGGCCCGGCCCGAGAATCGGGCAGTCCACGTTGGTTTCGCAGCCGTCCATGGTGAACGCGGAGCCTCCGATTTCTCCGTTGAACTGCCACTGAACTTCGGGCGACGTCACCGGACCGGAGTTGGTGATCGTGAAATCGAGGCGGAGACCTTCGGTCAGCGATGCCGGAATGGTCCCTTCCACTGACAGAGCAGCGCGGCCCGTCGCGGTGAGAAGCTTGCGGTCCGCGTTGTTGGTCTCGTCTGACTCCGGAACCGTATCATCGGCATCGACCAGGCAATCCATGGGGCTATCCCCATTGGCGATGCGCGCGGGCACCACGAACCGCAGGGTTCCCATTCGGCTCCCGCCACCGCTCAACAGAAGTACACGCTCCTCCGCGAGAGTCGCGGGAGCGCCCCCCATGCCGAGTCGCGATCCCGCGGGCGCGACGAGACGAACCACGAAATCCCGTGCGCTCTCTGAGCCGAGATTGAGCACCTCGTACTCCACCGCCACATCGTCGCCCATGCCGACCACGCTCGGTGGCGTCATGCACGCAATCAGAAGGTCCGCGGGCGAAACTGGTGCGTCGATTGCGGCATCGCTCCCACCGTCCGGAGTGCCGGCATCCTCCCCTCCATCCAACACGGAGCCACCGTCCAGCACGGTTGAGCCGTCGATCCCCGAATCGGGACGACCATCGCGAACGAGGCTGCCGCCGTCAGGGAGCTCGCAGGTCCAATCGTCGACGGGAGTCGTGCCCGCCGGACAGACGCAGCGTGACCCCTCTCGAACGAGCGGTGCGCACTCCACTCCTCCGGCGGAGCCGCAGCCGAAAACCAACAGTGCGAGAAGACCGCGGTATTCATGAGCGGCACCGTCGGACGGTCGCGCCATTGGTTGTGCGCGTCCAACAAAAAAGGCCCGCCGAAGCGGGCCTCTTCATTGGCAGTCGAAGATCACATGCGGCTGAGTCGGCCCGAGCAGACGTCCAGGGGCTGACACGAGAAGTCGTTGCAGTCCGGGAAGCCGTTGCCGTCGTTGTCCATGCCGTCGCTGCACTCCGCCATGCCCTTCTCCAAGTCGGCGCAGACCGCCGGGTTCGGGTTGCGGCTGCACGCGTTGTCATTGCAGTCGACGAAGGTGTTGCTGTTGTTGTCCATCTCGTCGTCGCAGCTGCGCGTGTTTCCTTCGCCGGTGGTGTCGCAGGCCGTGACGAGCTCGTCGCGGGCGCAGGATTGGTCGCCGCAGTCGGTGAAGGGCATGCCGCTGGAGCTCATGTTTCCGTCGTTGTTCATCGTGTCCGAGCAACGCAGGTTCGCGGCAACGGTGATCGCGGCAGCGTCGGCGAACGCAACGGCGTTGCCTTCGGCGTCGCACACGACGATCGACTCGTTGCGCGTCGGGCTGCAGCCCGGGTCGGCGCAGTCGGCGAGGCCGTCGCCGTCGTTGTCCATGCCGTCGCTGCAGGCGCCGTTGCCCTGCTCCGGGGGGAGCGCCCGGCACGGGGCGTGGAAGAAGACGCAGGTGAAGTCGGCGCAGTCGCCGAAGCCGTTGCCGTCGTCGTCCATGTCGTTCTCGCACTGAGCCGCGATCATCGCGGGCCACTGCGCTTCCGTCGCGCCGGTCGCGGTGGCGCCGTCGCACACGACGATGCCGTCACCCTGGCAGCTGTCGTCGGCGCAGTCGGTCATGCCGTCGCCGTCGTTGTCCATGCCGTCGCTGCAGGCCGCGTTGGTCATCTCTCGGAGGCAGACGTTGAGGCCGATGGCCGGCTCCATGCGGCCGTCGAAGCAGGAGAAGTCCTCGCAGTCGGTGAAGCCGTTGCCGTCGTTGTCGATGCCGTCGGAGCACGCGACGTTGCTGCGCTCGCTCGGGCAGAAGCCGCTGCAGTCACGGTCGCGGCAGTCGACGAAGCCGTCGCCGTCGTTGTCGCAGCCGTCGGTGCAGGCCTCCATCGTGTTCTCGGGGCCGGTCGTCTCGCAAACGGGGGCGCAGGCGGCGCCGGTGCAACCGAAGTCTCCGGTGTCGCCGCAGTCGGCGAAGCCGTCGCCGTCGTTGTCGCAGCCGTCGTTGCACTGCTCGAAGCCGCTTTCGTCGGCGCTCATCACGCACTCACCGCCGCCGTCCGGCGTGGGGCCGGTGTCCGGGCGCGGGCCGGTGTCGGTGCCCGGGCCGGAGTCTTCCGGACGGGTGTCGTCGTCGCCGCAGCCGCCGAGAGCGAGGGCCAGGCCGAGGACACAAGTAAGGACGTGGAAACGCTTCATCGTCACTCCTCCGAAGGCCCCGGACCGCACAACCCGTGCCGAGGCGAAGCTCCCTTGGTAGCGGGTGGCCGGGGGGGCGGCAAGCACGAGCATGGTTCTTCCCGGCAGCGTCACGTCCGTGACCTTCGCGAAACGAACCGCGCTCGCTTCCGAGGTACAGTCTTGGAGGGCGCCCTTCCCGCTCCGGTGGTCGCCGCGGATTCGAGAGGCGCCCCGAGCCTCGCTTTCGAGCGACCTCCGGATTCCATGGGCCCGGACCCGACTCCAACGGCGGCGTCGCCATGGGACGGGGTGGGCCAGGCTCCGCGCGCCCGCGATCGCCGAGACGACGGAACGACGAAGGCGCCCTCGGTTCTCCGGGGGCGCCTTCGCGAGTTCGCGTGAGGATCAGAGGTTCGCGTTCGCGAAGTCCCAGTTCACGAGCTTGTCGAGCCAGACCTTGATGAAGGCGGCGCGGTCGTTGCGGTGATCGATGTAGTAGGCGTGCTCCCACACGTCGATCGTGAGGAGCGGCTTGGCGGCCGTGGTCAGCGGCGTCTCCGCGTTGCCGGTCGTGACGATCTTGCCTTCGCCGCCGTCGAGGACGAGCCAGGCCCAGCCGGAGCCGAACTGGCCGCTCGCCTTGGCGACCCACTGCTCCTTGAAGCCGTCGAACGACCCGAAGCTCTTGTGGATGAGGTCGGCGACCGCGCCACTCGGGGCTCCGCCGCCGTTCGGCTTCATGCCCTTCCAAAAGAAGGTGTGGTTCCAGACCTGCGCGGCGTTGTTGAAGTTGCCGCCGGTGGCGCTCTTGACGATGTCCTCGAGGCTCTTTTCCGCGTCGGGCGTGCCTTCGAGGGCCGCCTTGAGCTTCGTCATGTAGCCCTTGTGGTGCTTCTCGTAGTGGAAGTTGAGGGTCTCCTCGCTCATGGCGGGGGCGAGGGCATCCTTGGCGTAGGGCAGCGCTTCGACTTCGAAGTTCATCGGGGACTCCTGACTTGGGGGCAGTGACTCGTTCGAGTGGGTCGGCCCGAGGTCGGCAGCGTCGCGCGCTTGGCTCCGGAGCGAAAAGGCCCGCTCGGGGCGCAGAGCCGCGACGCCCGATCCTCCCGAGCGTCGTCGTGAGGGGAAGGCTTAGTGCGCTGGACGCGAAAACGGAACCCCCTAGGGGTCAGGGCGCCACTTCGTCGGCGGATTGCCAACGTGTTGGCACGGGTGCTCGTTCGTTGGCGCGCCGTCCCCGCCCCTCGCTTTCGGGCTGGGCCTTGGAACACCCCAGTTCGACGTGCTTCGAGCTCAGCTCGGGTCGCGTGTCGCTTCGCCGACCGTGAGACCGATGTCGATCTCGCACGTCTTGGCGATGGTCGCCGACGCGCTGCCGTCCGCGTTCACCTGCGCGGCGAACGAGAGGCTGCCCGGGTCGAGGCAATCGGGCGTGTAGGTGCCGACCAAGACGTCGTGTTGGCGCGACGCGACCGTGGTCCAGGCGTCCACGAAGCCGAAGTCGTTGCGACGCAGGTAGGCGTGAAGGACCTCGTCGAACGCGCCGTCGGCGGTCTGCCAACGCGCGGCGATTTCGAGGTCCATCGCGACCTGGTCTTCGCTCGGAATGCGGCAGACGAGGAAGCCTCCGACGTATTGCAGACGAAGCGTCAGCTCGGTGTCGGGCAGCGTCTCGGGGTAGAGCGTTCCGTCGCGTTGGTAGACGAAAGGCGCGGTGAGCTCGGTGTAGGGGATGCCTTGAAGCACCGATTGCGCGGTGAAGCCTTCGCGACCGCAGGGCTGGTCGAGCGCTTCGAGCAGGATGGCGCCCTCCTCCGCTTCGCTGCACTCGCGGCGGGTGCACGCGAGGCCGCTCGCGGCGCAGACGCATTCGTTGCAGCCGTCGGTGGCGGGAAAACGCGCGCCGTAG
Source organism: Sandaracinus sp. (assembly GCA_020633125.1). GTDB lineage: Bacteria > Myxococcota_A > Polyangia > Polyangiales > Houyiibacteriaceae > JACKEH01. Next base: position 47,229 of record JACKEH010000015.1, on the reverse strand, counting down.
TCGTGCGTCGTGCCGTCGTAATCGCAGCCGCCGAGGAGCGTCTCCGGGCAGACGCGATCGGTGCACGCAAAGCTCCCGTCCTCTTGGCAGGTGCAGACGTTGCAATGATCGGCGTCGATGATTTCGTCGCCCGCCTCGTGCGTGTCCAGGCAGCTCGGGCCTTCGGGTGCGTCGGTTCCCGCGTCGTCGGGGGGAGCGTCCAGGCCCGCGTCGAGCACCACGAACGCATCGGTCCCGGTGTCGGCGAGGTTCGCGTCGAGGGCTGCGTCGAGTCCGGAGTCCGCCGAGCCGCTCCCTCCGCCACAGGCCATCGAGAGCAGGGACACGAAGACGCAGAAGCGACGCCAAGTCATGCCTCGAAGCTGCCCAGTTCGATCGACGAGAGCAAGCACGAGCACACCGGTTTGCGCAGACCACACGCGCGTGGAGGTCGCCGTCCGGAGGAAAGCGGCGGCGCGCGTGTCGGACGCCGTCCGATTCGAGCTTCGAACGATCCGCCGGAACCACACGCGGACGTGCGCGGGGGTACGAGTCGTTTCTCATCGGCGCCGTGTTGCGCGCCCTCTTCGGACGAAAGGTCAGGGGTGCGCGAGTCGTCCGAAGCGACCGTCGCGAGGTACGTCGAACGCGAGCCCACGACGCACGACCGCGAGGTTTTCTTCCTGCCAGAGCGGCAGGACCGGGAGCGTCTCGTAGAGGCGGCGTTGCGCGGTCTCGTACGCCGTGATGCGCTCGGCGGTGTTGCGCGCCACGCGACCGGCTTCGAGCGCCGCGTCGAGCTCCGCGTCACGAAGGCGCCAGCGATTTGCGCCGCCGAGCCCTTCCCCCGGCACGCGATCGGACCCGAAGAACCAGCTCAGGACGTGCGGCTCGATCACCTCCGGAACCTGAAGGAGGCAGAGATCGAAGCGACCTTCGTTCAAATCCTCGATCAAGGTGCCGGGCTCGCTCGGTCGAACCTCGATGCGCAAGCCGACCTCCGAGAGCATCGCGGCGATCGCGCGTGCGACCGACACGCGAAATCGATCGGAGCTCACGCGGAGCACGAGCGGTGGGACGTCGCGCGGGAGCAGCGACCGCGCCGCGTCGGGGTCGAAGGCGCGCGGGGGGAGGTCCGTCGCGGCCCAATGCGCGCGGGGGATCCACGACTCGGTCACGGTCGCGTGCCCGCCGAGCTTCGCGTCGACGAGCGCGCGTCGATCGATGGCGAGCGCGATCGCGCGCCGCACTTCGAGGGGGACACGCTCGGTGTGAAAACCGAGGTAGGTGGTGCCGACGCCGAGTGAGGTGCGCACCTCGAAGCGCGGGTCGGACTCGAAGAGCGGCACGAGGATGGGAGGGATCGCGTTGAGCGCGAGGTCCGCCTTGCCGCCGAGCAGACGCAGCGCGCGGGTGTTGTCGTCGCGCACGACGTCGAAACGAAGACGCGCATGCACCGGTGCGCCGCGATGCCAGTGGGGGTTCGCCTGCAGCACGAGGTGCGTTCCGTCGCTTCCGCGCGCGAGCACGTAAGGACCGGCGCCGACGGGCGGCTCGTCTCGCCAAGCCAGACGACGGCTCGCGTCTTCGGCGCGCACGATCGGGATCTCGAGATCGGTGGGAAAGGTCGCGTGGGCGGCGTCGAGCACGAAACGCACGTGGAGCGCGTCCTTTGCGACGACCTCCACGATGCGGGCGTAGTTGCGCGAGAAGACGGAACCGAGCTCCGGGGAACGAAGCGCGTCGAAGGTCGCGACGACGTCTTGCGCGTCGAGCACGCTGCCGTCGGAGAAACGCAGGTTCGGTCGAAGCGTGGCTTCGTAGACGGGGCGGCCCTCTTCGTCGGGAAGGCGCTCGAGAGACTCGGCGAGGTCGGGGACGACCTCGAGGGTCGAGGGGTCGAGGGTCACCAGCGAGGCGAAGATCAGGCGAGAGATCTTCAACCCGTAGGGGTCGGTGACGAAACGTGGATCGAGGTCCGCGACCTCTCGGGGTAGCACGACCCGGAGCGCGCCTTCGTCGTCTCCCGGCCGCTCCGGCGAGCAGGCGAGCAGCGCCGCGAAAGCCAGCACGGTTGCCTGGCCGCGGGATGCGCTGCTACGTCGCGACCATGCGCTCACGACTTTGCTCCGCGCTCGCGATGTGGCTTTGGCTCGGCCTCTCGACCGGGGCGCAAGCGCAGAGCACGCCGCTCGGGGGGCGTATCGCGGACCTCGTTCGGCAGGCGGCGCTCGGCGACGGCGTCGGGCTGCTGGTGATGGAAGGCGATCGGGAGATCTACGCGCTCTCGCCCGACACGCCACGAAACCCGGCGTCGAACCAGAAGCTCGTGACCGCGGCCACCGCCCTGCTCGAGCTCGGGCCCGACCATCGGATGCACACGAAGCTCTTCGGGCGCATCGAGAACGGTCGCATCGCCGACCTCGTGCTCCGTGGCGAGGGGGATCCGAGCCTGGAGCACGTGCATCTGTGGGAGCTCGCCGACGCGCTGGCGGATCGCGGGGTTCGTGCCGTCGATCGCATCTGGGTGGATGGGAGCTTCTTCGACGATCAGATTCTGCCTCCGGCCTTCGAGCAACAGCCGAACGAGACCGCGGCCTTCCGCGCGGCGGTCGGTGCGGTGGCGGTGGATCAATCGTCGTTCGTGCTGCGTGTGTTGCCGGGGCCCTCGGTGGGTGCACCCGCCGCGGTGCGCCTCGCGGCGAGTGGCTACTTCGAGGTCGACAACGGCATGACCACGACCGAGAGCGGTGCGCCGAACGTGATCGCTTCGCAGCGCGCGCTCGAGGACGGGCGCATGCAGCTCGTGCTCCGCGGGACGATGCCGGCGGGGCTCGTGGGGGTCGGCTACCGACGTCGCATCGAACATCCGCTCGTCTACGCGGGGCACGCGATGGTCGACGCGCTCGATCGCGTGGGCATTCGTGGAGGGCGCCGCGTGGGGCTCGGGAGAGGGCCCGACGGCCTGGCGCTGCTGGCCGATCACGAGTCGCCCTCGCTCGCGCAGCTGCTGCATCCAGTCGGCAAGGACAGCGACAACTTCTACGCGGAGATGATCCTCAAGGCGATCGGCGCGCATCGGGCGACGCCCGCCACGAGCGCGCGAGGGGCGGAGGTCTGCCAATCGGTGCTGGAGCGCGCGGGGGTGCCGCGTGGGGCCGCGACGATCGTCAACGGCTCCGGGCTCTTCGAGGGAAATCGCATCGCGCCGCGGCACTTGGTGCAGCTCCTCGGGTACGTCTACCAAGAGCCGCGGGTGCGCGCCGAATACCTGGCGCACTTGGCCATTGGCGGGGTCGACGGAACCTTGCGGCGCCGGCTCTCCGATTTGCCGAGCGGGGTGATCGTGCGGGCGAAGACGGGCACGTTGAACGACGCCATCGCGCTGAGCGGCTTCCTGGTCGCCGCGGGGGATCGCGAGCGGGTCGTGAGGTTCAGCTACCTCGCCAACGGCATTCGCGGGAAACAAGGCGCGGCGCGGCAGTTGATCGACGACGTGTTGCGCGCGGTCGCGGCCGAGATGAACTGAGCTCGTCCATCCCCTCGTGGGCGTCGTGTGCTCGAGCGCAGTCGAGGGGGCGGCGTGTGCGGGGCGCGGGCTCCGCTCTGTCCGGTCGAGCAGGGCGACCTCCGCTTGATTGGTTCGCTCGTCTGACGGCGACCTCACGAGGCGCCGAGTCGCACGACCTTCGGTCGGCTCGAAAAGCGCCTTTCGGACTTCGCTCCGCTCAGCCACTTCGGAGGTCGCGGGGTTCTGCTGGACCTCCCGGCGCTCCGCCCTCGCTCCGCCCCCGCCTCGAGCTCGTGGCTCGGCGACGTTCTCGTGACCCCTCAACGGACGCCGGCGAGCGCGACGCGTCCGTCGGGCAGCTCGCGCGCTTCGTCGGCGAGGATCAGCTCGAGCAAGGCGTTTTGGAGCGCGGGTACCGAGAGGCCGGTGCATGCGACGAGCGCGTCGCGTTGGGTCGGCGAGGCCGAGAGGTGCGCGAGGACCCGCTCCGCGTTCGGGGAGAACGTCGGGCGGCGTCGCGGCTCGGAGGCAGGAGCTGCCGGAGCCTTCGCGGCGTCTGACAGGATGCTCGGATTGGTACGGGGCGCCCGTGGCTGTCGCGCTCGGCTTGGCGAGCCCGACCCGGAGGCCTCACGCGAGATCACCGGAATGGGAAGCGTAGGGTCGAGCAGCTCCAACACGTCGGCCGCGGATTGCAGCGCGAGCGCTCCGCTCTTCACCAGCAACGACGTGCTTCCGCGCGCGCGAAGGTCCCAAGGCGCGGCGGGCACCGCGAAGACGAGGCGACCGAGCGCGCGTGCGGTGGCGGCGGTGTTCAACGCGCCGCTCCGGTCGGGGGCCTGAACGACGACGACGGCATCGCACATCGCAGCGACGAGGCGGTTGCGCTCGAGGAAGCGGCCCCGATGCGGTTTGACGTCCTCGTACTCGCAGAGCAGCGCGCCTTGCTCGGCGATCTGCTCGAAGAGCGACACGTGCTCCGGCGGGTACGCGCGACGAAGCCCGGATGCGAGCACCGCGACGGTCGGGCCTCCTGCGTCGAGCGCTCCACGGTGGGCGGCGGCGTCGATTCCGAGCGCGCCGCCGGAGACCACGAGGACCCCGGCGCGCGTGAGATCGAACGCCAAGCGATGCGCGAAACGAAGCGGTTCGGGATCGGCGGCGCGGGTTCCGACGATGGCGACGCAGAGGCCGGCTCCCGGGAGGTCTCCCGCGACGAAGAGCCGTTCGGGCGGGTCGGGCAAGTCGTGAAGGCCCCGCGGAAAGCCCTCGTGTGGGAGCTGGCGTGGCGAGAGGTGGAGCCGCGTCATGGCTCGGCTCTTCGCCCTCCGAGCCCGTAGTTGTGTCTTGGCAGGCTGCTGAAAAAGTACCGCGGGCGCTTCGCGCGACCAGCCGTTGCGGCAAACGACCTCCACGCCGAGTCATCCACGGCAACCCGGAACGAATTTCCGGGCGGACTAGGGCACGAACGGACCGTTCGGCGGGCTCGGCGGAGCGACGCGAAGTACACCTGCAGGGTGCACGCGCCCGAGCTCCCCGACGTCGCCCGTGACCCCGAACGTACGCAGGAGGGGCGCGTTCGCCTTCGCTACGAGGACCTCGCGCAAGACGGTCGGATGAAGGCCGACGTCGTGCCTTTCGCGATGAGCGAGATCTGTTGGCGGCAGTTGCTCGTGCGCCACGCGATGACGGCGCGCCTTCAGGCGGAGGGCATCTTGCCGATCCTGCGGCGGCTGATCGTGGCCGCCGACGAGACGCCGCTGTCGACGATGGCCGAGCCGGAAGTGACGGGCTCGTTCGGGTTGGCGCTCGCGCGCGCGAAGGGTGGCGACCGCTTCTTGTTGGAGCTCACGGCGGAGCTTCGAGGGCCACGGGGGCGAACCTTCGCGAAGGTGGAACGCGCCGGCGAGGTGGAGCGTGTCGCACGGGTCTACGGCGAGCATGTCTTCACGCGCCTCTTCGCGCCGCCCGAGGAGCGTCGAGTGCGTGCGCTTCCCGAGGGGCTCGCGGTGCAGGCGGAGCGTCCGTGGGTGGAGCCGGAGGATTTGCTGCGTGCCGACGAGGGGCTCGTCGACGGCGAGCCGGTGCGGCGCGCGATGCGCTTTTCGCTCGTGCACACCGACAGCAACCAGCACGTCAATTCGCTCGCTTATCCGAGGCTCTTCGAAGAGGTTGCGCTCGACGCATGGGGCGAGCCCTGGCTCGGACGGGGGTTCGACGTGGCGTACCGAAAGCCGTGTTTCGCGGGCGACGAGGTCGTGATCTTCGCGCAGCGCGTGCGCCGTGGCGAGACGCGTGGCGCGCGGGTGTGGCTCGAGGTCGAGGGCGAAACGCGTCCACGTTGCGCGGCGCGGCTTTGGTTTCGCTGACGACCTCGCGTCAGGTCATCAGCGCCAGCACGATTGCGACGTAGGCGCCCATCGCCAGACACGCGACGCCCGTGTAGCCGACGATGTCTTTGGCGCGCAGGCCCATGATGCCGAGCAGCGGCAGCGCCCAGAAGGGCTGCAGCAGGTTGGTCCACGCGTCGCCGTAACTGAAGGCCATCACGGTCACCGCGGGATCGACGCCGAGCTTCTCGCCCGCGCCGAAGAGGAGCTCCCCTTGAACCGCCCATTGGCCACCGCCGCTCGGCACGAAGAGGTTCAAGGTGCCGGCTCCGAGGAACGCGAAGAGGGGAAAGGTCTCGCGCGACGCGATGGCGACGAAGCCCTCGGAGAGCCAGAGGATGAGCCCGGACGCCTTCATGACTCCGAGCACGCCGAAGTAGAGCGGGAACTGCACCACGATGGCGCCGGCACCTCGAGCACCTTCGGCGACCGCGTCGACGTAGCGCGAGACGCTTCCTTGTGCGGCGAGGCCGGCGAAGAGGAAGACGAGGTTCACGAAGTCGAGGTTGAACGAGAGCTCGTCAGCGACGAGGGCGACGACGGCGACGACCACGCCTGCGGCGCCGACCACGCCGCCGAACCAAGGCGAGCGCTGCAGGCGCGCGACCGCGGTTTGCTCCAACCGGATGTCGTCGTCCGTGTCGTCGGCGTCGAAGGGAGGCGCCGGCACGGGCTCCTTGGGCGCCATCGCCCAGAAGAGCAGCGGGATGAGGACCAAGAGGCCGCCGGTGATCGCGAGGTTCAAGGGCGAAAGCAGCGTGCGCTCGACGCCGATCACGCCGACGCGCGCGGCGGCGAAATGCCCTTCTTCGGCGACCTTCAGCGGCGCCGAGCCCGAGAGGCCGCCGTGCCAGACCGCGAAGCCCGAATAGGCGGCGGCGCCGAGGAGCGGGTAGTGAATCTCGCGCCCTTCCCTGCGCGCGACGCGGCCGACCTCCCGGGCGAGGAACGCGCCCACGATGGCGCCGAGACCCCAATGCAACGTGGCGGCGAGGCAGGACACGAAGGCGACGAGCGCTGCGCTGCCTCCGAGACCCAGGCGAAGCCGAGCGAGCGCCGCGACGCCCCGTCGCACCGGTGGGCTCGTCGCGAGCGCGTGGCCGGTCACGAGCACGAGGCACATCTGCAGCGCGAACGCGAGCAGCGGCGTCGAAGCGAATCCCCCGGTCCAGCCTTCGACCAAGGTCCAGCCGATCGACTCCGCGCCGCTCGCCGCGAGACGCCAGGCGCCGAGCGCGAGCACCACGAGCGTGAGCCCGATCGCCAAGACGAAGGGATCGGGCATGACCCGCGTGGCGACGCGCGTGAGCCACGCGCCGAGGCGGGCGATCACGGCACGACCGCGTCGAGCGCGCGATGAAGCTCCGCCACGACCTCGGCGGGATCGGACCCCATCTCGAGCGGACGGTTCGCGAGCGACGACTCGAAGGGCAGACGTCCCTCGTGGTAGGCGGCCTTGAACTCGGTGAACTTCAAGCCGTGCGCGGTCGACACGACCACCACGCGCTCGTCCGCGCCGATGACCTTTCGCGCCACGAGCTTCTCGAGGCAGGCCAGCGCGACGCCGGTGTGGGGGCAGTTGAACATGCCGGTGCGGTCGGCGCGTGCGACGGCTTCGGCGAGCTCACGCTCCGAGGCCTGCTCGACCAAGCCTCGGCACGCGACCAACGCGCGCACGGCCTTCGGCAGCGAGACCGGGTTGCCAATTCGGATGGCGCTCGCGAGCGTTTCGCCCGCCACCATCGGCTCGAAGTCGCTCTCCTGGAGATCGCGCCCTTCGGCGATGGCGCGCTGGTGCGCGAGGTAGAGCGGGTTCGCCTTCTCGGCCTGGCAACACACGAGGCGGGGCAGCTTCGCGATGAGGCCGACCTCCTTCATCTCGAGGAAGCCCTTCGCGATGGCGGAGACGTTGCCGAGGTTGCCGCCGGGCACGAGCACCCAGTCGGGCACCTCCCAATCGAACTGCTGCACGATCTCGAAGCTGATCGTCTTCTGCCCTTCGACACGCAGGCTGTTCATCGAGTTGGCGAGGTAGATCGTCGGATCCTTCGTCAGCTCTTGGACCACGCGCATGCAGCCGTCGAAGTCGGTGTCGAGCGCACACACGAGCGCGCCGTTCGCCATCGGCTGCAGCAGCTGAGCCGCGGTGATCTTTCCCTTGGGGAGCAACACGACGACGGGAATGCCGGCCGCGGCGCCGTACGCCGAGAGCGCCGCGCTCGTGTCACCGGTCGACGCGCAAGCGACCGCGCGGATGGGCTTCCCCTCCGAGATCATCTGCTTCACGGACGAGACGAGCACCGTCATGCCGAGATCCTTGAAGGAGCCCGTGTGGCTGGTGCCGCATTGCTTCACCCAGAGGTCTTCGAGCTGCAGGTGCTTCTTGCCGTAGCGCTCCGCCCAGAAGAGGTTCGTGTTGCCCTCGTAGAGCGACACGACGTTCTCGGGCGCGACGTGGGGCTGCACCCACTCGTGCTTCGACCAGACGCCGCTTCCGTAGGGCCAGCTCGTGCGGCCGTAGCGTTCGTCGAAGGTCTTCATCCACGCCGCGGGAGTTCTCGCCTTGAGCGCTTCGAGGTCGTGCACGACCTCGAGCAGCGCGCCCGTCTTGGGGTCGCGGTAGAGGACTTCGTTGAGTGGGTAACGCTCCGGATCGCCGGAGACACTCTGGAACCAAGCGCGGGGCCGAACCATGGCGGGCGGAGGGTAGCAGGTGTCGCGCGTGGAGCCCGGACACCGAGGCTCACGCGCGAAGGGCCCACACCACGGCCGCCCCGGCCAGCGCGCCCCACGCCCACCAAGAAACACGCTCCGCGAACGTCGCGCGTCGCTCGGGCGACGGGAGCTCGATCTCTCGGACCGCCCCCCGCTCGGCGTCGATCAGGAGGACTCCGTCCACGGCGTAGGCGTGCCGGTATTCGAGCAACTGGCGACGGGTCGCAGGCCGATCGGCGCGGCTCGCTTCGGGGCCCCGCTTGGCGTCGGCGACGAATCGTTTGCCGCCCCGGCTCACGAGAAAGTCGGCCCGCACGCGGGCTTCGACCCGTTCGCCGTCGACGTGCAACGCGTAGCTGGCGGCGACTTGGCGATCGAGGACGCGGTACCCGCCCTCGCGGAGCAACGACTCCGCGCGGGCTTCGCCTTCGGCCCCGAGCCGTCGCGCCCTCGCGGCCAGACGCCGTCCGCGGCTCCGCGCCAGGACTCCACGGACGGACTGAACGACGACGAGCAGGCCCAGAAGGCCGATCGCGACGTGCTCCGGCTTCATGAACGATTCCCTTCGCCTCGGGGTCGCCGGAGGTCAAGAAACCGACGGGAAGCGTGGTAGTCTGGCGCGCCGATGGGCGGGGAGGACGAGACGCGAAAGCTGGTGACCTTCGAGGTCGCCTCGCGAAGCGTCGGCGCGCCGATCGAGCACGTGCGCGAGACCGTCGATCCTCGACCGGTCACGCCGCTCTTCGGTGTGCCAGCGTGCGTGTTGGGGCTGATCAGCTTGCGCGGCGAGATCCTCGCGGTGCTCGACGTCGGCCTGCTCCTCGGCATCGGGCCGGCGCGGCGCGACGCGTCGTCCCGGCTCGTGGTGCTCGACGTCGACGGACGCCAAGCCGCGCTCCTCGTCGATCGCCTCGGCCCGCTTCTGACGACCGAGCGTTCGGGCGTGCGCCCTCCGCCCGACACCCTTCCCGCCTCCGAGGCCGCGCTGCTGCTCGGCGTCGTCTCGTTGCCCGAGCGTCCGCTGGCGGTGCTCGACCCCGCGCGCCTGCTCGATGCGCCGCCCCTTCGACCCTTCCTGCGCCGACCCGAGGGCGCCGAAAACAGAGAGAGCCGATGAGCGAACCTCGACCCCGTCGTCGTGCCCGCTTCGGTCTGCGCGCGCAGATCATGCTGACCATCCTGCTGGTCGGCGTGGCCGAAGCGGCGATCGGCGCGTGGCGCGTCTACCAAACCCACGAGGAGACGAGCCGAAGTCAGTTCCTCGGGCGTCACCAGGAGCGCTTCGACACGACACGCGCACGGCTCGGCGACGCCATGGCCGCGAACGCCGCCCTCGCGCTCGGGGCCTTCGACGTCGCGGCAGCCTTGCCCGCCGGCGAAGGACCGACGGTCGGAAAACGCATCGCGGAGGCGCTCGAAGCGACGTCCGCCCCGGAGCTCGTGCTCTTCGTCGATCGCGAGGGCCGCGCGATTCGGGGCGAGGGGCTGACGTCGCTGCCCGCGGCCGAGGTCGCGCAGTCGCGGCTCGTGCGGGACGCGCTCTCGGGGCTCGTGCTCACCGACGCGCTCGCAATCGTCGGAGGCCGCCTGATGCAGGTCTCGTCGAGCGCGGCCCGAAACGCCGACGGCGAGGTCGTCGCGGCGCTCATCCTCGGCGTGCCCTTCGAGGACCTCGCCCGCGAATACTCCGAGAGCTCCCACTCCGAGCCCAGTCGCCGCGTGCTGCCCGTGTTCGTCGGGGACGTGGGCGGCTTCACGATCCTTCCGGCGCGTCCGGAGGAGGTCTTTGCCGCGACGGATCCCGAAAAATGGGTTCGGGTTCAAGACGGGGATCGCCAAGTCGACGCGATGCAGGTCGAAGGCCAGACCTACCACTTCGCGCAACAAGAAGAGGTCGTGGCCTACCGCGGCACCGAGCTCGGCGACGTGGGCGACTTCTACTTCCTGCGTGAGCCCCGCGAGGCGCGCGAGGGCGAAGAGAAGCTTCACGACTCGCTCTTGACCCTCGGTCTGATCGCATCGTTCACGCTCGTGGTCGGCTGGTTCCTCGCGTGGTTCATCACGCGTCGCATCAACGTCTACGTCGCCGCCACGGAGGATCTCGCGCGGGGTCAGGGCGACCTCACCCGTCGCTTGGAGGTCGGACGCAAAGACGAGCTCGGCCGGCTCGCAGAGAACCTGAACGCGGTCTTCGGGCACATCCACGACCTGGCCGCGAAGGTGCAGCGCGCGGCCTTCCAGGTGGGCGCGTCGAGCGCCGAGATCGGCGCGGCCTCGCGGCAGATGCTCGAAGGCGCGCAGGAACAAGCACGCCGGACCGAGAGCTCGACGGCCGCCGTGACGGAGCTTTCGGCGTCGATTCAGCAGGTCGCGGAGAACGCGACCGAAGCCACGCGGGTCGCCCGAAAGAGCGGCGCCGCGGTGCAAGACGCCATCGCGCGCATGCAGGGCATTCGGACGACGGTCGACGGAGCGGCGGCGCGCATTCACGAGCTCGGTGAGAGCGGCAAGCGCATCGGGAACATCGTCGAGGTCATCCGGCAGATCAGCGACCAGACCACCCTGCTCGCGCTGAACGCGGCCATCGAAGCCGCGCACGCGGGTGAGCACGGCAAGGGCTTCGCGGTGGTCGCCGACGAGGTGAGCGGCCTCGCCAAGCGAGTCGGTCAGAGCGCGCGCGACATCGAAGAGCTCATCGCGACGATTCGCGAGCAGACCGTCGACGCCGTCCGCGCGATGGAAGCGGGCACACGCGAGGTCGAGGAAGGCACGAAGCTCGTCACGCTCACCCTCGCCGACCTTCAGAGCCTCAACCAGGTCGTCGAAGACACGGCGCAGGCGGTCCAGGAGCAAGCCGTGGCGAGCGACGAGATCGCGCGGAACATGGACACCGTGCAGCGCATCGCGGCCGACGTGCTCTCGTCGAGCGAAGAAGCCGTGGATCAAGGCGAGCACCTGCATCGCCTGGCGCACGGCCTCGAAGAGAGTGTGAAGGGCTTCAAGATCGATCCGTCGCGTGTCGAGCTCGATGCGCTTCCCGAGCCGGCGAAACCGACGACGAAGGCCCTGCCCGGACGATGAGCCCCGTGGTGGCGCGCGACGACGAGCCAGAGGGTCGGGGCGAGCTGGACGCGTTGGCGAGCCACGTCGCCAAACACGCCGGCCTGCACCTCGCGGAGCGGCAGCGTTGGCTCCTCGAAGCGAGGGTCGACGCGCGCCGGGCCGCGCGTGCCGAGACCCGCGCGCGCTACGTCGAACGTGTCCTCGCAGGCGACGTCGCCGAGCTCGCGACCCTCGTCGAATCGCTGCGGGTCGGCGAGACCCGGTTCTACCGACACCCTCGGCAGCTTCGCGCGCTACGTCGGGTCGCGTTGCCGGAGCTCGTCGCGCGCGCCGAAGCCGAGTCGCGGTCGCTACGGATCTGGAGCGCGGGGTGTGCGTCGGGCGAAGAGGCGTACACGATGGCGTTGCTGGTCCGCGGCGCGTTCCCGGACGTCGCGCTCGACGTTCTCGCGACCGACTTGAGCGGCGAAGCGATTCGGTGCGCCGAGATCGGAACCTACGACCTCGAGCGACTCCGAGACGTACCCGAGGAGATGCTCGAGGCGGCGTTCGTGGTCGAAGGTGCACGCCGCTCCGTCCACCCGTCCTACCGCAAGGGCGTTCGTTTCGCGGTCCAGAACCTGCTGACCGACGCCTACCCACGTGGGTTGGATCTCGTGCTCTGCCGCAACGTGTTGATCTACTTCGACGCGGCCACACGTACGCGCGTGCTGGAGCAGCTCTTCGGGGCGGTGCGCGAAGGCGGCTACGTGGCGCTGGGCTACGCGGATCACGCAGGCGACGTTCGTGGCGCCGAAGCGATACGCACCGACGACGGCGTGCTCTACCGACGGGTCGAAGGCGGCGCGGTGCGGGTCGACGCGCGGGTGGAGCAGGCGCGCGAGACGGTGGTCGAATCCCCTTCCCCCGTGGCCGCCGTCGCCCCCGTGAAAGGACCGCCGCTCGGCCAGCTGGAGGGAGAGCTCGAAGGGGCGCTCGGTCTCGCGCGCACCCGCTCGGCGCTTGCGCCGCTCCTCCGCGAGGGCGGGGAGCTCGACGTGACTCGACTGCGTTTCGCGGACGACGACGTGGGTCGCGAGCTCGCCCGCGCGGCGCAGGTCTTGGGCGAACGGCTCGTGGTGGTCGCGCCCAGCGGTGGCATCGAACGTTTCCTGCGACGCCACGGCGTCGTTCCTCCCGCCACTCTCCGGAGAGGCCGATGACCGCGATCGCGAGCTTCCTGGAAGACGTCCGACCGCTGCTTCGGGCGGCGCGTGGGGCGCTCGGGAGGGACGACCGCGAAGGCTTCGCGGAGCGCCTGCAGGCGCTCGCGTTGGACGCCGCGGCCAGCTCGATGCCGGAGCTCGCGCGGTTGGCGACCGAGACCTTGCGCGCCGGGCTCCGAGGCGACGAATCCGGCGCGCTCGACGAAGCCGTCGTGGCGCTCGAAGAGGCCCTCGAAGCGCTCGCGAACGCCGACGAGTCCGGCGCGCGTTACGACGCCTCGCGCCTACGCGCCCTCGCCGAAGCCTTCGTACGCGAGGAGCCCGCCGCGCCCCCGAGCGTGCCGAGCCCGCCCGACGACCGGCATTGGGAGCCGAACGTCGACGCCGACATGATCGAGCCTTTCCTCGACGAGAGCCGCGAACGGCTCGAGTCGGTCGCAGCGATTCTTCTGGAGCTCGAACGGCGTCCGGACGATCCGGAGCTCGTGCGCGCGCTCTTTCGCGACCTGCACACGCTGAAGGGCTCGAGCGGGTTCGTGGGCCTGAAGAAGCTCGCGCGGGTCACGCACGCGGCCGAAGACCTGGTGGGGCAGCTGCGGGATCGTCGGCGCCCGGTCGACCGTGTGGTGATCGACGTCTTGCTGGCGACGGTCGACGTCGCGGGTGCGCTGCTCGAGCGCGCCGCGGCGCGCGCGCCTCTCGACGTCGACGAAGCGCCTTTGTTGTCGCGGCTGCACGACCCGGGTCGCAGCGCGCCCTCGACGCCACGTGTCGTCGAGCCCGAAGCGGCCAAGGCGGAGGCTCCGAAGGCGCAGACCACGCTACGCATCGATTTTTCGAAGCTCGACCAGCTCTTGGACCTCGTGGGTGAGCTCATCCTCGCCAAAGGCAAGCTCGGCGGAGGCCTCGGGGATCTTCACACGCTCACCCGCGAGCTCTCGTTGCACCGCCGTCGCGGCGCGGCGCGCACCAAAGTGCAGTTGCCTCCGGAGGTCGCGGCCGAGCTCGGGCGCGTTCAACGTGGCTTCGAGGAGCTGCGCCAAGATCTCGATCAAGCGCAGCGGGGGCTCGAGCTCGTCAGCGGACAGCTTCGCGACCAAGTGATGAAGCTCCGCATGTTGCCGGTCGGCCGTGGCTGGTCTCGTTATCCGCGCACGGTGCGGCAGCTCGCGCAGCAGCTCGGCAAAGAGGTCCGCCTCGAGACCCACGGCGAAGACGTCGAGCTCGACAAGGTCTTGGTGGAGCAACTCGACGAACCGCTGCTCCACTTGCTGCGCAACGCGATCGACCACGGCCTCGAAACGCCCGCGACGAGGGAAGCCGCGGGCAAACCTCGCGAGGGTCTCGTGGCGCTCTCGGCGCAGCATCGCGGCAGCCAGGTCGTGCTCTCGTTGCGCGACGACGGCGGCGGCATCGACACCGCGAAGGTCCGGCGGCGGGCGGTGGAACGTGGCGTGGTGTCCGAGGCGCGGGCGACCGAGATGAGCGAGGACCAGCTCGCGGACCTGATCTTCGCACCGGGGTTTTCGACCGCGGAGAGCGTCAGCGACGTCTCCGGGCGCGGCGTGGGGCTCGACGTCGTCCGCGAGACGCTCGCGCGTCTCAAAGGCACCGTGCACGTCGAGTCACGGCTCGGCGAAGGCACGACCTTCGAGCTGCGGCTCCCACTGACGCTCGCGATCGTGCAGGTTCTCCTGGTGCGGGTCGCGGGCCAGACGTTGGCCATGCCGCTCGACCTCGTGCAGCGCACCCTCGCTCTACCCCCAGAGGAGGTGCGGCTGACCGGCACGCGAGAGACGATCCTCGACGGTGGGGTCGAGCTTCCGCTGCTGCGGCTCGGGCGGGTGCTCGGATGGGAACGTTCGGCGGGCGACCTTCCGAACGAGCTGCCGATCGTGCTCGTCGACCTCGGCAAGCGGGTGGTCGCGGTGGCGTGCGACGGGTTCCTCGGGCGGCAGGAGGTCGTGCTCAAGACGCTCGGCACCTTGTTGCAGCGTATCCCCGGCGCGGCGGGCGCGACGCTCGTGGGCGACCGGCCGGTGGTGGTGCTCGATTTGCCCGCGGTGGTGGAGCTCGCGACCTCGCGGCCGGTGCTCGCGGAACTTCCTGAGCCCGTCGCCCACGGCGCGCCCAGCGCGAGCGCGCGAGCCCGTGTGCTCGTGGTCGAAGACGCCGACGTGATTCGCGAGGCGCTGCGACGGGCGTTCGAAGGCGCGGGTTGCGAGGTCGTGGTCGCACGAGACGGCGAAGAAGGGCTCGCGATCGCGCGCACCCAGACCTTCGACCTCGTCTCGACCGACGTCGTGATGCCCACGATGGACGGCTACGAGCTGACCCGCCGCCTTCGCGCGCTCGAGGCTTACCGCGACGTGCCGATCGTCATGGTCACGTCGAAGGCCGAGCGTCTCGACCGCATTCGGGGCTTCGACGCCGGCGTCGACGCCTACGTCACGAAGCCGACCGACGCCGACGAGCTGCTGCGCACGGCATTGCGGCTCTTGGAGCGGCGGTAGTCCCTCGGCTCGAGGTTGGCGGCGCGCGGGAGCTTTCGGGGCGTGCTTACGCGACCGTCCTCGAGTCAGAGGAAGTCGGCCCGGCTCTTCGTGGAGCCACGGAAGGCGCGGGTCTCGCGTGTGGTTCGCGACCGCCGCGGAAGTCAGAGGAAGCCGGCGCGGCGCCCCGCCTTGTCCTCGGGCAGGACCACCCCGAGACCGTGCACCACCTCGTAGGCGACGAAAAGCTCGCCGTCACGGCCGACGCGGGTGAGCTGAAGGAAGCCCTCGTCGAAGCGCACCTTGGCGACGTTCGCGACCACCATCGCCTGCCCCGCCTGGCCGATGTAGAACGTCAGCCGATGTCCCTCTTCGGCTTCCCAGGTGTCGGCGTCGCCTTTCACGCCGGTGGCCTGCGTCAGGATTCGGGCGAGGGTGCTTCGTTCCATGCGCGCGAGCATTCGTGGGGCGTGCTTCGTCGTCAAGCGCGGCTTGGTCTGCTCGCCCTCGTGGTCGGCACGTTGGTCGGATGTGCGCCGCGCGACGTGCGCCTCGGGCGACGTGCGATGGCCGAAGGGGACTTCGTTCGTGCCGCGGAGCGGTTCGCGCAGGCCGCCGCCGATGCGCCCGACAAAGGCTCGCGTTGGCTCGAGCTCGCGCGGGCCGAGCTGATGGCCGACCGACCCGAGCGTGCACGGGTGGCGTTCGCGCGTTTGGCGGCGTTGCGCCCGCGCGACCCGCGCCCCGTGGTCGAGATCGCGTTCACGCACGAGCTGCAGCGGGACTACGACGCGGCGCTTCGCGCGTACGGCCGGGCGATCGAGATCGCGCCCGAGAGCGCCTACGCGCATCGGGTGCTCGGCACACGCTTGCTTCGCTGGAACCAAGCCGACGCGGCGGTCGCACCTCTCGAGCGGGCGTGCGAGCTCGCGCCCGAGCACGCCGAGACGTGGAAGGCGCTCGGCCTCGCGCGCCACCAGGTCGGCGATCTCGAAGGCGCCGAGGCGGCGTTTCGCGACGGCCTTCGGCATCGGCCGGGCACGCGGACGCTGCAGCTTCCCCTCGCGGCCCTGCTGATCAACGCACGGCGTCTCGAGGACGCCCTCGCCATCTACGACGCGGTGTTGGAAAACGATCCGCGCTTCGCCCCCGCGCATGTCGGCCGAGGCATCTTGTTGCACGAGCTCGGTCGCCCCGACGAAGCGGAAGCCGCGTTCGTTCGAGCGATGGAAGTCGCCGAGGATCCGAGGCCGTACCACGCCCGGCTCGTCGCGTACCGGCGTCTTCGCGCGACGCCGGGCGCACGTTCTTCCGAAAGCAACCACCCCGCGGCGTCGCGGCGCGCTCCCCCTACCGACGTAGCCGTGGGCGAAGAGCCGCCGTCGGGCAGTCCGACCGCCAACGAGACGTCGGCCGAAACGATGCCGGAGGGGGCGTCGACCGAGACGGCCCCGGCCGTTCCGACAAGCGCGGCGACCGCGTCGGAGTGACGTCGCGGGTTCCCATCGACGCGGGTTGATCGGACACTTCGCCCGGCGCGTGTCCAACCCCTCGACCACTCGAATTCTCGTCTGCGACGACGAACGTGGCCTCCGCGAGATGCTGCGTGTGCTCTTGCGACGCGCGGGCCACGACGTCGTGGTCGTCGAAGGAGTGCGTCAAGCGCTGGGTCGCCTCGCCTCCGACGCACCCTACGACGCGGTGGTCACCGACCTGATGATGCCGGACGGCACGGGCCTCGAGGTGCTCGCCGCCGCGCGAGAACGCAGCGAAGCCACGCAGGTCGTCGTCATCACCGCGTTCGCTGCCACGGACCGAGCCGTCGAAGCGATGCGCCTCGGCGCTTACGACTTCCTCGAGAAGCCCTTCAAGAACGACGTGCTCCTCGCCACCCTCGACAAGGCGCTGGAGAAGCGCGCCATCGTCGCGGAGAACCGCGTGCTTCGGGACCGCGTCTCCGGACGCGACACCGGCATCCTCGGCCTCAGCGCGGGCATGGAGAAGCTGCGCGGGCTGATCGCGCGGGCTGCAGACGCACCCACGAGCGTGCTCATCACGGGCGAGAGCGGCACCGGCAAAGAGCTGGTCGCGCGCGCGTTCCACACGCAGAGCAGCCGTCGCGAGCGGGGGTTCGTGACCATCAACTGCGGCGCCCTCCCCGAGCAGCTGATGGAGAGCGAGCTCTTCGGACACGAGAAAGGCGCCTTCACGGGCGCGGCCGGACGCAAAGACGGTCTCTTTCGCGCGGCCGATGGCGGCACGCTCTTCCTCGACGAGATCGGCGAGCTTCCGCTTCCCTTGCAGGTGAAGCTGCTGCGCGCCCTGCAGGAGCGAAAGGTTCGCGCCGTGGGCGGCGAGCGTGAGGTCCCGATCGACGTGCGGGTCGTCGCCGCCACCAACCGAGAGCTCGAGCGCGAAGTCAAAGAAGGCCGCTTTCGCGAAGACCTCTTCTACCGGCTCAACGTGATTCGCGTGGAGCTCCCCCCCTTGCGTGAGCGTCCGGAGGACATCGCCCTGCTCGCGCAGCACCTGCTCGAGAAACACTGCGCCTACCAACACCGAAGCCTTCGTTTCTCGCAAGAGAGCCTGCGCTGGCTGGCCGCGCAACCCTTCCCGGGCAACGTCCGTGAGCTCGAGAACGTGGTCGAGCGCGCGGTCGCGCTCGGCGCGGGGCCGGTGATCGAGCCCGACGATCTCGGGGGTCGCTCCGTCGACGTTCCTTCCGTGTCTCACACCCTCCCCGCGGATCTCCCCGACGGCTTCGACCTCGACGGGCACCTCGCCGAGATCGAGAAGAAGGTGCTCCTTCAAGCCCTCGCGCAATGCGGCGGGGTTCGAAAACGAGCCGCGAAGCTGCTCGGCATGACCTTCCGAAGCTACCGCTACCGATTGGCCAAGTACGGCCTCGGAGACGACGGAGACGAAGAAGGGGACTGAGCCCTCGGGCGCCGCTTCGTCGGCGGCGCAGCCTTTGCCTGCGATCGTCGCGACGGTGCGGCCGCCACGATGGTAGTCTTCCGTCTCGGATTCAGCCGTGGCGCCGTCGCGCGCCGAAGGAGTCAGCGATGCGCAGTCGACGGGCCGAGAGCGGATTCACTCTGATGGAGCTGATGATCGTCGTGGCGATCGTCGGAATCCTGGCTGCCATCGCAGTTCCTTCGTTCACCAGCTACATCCACAAGAGCCGGACGACCGAGGCGACGAGCTTCTTGGCCGAGATCAAGCAGCGCCAGGAGTCGTACCGCGCGGAGTTCAACCAATACGCGAACGTGGCGACGCCGAATCCTGCAGCGATGCCGTCGGGGGGCGAGCAGCGTGGGTGGGGCGCCCCAGCGCCACAGAACTGGCTCCAGCTCGGAGCGTCCCCGGACGGCGCCGTGCGCTTCCAGTTCGACACGTTCGCCGGACTTCCGGGAGCAGGGGTCGCGGGAGGCTTGCCGGGTTGTGGCAATGCCGCGGGGGGTGTCGTGAACACCGAGTTCTGGTTCGTGGCGCAAGCCATCGGTGACCTCGACGGGGATGGAGTCACGGTCTGCTTCGACGTCACCTCGCACCGAGAGTCGGTCTGGGTGAGCAACTCGGCTGGTTGGGAGTGACGCAAAACGTCACCACGCCAGCGCGCGGTGACGTCCCACGTCAGTCTGCGGCCGGCAGGTGACAGTTTCGCGGGAAAAACATACTGGCACGGCATCTGCTTAGGTGAGGGTCAGACGACGAAAGCTCGATTCCGAGCCCACCCGAAGGAGAACGCCCATGCTCAACCGCCGCCGCAAGCAAGAAGGTTTCACGCTCATCGAGCTCATGATCGTCGTGGCGATCATCGGCATTCTGGCCGCCATCGCGATTCCGGCCTTCATCAACTACATCAAGCGCTCGAAGACCTCCGAGGCCCCGGCGAACCTCAAGGCGATGTTCACGGGCGCTGCCGACCTCTACACGCGGGGTCGTTCGGCGCGCGACATGATCGGTCGTGCGGCGGGTGCCAGCAACACGACGCGCTGCCACACCACCGTCGGTACGACCACCACGACCACGCTCCCCGGCGGCCGCGCCCCGACCGACCAGAAGTACACGATCGCGTGGCCGGCGAACTCGTCGGCGGATGCCACGGCGGACGCCTTCGTCGCGCTCAACTGGCAGGTCTCGGACCCGATTTACTACCAGTACGACGTCGTCAACGTGGGCAACGGCGCGACGGCCGTCAGCCTCGGTGTGGTCTGCGGCGACACCACGGCCATCGGCGCCCGCCTCTACCAGCTCCAGGCGATCGGCGACCTCGACCAGGACGACGTCGACAGCCTCTTCGAGCTCTCGGTCGGTGTGGACCAGGGCAACACGCTCTACCGCAACGCCGAGATCTTCGTTCAGAACGAGCTCGAGTGAACGAGTCCTCGTAGAGCGAGGGAAAACGGCGCGCCTTCGGGCGCGCCGTTTTTCGTCTTGCGACGCGCCGCGCGGCGTACTCTTCGACACGTGCGTGGGCTGACTCTCGCGATCGTGGCCGCCCTGGCGATGACCTACCTTCGTGCAGAAGCCATGGACCGCTTCTTGGGGGCCACGGCGTACGAAGACGTCTACTACTTACCGAGCCCGGTGTGGATGCGTCGCTTCGCGCTCGGACACGACGAGGCCTTGGCGGACCTCGTGTGGATGAAGGCGTTGGTGTACGTCGGCGACGAGTTCGCTCACCGCGGCGACGTCGAGAACGTCTACCGCTACGCGGACGTCATCGTGGCGTTGGACCCCGACTTTCGCCGTGTGTACTCGTGGGCGACGACGATGGGTCTGTACCGCCCGACGCGTCCGACGCTAGAGGAGGGGCTCGAAGCCGTTCGTTACTTGGAGCGGGGGCTCGAGCGCTTTCCCGACGACGGGGAGCTGACGTGGGAGTTGGCGGCGACGTATGCGTACGAGCTGCCTTCGCTGACGGACGACGTCGCGGAGAAAGAGCGCTTTCGTTCCGTCGGGTCCGACCACATGGTCACCGCTGCCCGTCTTGGCGCAGGACCACCCTGGTTGGCGCTGACGAACGCGTCACATCTCGAGACCCTGGGTCGCTTCGACCAAGCGATTCGACACCTCGAAGAGATGTACGCGCTGGTTCAAGACGACGACACGCGGGAACAAATCGAGCTTCGGCTCGAGGGGCTTCGTGCCGGGGCGGCGGCGGAGGCGTTGCGATCCACCGAGAGGGATCTCCGTGATCGCCATCAGCGCGACTTCCCTTGGATTCCGGTCGATTTTTACGTGGTGGTCGGTCCACGAAAGGTCCCGCACGAGTGAGCCCCGCCTTGCGAGCTTCGAGCGACGAGACATTCTCCGCCCGTGGCTTCCGAGCGACGAGCAGGCGTGACCCTCGTGGAGGCGGCGGCGATCGCGTCCGTCGTGGGCATCGTGCTCGCCGTCTTCGTGCCGACGTTCTGGCGTGAGCTCCGGACGTCGAAGGTCGAAGAGGCGTCGCAGGTGCTCGGACAGATTCACGAGCGCATGGCGGCGTACTACGAGGCCGAGCACGGCACGCTTCGCCACTGCCTGCCCTCCCCCGCGGGTCCGACGCCCGCCGAGGCGTCGATCGACGGCGTCGAGGTCGACCTGGCCGCGGACGCCACGGGAGGCGCGACGTGGGCGGCGCTGGACCTCGGGCTCACGCGTCCGCTTCGCTACCGCTACGAGGTCATCCCGCTGCGCGAGGGCTGCGACATTCGGGTTCGGCCCGGCGAATCGCTCTTCGTGCTTCGCGCGACGGGCGACCTCGACGGCGACGGACGCATGTCGCGCTTCGAGCGTGTGGCGACCGTCGACGAGGATGGAAACGTCGTGCCGCACGGCGTGCTCTTCGTCGAAGACCGCATGGAGTGACACGGCCGTCGCCCAACACTTCGAGCGGATCGCGGCGCGAAGACCACGTGGACTGAGACGCGGCGCGCGTCGCCCAACACTTCGAGCGGGGTGCTCTCCGTCGAAGACCGCATGGAGATGCGGTGCAGGTCGCTCGGCGCTTCCAAGCGACGCGCTCTTCGACGCTCGAAGGGCTCGCTGCAGCCTGCGATCCCAGAACGCGAAACGGCGACCGAGAGATCGGCCGCCGTCTCACGAGGGTCGCGGCCGCTCGTCAGCTCTTGAGGGTGGAGAGCAGCGCGGCGGCCTCGGCGTGGTCCGACTGCTCGGCGAGCGCGCGGTCCAACATCGAGATGGCCTTCTTCGCGTCGCCTTCCTTGGCGCTGATGTCGCCGAGGTAGAAGTAGACGTCAGCCTTCGTGATGCCGGCCTTGTCGTCGAGCTTCTGCAGCAAGAGCGCACGGAAGGTCTTCTGCGCACGCGCGAGGTCGCCCGTCTTGAGGGTGAGCTTGCCGAGGTCGCGAAGGACGTCGATGTTCGTGAGATCCATCTTGAACGCCGAGTCGTAAGACGCGAGCGCCGCCTCGGTGTCGCCGAGTCCCTCGTGTGCTTGGCCGAGGCGATGGTGGAAGCCCGCGAGCTCTTTGCTGCGTCGACCGCCGAAGCTCTCGACGATCTTCTCCAGCACCGGGATCGCGTCGCGCTGCCGACCCGCCGCGATGTAGAGGTCGCAGAGCGGGAGAAGCACGTCGCGGTCTTCGGGGGTGAGATCCACCGCGCGCTCGAGGTAGGTCGCGCCCGTCGCCGGGTCGCCGAGCTTCTCGCGGTGAATCGTCGCGAGCTCCTTGAGCCGCGCGACCTTGGCCTTGTCGTCCGTGAGCGCGGCCAGCTCTTCGTCGAGCATGCCCGCGAGCTCACGCCACTCGCCGTGCTTCTCGAGGTGGCCCTTGAGCCGCGTCCGCACCTCGTCGCTCGGCCGAAGCTGCAGCGAACGACGGAGCGCTTCCGCGGCGCGTGTCGGGTCGGAGAGCTTGTCTTCGGCCAACGTCGCGATGCGAAGACTGAGCTCCGCCGCTTCGTCCTCCGAGAGCAGGTCGCGAAGCTTCTCGAGCGCCTCGACGTGCTCCGCGTCGGCGCCGGCGGCTTCGCGCATCTCCGCCAGCTTCTTCCACGCATCGACGTTCTGCGGGTCGAGCGTGAGCACCTGCTGGACGAGGGTCATCGCCTTGTCGGTGTCGCCGTTCGCCTCGTGAATCGCGGCGAGCCGCACCACGAAACGCTTCTGGTCTTCCACGGCGCCCACCGCCGCGGCGTCCGCCGCACGGCCTTCGAGCAGCTCGAGCAGCTCGCCGGTGTTGCCCTCGAGCTCCAGGAGTCGCTCGAGCTCGTCGAGCGCTTCCCCGTTGCGCGGATCCATCTCGAGGATCTCGCGCAGCTGCTGCATCGCGTCGTCACGTCGGCCGAACGCCTTCTCCGCGAGACGCGCCAATCGCACGCGGGCCGCGATGCGGTCGCCGTCGCTCTGGGCGAGGTCCAAGCGCCGGTCGAGAAGACCACGCAGGTCCTCCCAACGCTCCTTCGCTTCGTAGAGCCCCTCGAGCGCCGCGATGGTCTCGAGGTCCTCCGGCGCGTCGAAGAGCACCGCCTCGAAGGCCTCGATCGCACGGCTCGTGTCGTCGAGCGGCCCGGCGAGGGTCTCGGCGAGCTGGCGCCGGAAGGCCAAGCGACGATCCGGATCCATCTCGACGTCGATGCGGCGCTCGAGCAGCGAGACCACCGCGTCCCAGCGCGCTTCCCCTTGGCGAAGCCGCAAGAGCGCGTCGAGGGCGTCCGCGTCGGTCGGGTCGACCTCGAGCAGACCCTCGTAGAGCTCCCCCGCGAGACGCGCGTCACCGAGCGCGCTCTCCGCGAGGCGCGCGGCTTCCCGCAGGCGCTCCTTCTTCGCGTGCTCGTCGAGCTCGACCTCGGCCCAGGTACGCAACCCGGCGACGAGCTCGGCCTCGCGACCGCCCGAACGAAGAATCTCCACCAGCCCTTCGTGCGCCTCGGGGAGCTCCCCGTCCGCGTCGAGCGCCGCACGGAAACGCGCTTCGGCTGCCGGCAGATCCGCGAGACGGTCACGGTACCAGCCCGCCGCGCGAAGGTTCAGGTCACGGGCGAGGTCGTCGTCGAGCTTGCCCTCGTCGGCCAGACCTTCGACCAGACCACGGAGCGAGTCCCACGCGCCCGACGCCGTCGCGAGCCGCTCGAGATCCCCGAGGAGGACCATGTCGCGCGGATCGATCACGAACGCCTTGCGAAGCGAGCCGAGCGCCTTGTCGGGCTGGGCGAGCTCGTCCTCCCAGAGGCGCGCGGCCTCCTGGAGCATCTGCACGCGTTCTCCGTCGCTTCCCGCGAGCGCGATGCGAATGTCGTAGAGCGCCGCGATGCGATCGAGCGCTCCCGTCTCGCGGTACGCGCCTTCGAGCGTGTCGACGACCTGCAACGCGAGCTCTTCGTTCTCGCCGAGCCGCTGAAGCCCGTCGAGCGCGCGGGTGTCTTGCGGGTCGCGCTCGACCACCTCTTGGTACGACGCGAACGCCCCGCGAAGGTCACCGAACTCCTTCTCGCGAAGCTCACCGAGGCGCACGAGCAGCTCGGCACGTTCCGTCGGATCGACGGCCATGTTCACGCGCCGTTCGAGCACACCGCCGAGGTCGGTCCACGCCTTCGCGTCGGTGTAGAGGCGGTCGAGGATCGCGAGCAACTCTTCGTCGTCGCCGACCTGTTCGAGCGCCTTCTGGTAGGCGTCGATCGCGCGCGGTCGATCGCTCAGTCGCTCCTCGGCGATGCGCGCGAGCCGCATGAAGATCGACCGCGCGACCGTCGGGTCGAACGCCGCACCGGCACGCGCCGTGAGCTCGTCGGCGAGGCGGCCGTAGCTCTCGGTCATCGCCGCGAGGCGCTCGAGCTCTTCGGCCACTTCCTCGTCGGCCGGATCTTCGGCGAAGGCACGCGCCATCGCGTCGAACGCGGCCTTCGGATCGTGCAGGCCGTTCTCGCGAATCTCGGCCAACGCACGAAGCTCGCGCTTCTTGTCGAAGGGATCGCTGGCGACCTCGGCCTTGGCCAGACGAAGGTCGGCGAGCAAGTCCCAACGCTCTTGCACGAGGAGCAGCGGCTCGAGCACCTCGGCCGTTTGCAGGCGGTAGTCCTCGAGGCGGCTGATGCGTACCAGCGCCTGAAGCGAGGCTTCGTGGCGGCCGTCGAGCTGAAGCGCCTGCTCGAAGAGCAGAAGCGCCTCGGGCACGTCGTCCAGCTCGCGCTCGGTGACCTCGCCCGCGCGGTGGATGAGCTGGACGCGATCGGCGACCTGCTCGGCCAGACCGGCCCGATGCTTGAGGTTCTCGAGCAGCTCCGGCCACATCGCCTGACGCTCGTAGAGGCGACCGAGCGACGAGAGCGCGTCGGTGTGGTCCGGCTGCATGTCGAGCAGACGACGGTAGGCGTCGATGGCGTCGTCGATGCGCGAGAGCTGCGTCTCGAGCAACTGCGCGAGCCGCACCCCGACCTCGACGCGATACTCCTCGTCTTCCTCGACCTCCATGCGCCGGTCGAGCACCCGCGCGAGCTCTTCGTGGTTCGACGCTGCGAGGTAGAGCCGGTCGAGGCTCTCGAGCGCGATCGGATCCTGATCGTCCTCCTGCGCCGCCCGCTCGTAGAGGCGAATCGCGGCGGCCGGATCCCCGAGAAGCTCCTCGAGCACCGAGGCCGCGCGACGGAGCAGCTCGGCGCGCTCCTGCGGATCGAAGACCCGCTCCACCTTTCGGTCGATCACGTTCACCAGGCCGTGCCAGTCCGCGACCATGGTGTGCAGGGCCTCGAGAGCGTCGAGCGCCGTGAGGTCCTCCGAGTCGTGTTTGACGAGCCGCTCGTAGGTCTCGATGGCGGCGCGCGGGTCGCCGCGCTTCTCGTCGTGCACGCGCGCCACGGCGCCTAGCAACTGCCCGACCCGCATCGCGTCGTCGGTGGCCGCCATGGCCTGCTCGTACGTGGCGACGTGCTCGTCCCACGCGCCCAGCAGACCCGCGAGGCGGTCGACCTCGCCCTTCGCTTCGTCGTCGAGGGGCTCGACCACGAACGCACGCGACCACGCGTCGAACGCGAGCGCCACGTCGTTGCCTCGCTCTTCGTGGAGCCGGCCGACTTCGCCCAGCAGCCGCGCCTTGTCGGCCGCGTCGTCGGCGAGCGACGCCTGGGCCTCGAGGACGGCGACCAGCTTCTTCCACTGATCCGCGGCGCGGTAGAGCGGCTCGAGAATCTGCGTGACACGCAGCTGGTGATCGGCCGAGAGCACGAGCTTCTCGAGCGCGGTCACCGAACCCGCGTGATCCGGCCGCGATTGGACGTTCTCTTCGAGCAGGTCGATCGCGCCGGTGACGTCTTCGAGCCGCGTGGAGAGCAAGTCCGCGAGGCGAAGCTTCAGGTCCGCTTCTTCCGGAGTTCCGGCGACGCCGTCGATGCGGAAGCGGAGGTGATCGGCGAGGTCGGCCCAACGCTCCGCCCCCGAGAGCAGACGGTCGAGCGACTCGGCGGCGCCGAGGTCGTTCGGGTCTACTTCGAGCGCCTGCCGGTAGGTCGCGATGGCGGCGTCCGAGTCGCCCGCTTCGCTCTCTTGAAGCTCGGCGGCGCGGTGCAAGAGGAGCACGCGCTCTTCGTCGCTGTCGGCGACGTCGACACGGCGCGTGTAGAGGTCGAGCAACGCGTCCGGCTGCTCGAGCCGGCGATAGAGCGCCTCGAGCGCGTCGAAGGCTTCGCGGTCCGCCGCCTCGAGCTCGAGCACGCGCTTCCACAGATCGACCGCGCGCACGGCGCTCTCGTCGGTTTGCGAAAAGGTGCGAGCAGCGACGCGCGCGAGCTCCGTCGTCTCTTCGTCGACGACGCCTTCCTTCTCCACGGCCGCCGCATAGAACTCCGCGACCGTCCGGTGGCCGTCGACCGCCCGCGCGAGCCGCGCGAGCGTCTCCCACGAGGCGCGGTCACGCGGGTCTTCCGCGAAGAGGCGCCCGTAGACTTGCAACGCGCCTTCGAGGTCCTCGCGTTGGTCTTCGAGGATCTCACCGATCTTGCCGAGGATGACCTTGCGCTCCTCGACGTCGTCCGTGACGCCCATGCGGGCTTCGAGCGTCGAGAGGACCTTCTGCCAGTCCATCCGCGAGAGGAACACCGGCTCGAGAATCTCCGCCGCATCGCGCCGGGTCTCCTCCGGCTCGAGGAGCTTCTCGAGGAGATCGACGGTCGGCTGGTGCGAGGGGTCGTCGCCGATGCCGTCGCGGAGCTGGTCGAGCGCCGCGCGTGCGTCGGAGAGACGCTCGAGGTGCACCGTGGCGAGCGCGTGGCGAACCTCGACCGCGCGACCCACGCCGTTGTCGAGCTTTCGCTCCAGTACGGCCACGACCTCGTTCCACTTCTCGCCCGCCGCGTGAATGCGCTCGAGCGAGGCGTAGGACGCCGCGTGGTTCGGAGCCTCCATGAGGATCTGCTCGAGGGCGTCGACCGCGCCGGCCGAGTCTTGCAGGTCCTCTTCGCAGAGCTTCGCCTGGCGCTCGAGCAACGCGATGCGCTCGCTCGGATCGGACGCGAGCTCCGCTTTTCGCCGCACCGTCTCGAGCAACGCGCCGTGGTCGCCCGCCTGCACCTGCAGCGACTCGAGCGCGTCGAGCGCGCCACGGTCGTCGGGCTTGAGCTCGAGGATGCGACGAAGGAGACGGCGCGCACGCGAGACGTCTTCGAGTCGATCTCTCGCGATGGACGCCGCCTTCGCGTAGGCCTCGATCTGTTGGTCGCCGTCGAGGACCTCGGGCGCGACCGACTCGAGCAGATCCGCGTGCTCCGCGTGCTTGCCCGACGCGGCCGCGAAACGCTCGAGGTCTTCGAGCATCGAGGGCAAATCGGGCTCGGTCACGCCGACGCGAACCGCGCGCGCTTGAAGCTCGAACGCTTGCCCGAGGTTCTCGCCTCCGAGCTCTGCGACCTCGGCCGCACGACGAAGGGCGCGAAGCTTCTCGGTCGGGTCGTCGGTCTCCGCCGCGACCTCGAGGACCGCGATGAGGTCGCCCCAACGCTGCGCTCCTTCGAGCTGGGGAACGAGCACCCGCGCCGCCTCCACGCGGTGAGGCGCGTCGGGATCGGTGACGATCTCTTCGAGCGCGTTCACCACGCCCTCGTGACCCGGCTGGTGCTCGAGCACCTGCGCGTACGCGTCGACCGCGCGCTCCACGTCGCGTGTCTTGGTCCGCAGGATCTCGCCCATGCGGAAGCGCAGATCGGCGCGCGAGCTCTCGTCTTCCGCGCGCTCGAGCTTCATCTCGAGGATCTCGAGCAGGTCGTCGAAACGTTCGGTCTTCTCGTAGAGACGCGCGAGCGCCGCGAGCGTCGCGTCGTCGGGCCCGAAGCGCGAGAGCGCGTCGTTGTAGGCGACGATCGCGTTCTCGGCGTCGTCGAGCTTCGTCTCGTAGACCTCGGCGATGCGCGCCGCGATCGCGCGTTGCTCGCCCTCTTCGAGGGTGACCTGATCCCGGCTCTGAAGGGTGCCGATCAGGCGCTGCCAATCCTCGCCGTTCTCGTAGAGACGCTCGAGCGATCGAAGTGCGTCGAGATCCGCCGGGTCTTCTTCGAGACGTCGACGGTGCGTGTGGATCGCCGCCGCCGAGTCGCCGAGCGTGTCTTCGAGCAACGTCGCGAGGCGCGCCAGCAGGTCGCGGCGCTTCTCGGCGTCGAGCTCGAGCCGAATTTGGATTCGGAAGTCCTCCGCGAGCTCGGCGTGGGCCTCGCGCCCGAGGTGCAGGCGCTCGAGAGCACGCGCCGCAGGGAGCACGGTGTCGGGGTTGTCCGGCTCGGCCTGAATCAGACGTTGGTAGGCGCTCTCGGCGCGGGTGGGATCGCCGACGCGATCGTCCCAGACCTTCGCGACCTCGAAGAGCAGCTCCGCCTGAAGGTGCGAGCTCTCCGCGCGACCGATGGCGCGTTCGAGCACTTCGGCGCGCTCGGCGTCGGCGCCTCGCATCGTCGCCACGCGGGCGAGCTCTTCGCGCACGCTCGCGTCGGACGGGTCGGTGACGACGGCGTCGGAGAGCGCGGAGAACGCCCCCTCCGGACTGCGCAGCTTCTCTTCTTCGAGCGACGCCAGACGGAGCAGGAGGCCCATCCGGGGACCGACCTCGGTCACGTCCTCGAGCTGCACGCGGAGGATGCGCGCGAGATCCGAGAACGCACCCTGCCCGTCGTAGATCGGCTCGAGAATCGCCGCGATGCGCTGACGCTGCGCGGGCACCTCGAGCAGCCGTTCGAGCGCACGTTGCGCGCCGGTGTGGGAGGGCTCGCGCTCGAGCACCTGCTCGTAGTGGTCGACCGCGACCGAAGGCTCCTGCAGCTCGCGCTCGTGAATCTCACCGATCTCGAGCAGGCGCGCGACCTCGTCGTCCGCCTCGAGCCCGCGATCGATCTCCTGACGGAGCAACGCGACCAGATCGCGGAAACGGCCCGCACGGCGGTAGAGCCGGTCGAGCGCGCGTCGCGAGGCGACGTGATCGGGATCGAGCTCGACCACCTCTTGGTACGCACGAATCGCGAGCGGGACGTCTTCGAGGATCTCCTCGAAGAGGAAACAGACCTGCAGCAAGAGCTCGCGCTTGGCTTCGGCGTCGACCGTCTCCGCGATGCGGTTGCGGTAGAGCGCCTGAAGGTCGTCCCAGCGCTCCTGCTCCGTGTAGAGCTCCTTGAGCGCGAGGAACGAACGCTCGTCCTGCGGGTCGTGCGCGAGGACACGCTTGTGGAAGGGCTCCGACTTCGCCGGCTCGCCGATGACGACGTCGTAGACCTCGGCGATGCGTCGCGAGAGCGAGGCCGTGGTGTCTTGGTCGAGCTCCGCGGCTTCGAGCGCGGTCGCGAACGCGGCCGCCAGGGCCTCGTGCTTGCCGGCCGCGTCCGCCGCAGCACCGAGCCGATCCCACAGATCGGGGTCGGCGGGGCGGTCGAGGAACGCGCTCTCGAGCGCCGCGTAGGCGCCGTCCGCGTCACCGAGCGCAGTGCCCGCGAGCTCCGCGATGCGAAGCTGCAGCTCGCGCCGCTCGTCGTCGTCCTTCACCTGCTCGAGGCGCGCGGTGAGCACGCCGTAGAGCGCCTCGTGGCGACCCGTCGCTTCGTAGGCGCGCTCGAGGTGACGTCCGATCTCGATCGTCGGCGCACCTTCCGCTTCCGCGAGCGCTTCGAGCCCGACGCGTGCGCCATCGCTCGTCGGCTCGAGCGCCACGGCTTCGGCGTAATCGGCGAGCGCGCCCGCCGCGTCGTTCAGCTTCTCGCGGCGCAGGTCCGCCAGGCGCAGCGTCAAGCTCGCGCGCTCGGCGGGTGCGAGCTCGCGGCGACGTTCGAGCACCGAGACCAGATCGCTCCAGCGCGACTCGCCGGTCAGGAGCCGGTCGAGCGACTCGAGCGCGCGCTCGTTGTCGGCGTCGAGAGCGAGCGCGGCCTGGTGGCCTTCGATCGCCGCCGCGGTGTCTTCGAGCTGCTCGTGAAAGACCGCGAGCGCGTGCCACGCGTCGATCCGCGCCTCGTCGTCGGTGGCGTGCTGAAGCGCGTGTTGCTTCAAGCGCAAGACGTCGTCCGGGCGATCGAGCGACGCGTAGATACGCTCGAGCGTCGCGCGCACCGTCGTGTCCGTCGGGTGCTCCGCGAGCACCGCTTCGAGCTGCGTCGCCGCGGTCTCGGGTCGCTCGAGCTTCTCCGCGGCCAACACCGCGAGGCGACGCCGAAGCGTGGTCGCTTCTTCGGGGTCGACGTCGTCGTTCGCGAGACGTCCCTCGTAACAACGCGAGAGCTCGGCCCACGCGCCCGTCGCCGCGGCCATGGCCTCGAGCCGCTCCCCGACCTTCGCGTCGCGCGGCGCCAGCGCATACGCGCCACGAGCCCACGTGAACGCGGCCGGCTCGTCGCCGAGCTGACGCTCGGTCAACGACGACAGCTCCATCAACGCCGCGACGCGATCCGCCGGCTCCGCGTCGTCCATCGCGGCGACGAGGATCTCCTTCATGCGGACGACCTGCGGCCACTTGCCCTGACCCTCGTAGATCGGGACCAAGGCGGTGGCGGCGTCGACGTTCTTCGGATCGACGGAGAGAACACGTTCGTAGTTGCGGAACGCGCGCTCGGCGTTGCCGATCTTCTCGACGTAGACCGAGGCCGCGCGGAAGCTGAGCTCCTTGGTGTCCTCGGGGCTCTCGGCGCGCTCCGCCGCGTTGCCGAGCACGTCGACGAGGCCTTCCCAATCGTTCGACTCCGCGTAGAGCGCTTCGAGCCCCGCCCAGTCGCGGGCGCGGAGAAACGAATCACGCAACGTGCGCAGCGCGCGCCCGTTCTTCGGGTCGAGCTCGAGGATGCGCTTCCACGCCTCCGCCGCCTTCGCGGGCTGATCGAGGTGATCGCCGTAGGTGGTGCCGAGCTTCTGAAGGAGCTTGATGCGGTCCTTCGGCTCCGTCGTGTCGCCGACGCGACGCTCGAGCGCCCACGCGAGGCTCTCCCAATCCTTCTCGCGCTCCGAGAGCTTCTCGAGCGTGTCGAGGCCGCCCTCGATCTCGGGCTTCTGCTCGAGCAGCTCCTTCCAGAGCGTGATCGCGTCGGCGTGTTGGTGCAGCCGCTCGCCGGCGAGCTTGGCGAGCTCGAGCGTGCTCTCGAAACGCACGTCCGGATCGCTCGCGAGGCGCGCTTCCTTCTCGAGCACGCCGTAGAGCTGCTTCCAGCTTCGCTTCTTCGTGTAGATGGTCTTGAGCTCGCCGAGCGCCTCGCGGTTCTCGGGCTCGAGCTCGACGACCTGCTCGAGCGGCTTCGTCGCTTGGTTGTAGTTCGCGAAACGATCGATCCACAGACGCGCGACACGCATCAGGAGCGTGACCTGCTCGGTCTGGTCCTCGGTCGCGTCCGCCATGCGGCCGAGCACGCCGATGAGGTCGTTCCAGCGACCCATCGACTCGTAGGTCTCGGCGAGCTGCGAGAGCGCTCCGACGTCTTCCGGCTGCTCCTCGAGCAGCTGGTTGTACGTACTGACCGCCATCGCATCGAGCTTCAGCTCGTCGCGGTAGATCGTGATGAGCTCCTTGAGGAGCTTCACGCGCCGCTTCTTCACGTCGGCGTCGTCGGCGTTGTGCGGCAACGCGTCGAGCTCGGCGCGCATCGTCTCGACCAGCGCGTTCCACTTCTGGCCGCGTCGGTAGAGCTCACGCAGCGCGCCCCCCGCTTCGGCGTTGGCCGGATCGAGCCGCTGCACCGTCTTCCACGCGTCGATCGCGCGGTCGGTCGCGTCCGAGGTCTGCGCGAGACGCGCGAGCTCCGTCGCCACCTCGAGCTTCGTGCTGCCTTCGGCGCCACGAAGTGCGTCCGAGAGCACGGTGAGCAGGCGCGAGCGTGCCTCCTCGGCTTCCGCGCCCTCCCCTTCGGCCTTCGCGTTCAGGTAGGCGCGGTAGAAGTCGAGCATCCCGAGGTGCGCGGGATCGATCTTGCGCAAACGCGCGAAGTACGGCTCGGCGGCGTCGGCGTGACCCCGAATCCGCCAATGCACCATGCCGAGTTGGAGCAGGATGCCCTGCTCACTCTCGAGCCGCTGACGCGAGCGCAGCGCGTCCTCGTAGAGCGCGACGAGATGGTCCCACTCTTCGCGCCGCGTGAAGTAGTCGACGAGGAAACGCAGCGCGCCTTCGTGACCCGGCGAGAGGTCGAGCACCCGCTCGAAGCACGCGGAAGCGTTCTCCTCGTCCTCGCATTTCGTCGCGAAGAGCCGCGCGGCTTCCACGTAGAGGTTGAGCTTCTCGTCACGGTTGCGCGCGACGTCGGCCGTCGTGCGAAGCGTCTTGGCCGCGTCGGACCACTTCGAGCGCGCCTTGAGCGTGACCGAGTAGAGGCGCGCCGCGCGCACGCTCGAGGGATCCGCCTTGAGGGCCTGCGAGAAGATCTTGTCGACCTCCTTGTTCTTGCCCTTCGTCCGGTACTGCCAGACCAAACCCCCGGCGCGCGCAGCGAGCGACGCCTTGAGCGCGGGGTCGCTCGCGTCCTTCGCTTCTTCGAGGAAACGATCGGCGATCGCACGCCACTTCTCGGCGGCGTGCTCCATCTCTTCGATCGCGAGCTCGACCTCTTCGTTCGAGGGGTCCAGCTCGTGCGCCTTGCGATACGCCGTTTGCGCCTTCGCGTCGTCGAGCAGCTCTTCGTGCGCGAGCCGACCGAGCTCACGGTAGAGCGCCGCTTGGAAACGTGGGTCGGCGTCGCCTCCCTCGAGCTCGACCTCGATGAGCCACGCCACCGCCTGCAGCTCGCCCCGCCGCTCGTGACCGTGGCGCGCGACCTCGATCAGCCGGTCCGGCTGTTCGCCGATCCGCTCCGGATCTCCGGACGCCAAGGCCTCACGGAGGCCCTCCACCGCCGTGTGATCCTCCGGATCGTCTCGAAGCATCCCCAGGTATCTCGACACCGTCAGCGACGCCATCGGCACTCCCCGCTCTTTCGCACGCCCCGAGAGGGGGCCATCGCGTGTCGGATGGGCCCCCTCGGTCGCCGTTCGCGCGGAGGGGTAGACCACCCAAAACCGTAGGAATTCTCGAAGGAAAGCTCACTTCGAAGGAAACGGGGCCGATGGTACAGGCGCCTCGCGCGCCGCATCAAGGCATGTTTTCGCTCGCCAGGGTCTTCGGTAGTCCCGAGGCAACTCGAACCCGAAAGCGAGAGGCGCGGTCCACTCCCGAGGACACGGGCGAGTCGTCACCAGGAGGTCGCCGGCCAACGAGGGTTCGTGGTCGCCGAGCCCGCCACGTGGTCGGCAGACACCCCGTCGAAACGACCGAGCGGTGCCCTCGGCCTCCCGAGTCGTCGCGAGCCGTCCCCGAACCGTGAGCAACGCGGTTGACGCCCGGGAGGTCCCCTCCCCAAAGTCCGCCCATGCTCACCAACCTCCCCTCGCGCGTCTCGGTCTACGAGGTCTCTCCGCGCGACGGACTGCAGAACGAGTCGGCGCAGGTCGCGACCCACGCGAAGGTCCGCTTGATCGAAGCGCTCGCGGATGCCGGGCTTCGCCGCATCGAGGCCACCAGCTTCGTCTCGCCGCGCTGGGTGCCGCAGATGGCGGACGGCACCGAGGTCTGCCGCATGTTGGAGCGACGCGAGGGCGTGACCTACTCCGCGCTGGTGCCGAACGCGCGAGGGCTCGAGCGCGCGATCGAAGCCGGTGTCCAGGAGGTCGCGGTCTTCATCAGCGCGTCCGAGACGCACAACCGCAAGAACGTGAACAAGACGGTCGCGCAGACCCTGGCCGCCTTCGAGAAGGTGATCGGCCCCGGCGTCGCGGCCGGCCTTCGGGTGCGTGGCTACGTGTCGACGCTCTGGGGTTGCCCGTACGAGGGTGACGTCGACCCGGCGCGTGGGCTCGCGATCGCACAACAGTTGCTCGACGCAGGCTGCTACCAGGTCTCGCTCGGCGACACGATCGGCGTGGGCACCCCGGTGCAGACCGGCCGCATCCTCGATCTCTTCCTCGCGAACATCGCGTCGGAGAAGATCGCGCTTCACCTGCACGACACCCGCGGCACCGCGCTCGCAAACGTGCTCGTCGGCCTCGAGGCCGGCATCACCACGTACGATGCGGCGGTCGCCGGCTTGGGCGGTTGCCCCTACGCGCCCGGCGCGGCGGGCAACCTCGCCACCGAAGACCTCGTCTACACGCTGCACGGCATGGGCATCGAGACCGGGATCGATCTCGAGAAGCTGTGGCAGGCGGGGCAAGTCGCCGAGGCCGTCGTGGGCCGCGAGCTGCCGGGCAAGGTGCATCAGGCGGGCGTTCGCAGCCTCGCGAGCTGAGCACGTGCGCCGAGCGTCGTTGACGCGTCCGCACCCAAGTGCTCGGATGCGCGCGGAGGCGGGAGATGGCGCGCGTTTGGATTCGCATCGTGCTGCTCGGAGCGTTGGGGACCTCGACGGGGGCGCTCGCGCAGAGCGAAGACCAAGTCACCGAGGTCGAAGGCGAGGCCGCGGACGCCTCGGACGAAGCGACGCCCCCCGAGGTCGCCACGACCGACGTCGAGACCGCGCCGAACGACTCGTCCGACGAGGAGCCCGGCGACGCCCGCCCCTCCGAAGACGACGAGCGCCGCGCGGCCCGACGCATGGGCGGCGTCAGCGTCTACGACGAGGAGATGGAGCCTCGCTTCGCGCTCGACGATCGCGACCACGAGCGCATGGGCGTGCTCCGCATCGCCTTCGGCATGCCCTACCTCATCGCGATCAAATACGCCGACGGACCGCTCTGCGAGCCGACCGACGTGCCCGACGATCAGACCTTCTGCGCACGCGCCGGCGAGCCTTTCCTCGACTTCGAAGCGGGCTTCGCCTTCACGCACCGCCTCGAGGTGTTGGGCTCGGTGACGATCTCGCTCGACGAGGACCCGGTGGCGCTCGCAAAGCCACGCGCGTTCGGCATCGGGCTTCGCGGCTACACCTCCGACGACGCGATCGTGAAGGGCTTCTTCGGCGCCCGGGTGGTGCTCGACTACACGGCGAGCGACGCGGAGGATTGGGGCAACGTCGATTTCGGCGTGCGCGGCGACTTCGGCCTTCAGATCGACCCGATCCGTTGGCTCGGCGTCTTCGTGCAAGGCGCGGTCGGCATTCGACTTCTTCGTGGCTTCACCTTCTTGCCGGAGGCCAGCGGCGGCCTCCAGATTCGTTTCCCATGAGACGTCTTCTGCTCGCGTGCCTCCTCGTCTCGATCGCCTGCGGGGACGACGACACCGAGACGGTCGAGACCGTCCAGCCGACTTCGGTGCCCACCGCGCCGCACGTGCCGGAGTTGGTCTCGCGCGAACGCGAGCTGATGGGCACGGTCTTCGTGGTGCAGGCGGAGACGAACTTCGACCTCGACGCCGACGAGGTCGGCCAGGCGATCGACGCGGGCTTCGACGAGATGGCGCGCCTCGAGGAGGTGCTCTCGGAATGGCGCGAGACGAGCGAGATCTCGCGCATCAATCAGAACTCGGGCGGTGAGCCCGTGCGGGTGTCGGACGACGCGTTCGCGGTCGTGAAAGCCGGCGTGCAGGTCTCCCGTTGGAGCGGCGGCGCCTTCGATCTCAGCTGGGCGGTGCTTCACGGGCTCTACGACTTTCGCCCGGATCGCCAACGGATCGCGACGGCCGAAGAGCTGGCGCCGAAGCTCTCGCTGATCGATTGGGAGAAGATCGAGCTCGACGAGAACGCCCACACCGTGCGCCTCGCGGCCGGCATGGCCATCGGCACCGGAGGCATCGGCAAGGGCTACGCGCTCGACCGCGCGGGACACGTGATGCGCATGGCCGGCGTCACGAGCTACATGCTCTTCGGGGGCGGCCAGGTGCAGATTCACGGCGTTCGAAACACCGCCGAAGGCACGCGACCGTGGCGCGTCGGCATTCAGCATCCGCGCGACGCCTCGAGCTATTTCGCGTTTTTCGAGGCGGGCCCCGGTTCGATCTCGACCAGCGGCGACTACGAGCACTTCTACGTCGACGACGAAGGCCGTCGCTGGCACCACATCATCGACACCGACACGGGCCTTCCCGCGTCGGGCACGACGAGCGTGACCCTGCTGGCACCGGAGGGGCTCTACGCGGACGCGCTCAGCACCGCGGTCTTCGTGCTCGGGCCCGAGCGGGGTCTGCAGATGCTCGCGTCGCTGCCCTTTCGCGCGGAGGCGGTGATCCTCGACTCGGAGTGCCGCCTCTTCACCACGCCCGGCACCCGCGAGCGCCTCGCGATGCGGGTCGAGCTCGAAGACGGGAACCGCATCCCCGGCTGTGGCCGCTGAGTCGATCCAGGCTTGTCGCCTTCGACGGACTTCTCGGTTTCGAGAATCGGACTCTCCGGATCGAGAACCCACGAAAAAGCCCACACCGCTCGGCGTGGGCGTTTTCGATTCGCGCTGGCGACGTCAGCCGCGGTCGGCGATCGGAACGACCGTGCGGTCCGCGGTGCCGGTCCAGACCTGCGACGGGCGGTAGATGCGGTTGTCCTCGAGCTGCTCGAGAAGGTGCGCGAGCCAACCGGAGACGCGGCTGATCGCGAAGACGGGCGTGAAGTTGTCGGTGTCGAGCCCGAGCTTCTCGTAGACGATGCCCGAGTAGAAATCGACGTTCGGCGCGATGCCCTTGTGGCCGACGAGGTCCTTCATCTGGCGCTCGAGCTCGACGGCGATCGAGTAGATCGGCGTCGTGCCGAGCTTCTCGAAGAGGGACACCGCGAGGCCCTGAAGGATGTCCGCGCGCGGGTCCTTGACCTTGTAGACGCGGTGGCCGAAGCCCATGATCTTTTCCTTGCGCGCGAGCTTGTCCTCGGCCCAGCGACGCACGGCCTCCGGCGACGCATCCGGAATGGTGCGAAGCATCTGGAGGACGACCTCGTTCGCGCCGCCGTGAAGCGGGCCCGCGAGGGAACCGATGGCGGACGCGACCGCGGCGTAGGGGTCGGCGAGCGTCGAGGCCGTCACGCGGCACGTGAACGTGGACGCGTTCATCGAGTGCTCGGCGTGGAGCACGAGCGCGACGTCCATGATGCGCGCGGCGAGCTCGTCCGGCTCTTCGCCCTCGAGCATGTAGAGGAAGTTCGCGGCGTGACCGAGGTCGGTGCGCGGCTCGATCGGGTTGTCCCCACGACGAATGCGGTGCCAAGCGGCCACGACCGTCGGGAGCTTCGCGACGAGACGAATCGCGCAGAGGCGGCGGAACGCGGGGTCGGCGACGTGATCGCCTTCCGCGTAGAACATGCCCATCACGGCGACGGCCGCGGTCAACGCGTCCATCGGGTGGCCGCTCTCGGGGAGCTGCTTGAGCACGTCGATGATGCGGAACTTCAAGCTGCGCTCACGCGCGAGCTCGGCGGAGAAGCCCTCGAGCTGGGCGCGGGTCGGAAGCTCCCCGAAGAGCAGCAGGTACGTGACCTCTTCGAAGGTGCAGTGCTCGGCGAGCTGTTCGGCGGGGTAGCCGCGGTACTGCAGCTTGCCGGCGGCCCCGTCGATCAAACACACGCTGGATCGGGCCGCGGGAATGCCCGCGAGGCCGGGCACGTATTCGGGCTTCTCGCTCATGTACTTCCTTCTTCCGGCGCCTGGACGACCGCGCGGGGGATCGCGGCCCGGGCCGGGCGGCGCGGACCCTAGCAGGCCGGGGGATTGCCGTTCAAGGCGGCCGACGCGAACCGTTCGGGCGACGACGCGAGCCTCGCGAAAAGCCCACGGCGAGGGACGTTCGAAACCCGCGGCCTCCACGCCATCGCGAGGTCCTGGGGCACGTGGACGGGCCGTGTCGCGTTCAGCGCTCGAGGCGACGTGCCAGCGCCAGCGCGACCGCCTCGCGGGCTTCGGCGAGGGCGAGGTCGGGTTGAACGCCGCGGAGGGACGCTCGCCAGGCGGAGCGTGGCAAGGTGCCCCCGAGCACCACGCAGAACGTGGCCTCGACCCGCGAGGCGAAGCTCTCTCCGACCGCCACGCCCTCCGGCACCGTCGCGTCGGTGTCCCGGAGCAAAGGCGCCCCGAGCGCCTCGGCCAACACCCGCGCGAAACGCAACGCGCTCGCGTCTTCGACCGCCCCCACCACCCAGACGCGAACGGGGCGTCGCACCTCCACCTCGGCCGACGTGGAAGGCACGGTCCGTCCGAGCAACGGGAGCCGCTTCAACGTTCGACCTCGAGGTCTTCCGCCTCCCACGCGAGGAAGCCGCCCTTGAGGTAACGAACCAAGAACCCTTCGCTGCGAAGCTGACGTGCAATCGTGGAGGCCTCGTCGGCCCGTCCGTAGAGCACCGGGACCTTGGGCCCGCCGCGCAGCTCTTCTTTGCGGGTGTCGAGGTCGCCGGCCGGCAGGTTCTTCGCGCCTGGAATGCGAAAGCGTCCGTACGAGCTCGGGTCACGGACGTCGATCGCCTCGGCCTTGCCGCTGACGAGCTGACGCGCGAGCTCCTCCGGCTCGACCTCGGCGTCGTCCGGTCCGATCACCTTCTCGAGCAACCCGAGCAGCGCGGACTTCGGAACCGCGCCCATCTGGTGCCCGACGACCTTGCCGCGGTGCATCGCGACGAACATCGGGATCGACGACGCGCGAAACATCTGTGCGCACATCGGGTTCCGATCGACGTCGATCTTCACGACCTTCGCGCGACCGGCGAGCTCTTGGGCGAGCTGCGCCATCACCGGCGCCATCTGCCGGCAGGGTCCACACCAATCGGCGTAGAGGTCCACGAGGACCGGCAGCGCCTCGTTCATGACCTCCGCTTCGAAGGTCGCGTCCGTCACCACCTGAACCGTCGACATCGTCGTCTCCCGTTTCGCCATGCGTTCCGCAGAACAGGTCAGTAGGTCGATTGGCCTCGGCCACCGGTGACGATCGCGATGCTCGAGCTCGCGCCGAGCCGCGTCGCGCCGGCCGCGATCATGGCGTCCGAGGTCGCGGCGTCGCGAATGCCACCCGACGCTTTCACGCCGAGCTCCGGGCCGACGACCCGTCGCATCAACGCGATGTCTTCGACCGTCGCCCCACCCTTCGCGTAGCCGGTCGAGGTC
The DNA here is from genome assembly GCA_020633125.1 of Sandaracinus sp. Lineage (GTDB taxonomy): Bacteria > Myxococcota_A > Polyangia > Polyangiales > Houyiibacteriaceae > JACKEH01. The sequence goes on along the minus strand of JACKEH010000015.1, from coordinate 8,440 downwards.
TTCACGAACGCGGCGCCGGCGGCCTTCGAGAGCACGCAGCCGACGACCTTCTCGCGTTCGTCGAGCAACGCGGTCTCCAGGATGACCTTCACGGGCTTGCCATCGGCGGCGTGGACCACGCCCCGCAGGTCGTCGTAGACCGCGCGATGGTCGCCCTCCTTGAGCGCGCCGATCGCGATCACCACGTCGAGCTCGTCCGCTCCGTCGGCCACGGCGCGCGCGGCCTCGGCGGCCTTGGCCGTCGCGCTCGCGTCTCCGTGGGGGAAGCCGATCACGGAGCAGACCCGAACCCCGCTCCCCCCGAGACGCTCCCGAACGTACGCGACGTTTCGCGACGCGACGCAGACCGACCAGAAGCCGTGCTCGAGGGCCTCGTCGCAGTGCGCATCGAGCGCGGCGTGTGTGGCATCCGGCCGGAGGATGGTGTGATCCAGGTAGAGGCGCAGATCCGAGCGCGGCGACTCTCGGCGCGGCGTGGCCGGCGGCGCGTCCGAGGCCTTCGGAAAGGGAGGAGCGGCGGGCACCGCGAGCTGCGCGATCACTTCGCGCGCGAGGGCTTCGACGTCGAGGCTCATGCGAACGCGAAGCTACGGAGGAACCGACGGCCGCGCCAGCGCTCACGTCCGTCCTCGGGAACCGGCCTCGGCCCTGGCAGGCTCCGGCGGCCTTCGGTCCGGGCGGCAAGCCCCGAGCGACCGGGCGTGACGACGGTTCTCTTCGGCCCGAAAACGGTGTGATCCCCTGGCATTTCGCGTGCTAACGTCGGCGCGAGCGATGGACGTCACCTGCGACCGCTGCGGGACGGAATACGAGTTCGACGAGACGCTCGTCTCCGAGCGCGGAACGACCGTCAAGTGCACGAACTGCGGATACCTCTTCAAGGTGTTCCCGCCTGGAGCCGGCCCCGACGCCGAAGGTGGCGAGCGTGCGTGGATCGTCCGCCGCCGCCGGGGTGGAGAAGAAAGGCTCGCGAGCCTTCGCGAGCTTCAGCAACGCATCGCGCAGGGGGCGCTCGAAGAAGACGACGAGCTCTCGCGCTCGGGTCGTCAATGGAAGCGGCTCGGTGACATCGCCGAGTTGCAGACCTTCTTCCGCGCGGCCGACGCCGCGCGCACCGCGTCCGAAGTGTCGCCCCCGGCCGCCGCCGATCCCCGCAAACGCACGCTCTTCGGCGTGGGCGCCGCCCCGTCCGTGCCCGCGCCCCCTCCCCCGCCGAGCCCGCCCCCGCCCGCCGGCATGCCGAGCCTCGACGCGCCGACGGTCGACGGCCGACGCGACCCGACGGGGCCCGTCCGGACGCCGCCGCCGAGCGCGCCTCCACCCCCACGTCGCGATCCGACGCCGGCGAGCGTGCGACCCCCGCCGCCCGCGCCTCCCCCACGCCGTGATCCGACCCCGGCGAGCGTGCGACCGCCGCCGCCCGCGCCTCCCCCACGCCGCGATCCCACGCCCTCCGAGCCGGTGAAGGCGCCGAGCGTGAGGCCGCCGAGCCTGGATTCCGACGCAACATCACGTCCACGCGGCCGCACCACGCCGATGGGCAGCCCGGAGGAAGGCCACGGAGGTCCGGTGACGCCGCCTCCGCGCGGCGAGCTCCGTCCGGCCAAGCCGGCGCTCTACCTCGACGAAGAAGCCGTGGCGGCGCCGCTTCCGCAGGCGAAGAGCCGAGTCGGCCTCTGGGCTTTCCTCGTGCTCTTGGTCGCGGGCGGCATCGCGGTCGCGATTCAATGGGACGCCATCGCGCCGGCGATCGGGATGGGCGGCGCGAGCGACGACGCGCTCGTCCAGCGCCTTCGCGCGAGCGAAACGGAGCTCGCGAAACACACCGTGGACGGCTACGGCGCCGCGCTGCGCGAATACCTGCGGGCGTCCGCGCTGGCCGAAGGCGACGGCCGGGTGCTCGCGGGCCTCGCGCGCACCGAGACGGCGTGGGCCGAAGCCTTGGACCTCGAAGCGTCCGATTTGGCGGCCAACGGCGACGAAGCCGGAGCCACCCGACTTCGCCGCGAGGTCGTGCGCCACGCGCGCGAAGCCCGAACGCACGCCGAGGCGTGGCTCGCCGCGGAACCGAGCTTGGCGCCCGAGATCGTGCTCACCGACGCGCTGCGCCTCGCGGGCGACGACGCGGAAGCGCAGAGCCGCTTCGACCGCGCCGTCGAGCTCGCGAACGTGAGCCCCCCGACGGGCGCGGTGGCGACGGAGCTCGAGCTCCTTCGGGCCGCGTTCGCTGGCGACGAAGACACGGCGGCGGCGGCAGCAGGACGCGCGGTCGACGCGAGCCCGAGCTCGTTGCGCGCGCTCTTGCGTGCCGCACGCGCTCGTCTCGCCTCGCGGGACGTCGAAGGCGCACGTGCCGCGCTGCGGGCGGTGTTGGCGGCCGACCCCACGCATCCGCGCGCGCTCGCGTTGCAGGCCGCGATGGACGAGGGACGCCCGCCGGCGGCCCCGGTGGTCGAGGTCGGGGACGCGGGGGTGCCGGAGGATTCGCCCACCGAGACGCCGCGCACCGACACGCGCCCGTCCGAGACGTCGCGCACCGACACGCGCCCGTCCGAGACGTCGCGTACGGACACCCGCACGGACACGCGCACCGACACCCGCGAGCCGTCCCGCTCGACGAGCGGCGCGCCGGAAGCCGGTCGCGATTACAGCCATTACGTACGCCGAGGCGATCAGCTCTTGGACTCGGGCGACCTCGAAGGCGCGAAGGCCCACTTCGAGCTCGCGCTGCAGCAACGCCCCGGTGGCTCCGAAGCGCTCACGGGCCTCGGCTATGCCGCGCTTCGTGCCGGCAACGCGTCGGAGGCCGCGCGACACTTCCGCCCCGCGGCGCGCAACGACTACGGCGATGCCTACATCGGTCTGGCCGATGCGTACCGGCGTATGGGTCGTGACGAAGAAGCGCTTCAAACCTACCGCGCCTACCTCGGCAGCCGACCGAACGGACCGCACGCGTCGATCGCGCGGCAACAAATCGCGGCGCTCGAAGCGGCGGCCCCGGCGCCGACGCCCGAGCCCACGCCGGCTCCGACGCCCACGCCGGCTCCGACGCCCACGCCGGCTCCGACGCCCACGCCGGCTCCGACGCCCACGCCGGCTCCGGAAGCAGCGCCACCTGCGCCGAGCCCCGCTCCGGCCCCCGAGCCTGCGCCCGAGCCCGAAGCGACGCCCTGAGCACGTCTGGCGAGAAACGCCACCTACGACGAAGCCCCGCGCCATCCGGCCGGGGCTTCGTCTCGACGTGCGTGCGCGCTCAACCCGCGCGGTGCGCCTCGATCGCTTCGATCACCTTGTCGACGTGACCGGCGACCCGAACCTTCGGGAAGACCTTCACGACCTTGCCGTCGGGCGCGATCACCACGGTCGTGCGAAGGATGCCCATCGACTTCTTGCCGTACATGTTCTTCTCACCCCACGCGCCGTACTTCTCGAGGACCGTCCCATCCTCGTCGGTGAGCAGCGGGAAGAGCAGACCGTGCTTGGTCTTGAACTTCAGGTGCTTGTCGATCGGGTCCTTGCTGACCCCGAGCACCACCGCGTCGAGCTTCGCGAGCTTCGGGAGCGCGGCTTGAAAATCCTTCGCCTCGGTCGTGCAGCCGGGGGTGTCGTCCTTCGGGTAGAAGTAGAGCACCACGTATTTGCCCGCGTGCTCCGAGAGTTTCGTCTTGCCGCCTTCGCTCGACGGCAACGTGAACGCGGGGGCCTTCTTGCCTTCTTGAATCGTCGTCATGTCGTGACTCCTCGTGGGGTGCGCGTGTGCCGTCAGGCCTTGGCGGCCTCACGTCGCTCGGCGGCGGCGACGGTGTTGTCGAGCAACATCGCGATGGTCATCGGGCCGACGCCACCGGGGACTGGCGTGATCCACGACGCGCGCTCGGCGCACTCGGCGTAGGCCACGTCACCGACGAGCTTGCCGTCGTCGCCGCGGTTGATGCCGACGTCGATCACGACGGCGCCTTCGCGAATCCACTCGCGCTTCACGAGCTCGGCGCGGCCCACCGCCGCCACCACGATGTCGGCGCGCGCGCACTCTTCGGCGAGGTTCGCCGTGCGCGAGTGCGCCATCGTCACCGTCGCGTTCTTCGCGAGCAGCATCAGCGCGATGGGCTTGCCGACGAGAAGGCTTCGCCCGATCACGATCGCGCGCTTTCCGGACAGGTCGTCGAGGCCCGCCTCGCGAAGCAGACGCATGCAGCCGCTCGGCGTACACGGGCGAAGGCCGGGTCGACCGTCGAGCAAGAGCCCCGCGCTCATCGGCGTGAGCCCGTCGACGTCCTTCTCCGGCGCGAGCCGGTCGAGCACCGGCTGCGCGTCGAGGCCCGCCGGAAGTGGGAGCTGCACCAGGATGCCGTCGATGGCGGGGTCGGCGTTGAGCTTCTCCACCAGCGCTTCGAGCTCCGCCTGCGAGGTGTCCGCCGGGAGCCGGTGGACCTGCCCGGCGAGGCCCGCTTTGCCCGCCGCCATCTCCTTGTTCCGGACGTAGACCTGCGAGGCCGGATCGTCGCCGACGAGGACCACGTGCAGGCCTGCGCGCCGCCCGTACTTCGCCGCGAACGCTTCCGCGCGTTCTTTGACCTCGCCCCGCACCACGGCCGCGATGGCCTTCCCGTCGAGCACCTGAGCCGTCATGCCCGCGCGTGTAGCAGGCCGGGACGGAGGCGATCAACGCGGAGCGAAGCTCACGTCGTGAAACACACGTCGTGAAACGCAGGGAGACGTACGAATGCAGGTCGCTCGACCTGCGCCGCGAACGCGCCGCAAGGCGAACGCGCCGAGCGACGTGGCACTCGAAGCCGCGCCGCGCTCAGCCGTAGGTGCCGAAGGCCTTCGGGAACGCGTCCTGAAGCTCGTCGGTCAGCGCTTCCTCGTCGATGCCGAAGCGACGCAGGTGATCGAAGGACCCGATGACCTCGAGCAGCTCGCCTGCCGCGCGCGGACCGAAGCCGCCCTGAAGCGTCAGCCCCTCGAGCCGCCGCAACATCGGCGTGGTCGAGAGCGCCTCGAAGAGCGAGATCTCCGGCTCGACGCCGAAGAGCTCGAGCTGACGAAGCGACGAGAGATCCTCGCGCTGGAAGAAGGCCTCGACCTGGAGCGCGCCGAGCGTGTCGCCGGAGTACCCGGGGTGCAGGCGCAAGGAGACCAGCGCGGGTGCACCGAGGTTCGTGAGCACCGACGCCGCACGCGGCTCGACCGACGACCCGTCGATGCGCAGCGTTCGGAGGGCCGGCGTCTCCACCCGCGCGTCGAGCCATGCGGTGCCCATGATCACGACGGTGTCGAGCACCGGGTGCAGGCGAAGGAGACCGTCGATGGCGCCGACGCGGCTCTCACGGGCACCGTCGCTCGACGACAAGCTGTCGAGCTCCAAGTTGCGAAGACGCGGCAGCGGTCGGCTCGAGAGCGCCGCGATCCACGTCGAATAGTCGGAGAGGCCGGCTTTCTCCGTCCACGCACGTACCCGCAGGTCCTCGAGCCCCTCGAGGCGCGGGTCGGCGATCAAACGCAAGAGGTCCGGCGCTTCGGCCCCGTCGAGACGAAGCTCGAGGCGCTCGAAGCCCTTCTCCGGGTCGTGGCCGATCGTCCGCCAGTCGGCGTCGCGTTGCGCCTGCATCTCCGGGCTCGGCGACGCGTCGTTGGTGCGACGCCAGGCCGCGACCTCGTCGGCGCTCACCTCGGCGTAGCCGCGCGAGAGCGCGGTCGAGCATTGCGAGCCAAACCCCTGCTTCGCCGCCAAGGGCGAGACGTAGGGGAGCGATTTGGGCTCCGCGAGACCGTCGACCTTCACGATGCGGCCCTCCAGCTTCACGTGGAGCCAACCGCGCTCGGAATGGAGGAACCAGGCTTCCTTGCCGCTCACGCGCGGGAGCATACGCGCGATCGACCGTCGCGCTCGCGCAATCGCGCATCACGTCCCCTTTCAACCTTCGGCCGTCGTGATAAAGGTGCGGCGCCATGTTCGAAGCCGTCTCGCCCCAGGTCTCTTTCCCCGCCCTCGACGCGAAGATCCTCGCGCAGTGGGAGGAGCAGAAGATTTTCCAGCGAGTCGCCGAACGAGAAGGCCCGCCCTTCGTCTTCTACGAGGGCCCGCCCACGGCCAACGGCATGCCGCACGCGGGTCACGTGCTCACGCGCGTGATGAAGGACGTCTTCCTTCGCTACCGCAGCATGTGTGGCTACCGTGTCCCCCGCCGCGCCGGTTGGGACACGCACGGTCTGCCCGTCGAGGTCGAGGTCGAGAAGGAGCTCGGCATCAGCGGCCGCGCCGCGATCGCGGAGTACGGCGTCGAAGCCTTCAGCAAGAAGTGCATCGACTCGGTGTTCCGATACATCGGCGAGTGGCGGAAGATGACGAACCGGATCGGCTTCTGGGTCGATCTCGACGACGCCTACGTCACCTTCCACAAGCGCTACGTCGAATCGGAGTGGTGGGCGCTCAAGCGCCTCTTCGACGAAGGCCTCCTCTACCAAGACTACAAGGTCGTGTGGTGGTGGGCCCAAGGCGGCACCGCGCTCTCGATGGGCGAGGTCGGCCAGGGCTACAAGGAGGTCGACGATCCCTCGGTGATGGTGCGTTTCCCGATCCGGGGCCCCGAGGGAGCAACCGACGGCACGAGCTTCCTCGCCTGGACCACCACGCCGTGGACGCTCCCTTCGAACGTCGCGCTCGCGGTGAAGGCCGACGCGACCTACGCGACGGTGAAGCTCGAAGACGGCAGCCAGGTCGTGCTCGCCGAAGCGCTCGTCGCGAAGGTGATCGGCGACGCGCCGCACGAGGTCGTCGAGACCAAGCCCGGCAGCGAGTGGGTCGGCGCGGAGTACGTCGCGCCCTTCGACTACGCGAAGCCCGAAGGCGGCCCCGCGCACCGCGTGATCGCGGCGCCTTTCGTCGAGCTCGGCAGCGGCACCGGCATGGTCCACCTCGCGCCCGCGTTCGGCGAAGACGACTTCAAGGCCTGCAAGGCCGAGGGCCTCGGTTTCCTCCAGCTCGTGCAGGCCGACGGCACCTTCCCGCCCGAGGTCACCGACTTCGCGGGTCGCTTCTGCAAGGAAGCCGATCGCGACATCATCCGACTTCTCAAGAAGAAGGGCATCCTCTTCAAAGAAGAAGTCTACCGCCACGACTACCCTTTCTCGTGGCGCCGGATGAGCGACCCGCTCATCCAATACGCGCGCACCAGCTGGTTCATCAAGACCACGCGCGAGGCGCATCGCGCGCAAGAGAACAACCAGGCGGTCAACTGGGAGCCCGGCCACATCAAGGACGGACGCTTCGGCCAGTTCCTCGCCGGCAACGTCGACTGGGCGCTCTCGCGCGAGCGCTTCTGGGGCACGCCACTCCCGATCTGGGTCAACGACGTCACGGGCAAGATGGAAGCCGTCGACTCGGCCGAGGCGATCCTCGCCAAGAACCCGAAGGCTTTCGATCACTTCCACGCGGCCAAGGAGAAGGATCCGACACTCGCCGAGGACCTGATGGTCCACAAGCCGTGGATCGACGAGGTCACCTGGACGGTGCCGGGCGAGGAAGGCGTGTACCGCCGCGTGCCCGAGGTCATCGACTGCTGGTTCGACAGCGGCTGCATGCCCTTCGCGCAGCTCGGCTATCCGCACCACAACCAGGAAGAATTCGAAAAGACCTTCCCGGCGGACTTCATCACCGAGGCCGTCGACCAGACCCGTGGTTGGTTCTACTCGCTGATGATGATCAGCACGCTTCTCTTCGAGAAGCAGGGCTACCCCCATCCCTTCAAGAACTGCGTCGTGCTCGGCCTACTGACCGACGAAAAAGGATTGAAGTACTCCAAGAGCCTCAAGAACTACACCGATCCGCTGAAGCTCATGGACGACTGGGGCGGCGACTCGGTGCGCTGGGCGCTCTACACGAACACCGTCCCCGGCCAGAACACACGTTTCTTCGAAGGCGCGGTGCGCGACGCGGCGCGCGAGTTCTTGCTCAAGGTCTGGAACGTCTATTCGTTCTTCGTCACCTACGCGAACCTCTACGAGAAGGACGCGCCTTGGACCGCGGCGCGCACACGCCCCGCACTGGCCGAGCGCAGCGACCTCGATCGTTGGATCCTCGCCGAGCTCGACTTCACCGTCCGCAAGGTTCGCGCGGAGCTCGACGGCTACACCGCGCACCAAGCGGTTCGCCACGTCACGAGCTTCGTCGACTCGCTCTCGAACTGGTACGTGCGCCGCAGCCGGCCCCGTTTCTGGGCCGAAGGCGACGGCGCCGACAAGCAGGCCGCGTTCGCGACGCTCTACGAAGTGCTCGTCGAGCTCTGCCGGCTCGTCGCGCCCTTCGTGCCTTTCGTGGCGGAGGCGATGTACGGGAACCTCTGCCCGCCGGGTGACGCAAGCCGCCCTGCCGGACGGCGCGCAGCGAGCGGAGCGAGCGAAGGCTCGCGGGAGGGGGCCCCGACGGGCTTCACGCCCG
>JACKEH010000014.1 GCA_020633125.1 Sandaracinus sp. | reverse complement strand
TGAAGCAGGCGCGTGCGTACGGCGTGGGCTGCGTGCTCGCGACGCAGAACCCGATGGATCTCGACTACCGCGCGCTCTCGAACGCCGGCACGTGGTGCCTCGGCCGCCTTCAGACCGACGCGGATCGCGCGCGGGTGCTCGAAGGGCTCGGCGAGGACAAGAAGAAGAGCAAGCTCGGCGCGTTGGTGAAGGTGCTCGGCTCGCGTTGGTTCGTGGTGCGCGACGCGAAGACGAGCGAGCTGAGCCTGCTCTACCCGCGGTGGGCGATGAGCTACCTGCGCGGGCCGATGACCGGCGCGGAGATTCGGGCGGCGCGGAAGGCCTCGACCGGCGCGGAGGTTCGCGCGGCTTCCTCGGCGTCGCTCTGACCTGTCCGGCAGGTCTCACTCGCCGAAGACGTGGCAGATCTCACTCGCCGAAGACGTGCCGCCAACCGAGATCACGCGGCAGCGGCGCGGGGTCGCGAACGAAACGCAGCGCGCTCAGGAAGAGCTGCGGCTGGGCGGGTTCGTCGGGGCCTTCGAGCACCGGGTTCGGGCTGAAGAGCACGAGGCGACCGCGGCCGTAGCGGGCGGCGACGACGGCGGGCGTGCCCGGCATCTCGCCGGCGCGCGTTCCGTGCCGCTCGGAGTAGACGTCGGCGCGAAACACCGCGAGCGGGACGAAGGCGTCGAGGCCCTCGACCGCTTCGGGCGCGAGGATCGGACCGTTCGCGTAGTGCAGCGGCGCGCGGGGTGATCCGTCGAGCGGCTCGACCCACGTGGTGGCCACGCCACGTCGCCACGCGTCGCCGGTCGCGTGACGTCCCGCGACGAACGCGATCTTGTGAAACTCCGGTTCGCCTTGAAGCGCGAGGTATGCGCCGGCGCAGATGCCGACGTAGCCGCCGCCCACCCGGACGAACTCACGCACCTGTGCTCGGCCGCGCTCGCCCAGGTAGCGGCCCTGGATCGAGCCGCGGCCACCGGTGAACACCACGATGTCCATGCCGTCGAGCCGGCCTCGTTGCACATCCGCGGGGCCGAAGACGGAGACGGAGAAGCCCGGGGTCGCGCGGAGCAACGCTTCGGTGGCGTCCGACGCGTCGGGGGCGACGCCGGGGCTGCGAAAGAGCACGACGCGTGTGGTCCTCGGCGTGGTCGTCCGCGTGCTCGGTTGCGCGCCCGCCGCGGCGACACCGAGCAGGACGAGCGCGACGAAGACGGCGAGTCGAGTCACGCGACTCAGCCTACACCCGCGTGCGCGCGCTCGCCCCTCGGGGCTCGCCGCGATGCTCAGGCGCCGCCCGACGGGCCGTGGTCGTGCGGCAAGCTCGTGCGCGGCGAGCGCAGGTACACGAAGGGCGTCTGCGCGAGCAGGTTCGCGACGCGTCCGGTGTAGACGTCCGCGTTCTTCTCGATCTGCCGGGCGAGGTGGCTCTTGTCGTTGCCCGCGCGAAGGATCAGGCCCCAGCGCGGATGCGCGAGCTCGCTCGCTTCCTTCGCGAGCGGCGCGATCTTCGCGTCGAGCGCGACGAGCTGTTCACGGAGCGCGTGCATCGCCGAACGAAGGGCCTTGGGCTCGTCGTCGACCTGCGGGCCGTAGCCCTTCTCCTTGCGCTGCAGCGACAAACGGATCTGCGAGAAGCGGTGCTCGAGGCGCTCCTTCTCGTCCATCAACGCCGTGAGCTCGGCCTGCTTCGGCTTGAAGCTCTCGAGCGCGGTGAGCTCTAGCTCGAGCTCGCGCAGCACGAGCGCGGTGCGCCAGCGGTGCATCTTCTTGGAGACGTTCACGTCGCTGAAGATGTGGTCGCCGACGTAGAGGATGTCGTCGCCCGGCACACCGAAGGCCTTCTCGACCAGACGCGCGTGGCCACCGAGGTAGGCGTGGCCTTCGCGCAATCCACCGACGACCGGCTTGAGCGTGCCGTCCTTCTCGTCGACGACCTCGAAGACCGGCTGCTCGGCCTCGAAGAACGCGGGCTTGCGCGCGCCGACGATCACGAGGTCGAAGAGGTTCCGCCACGTCTGCCCCTCCGGCATGAACCGGTCGAAGCTGTAGGCCATCATCGCCTGCGTGTAGAACCACTCGCTGTTGGTCACGAGCGCGACCTTCTTGCCAGCGTGGCGAAGGTCCATGAGCGCGAGCGGCAGCTCTTCGTCGAGCTCCACGAAGCGCTCGGGCGCCGCCATGATCTCTTCCTTGAGCTCGCCCGTCATGTGCGCGGCGTCGATGGCGCCACGCACCTTCTTGTAGAGGTCGCGGTACGCGATCGAGGGCCCCACGGCGCCTTCGAGCTTGCCGGCGTCGAGCAGATCGACGCATTGCGCGAAGAGGCACGCCTCGCTGAGCGCGAAGAGCGTGTTCATGAAGACCCAGCGGTTCTCCGAGAGGTCGATGACCTCGCGCGCGTAGACGTCGCGCCACTCTTCGTACGAGAGGTCACGCGTGCCGTGGCACGCCTTCTTCACGTACCCGAAGCGGTTCGCCTTCACGACGTTGCCGAGCTCGAGGTCGAGGATGAGACCGAGGGCGGCGAAGCTCGGGTCGAAGCGCAGATCGGCGACCGGCCATCCGGCGGCGAGCAGTCGCGCGCGGGCGTGCTCGTAGGCGCTGCCTTCCCAGACCTCGGTCCGGTAGTGGATCAGCGTGTAGTCCATGTCGAAGCCCACGCAGCGAATGCCGCGGAGGTTCAACGTGCGGTTGCAGAAGATGCGGCGTTGCGCGGGGGGGAGGTCGAGCTCCAGCTCCATCGAGGCGTCATAGCAGCCTCGCGGTGGAAACGACGCACCTTTTCGGGGACGTCGGCGACGTTGGGGACGTCAGAGCCGACGCGCGAAGCGCCCGAGGGCCGACACGACCCGCGCGCGCGCTTCGGGACGTACCGCCAGGTCCTGTCGCAGCTCGATCTCGAGGGCACGTTTGCCATGGGCACGTGCGTGTCGCTCCGCCGAGTAGATGAGCCCTTCCTTGCCCGAGTAGGGCTCGTTCATCGCGACCACGAAGCCTTCGGCGCGAAGCTCGGTCGCGAGCTCTTCCGCCAACGCGTCTTCGCGATCGAAGAGCACGCCGACCTCCATCGGCCGGACGCTGCCTTCGTAGACGGGCGTGAAGGTGTGCACGGAGAAGAGGACCGGCGCGGCGCTTCGCGCGGCCTCGCGATCGACGGCGTCGTGGTAGCGGTGCCAATAGCCTTCGAGACGGCGGCGCCGGTCCTCCGGGGTCAGCCGCGCGTTGAGCTCGACCGGAAGACCCTCTGCATGTGTCCGGAAAACCCCGGGATCGTCGGCGTCGCGGTTGGGGTCGGCCAAGAGTCGGGTGAAGGCGGACGCGACCGCCGCGCAACGAAGCGCTTCGGCGAGCTCGTGTGTGAGCTCCAACGCCCCGGGATCGTAGGTCCAATGGGTCCCGTGAAGGCGCGTGTCGGAGGCCCCCCAATGCCACCCGGAAGGGAGCCTCGCCGACGCGTGCTCACAGGTCAGAAGCAAGGCACCGTCGCCGGGGCGATGCGTCACGGGGTCGTCCGCCATCCGTGGAAGTTGGCGGTGCGCCCGGAAATCGGCAAGGCTAGTGCGCGAGATGGGGGACAACGACGAGGGCAGCCTCGGCGAGCGGCTTTCGATTCCGATGGCGGGCGTGCCCGTGCCGGAAGACGAAGCGCGCGCCGCGGGCGACGATCTACTTTCGGAGCTCGAGCCTCCCGAGGAGCTCGACCTTCTCGATCCGGACTCCGAGGAGCTCGACGACGCGGTCGACGCACTCTCGATCTCGAACGTGCCGCCCGAGCTTCCCGCGATGGCCACGCGCGCGATGCCGCCACGTCCGCCGTTGCCGGTGCGCCGTCCCGCGGGAGCGGCGCCGCCCCAGCGCGATCGCATCTCCAACGAGCCCCCCGTCGCGTTCCCACCGCTGCCTTCGGAGCCTCCGCCGGGACGCGGTTCGGGCATCGACTTCGAGAAGGTCTTGGCGACGGCGGCGATGGCGCCTCCGCCCAAGCCGGAGCCGGCGCCTTCGTTGGACCTGGTGCCCAGCGTCGCGCCGATGCCGACGGTCGCCCCGGAGCCTCAGCGCAGCGGGGGTGGCGGACGAACCGTGCTTCTGGTCGTCGCGGCCGCGGCGGCGGCGTTCGGTCTCGCGTGGTGGTTGCGCGCGCCGGCGGCTTCGACCGAGACCTTGGCGCTCGGCCCGATCGAGACCGCGCCGAGCTCTTCCTCGGTCGCCGAGGTCGAGCCCGACGCGCCGGAGCCTTCGACGGAACCCTCGAGCGTGGTGCCGGCCGCGGCGCCGACCACGCCCACGACGCCGACCGAGCCCACGACCGCCGCGCCGAGCGAGCCGACGACCCCCACGGTCGTCGCTCCGAGCACGACGACGTTGGCGACGACGCGCCCGACGAGCCCGACGACGACGACGGCGACGACGACGACGAGCCCGACGAGCTCGGCCATGACGACGTCGGCGACCACCACGGCGGCGACGACGATGTCTTCCACGACACCGACGAGGTCGACCAACGAGCGACCGCGTCCGACCACCGAGACGAGCACGCCGCCGCGTTCGACCGCGCGGCCCGAGCCGGCCGCGACGATGCAGGCCGAGGTCGCCCCGCGCCCCGAGCCCCCTCCGCCGGTCGTCGAGACACCCCCCGAAGATCTTCCCGAGGAGCCCACGCGCGACGAAGTCCAAGGCGCGCTCGCGGCGGTTCGTCCGGCGGTTCAGGCGTGCGTGACGCCGGGCGCGCAGGTGCGGGTTCGCATCACGATCGCCGGCAGCGGACGCGTCACCACCGCCGTGGTCGAAGACGACCAATGGTCGCGCCAGCCGCATGGCGGATGCATCGCGCGTGCGGTCCGGACGGCGCGCTTCCCGCGTTTCTCGCGCGACCGCTTCGTCGTCGTCTTTCCCTTCCAGCTCTGAGCCGGGTTCGACCCCCGCTTCGACGAGGGCGACGAGCGGGGTCGAGCCCGAGCGCGACCTGAGTCATCCTCGGGTCGCCATGCACGACCTCGTCTTGGGTTCGACGTCTCGTTACCGCCACGAGCTCCTCGCGCGTCTCGGGATTCCTTTCGACGCCGTCGCTCCCGACGTCGACGAAGAGGCCGTGCAGCGCTCCGGCGCCGAGCCCGATCGGGTCGCGCTGCGCTTGGCCGTCGCGAAGGCCGCCAGCGCCGCCTCGCGTCGCTCGGATGCCTTCGTGATCGGCTCGGACCAAGTCGTCGATCTCGAAGGCGAGATCCTCGGCAAGCCGGGCGACGAAGCGAGCGCCCGCGAGCAGCTGGGTCGGCTCGCGGGGCGCACCCACCGCCTCGTCACCGCGCTCGCGTTGCGGGCCCCCGACGGAACCCTCCGCACGCACGTCGACGTGCACCGCATGACCCTTCGCTCGCTCGGCGCCGCCGAGATCGAGCGCTACGTCGCCGCCGACCAGCCCCTCGACTGCTGTGGCTCGTACAAGATCGAGTCGCTCGGCATCTCCCTCTTCGAGCGCATCGAGGGCGAAGATTTCACGGCCATCCCGGGGCTGCCGCTCATCGCGCTGGGCCGCCTCCTTCGCGAGGCCGGCTTCGCGGTTCCCTGAGCACCGTGAGCACCGTGGGGAACGAGGCTCAGCGATCGTAGGGGGCCCGCGGCACCACCAGCGTCACGAGCTCGCCGTCCCGCACGATCTCGAGCTCGACCTCGCTACCCACGGGACCTCGCAAACGCTCGACGACCTCTTCGAGCACGAGCGTGCGCACCGGGTCTCCGTCGATCGACGCGATGCGGTCGCCTTCGCGCAAGCCCGCGCGGCGCGCCGGACCTTCGGGAACCTCCACGACGCGAAGTCCGCCGGACTCCGAATAGCCCATGCGCGCGTGAATGCCGCCGACGGTCGGCGTGCAGCCGAGCGAAGACGTCGCGCCCACGAGAACGGCGAACCCGCAAACCACTCCGAACGCGCGCACCGCGAACGCACGCACTCCAAACGCGCGCATCAACCCGCGTCCTCGAGCCCAGCGTCTGCTTCGAGCCCCGCGTCCTCGAACCCCGCATCGACGCCGCCGTCGGCGTCCATCGAAGCGTCCAACGCCGCCGTCCCGGCGTCTCGCGTTCCCGCATCGACCCGGCCGAAGGGCACGATCACCCGCACCGTCACGACGTCGAGGATCGCGTCGTCGCCCACGATCTCGAGCTGGATGCGAAAGACCTGGTCGTAGTCGGCGGGCGGGACCGTCGTGTTCCGGAGCCGCGCGCGAAACCCGAGCGAGGTGCCGGCGCGCACCTCTTGATAGGTGTCGTCCTCGCCATCGACCGGTCGGAGGTCTGCCAAGATCGGAGGCGTCACCCCCGAGGGGACGGTCGCCCCCGTCGCGAGGATGCTCTGCACGAAGCCGAGGCGATCGTCGGCGCGTGCGTAGACCTCGCGCCACGAGGTCGCGTCGAGCAGCCCGATGATGGCGTCGACGACGGCGTCGGTGAGCCCGCTCCCGTCGGATTCGATGTCGAAGACCAGCGGGCAGGCACCGCCGACCGCCGGTCGGTTCGCACCGTTCAACCCCGTGTGGCAGACCCCGCCTTCGGAGGCGATGACCGCGTCGGTCGCGCTCGCCAACGCCTCGAGGTCGGTGCGTGCGGTGGGATGGCTGGCGACCCCGAGGACGCGCACGCCCAAGGCCCTCAGCGCGCCGACGGCGGCGGTGTACCCGTGTGCGGTCGGAATCGCCCCGGCGTAGTCGTCGGCGCGATGCGAGGCGGCGTCGGTCACGTGAACGACGGTCCGAATCGCACCCTCGCGAAAGCCGACGCCCCCGGCACCTGCGCCCGCGTAGGGCTGAATCCACTGCCGCCCGTTGGCGAAGAGGCCGTCGCCGGTCGCGATTTGATAGAGCGCCTCGAAGCCGCTCTCGGGCCCGTCGCCGCCGTGACCGAGCGGTTGGTCGAGGCGCGCGACGGCGGTCAGGGCGTCGGCGCGCCGCGAGCTGATCTCGCCGAGCAGCTCGAACGGGGTGTCGGTCGTCGCGCCGAAGGGCGAGAGCGGAAAGTCCTCGAAGCGACTGACTCCGAACGCGACGTCGTCCACGCGTTCTTCGAGTGAGGGAATGATGCGCGAACGAAGCTCGGCTTGAAGCGCGTCGATCTCCCCACCGAAGGACCCCGTGGTGTCGATCGAGAAGTGGACGTCGAGTCGGCCGGGACGTCCTTCGACGTTTCGATCGAGCACGACCTCTTCGCCGTAATACGGAAGCACGACCTCGAGGTCGGCGGGCGGAAGCACGGGGTCGGTGCCGCGCCCACCCGCGTCGCTCCCCGCGTCGTCGAAGGGGAGGGCGCCATCGATCTGCGCCGTGGGACCCGCGTCACGGCGCCCGGCCGGTGGCGGAGCGTCACCCCCGCAGGCGAGAGAGAAGACGAGCGAGAAGACGAGAAGGAGTGCGGGGAGATGCTTCACGACGGCCCGACGACGCGAAGAGTGCCATGACAGTGGACCGGAGGGGCCCACCCAACCTACGATTGACTCTTTCGGAGCGACGGGTACCATCCTCTCCGATCGCGTTTCTTCGCGTGATTACAGGCCTTCGGGAACGCACCAACCGATGTTCAAGCTCGTCATCTCGGACGACGAAGGGAAGACCACCGTCGTCCCCCTGGTCAGGGACGAGATCACGATCGGTCGCAAGGAAGGCAACACCATCCGGCTGACGGAGCGGAACGTGTCTCGGCGACACGCGCGTCTTCGCAAGTCCGATGGGGCCTACGTCCTCGAAGACCTCGGCTCTTACAACGGTGTGCGCGTCAACGGACGCCGTATCGAATCCGAGAGCACGACCCCGCTTCAGCCGGGGGATCAGGTCGTCATCGGTGACTACGTCATCGCGCTCCAGTCGGAGGCGGGCGACAGCGTCGCCACCGTCGGTGCGTCCAGCGAGCCGGTGCCGCCGGCCCGCCTCGTGATGCTGACGCCGCCGGCGCCGGGCGCCGAGTTCGCGCTCTCGCGCGACGGAATGCGCATCGGTCGGGCCGAGGATCTCGACATTTGGATCAACCACCGGTCCATCAGCCGTGAGCACGCGATCGTCCACATCGAGGGCGACGTCTTCCGAGTGACCGACTCGGAGAGCGCCAACGGCATGCGCCTGAACGGGCGTGAGGTGCGCGAGGCGGTGCTCACCAGCGGCGACGTGCTCGAGCTCGGGCAGGTCCGGTTCCGCTTCGTTCCGTCCGGTGAGATCTACGTCTTCGACGCCGATCGCACCGTTCAGATGGACGCGGTCGTCCTTCCCGACGAGAAGCCGAGCCGCACGCCGGTCATCGCGGCGGCCGTCATCGTGCTGGTCGCGGTCGTGGTCGGTGCGGTCATCGCGTGGAGCGGGGATCCGACGCCCACGCCGCCCGAGGTCATCGAGGTCGGCAACGGCAACGGCAACGGAACCGGGGGCACGACGCCGCCCGATTCCCCGCGCGTGACCCCCGCCGAAGCGGCGTCGCGGGCGGTGGCCGAGTGCGAAGAGCACCTCGAGGCCGAGGAATTCGCGCGCGCGAGCGCCGCGGCGACCCGCGCGATGGAGCTCGACCCCGCGAGCGCGACGGCGCGTGCGTGCCGCGACCGTGCCGCCGCGGCCGCGCGTGCCCAAGAGACTTTCGAGCGTGGCCGCGCCGCCCTCGAAGCCGGCGACGCGGACACCGCCTACTTCGCCTTCGAGGAGCTGCCGCAAGACAGCCCCTTCCGCGAGCGACCCGAGGTCGGCGCCGCCCGTCAGGCGTTCATCGATTCGCACCTTCGTGCGGCCCGCGAGGCCGACGAGCCGTCCGAGGCGATTCGTCATGCCAACGCGGTGCTCACGACGGCCGATCTCTCGGCCGACGCCCGACGCGAGGCGCAGTCGATTCTCCGCAGCGCGCAGCGCCGGGCGCCCGGCATCTCGACCACGCCCATGCGCGGAACGTCGATGACGGACACGTCGACGATGACGTCCACGATGACCGAGACCGCGACCATGACCGAGACCTCGACCATGGAGTCGAGCGGTGGTGGTGGTTGTGATCCCGGCGAGGTGTTGCGCGGTTGCAGCTACGACCAGCGTTGCGTCGCCAACCAGCTTCGTGGCTGCGCCAACGACGCGCGAACCCTCGGCGTGCTCGTGGAGGCCTACAAGGCGATCCGCGACAACGCGGCGGCGGAGCGCACGATGCGCCAGATCATCGACCGCTTCCCGGCGAGCCGTCAGGCCGCGCAGTACCGACGCCAGCTCGGCGAGTGACCGCGAGTCGTCCGGCGCGCTTGGTCGAGCAAGACGCCCCGTCGACCCGCCGCGACGTCCGCCTTTCGTGAAGCGGAATGCCGCGTCGGTCTCGTCGTGAGCCGCCCCTCGAACCTGCCAGGGGAACCCCGGCGCCGGTGACGCTCGCGGGGGCGCACGCAGGCGGGCCTTTCGGCCAGTTCCCTTGCGAGTCTGCAACGTTGCGCGTTTGTACGTGAACGTGGTACTTCCGCGCCCAGTGCGCCGCGTACACGCGCGCGCGGGAGGCTTTCGATGCGCCAGGCGCTGCGCAGCAGTTTGGGTTGGATTTCCTTGGGACTCGCGCTTCTGGCGCTGACTCCCGGTGCCGCAGAGGCGCAACGTCGGGGAGAGCTGACGACGGGCGGTCTCGACCTGCACCTCTTCCGGCCCGCCATCGACTCGAAGGGTCACCTGACGGTCAACGGCACGGACATCCTCGGGCACACCGACTTCAGCTTCGGTCTCGTGCTCGACTACGGGCGCAACATCCTGCCCTTCCGTGGTTTCGAGAACGACGACGCGGTGTTGGCCGCGGACGCCGAGCGCACCACGCACCTCGTCGAGAACTACTTCACGGGCACGCTGCACTTCAACTTCGGCATCGCGAACTACGTGGTGGTCGGCGTTCAGCTCCCGATCCTGTTCTTGCAGGGGCCCAACGTCACCGTTCCGGGCGTCTACAACGAGGACCCTGCGGAAGACCTGCGCAGCGGCGCGGACGCACAGGGCATCGGCGACATCACGATTCACGCGAAGGCTCGAATCCTTCGTGCCGAGCGAAACCCGATCGGCCTCGCCGCGATCCTTCGCGCGCAGCTCCCGACCGGCAACGACGCGCGCTTCAGCGGCGAGCCGGGCTTCACGCTCTGGCCCTCGATCGTCGCCGAGTGGCGCCCCGTGCGTCGTTTCCGCACCAGCCTCGAGGTCGGCTACCGACTGAACGTCGGAACGGGCGCCACGGTTCCGCTCGATGGCCGCACGATGCCGACCGCGACGAACGCGACGGCGCCGATGATCACGGATGCCGGCACGAGCATCCAGTACAACGACCTGCTCACGTTCGGCCTCGGCATGAGCGCGCGCGTCGCCGACAGCCTCGACCTCGTCGGCGAGGTCTACGGCGCGCAGGTCGCGACCGAGTTCGGCACCAGCGGTGCGCTCTCGATGGAAGGTCTTCTCGGTCTGAAGATCTTCGTGCAGCAGAACAGCTACCTGATGCTCGCCGCCGGCGCCGGCTTCCCGCGCCCGAGCCTCCAGGCCGCCGACATTCGCGGCACCGCGGCGTTCATCTTCGAGCCCTCCATCGGCGACCGCGACGGCGACGGCTACAAGGACGACGTCGACCAGTGCCCGGACGAGCCCGAGGACTTCGACAACTTCGCCGACGAAGACGGCTGCCCCGATCCCGACAACGACCGCGACGGCATCCTCGACGACGAGGACGAGTGTCCGCTCGTTCCCGAGGACCGCGACGGCGACGCCGACTACGACGGCTGCCCCGAGGGCAACGAAGGCGACCGCGACGGCGACGGCATCCTCGACGAGGTCGACCAGTGCCCGGACGATCCGGAAGACCGCGACGGCTTCCAGGACGAGGACGGCTGCCCCGATCCCGACAACGACAGCGACGGCATCCTCGATCCGGACGACCTCTGCCCGAACGATCCGGAAGACATGGACGGCTTCCAGGACCAGGACGGCTGCCCGGATCCGGACAACGACAACGACCGCATCCTCGACAACGACGACTCGTGTCCGAACGACCCCGAGACCTACAACGGCTTCGAGGACGAGGACGGCTGCCCGGACCGCGGCTCGGTCGTGATCGAGGACAACAGCATCATCATCCTCGAGAAGATCTACTTCGAGACGGATAGCGCCGTGATTCAGCAGCGCTCCTACCCGATCATCGACGCCGTCGCGGCGACCCTGAACGGCAACCCGCAGATCACGCTCGTCGAGATCCAGGGCCACGCCGACGAGCGCGGCGACGACAACTACAACATCCGCCTCACCCGCGACCGCGCGGCCTCCGTCGTCGAGGCGGTGGTTCAGCGTGGCGTCGCGCGCGAGCGACTTCGCAGCGCGGGCTACGGCGAGCGCTGCCCGGTCGACCCGCGCAGCAACCAAGAGGCGTGGGAGCGGAACCGTCGCGTCGAGTTCAAGATCCTCGGCACCGAGGACGGCCCGACGGGCGTCGAGGTCGTGTGCCCCGCGGGTCGCGACCTGATGCCGCAGTGAACCGCCTCGGCGGATGAGGACGGCGGGCGCTCGGGAGACCGGGCGCCCTTCGTCGTTCCGTCCGCCATGGCGCGTGCGGGAGGTCGGCGAAGGCCGAGTGGAACGTGTTCGGGTCCCCCGTCGCGGCCATCCCGTGAGGGGGGCTCGAAAACGAAGGACCTGCGCCCCTTTGCCCCTCCGCCCACGATCGGTATGCTCGCGGTTCGTGCGCGCGTTGCGCACTCGGTGCTTCCTTCGACACGACGCCACATGGAGCGCGTCGGGAAAACGAAAAGGGTGATGTCTCGGGAGAGGTTCCAAGAGCTGATGGGTGACGCCGTGATCGCGCTCCCTCAGGATCTCAAGTCCGTGCTGCGAATCGTCGAAGACCCGGAGGTCGACGACGAAAGCCGAGTGCGCCTGGCAGGGGCACTGCTGCACGTCATCTCGGAGGGAACTTCCATCCCGGGCGTTCGCGGCGTGCTGCAGCGCGTGGGGACGGTGCTCGTCATCCGGCTCGCGCTCGAGCAGGTGCGCGAACGCTCGCCCGCCGCGTTCGAGCAACACGTGCAGGACTCACCCGATCTTCTCGAGCCGCTCGACGAGCAGCTCGAGGTCGCGCGGGAATTTCTCGGCAACGGCATGACGGTCCTCGATCAGGTCGTCGAGAAGCTGCCGACGCTTTCGCACGTCGGCCACGCGGCACGCGACTGCGTGCACGACACCGAGCACTCCACGTGGCTCTACGACACCGTGCACGTCGCGCTCGTCGAGTCGATGGAGATCGACGAGGACGACGTGGCTCGCGAGATCAAGGGCGTGCAGCAGATCCCGCGCGCGCTCGAAGCGCGTCTGCGCTGAGGAGGCGGTTCGTGAGGAGGCTGGCGGTGAGGCGACGGGTCGATTCGTTCTCGCGTCTCACCGCGCTCTTCGCGAACGGTGTGCTCATGGGTGCGCTCGCCACGGTCGGCGCGCTCGCCGCGGGCTGTGTCGACACCGAGCTCTCCGTCGACCTGCAAGTGGTCGGCGGGGAGATCGTCGCGTTCGAGGACGGCAGCCTCGAGTCGACGGTCGACATCGAGGTTCGGGTCGGTCGCTACGCGCTCTCGGGCGACGACGTCAGCCTCTCGCGGGTGGGCTTCTTCGCGGCCGGTGATCCCGTCGCGGAGCTCGTGCCGATGCGCCCCGAAGGCTTCGAGACCCGCATCGAGCCTGGCGAGCGTCGCCGCGCGACGATTCGGTCGACGGCCCCCGCAGGCAGCCATCCCGCCGCGCGCGCCGCGCTCTGCAACGGCGCGGCGACCACCACGCTCGTGACGTGGACGGCCGAGCAGCAGCCCGACGACCCGCTCGACCCGCCGCTGATGTCGTTCGGCAGCGCGGAAGGCGCGGTGACGGTTCGTTGCCCGTGAGGGGCCCGACCGGCCGCTCCCCCCGCGCCGACTTCCGCGCCGGCCGCCGCCCGTCCTGCGCCCCTTCGAAACAAATGGGGCGTCCGGGAGGCCCGGACGATCCATGCCGCCGGTACGGGCCCGCGGACTGCTATCCTCGGGGCCGATGAGTCGCGCCTCTTCCTCGCCGAGCCCGCGGCGCTCCGTCGACGACGACGAAGCTCCGAGCTCGCGCATGTTGCGGCGCATCGCGGCGGACGATCCGCTGATCGGTCGGGTGCTCGATCAGCGCTACCGCATCGAGACGGTCCTCGGGGCCGGCGGAGTGGGCGTGGTCTACCGCGCCGAGCACACCGGCCTGCGGCGCCCCGTGGCGCTCAAGGTGCTCCGCCACGGGTTCGAGGAGAACCCGCACCTGCGTCGTCGCTTCGAGCGCGAAGCGCGGGTGCTCTCGCAGCTCTCGCACCCCAACGTCGTCGCGCTCACCGACTACGGCATCGCGGACGGCTTGCCTTTCCTCGTGATGGAGCTGCTCGAAGGCCGGACCCTCGAGGACCTGCTCGAAGAAGAGGGGCCGCCGGCACCTCGCGTCGCGCTCGACATCGTTCGGGCCGTCGTTCGGGGCCTTGCCTTCGCACACGACCGGAGCGTGCTTCACCGTGACCTGAAGCCGGGCAACGTCTTCTTGCAGTCGCTGCCCGACGATCCGCACCACGTGAAGCTGCTCGACTTCGGGCTCGCGAAGCTCCTCGTCGACGAGGAGACCTCGAGCGGCGAAGAACCGACGCTGACCAAGGCGGGCACCATCGTGGGCACGCCCGCGTACATGTCGCCGGAGCAGGCCTCGGGTGGCCGCGTCGATCCGCGCAGCGACGTCTACTCCGCGGGCTTGATGCTCTTCGAGCTCCTCGCGGGACGGGTGCCCTTCGACGAACCGCGCCGCGCAGACTTGTTGCGTGCCCACCTCGTCGAGCCGGTGCCGGATCCCGAAGGGCTGCGTCCGGGGCTCACGCTCGCGCCGCCGCTTCGCGAGCTCTTGTTGCGATGCCTCGCGAAAGAAGCGTCCGATCGCTACGCCGACGGGCGTGCGCTGGTCGCCGCGCTCGACGCGCTGCCGGACGACGCCGCGCGTTTCGCGCCGCCCACCCAGCGTGATCGCCCGACCTCGCGTCGTTCGCTCGCCGAGGCCCACGGAGGACCACGCGCACCCAAGCGACGTCGCAGTCCGTGGCTCGGTGCGGCGATCGTGATGGGGCTCGCGGGACTCGGGGGTGTGGGTTGGGTCGCGCTCGAGCGATTCACGGAGCCGACGGAGGTCGCGCACGCCGAGCCTTCGGGTTCGACGTCGCCCGACTCCCCGAATTCGACGACGAGCTCGACCGGTTCCGAGGCGACGTCGACCACGCCACCCACGCGCCCCGCCGACCGCGTGGCGGCCGAGGACGACGACAGCGGCGCGACCGACGCGGTCGACGCGGTGGCGACCGGGCTCCCCGAAGACCGCGACCCCTTCGCGACCGCGCTTCCGCCGGAGCTCGCCGAGCTCTCGCATTCGCTCGACGCCGCGCCGGGTGATCGCGAGGTGCATCGCGCGATGCGGGTGTACCAACGCCTTCACCCCGACGACCCCCGGCCCTCGTTGTTGCTCGCGCGTGACTTCGCGAAGCGCGGCGCGTGGTCGCAAGCCTTCGAGCGCTACGAGCTCGCGCTGCGACGACATCCCTCGGCCCGCCACGACCCGCAGCTGCTCGAAGACGTGCTCAGCGCCGCGCAGGTCGAGGCGCAGGCATCGACGGCGCGGGACTTCGTCGTGCGGGTCTTCGGCGTCGACGCGCGCCCTCGGGTGCGTGAGCTGCTCGCGCAGAGCGAGCATCGCCCCACGCGGGTGTTGCTGCGCGCGTTGGACGCCGCGCTCGGTCCCGAAGGCTGAGCGGAACGTACGGAACGTCGGCGCACGTGAGGTCGGCGCGACCCCACGCATGACTACCCGAGGGCCGTCAACGACGCGCGATCGCGCGTTCGGCGCGCCGAACCGTCTGCCGCCAGCCGGCGTTCGTCCGCGCGCGTGCGCTCACCGGTGCCGGCTCTTCGGGCAAAGGCTCGGCGAGGTCGACGAAGATCGGGTTCGAGTACACCCACGTCTGCTCGCGCATCAGACGATCGGCGCGCGTCTCGACGAAGGGCAGGATGTGGTTCGGCATCATGCGAACCTCGACGCGGTAGGCACCCGGCGTCGTCGCTTCGAACACGAGCTCCGCGTCGGTCGTGCGTGCGACCTCGACCGCGCCGTCCGCGGCAGCTCGGTAGAGCACGATCGTGAGGTCGGGCGCCGGCTCGGACGGGAAACCTTCCGGCAGCGAGGGGCGCGCGACGCGCAACGTCGCGCCCAGCGGCGCTGCGTCGCC
Organism: Sandaracinus sp.; assembly: GCA_020633125.1. GTDB lineage: Bacteria > Myxococcota_A > Polyangia > Polyangiales > Houyiibacteriaceae > JACKEH01. Next base: position 69,467 of record JACKEH010000014.1, on the reverse strand, counting down.
CATCTCGAAGGTCGTGCCCTCGCTCTGCGCGATGAAGTCGAAGCCGACGGGGGTGCCGAGCACCTCGTGCGTCGCGTAGAGCCGCCCGTGCTCGAGGGCTTCGCGCGTGCCGTCCGGATCGAGCGTGTCGACCAACACGTGGTTGGTGATCCACGACATCATACGGCGGTAGCTGTCGGCGCGTTCGCCGTCCGCGAGCAAGGTGCCGAAAGTGTTCTCGTGCGCGTCGCAGCCCCCGGTTCCGGCCACGCGTCGCCCCTCCGAGAGCAGCGTGTCCCAACGCGCGAGCGACTCGTCGTGACGGGAGAGGAACGCGAGCACCGCGAGGTCGGGCGCGAGCCTCAGGCGCGGCATCATGAACTCGAGCAACAACCCGAAGTCGCCGCCTTCGTCGCCGAGATGCGCCTCCCGAATCCGTGGATCCGCGTCGGCGTGCAGGTTGTAGAGCTCGAGGCCGTCGATGCCCCACGTGCGTAGCCGGTCGGTGTCTTGTTGCTCGGTGTGGGCCACCCAGACCAACGCACCGGCGTCGCGCAACGCGGCGATCGCGTCGGGATCGCTGCCGTCGTAGAGGGACTCGAGCGCGTCGACGTCGAGCCCCTCGCCCGGATGCCGCCGAAGGCCGAGGGGCATCAGGGTGTTCTCGCTTCCGACGGTGACCATCGGGCGGTGCGGGTCACCCGGACAAGCCATGCGGCTCGCGTAGGGCGGATCGCCGATCGGCTCGTCGTCGTCCGTCAGCCAGAGCGCGCCACGAAAGTCGACCTCGTTCACGTGCGGCGCGTGGTCGGTGACCATGGCCGCGTCGATGCGCAGCGCGCAGAGCGCCGCGCGAAAGTGCGCGAGGCAATCCGGGTCCGCGAGCTCTCCGTCGACCCAGCCTTCGCCGTCGCAGGCGTCGTGCGAGAGCGGCGAGTGCAGGTGCACGATGCTGCGAGCGATCGAGCGTCCGCGACGGTCTCCGAGCGTGGAGGTGGCGGGCAACCGATTCGGCCAAGGCGGCGCCATGGGACCGGCGTCGAGCCCACCGTCGAGCGCTCCGTCCGTCGCCGCGTCGGCCGTGGCGTCGCTCGAAGCGTCCACCGGGTCGACGTCGTCGTCCCCACAACCCAGCGCCACCAGACACGCCAACCCGAGCGCCCACTTCCGCACGCACGTCCGCATGCGACGCACGCTACCACCGGCCGACCTTGCACGCGGTTTCGTCGCGGGAAGGTGCAGGTGTTGCGTGAAGTGTTTCGCGGCGTCGCCCCGTGTCGCGAAAACGTCGAAGAATCTACTTGGTACGGGAGTTGCGCTCTCGGGCCTCGATGAAACGTCTGTGGCTCGGGGTCGCGCTCCTCTGGGGCGCGTGTGGGGACGACGACGGGGCGGCGCGAGACGCCGGGCGCGTCGACGCGGCGACCGCGGACCGCGACGCGGCGATCGACGGCGCCGTGCCCGACGGAAGCACGGACGACGGTGGTTCGGTCGACGCCTCCGTCGACGCGGCCGTCGATGCCGCGGCGAGCGACGCCGGAAGCGACGCGGGATGGCCCGCCTTGCCCACGCCGCTCGGGCCTCTCCCTGCGCCGACCTCGGCGCTGCTCGATCGTTTTCAGACGAGCCAGACCTGCGCGACGTGCCACCAATGGTCGGGGGCCGGCTCTCTCGAAGACGCCTCGGGCCGCGACGTCTCGCAGTACACGCTCTGGCGAAGCTCGGTGATGGCGCTCTCCGCCCGCGATCCCTATTTCCTCGCGGCGCTGAGCCACGAGATCGAAGAGCACCCCGAAGCGACGGACGCGATCGAAGCGACGTGCACGCGTTGCCACGCGCCCGCGGCGAACGAAGGACTTCGCGCGTCGGGGAGCCACCCCGGGCTCGTGTCGCTGACCACCGGCGTCGACTCCGCGGCCAACACCGCGCGCGACGGCGTGACGTGCACGGTCTGCCATCAAATCGAGCCGACCAACCTCGGCACCGAGGCGAGCTTCTCGGGCGGTTGGGTGATCGGGGCGGGTGACGTCGCCTACGGACCGCACGCGGCGCCCTTCGAGATGAACATGGTCAACGCGACGGGTTACCGGCCCGCGCTCGGCACCCACGTGACCGAGAGCGAGACCTGCGCGACCTGCCACACGCTCTTCACCCGTGCGATCGACTCGACGGGCACGCCGAGCGGGCCGAGCTTCCCCGAGCAGGTGCCCTACCTCGAGTGGCTCGCGTCCGATTACGCGGTCGGCGGCTCGCGCGAGGCCAGCTGTCAGAGCTGCCACGTGCCCACGACCGACGTCGACGGTCGCGCGATCTCGACGCCGATCTCGTCGCGTCCCAACCGACTCGCCGCGCGCTCCCCCTACGGGCGGCACGTCTTCACCGGCGCGAACGGCTATTTGCTCGAGCTCTTCGCCGCGAACGAGTCGTGGGCCAACACCGAGGTGCCCGCGGTCGAGCTTCTCGCGTCGGCGGCGGCCTCGGACGCGATGCTCGGTCGCGCCGCGTCGCTCGCCGCCACGACCCGCCGTGACGGAGATCGCGTCGTGGTGGAGGTCGACGTGACCAACGAGAGCGGACACAAGCTCCCGACCGGCTACCCCTCGCGTCGCGTCTTCCTGCGTGTGGAAGCGCTCGACGCGGCGGGCGCGGTCGTCTGGGCCTCCGGGCGGACGAACGCACGCGGCTACCTCGTCGACGAGGGCGGGCGAGCGATCGACGGAGCGTACGTCGTGTTGCCGCATCGGGACGTGATCGAGCGGCAGGACCAAGCGCAGGTCTACGAAGCGATGATGGAAGACGCGAGCGGCGCGCCGACGCGTGTCCTCCTGAACGCGGTCGCCTACGCGAAGGACACGAGGTTGTTGCCGCGTGGATGGCGTGCGGACCACCCCGACGCGGATGCGATGCGACCGGTCGGCGTCGAAGGCGACGCGACCTTCCGTCCCGGCTCCGACCGGGTGACCTACCGCATCCCTTCCGCCGGGGTCGCCTCGGTGCGGGTCTCGTTGCTCTACCAGAGCATGCCGCCGACCACGATCGACGGATTGCGGGACCATCCGACGCCGGCGACCTCCCGCTTCGTCGCGATCACCGACGCCACGCCGCCGGTGCCGCGCTCGCTCGCGACGCTGACTCGCGCCGTGGACTGAGACGGTTCTGCCGGTTGGGGAGGGAGCGCGCCGCTTTCTCGAGAAGCGAGACGAGCATGAATCCGTGCAACGGGTTCGTGCTCTGAGCTTCGACCCTCGCGGGACACTTCCTCCGAGGAGCGCTCGAAGCGCCTCTCGGCCGGAAGGAGAGGGCCTGCCAGGTCGCTCAGGTGGAACCCGGCGCCGCGGTGCTCTACCGTCCGCGCGCCATGTCCGAAGCTTCCAACCAAAAGCGCCGCGTGATGGGCGGGATCGACCTCGCCGCCGGCGCCCTCCTGCTCGTCGGCACCTGGATCTTCCTGCCGGTCCGCTGGGCGCCGGCCGACGTGGTCGGGACCGTGTTGGGCTTGGGCTTCGTCACGGCGGGCGGGTTGCTCTTCACCGGGCACGCGCGCGCCACGAAGGTCGCGAAGACGGTGGCGGCAGTGGCGCTCGCGGTCGGTCTGCTGCTCGTGGCAGCGCTCGCGTACACGGCGGGAAGCTTGCGCGGCATGTACGGCCCGGTGGGGCAGGGCGGCTCGGTGATCCTCTTCGTCGCCGCGTTGCTCTTCGTGCCGTACCTCGTCGTCTTCCCCGCGGCGCAGCTCTACGCGCTGCTCCCGCGCGAGGCGAAGGAGTCGACGTGACGCGCGGACGTTTGGTGCGCGGCGTCGTCGCGGCGCTCGGTGTGTGCCTGCTCTTCGGCGTCGTGGGAGCGGCGCGGACCTCGATCGACGAAGCGTCTCCGCCCTCCGAAGCGCTCGGTCGATGGGCGCTCGCGGCGCTCGAAGCCGCCCGCACCGGCGCGACGCGGCCGGAGCCACCGTCGCGCTGGGAGACCTCGTCGCCCGTCGTCGTCACCGCGTGGGTTCACGGCGTGCCGCATTCGAGGCACGTGCATTCCGGCGGCTCGCTCGCGCAGGCGGTCGATGCGGCCGCGGAAGCATTCGCCGCGGACGAGGCCCTGCTCGCGCAAGACGCGTGGCGTGCCACCGACGATCGACGCGCGCGCTTCACGGTCGAGGTCGTGCTCGGCGAGGGCCCGCTCGCGCCGGACGTGCCGTGGGTCAAAGAGCTCGGTCTCGTTCCCTTGCACGAGGGCTTGCTCGCGCGCCTCGACGGAGAGCTCGCCATTCTCTCGCCCGAGGAGCTTCGTGGGGGCAGCAACTACGAAGGCGGCGTGGTGACGCCGATCCCGGACCTCACCTTCGGCTCGCCCATCGACGCGCTCGTGGGTCGGCTCGCGGGTGATCTCGGCGAGGACGCCGAAGGCCTTCGGGCACGCGGCGAGGTGCGCCGCTTTCGATCGCACGCGATCACGGAGGAGCGGTACCCACTCGAGACCGAGGTCTCGGTCGACTCGCTCGTTCGCGCCAGCATCGAAGGCGCGGACTTCCTGCTTCGTCACCAGCACACCGACGGGAAGTGGACGTACGTCTACTCGGGGGCGACCGGGCGCGAGCGTCCCGACAGCTACAACCTGCCGCGCCACGCCGGCACCACGTACTTCGTCGCGCAGGTCGACTCGATCGCGGGGCATCCACCCGCGCGCGCCGGTGCGCTTCGGGCGCTCCGTTGGATCGAGCGGCACGCGCTGCGACGCTGCGGTGAGCACCCCTGCGTCGAGTCGTACGGGCGCGCGGACGTGGGCTCCGCCGCGCTGACCGTGGTCGCGGCCAGCGAGGTGCTCGCGAAGGCGGACGACCCGCTCGCGCGACGCCTCGTCGAAGGGCTCACGGGCTTCCTGCGCTCGCTTCAGCGTGAGGACGGAGAGCTGATGCACGAGTTCGACCTCGCTGCGCAGGAGCCGATCGACGTCCAGCACATGTACTACTCGGGCGAGGCCGCGTTTGCGCTGCTCCGCGCGCACGAGGTGCTCGGCGACGAGCGCGACCTCGAAGCCGCGCGGCGACTGATGGCCCACCTGACGGGGGCCGGTTGGGACTTCCTCGGCAGCCGCTACTACTACGGCGAAGAGCACTGGACCTGCATCGCGGCTGGCGAAGGCCGCGGCCGCGCCGACTCCGAAGAGGCGATCGACTTCTGCTCGCGCTGGCTCGGCTTCAACGACCTGCTGCAATACCGCGAGGGCGACACGCCCTGGAGCAGCGAGGGCGGCTTCGGCGTCGGGCCGGTGCTGCTGCCGCGACTGACGCCGGTCGGCTCTCGCACCGAGGCCTTCATCAACACGTACCTGCTGTTGAAGCACCACGACCGCGACACCACGCTCGCGCGCGAAGTGGTCGAGCGGGGCCTGCGTGAGCTCTTGCGTTGGCGCTGGGCGCCGGGGCCCACGCACCTCTTCGCGGACCCGGCCGGCGCCTACGGAGGCATGCCGGGCTCGCCGGTCGACCTCACCTCGCGCAACGACTTCGTGCAGCACGCGGGCAGCGCGTGGATTCGTTGGGCGCAGGTGCTTCGGGAAGAGGCCGCCGAGTAGAGCCCTTTCGACGCGACCCTCAGTCTCCGCGGCTTCAGTCCAACACGGTCGCGTCGAGTTCCACGCCGACCGGGCAGTGGTCCGAGCCGAGCACGTCGGGGTGAATCGACGCACCCTGCACGAAGGGCAACGCGCCTTCGGACGCGAGCACGAGGTCGATGCGCCAGCCGACGTTCTTCTCGCGGACGCCGAAGCGCTGACTCCACCACGAGTACGCGCCTTCCTTCGAGGGGTGGAAATGGCGGTACGTGTCGGTCCATCCCGCCGACGCCCAACGCCGAACTTCGTCGCGTTCTTCGAGGAGGAAACCCGAGGTCTTCTCGTTCGACTTCGGGCGCGCGAGATCGATCGCCTCGGGCGCGGTGTTGAAGTCGCCCATCACGAGCACGCGTCCACCCTTGGCGCGCAGCGGCTGCAGCGTGTCGAAGAGGCGCCGGTAGAACGAGAGCTTGAAGGGCACCCGGTCGTTGCTGCGGTCTTTGCCGCTCCCGTTCGGGAAGTAGACGTTCGCGACCCACAGCTTCCCGAAGCGCGCGATCTGCACGCGGCCTTCGGCGTCCATCGCGGCGTCGCCGAGCGAGGTCACGATCTCGTCGAACCCTCGCTTCGCGTAGAGGCCGACGCCGCTGTAGCCCTTGCGCTCGGCCGCCACGAAGTGGGTCTTCCACCCACGCGGGGCACGGAGCTCGGCCGGCACCTGCTCGGGCAAGGCGCGTGTCTCCTGCAGCCCGACGACGTGGGCGCGCGAGGCCCGAAGCCACTCGGCGAAGCCCTTGTCGGCGACGGCCCGTAGCCCGTTCACGTTCCACGACCGAACCCGCAGACGCTTGCTCGTCATGGTCCGCCGCGTGTCACGTCTGGGCGAGCCCCGCAACGATTCCTGCACGCTCGGTCTCGTCGGCGCCGTGCGAACGGATCCGATCCCGACGAGCCCTGCACCCGCGAAGCACGCGCAAGGACGCCGAGTCGGTGCTACCCTGAGCCGCGATGAGCGCCAGCGCCGGCCGCCGCGATCCCTTCGTCGGCCTCGTCCTCGACGGCAAGTACGAGGTCGTGTCGTTGCTCGCGCGGGGCGGCATGGGGCGTGTGTACCGCGCCGTGCAGCGGCCGTTGAACCGCGAGGTCGCGGTGAAGATCCTCGACCTGGATCAGCTCGACGCGCGGGCGAAAGGCGCCGACTTCGCGCGCCGTTTCTTTCTCGAAGCGGCCGCGTGCGCGAAGCTCAACCACCCGAACACGGTGGTCGTCTACGACTACGGCCAAGCCGCCGAGGACGTCTTCTACATCGCGATGGAGCTTCTCGAGGGACACACCCTCGACCAAGCCCTCGAGCATCAGGCACCGCTCGAGCCCGCGCGGGTGAAGCACGTCGGCCTGCAGATCTGCGGCTCGATCGGCGAGGCCCACGAGCGCGGCATGATTCACCGCGATCTCAAGCCTTCGAACGTCATGCTCTGCGTGCGCGGCGCGGACCCCGACTTCGTGAAGGTGCTCGACTTCGGCCTCGTGAAGCAGGCGGACGACGCCGGACTCACCCAGAGCGGCGCGTTGCTCGGCACCCCACGCTACATCGCGCCCGAGCAGATCGGCAGCTCGGACGTCGGCCCCGAGAGCGATGTCTACTCGCTCGGCGCGTGCCTCTACCACTGCCTCACCGGGCGCCCACCCTTCGACAGCGACTCGAAGTTCGTCCTGCTCGCGTCGCACATGAACGTGGAGCCGACGCCGATTCACGACGTCGTTCCCGACAGCCCGGCGAGCCCGGAGCTGGCGGCCGTGGTGATGCGCTGTTTGCGCAAGGACCCGACGATGCGGTTCCGGTCGATGGCGGAGCTCGTCGAGGCGCTGCTCGCGACGCCAGAGCCCAGCCTCTCCGCGCGCTCGAGCCTCCCGACGTCGTCGAGCCCCGGCTTGTCGAGCCCGGGCTTGTCGAGGCCGGGTGCCTCCAGCGCGGGTGTGTCGAAGCCGCCGTCCGCGCTCGAGCGTTCGGGGGTTCAACGGTCGAGCGCCGACGTGCTCGCGACGAGTGTCGAGCGGCCGGGCTCGTTGGTGTTGCCCCCGACGACCCCGGTCCCGACGCACGCCTCGCTCGCCATCGATCCGAAGCGCGCGGTGCCCATCACCCTGGTCGCGGTCGTTCTGGGCGCGGCGGTGGTGGTCGGTGGCTACCTCGCCTTGCGTCCCGCGGCGCCAACGGCACCTCCCGCCGCCGCGGTGCAGCCCGAGCCCACGCCGACCCCCGCGCCCGAGCCCGTGGTGGTCGAGGTGCCCGTTCCGGCCGCGGTGGCTGCGCCCGTGCGGTTGGTCGTCGAGCCTGCCGGCGCGCGGGTCCAACGCGACGGCGCCGATCTCGGCGACGCGCCGCTGAGCTTGCCGGTGCCGCGCGGCGAGAGCTGGGTGGTTCGCATTCAGGCCGACGGCTACGAGCCACGGGAGATCTCGGTGCTTGGTGGCCAAGGCGAGGTGAGCGTGTCGCTGGAGCGCACGAGCCGGGGCCGCCCGGGGCGTCCTTCCCGGCCGAGCACGACGAGCACGGCGCCCGTCGAGGAGCCGGCGCCGACGCCCATGGTCGATCCCGAGCCGACGCCGATGTCGACCATGACGACGCCGCGTACCGACAACCGCGATCCCTGGGCTCGCTGAGCAGCCCTTCTGGCGCGGATTCGATCCGTGCGAGTGGCAGGATGCTCGAGGGGCCCCGGTCCGGCTTGGCCAGAGCGGGCGCAGCGCCCCCTCGGAGAAGAAGAAGCGCGGGAGTCAGTGCAACGGACCCACCGGGCGGCGTGCCTGGAGAGCGCGCGCCTAGGTCGCCGATCCTCGACGCGACTCAGCCGCTGCCGTCTTTGTCGGTGATCGAGGGCAGGTCGGCGAGCGTGAACGCGTCGCTGATCTCGGTCGCGTCCTCGCCACCGAAGCGCACCGGGCCCGCCATGACGGTCGTGTGCTCGTCGGTCATGCCGAGCTCGGCGATCTGACTCTTGCCGCGCTCCACGACCGCGTCGACGCCGCCGAGCTTCACCTCGCGGCTCGGCACGTCCTTCGCGGCCAAGAGCGACGCGCGCATCTCCCGGGCGTCGCGGAAGCGACCGTCGGGCTCGAACGCGAGGGCCTTCATCACCACCGCCTCGAGGAGCGGCGAGATCGTCGGGCGCACCTTGCCGACCGGTGCCGGACGTTGCGTGAGGATCTTGGCGATGAGCGCGTTGTAGTTGTCGGCCGAGAACGGGAGCATGCCCGTCAGCGACTCGTAGAGCAGCACGCCCACGGCCCAGAGGTCGACGCGGTGATCGATGTTGCGCTCGCCGCGCGCCTGCTCGGGCGCGAGGTAGTAGGGCGTGCCGACCACGATGCCGGTGCGCGTCAGCGAGAGCGTCTCGTCGAGCACGTTCTTCGACACGCCGAAGTCGAGCAGCTTCACTTGCCCGTCGGTCGTGAGGAAGACGTTGTCGGGCTTGAGGTCGCGGTGGACGATGCCCTTCTCGTGCGCCGCGTCGAGCGCCGAAAGGACTTGCACCGTCACGTCGCACGCGTGCGCGATCGGAAGCGCGCCTTCGATCTTCAGCTTGTCGGCGAGCGACGTGCCTTCGAGCAGCTCCATCACGAGGTAGGGGCTGCCGTCGGGAAGGCTTCCGAGGTCGAACACCTGGACGATGTTCGGGTGGCCGATGTTGCCGGCGGTGCGGGCCTCGCGCTCGAAGCGTCGCTTGGACTCGGAGCCCGCCTCGTGGCCACGCAGCAGCACCTTGATCGCGACCTTGCGACGCAGGCCGGTGTGCTCACCGCGGTAGACGACGCCCATGCCGCCGCGGCCGATCAGATCGTCGAGGCGGTACTTCCCGTCGAGCACCATGCCGAAGAGGCGCGTCACGCTCGGCGAGTCGTCGACGTCGATGTCGATGTCGTCGGGAACCGGCGTCTTCCACACGGGTTCGAGCGAAGGCGGGAAGACCGACGCACGCTTGCGCGGCTTGAGCTCGATCGCGCGTCCCGTCACCGGACACTGCGTCGTGCCCGCCTCGTGGGGCAGATTGCAGTGCGGACACCGGACGAAGCGTTCCTGGCTCATCGCAAACCGGCGTTCAAGGTACTTGGCCCGTGACGGGCCCACAAGCGCGCAGTCGGGGACGTGGCGAGGTCGGTCACGGGGTGTGTCGTGGTTTGGGCCCGGCGCTTGGGGCGACGTGCAGGTGCGTCACGTCCACGGCACACGAGTACGTACATGTCGGTTCGACGGACGCGGCGGCGCGCCGGCCGTGTCTTCACGAGGCGCCGTCTTTGGGCGCTCTCTTTGGGCGCCGTCTCTGGGCGCGCCTTTCGTGGAGCGCGTGTCTTTCGCGCCAGCGCGTTCAGGCGGCGTCGCCCAGCCGAATGCCGATGACCAGCGTGCCGCCTTGGTGGCTCTGGCCCGCGACGAAGAAGGGGTCACCGGGGCTCGCCACGACCTGGAGGAGCGGGAGGTAGTCCTGCTCGCCTTCGCGCTGAATCGAGACCTTCACGCGAAAGCGGCCGTCCGGACCGATGCGCTGCAGCTCGATGCGCAGCTTGCGACCGTTGGGAAGCACCACCTCGGCCGGGGTTCCGACTCGAAGCGAGAGACCACGGCGCTCGAGGACCTCCATCGAGCGGAACGAGTCGAAGGGCGGGCGACGGAGCGCGGTGAGCTCGGCGAGCTCGGGCGCGATCGTGCCGGGCGCTTCCTTGGCGAGCACGACGACGACCTCACCCGGCGTCGGGCGCTGGGCCTCGGCCGAACGCGCGGCCACGAGCATCATGGAGATCGCGAACGCGGCTTGAAGGAGGCGGGTCATCAGAAGCTCCCTTCGTCGATCCAGACCACCGCGAGGGGCTGGCCTTCGCTGCCCTCGACGTGGAAGACGGTGCCGGTGCTGGCACCCCACTCGACGTCCTCGACCTCGGTTCCACCCGGGGGGTGGACCACGACGTGGCTGGTGTTCTCGACGAGGACCTCGCGGCGCTCGTCGAAAGGATGCTGTGCTCGTTGCGGGTCTTCCGCGGGCGGGCGCGTCACGAAGAAGAGCGTGACGGCGGCCGCGAGCGCGACCACGGCGCCCACCGCCACGTACGTGCGGTTGCGGCGCTGACCCTGGATCACGCGGAGGCGCGGGTTCGGCTCGGCCTTGATGCCAGCCTCGATGCGCCCGAAGAGGGCGTCGGCGTCGAACTCGGGCGCCGCGTCGGCGTCCAGTCGCACGAGATCTCCGATGGCCCCGAGCGCCGCCAGACGGGCCTCGTCCTCGGTCCCCGCGATCTCACGCGCGGCGACCTTCGCCTCGCCCTCGGAGAGGTCGCCGTCGAAGTAGCGGTGCAGCTTGTCGGGGGGGAGGCTCATCGTCGTCTCACGTCGGAGCGCAGAAGGGGAGAGGTGTGGGACGGGGCTATCGACGCAGCAAGGGGGCCGCGCATTCTCTGCTTCGCATCACTCTTGGATGTCGAGCTCACCTTCGACGTATTCCGCGAGCGATTCCTGCATCTTCCGGCGGGCGTGGAAGAGGCGGCTCATGATGGTCCCCTTCGGGACCTCGAGGACTTTGGCCATCTCCTCGTAGGAGAGGCCTTCGACCTCCCGCAGGAGGAGCACGGCGCGGTGGTACTCCGGGAGCTCGTCGAGCGCCTTCTCGATGCGATCGATGAGCTCCTTTCGCAGCGCGGTTCGGCGGGGGTTCGTGCCGAGGAAGGTCGGCAGGATGGACCCGTCGCCGGCGACCTCTTCGTCCGAGCGCTTGATGCGCTCGTCGAGCTCCACGTTCCGGCCCTTCTTGTTGCGCCGGACGTGGTCGATCGAGAGGTTCATGACGATGCGGTAGAGCCACGTGTAGAAGCTGCTGGTCCCCTGGAAGCTCTCGATGTGCTTGTGGACCTTGATGAACGCGTCCTGAACGATGTCGAGCGCGTCTTGTTTGTTGCGGACGACGCCGAACGCGACCGCGAAGGCGCGGCGGTTGTACCGGTCGAAGAGCTCGCGGAACGCGGTCTGGTCGCCGTGCTGGAGGCGGCGCACGAGCTCCCGGTCGCGCTCGCGTTCTTCCGGCGTGGTTCGCGTGCCGGTGCGGGGCTCGGAGGGGCCTGGTGGAACCGAGGGGGTGTTCGCCCCGGGAGGGATCGAGCCGGGCGGGATCGAGCCGGGCGGGTTCGAGTCGGAGGCCGGGGGCCGCGAGGAGTCACGGGCCTCGTCGCCCGCCTCCGCGTCGTCCTGCTCGTCGCCGGCCGCCACCACGCTCATGGGCCCGTGTTCTATCAGCCTGTGGAAAGCCCCGTCCATCGGTATGCAGGGCTGCGGTGCTCGGCCTGCGGCCTGCGCGCCTACCGCCCGCTTGGGGAGGCTCTGCCCCCGACCCTCCGTGCCTCGGAGATCTCCCTGCGCTTCGCTCCGGTCGCCTCCTGCGGTGCTCCGCGGCAGAGAAGCTGAATCTGCGCTTCGCGGACGTCGCCGCTCCTGCGGTGCTCCGCGGCGAAGGGGCTGGTCGCCCCTTTCGAAACCCGGACCATGTTCGGGCCACGGGATTGACGCGAGTCGCTGGGCCGCGTGTACGGGCCTCGGCCTTTGGCCTCGGACGTCACCCGTCGCGCTCGTCCGTGGTCGACACATTGCCTCGCTCCTGGACCGCTCGGGCGGTAGGCTCCGCTGAACGCATGACGAGGTGTGTCGTGGGTGGGTGAGCGGCGACGAATTCGGCCGGCCCACGTGCGGGATCGTCGAACGGATGGGTTTCGGATGGATTTGAGTGGATTGAACGGACCGCAACGCGAGGCCGTGCTGCACGACGGGGGGCCGCTGGTGGTCTTCGCCGGGGCGGGCAGCGGAAAGACCCGCGTGATCACGATGCGAATCGCGCGGCTGGTGGCCGAGCAGGGCGTGGCGCCGTGGCGGATTCTGGCGGTGACCTTCACGAACAAGGCGGCGGGCGAGATGCGGGAGCGTCTCGAGCACCTGGTGCCCGGGGGCGCGAAGGGGTTGCAGGTCGGCACCTTTCACTCGACCTGCGCGCGCCTGCTGCGGCTGAACGCCGAGGCCGCGGGCGTGAAGAAGGACTTCGTCATCTACGACGACCAAGACCAGCAGGCGATGGTCAAGCGGGTGATGGGCGATCTGAACCTCGACCCGAAGCAGCTGCCGCCCAAGCAGATCGCCGGCGCCATCAACCGCGCCAAACAAGAGATGACCTCGCCGGAAGAGATGGCGACCGAGGGCGACCCCTACCGCGAGATGGTTCGCCGCATCTACACGCTCTACGAGGAGCGCATGGGGAAGGCGGGGGCGCTCGACTTCGGCGACCTCATCTACCGCTTCGTGCGCGCGCTCGAGAAGAACGAGGAGCTGCGCCAGCACCTCGCGGGTCGTTTCCTGCACCAGCTCGTCGACGAGTTTCAGGACACCAACCACGCGCAGCTCCGCCTCGTGCGTGCGCTCGCCTCGGTGCACCGGAACCTGGTGGTGGTCGGCGACGACGACCAGTCGATCTACCGATGGCGTGGCGCGGATCGTCGCAACATCCTCGACTTTCGAGGCGCGTACCCCGACGCGCGCGTGGTGAAGCTCGAGCAGAACTACCGCTCGACCCAGCGCATCCTTCGTGTCGCGCACTCGGTCATCTCGAAGAACCACGACCGCGAGCCGAAGGAGCTCTGGACCGAAAATCCCGAGGGCGACAAGGTCCTCGTCGTTCGCTGCGAGGACGAGCGCGACGAAGCGCGCATGGTCGTGCGCGGCGTGCAGGAGCTGCAGAACAAGGGCGCGTCGCTCGCCGAGGTCGCGGTCTTCTACCGAACCCACGCGCAATCGCGTGTGCTCGAAGAGGGGCTTCGCCAGGCGAACCTCCCGTACCGCATCGTCGGCGGCGTGCGCTTCTACGACCGCGCCGAAGTGAAGGATTTGCTCGCGTACCTGCGGGTGATTCAGAACCCGGGCGACGACATCTCGCTCATGCGCATCGTCAACGTGCCGGCGCGCGGCATCGGCAAGACGACGCTCACGCGTCTGCTCGAAGACGCGGCGCGTACGGGGTCGAGCGTGTGGGATGCCATCGACGAGAACGCGGGCTCGGGCCCGGCGCGAAAGCTCGCGCAGTTCAAGGAGATGATGGAGCGCCTGCGCTCGAGCGCGAAGACGCTGCCGCTCGAGGACCTTCCCGGGATGGTGCTCGACGAGAGCGGCTACCTCGAGATGCTGCGCGCCGACGACTCGCCGGAGGCGGACGCGCGACGCGAGAACCTCCAGGAGCTCGTGGGCTCGATTCAGCAGTTCGCCGAGGAGCACGACGAGCCGACGCTCGCGAGCTTCCTCGAGGACGTGACGCTCGCGTCGGTGGCCGACGAACAATCCGACGGCGCGAAGGTCACGCTGATGACCGTGCACGCGGCCAAGGGCCTCGAGTTCGACACGGTGATGGTGACGGGGCTCGAGGAGCGCATGTTCCCGATGCGCGGACCGACCCCGCCGAAGACCCGGAAGAGATGGAGGAAGAGCGTCGGCTCGCGTACGTGGCGTTCACGCGCGCGCGGCAGCGGCTCATCCTCAGCTACGCCAGCGTGCGCCACATCTACGGCCAGGTGCGGCCGGGCGATCCGTCGCGTTTCGTGCTCGACGTGCCGCGGGAGGACGCGGTGTGGATCGGCGTCGAGCCGCGACGAAGCGGCATGGCGAGCGCGTCCCTACCGGCCCGACCCGTGGGATCGGCCGTCGTTGCCAGCGCGTGGTGGGCGTGGCGGTTGGGGCACACGCTCGGGACGCGACGACGACGCGTACGACGAGCCGGCGCGCGACCACGCCGACTTCGGAGGGGCGGACGACGCGTGGCAACGGGCGGCAGCCAAGCCAAGCGCGGTCGCGACGACGCGGAGAGCTACGTCGACTACTCGGAGGGCTCCGACATGGGCGGCTTCGCGCCCGGCATGCGGGTGCGGCACCCGAAGTTCGGGGTCGGCGAGGTGCGCCGGGTCGAGCAGGGCATGGTGCCGAAGGCCGACGTGATCTTTCCCGGATGGGGGAAGAAGACGCTCGCGATTCAATTCACGTACCTGAGCACGTCGGCTCGGGCGTGCACGCCGGTACGTCACACCACGGCGTCCGTACGAGGACCCCGCGTGTATGCGCCGCGCGGACCGCCGTTCGCGGCGCTCGCGAGCTCAGTCCTTCTTCTTCTTGGACTTGGCGGGCTTGCTCTCGGTCGTCGTGGTCGCGCTGCTGGAGCTGCTCTCGCTGCTGCTGGAGCTGCTCTCGCTGCTCGACGACTTCGCGCTGCTGTTCGAGGGACCCGAGTAGAGGTCCGAGTACCAGCCGCCGCCCTTCAGGATGAAGCCCGTGCCGCCGATCATGCGCCGCGCCTTCATGGCGCCGCAGCTCGGGCACTTCTTGATGGGCTTGTCGCTGATGCGTTGCTCCTTCTCGAACTCGTGCCCGCAGGCATCGCATCGGTACTCGTAGGTCGGCATGGTGCTGCTCTCGAAGGTCGTCTGAGCGCGGCGGAGCGCGCGAATCCGGCCGAATCTGAGGGGAAACGGCGTTCTGTCAAGCATGCGCCAGGTGAGCCGTCCCACGCCGCTCGGGAGGCTCGCCGCGTCGCCCACCGAGTTGCCTCGTTCGAGCCGTTGCTCCATGACCTCCGCATGTCGTTGGAGCTGCCGATCGTCGAAGTGAGTGGGACCCCGCGCGAGATGGGGCGTGGCCAAGGCGAAGCGTTTCGCGCGAAGGTGAACGACTTCGTCGCGATGCGGCTCGACGCGGTGCGCGCGTACTTCGCCGACCGAGGCCAAGGCGGCTGGGAGCGTTTGCTCGAGGTCGGTCGCGAGGGCTTCGCGATTTACGAGGCGTGGGACCCGGAGGGCCACGCGGAGCATTGCGGGCTCGCGGAAGGCGCCGGCCTCGACGCGGCGAAGCTCTTCACGGTCGCGAACATGACCGACCTGCGTGACGCGGTGTTGCTCTCCGCCGAGCGAGGCGAGCCGATGACGAAGAACGCGGTCTCCGAGGGCTGCTCGAGCGTGATGTTGCCGGGCGGGTTCACCGCCAGCGGCGAGGCGCTCGTCGGGCAGACCTGGGACCTCAATCCGCCCGACGTCGACTTCGTGATCGGCGTGCACCGCCGCCCGGCGGAGGGGCCCGAGACGTGGGCGGTGACCTGCAGCGGGTGCCTCACGCTCGTGGGCATGAACGCGCACGGCCTCGCGGTCGGCACCACGAACATCAAGACCTACGGCAGCAAGCCGGGCGTCGGGTACCTCTCGATCCTTCACCGCGCCGTGCGCTCGGCGAACGTCGACGAAGCGATGGGCCACGTGAAGGGCGCGCCGCACGCGGGCGCGCACACGTATTGGCTCGCCGACGCGGACAAGCAGGTCGAGTGGGAGGCCTCGCCGAACGCGAGCTTCTTGCGCGACACCTCCGAGGGGCCGCTCTGGCGCACGAACCATTGCCTGTCGCCGCTGCACCGCGACCTCGAAGGCGAGGAGCCGAGCGAGAGCAGCCGTCGTCGTTTCGAGACGCTCGGCGCGCAGCTGACGAAGGGCGGGCTCGACGTCCCCGGGCTCAAGGCGGTGTTCGCGGATCGCAGCCAGGGCATCCTCAGCGTGAACCGCTACGCGGAGGACGGGCAGGGCACGGCGACCAACGCGGTCTTCATCGCGTCGCCAGCGGAGAAGCGCGCGTGGGCGTGCCGAGGGCCGGCCGACCGCGGGACGTGGGTCGAGCTTCGCTTCGGCTGACGCGTCGTCGTTCGTCCTCGCTCGCGTAGGGCCGAGACTCCTGTCAAGGGCGCGGGGTCTCGTGTCTCCAGCCCCGAAGTCGATCCCCGGTCGACGTCGTATCGCTGGAGACGATGAGCCCCATTCCGCGACGGGGGACCCTCGCGATCGCGGGGTCGGTGAGGGCCACTCGCGTGGCCGTTCGGCGAATTGTCGTGTGAATTTCGATGTGGCTCGGTGGTTGCTCAAGCGACCACCCATGCGCCTGTCCACCTACACTCTCCTTCTCGCCTTGGGCGGCGCGTGCGCCCCGGCGGGAATCACGGGAACGGGGCCGAGCTCCGGTGAGGACCTCGATCTGGCGAACGCGGCACCGGAGGCGCAGGTGCCGCTCTTGGTGGCGGCGGACGAGCCGCCGTTCGCGGTGGAGGTGCCGGACGATCAGCCGGCGCGTGCGGTCGAGGCGTTCCAGGACGGACCCGGCGTTCGCTTCGCTTCGGGAAGCACTTGCCGAAGCAGGGCTGACGAGGCGCGGAGGCGGCGGTCGCGGCGGCGAGCGTCGACCGGACCGGGCACGCGATGGATCCCGCGCTCGCGCGATGGCGCGCCGATCGCCGCCAGGTGGTCCTCACCGCGCGGGACTTCCTCGACGCGCTGGAGACGCGCGAAGCCCAGCTCGACGTGGTCGTCGATCGCGACGCGCTCGAGCGCGACACCGCGCTGCTCTCGGTCGCGGCCCTTCCCATCGACGACGAGCGAGGTGCCCCGTGAACCGTTCGCTTCTGCGCCTCGGTGATGCTCTTCGCGCTCGCCTGCGACGCGGGACCGACCTTCGACGTCGCCGAAGCGACGAGCGCGCTCTCGGCGTCGGAGCGTCGCGACCGTGCTGCGCGCATTCGCGACCTCTACGCCGAGCAAGGCATCACGAGCGCGTGGCTCGCCGCCGGCCTCGCGGACGCCGAGACGATGATGACGCAGTGCCGAAACGGCGAGACGCCGTATTGGGAGCGCAACGGCTGCTCGGGGCCGCACTCGGACTACTGCGGAGGTCCCGTCCTCGCGGGCGCGGGCGACGGACCGTGCTCGGCGCGCCAAGGCGGGCTCGGCATGTTCCAGTTCGACGGGGGCGACTTCGACGACACGCTCGCGCGCGACGGGCGGCACGTGCTCGATCTCGACGGCAACGTCCGCCAGTCGATCGTCTTCGTGCTCGACATGATTCGTCGCTCTCCCTACACGCGCGGCATTCGCACGCGCGAGGACGCGGTGCGTTGGATGAACGCGATCGACTCGCCCGCGCATCCCGAGTTCGATGCTTGGGTGAAGACGGTCACGCACCTCTACAACGGCTGCCGGCCGGGCTGGACGTGTTGGACCGAGCGCCACGGCCGCTACCGCGACTTCGCGCGCAACATGCACGGCGAGATGGGCGCGAGCTTCTGGCGGGCGGGCGCGCCGGCCGGTGACGATCGACGAAGGCACGGTCGATCCTCGTGTGCCGCCCCCGGTGCCGAGCGGACCGACGGTCGCCGACGGAGTGCGCGAGAACCGTGGCTCCTGCAGCACCGTCGGTTTCGAGCGGCTCTCGCGGCAGCTCGCGCAACACCAGGCGTGCCTCTTTCCGGGGCAGTTCGTCGAAGTGCGGCACCCGAACGTGCGCGCCACGAGCGGTCGCGTGCACCTCTTCATGGTGCCCGAGTCGGCGGCGGCGCTCGGTCGCGTGGCGGACTCGACGCCGCTCTCGATCAACAGCGCGTTTCGTCCGGTCTCCGATCAAATCGCGCTCGTTCGACGCGGCGGATGTGGGGCGGCCGCGGCCCCGGGTCGTAGCAACCACCAAGGCGGACGCGCGGTCGACGTCGACAACTGGAGCAGCGTGCGCAGCGCGATGAGCCGCGGTGGCTTTCGCTGGTACGGCGCTGGCGACGAGGTGCATTTCGACGGACCGGGGCCCGATCAGCGCGCGCGTTCGGTGCAGGCGTTTCAGAGCCTGTGGAACCTGAATCACCCCGAGGATCCGATCGCGGAAGACGGAGCGTACGGACCGCAGACCGAAGCGCGTCTGCTGCGCACGCCGATGGCCGGCTTCGCGCGCACGAGCTGCGGTGGGACGACCGAGCCCGCGCCGGGCGAGCCGACGCCGATGCCCGTGGATTCCGCGGCGTGTGGCGACCTGATTCCTTGCCTCGAGGGGCTCGGTGGGCTCGCGTGTTTCGACGATCATCCGACGGTGCTCGACTGCGGTCACCACGGCGGTGGCGCGGCGTGCTTCGCGTCGTGCGGTGGTGTGCCCGAGGTCTGTCCGGCGGCGATCACGTGTTGGCGCAGCGGCGGCGGTGGCGCGTGTTTCCGACCGGAGCGCTGCGACGCGGCGACGGAGAGCGTCGAACCTCCGGCGTGTGGCGACTACCGCCTCGCCTCGCCCGAGATGGGGCTTCGAACGCTCGCGTTCACGCTCGCGTGCGCGTCGAACGAAGCCGAGGTCGCGCGCATTCACCGCGAAGGCACGGGCGCGATTCTGCAGCTCGCACCGGAGCACGCGGCGTCGCTCGCGGCGCTCACGCCCGGTCACGGCCGCGTGGACCACGTCTACGTGCGAGGTGGCGGCACGGACGAGCCGCTGGTGGTCTTCGTCTTCGCGAGCAGCTACTCGGGCATGATCGAGTCCGACGGACCGTGGAGCACGAGCGGGCGCGCGGCGCTCGGGTACGCGCTCGACGCGTTGCCGCAGCCGCACCTCGAGACGCTCGCCGGTGTGGTCGTGGACCTCGTGCGTGGCGGCTCGAGCGTGCGCTGGCGACTGCCGACGCCCTTCGGCGAGAGCGAGCTCGACGAGCGTGTCGCCGACGCGACGAGCCGAGGCGTCGCGCGTGTGGCGACCGATCCCGCGGGTTACGCGATGGTCTTCACGGACGCGGCGCTCGCGTCGCGTGGCATCGGCGCGCTCGAGCTCGCGCGGGAGCTCGGCGCGCAGATGGAGGTCGCCTCGCACGGCGTGGGCGCGAGCGCGTTCCCGACCGAGACGTCGGGGCTCGGCTTCGAGTCGTGCCGCGTGCTCGACGTCGCGGTGCCCTTCTGCACGACGGCGAGCGGCGCGCGGAGGACTACCTCGGGCGCAGCGGCGAAGGCGGACCGCTCGGTTTCGTGGGCACGCTCTACCAACACGCGGTGGGCGCGAGCGAGGTGCTGCGAGAGGACGCGACCTACCAGCGCGGTGCACCCACGAGGCGCTCTACGGCGCGGCGGGCAGCGCGGCGGTCGGTGCCCAAGGCGCGGCGGCGTGCAGCCGGTGGGCGCTCTGCGGCAACGAGCCGAGCGACGCGGATCGCGACGGCGTGACGTGGCTTCCCGACCGAGGTCTCGGAGCGACGCACGTCGAGCGGTGAGACCGTCGAGACGAGCGATTGCTCGGACCTGAACCCCGCGAACGTCGACGGCTCGTGCACGCCTTCGGAGGAAGACCCGTGCGCGGTGCACACGACGTGTGGTGCCTGCAACGAAGCGGTCGGGTGCGGCTTCTGCGCGGCGAGCGGCGAGTGTGTCTCCGATCGGCATCGCGCGAGCTGCGAAGGCGATTGGCAGGGAAGCCCGAGCGCGTGTGTGGACTGCACCGCGCTCACCGAGTGCGGCGCGTGCGTCGCGAACGGCTTCTGCGGTTGGTGTCCCGGCATGGGCTGCCTGAACGACCACTCGGAGGCGGCCATCGCGTGTGGGGAGGCCTACGAGATTCAGATGTGTGGAGTCGAGGGCCGCCGCGGCCGACGCGACGGGTCGGCACGCGACCGTCCGCGTCGATGTCAGCGTCGCGCGGCGAGACGTGTCTCGCGACGGGCGATCGCGGCGGCCTCGCGCGCGCGCTCTTCGTCGGTCTCGGGCGCGAGCGGCGGCACCGGTTGCGGGCGGCCGTCGGGGCCGAGGTTCACGAAGGTCAGCTTCGCGTCGGCGCAGAGCACCCGCGCGCCGGTCGTGGTGTCTTCGCGCTCGACCACACACTCGACCTCGAGGCTGGTGCGGAAGGCGGCGTTCACCCACGAGCGAAGCACGACGACGTCGCCGACCCGAAGCGGGGCCACGAAATCGAGCGCGTCGACCGAAGCGGTGACGGCGACCCGGCTGCAATGACGCTGCGCGCTGACCGCGGCGCAGATGTCGATCCAGGACATCACGGTGCCGCCGAAGGCCGTGCCGATGGCGTTGGCGTGCTGGGGGAGCACGATCTCGGTCTTCTCGGTGGTGGTCTCTCGGGGGCGCGGGGGATCATGGCGGTGTCATGGCGGGGGAGGGCTCGCGGCGCCACCGGTTCCCACGGGAGGTCGGCACTCGAAACAGGGTGACGTCCATACACGTTCCGCCGGCGTCCGCGAGCCGACGGTCCGTCGTGGGCGGGACGGGGTCGACACATCCGCGTCCGGGGAGCGACCGGTTATGACGCAATGCGTCGACGTGTTGCGTTATGACGCGCCTCGTCAAGCACGTGTTTCATTGTTTCTCGCAGGTAAACACCGAGAAAATAGAGGGTTCCGTGGTTGACGCGACGCGTCAGCGAGCTAGGTTCCTGGAGTCGTCGCGGTTCGCCGCGGCGGACTCTCGGTGGCACCCCTGCCGAGAGCGCACCCAAGACAGCACAACTCCAAAAAACCCCAAAAACCCCAGCTGACACACCCCGGCCCCGTGGAGGAGCTTCGGCTCTTCCACGGGGCGTCAGCCTTTTTGGGGCCTGGGTTCCGGTGCGAGGTTGGTGCGAGCGCCGCCGCGAAACGGCCACGCCGAAAAGGCGGGTCCCCGAAGGAACCCGCCTCTCTGGTCCGCGGCAGCGCCGGTGGATGCGCTCAGAAAGAGCGCGGACCGAATCGTCCGACCGGTGGAGTCGTCGCAGAGCAGGCCTTCGTGGGGCCCCTCGGCGTCGAAACGACCGGCGAGGAAACGGCGGTTCGTGCCCCGGCAGAAGTTGAGCGCGCGGAACGTCGCGACGCCGTCGAATCGACCCGAGGTCGAGGCGAAGTCGATGTGCACGTCACCCACCGGCGCGGTCGCGCAGACCGCGTCGGTGCGACCGTCGCCGTTGGCGTCCGCCAGGGTGAGCTGGGCGCCCGTGTGGAAGCACCAGTTCACGGGGATGCCGTCGATCGTGCCGTAGACCGCCGGAGCGCTCGCGGCGAGATCGACCGAGAGCGTGCCTCGGACGGGGTCGTGGCAGACGAGGTCGTCGCGGCGGTCGCCGTTCACGTCGGCGACGTGGAGGTTCATGGTGCCGCGCGGGCAGACGGTGGCCGTCGTCAGATCCGAGCGCGCTGGAAGCGGCCCGAGCTGGCGAGGCTGACGGTGAGGCGCGAACCGTCGTGGCAGAGCAAGTCGTCGTCGCCGTCGGCGTCGACGTCACCGAGCAAGGCGGTGCCACTGCCCCGGCGTGCAGAAGTTCGTGCTGGTGCGGGTGTTGGTGCCGAAGAACGAACCGTCGGTGCCGGCCCAGTCGATGAGCGCGAGACCGGTCAGGGCGAGCTTGCAGACGAGGTCGTCGCGGCCGTCGGCGTTCACGTCGCCGACGAAGCTCGCCGAACTCGCACCACGAGTTCGTGTGGTTGTGGTCCGTCCGGTCGTTGAGACCGCCGGTCGCCGCACGGTCGATCTGACGGGTACCACCGGGCCCGTGGCAGAGCAGGTCTGCGCGACCGTCTCCGTCGAAGTCGCCGGTGTGCACCGTGCCGCCGGAGCATGGCCACGCCACCGTCTGGTCGCAGCGCGTGCTGGAGATGCTCACGACGTCGACCTCGGCTTGCGCCTCGGCACGGGCCAGGCCTCCGCCGGCGACCCAGCTCTCGAGCACGACGCGGGCTTGCAGCGTCGTCGCGTCGCCCGGATCGCGGTCCCGGTCGCACGAGAGAGCCAAGGTCTCTTGGCGGAGGTCGCCGCCCGCGTGGCCGCCCGGGACGTAGTTCTCGCAGCACACGACGGTCGGTGCAGACGACTCGGTTCCCGGAGCGAACCTCGAGCGTGAGGTTGATGCCCGACGAGGCATAGCCGAGCAGCGGCGCGGCCCAGGCTTCGTTGAAGCCGTCGACGACGCGCACGACCGCGCGGATGCGGTTGTGGGTGCGGTCGGCGAGGACGTCGGGCCAGCCAGTGGATGTCCTTCTGCTCGCCGTCGATCGTCGAGGCCGTCTTCCACGTGCGAATCATGCCGGTGCCACGGTTGACCTTGCTCAGGTCGGTGGTGGAAGCGCGCGAGTAGCCTCCCGTCACCGAGGTGCCCGCCACACACGACAACGCCGCTGGCTCCGCACCTTCGGGAAGGGTCACGAGGTCGCCGACCATCCTCCGGCGCATTGGCGCGAGGCGTCTTCGAGGGCCGGGAGCGCAGACGCGGCAGGGAGGTCGAGGTCGAGCGCGAGGTCGCCGAGATGCTCCTCGATCCACGCGTCGCGCTCGGCGTCGGTGGCGAGCGCGTCGAGCGCGGCGCGTGTGTCCTCGAGGGTGAGGTCGCGCGCCGCCAACGCTTCGCGAACCTGTTCGTTCACGCGCGTCGTGGAGCGCGGCGAGCGCGTCGCGGTCGACCGCTTCGGCGACGACCTCGGAGGAGGAGGCATCCGGAGTCGGCTCCGCAGGTGAGAGGCACCCGCTCAGCGCGAGCAGGCAGGTGAAGAGGGCGCTTGCGCGCCACCAGTTCGAGTTCGTCATGACCCGCCCCTTGGCAGGACGCGTGCCTGGCGGGTCGCCGAGAAATCGCGAGCTCGCGTCGGGGCGCGCACTTCAGGTGCCGGACGGCTGCGCTCGAAGCGCAGGCCGACTTCACCTCGGCTCGGTCTCCGCTGTGGGTCGGTTCCGGACGTCGGTTGACGAGACCGGACGCTGCGTTGCGCAATCGCACGCGATGGAACTCTGGTCTGCGGCTTTGGGCACGCCGCTCGCTCGCGGGACGTCCGGTGGGCGCTCGTACATTCGACGGTCGACGCCGACCACGGCGCGTTGCGGCGGGAGCTGGCGGCGTCGGGGGCGGTCGTGTTCGGCGCGACCTCGTTCCGCGGGGTGTTCGTCCCCGACGGCTTCGAACGCGGCGCGTTCGCGCTCCTGGGCCGCGCCGGCGATCCGACGGCGGTGTCGGTCTCTCGACGCACTGACGGGCGCACGGCGCGAAGCGCGGCGGTGTCGGCGGCGCACGAGCTTCGTCGGACGATGGATCGCCCGGACGTGCTGCTGCTCTACGCGACGCCGGGGTTCGAGGAGCGCGTGCTCGAGGGCATCGACGAGGCGCGTTTGAGGCTCGCCGCCGCCCCTTTACGGAGGCTCGGCGGCGGACGACGACCTCAGCGGGCAATGGCGTGTGTTCGCGGGCAGCGAAGCGCTCGAGAGCGGCTTCGTGCTCGTCGGCTTCACCTCGAAGGCGCCGGTGCACGGCTCGTTCGTGGCCGGCTACAACCCGGGCTCACGGCGCGGGAAGGTCACGTCGGCGAGCGGGCGGGTGCTGCGCAAGATCGACGGACGCCCGGCGGCCGAGGTCTACGACGAGTGGCTCGGCGGCGCGCTCTCCGCGTTCCGAAGAGAGGGTGGCGTCGTGCTCGGCGAGACGACGATGCATCCACTCGGGCGGGTCGTGGATCGGGTCGGCGCGATCAAACGCTACGTGCTGACCCACCCGCATCGCGTGGAGCGGGACGGATCGCTGGCGCTCTTCGCCGACGTCGCGGAAGGCGACGAGCTCGTGTTGATGGTGGGCAGCCGCGAGGCGCTCTTCGATCGCACCGATCAGGTGGCAGCGCGCGCGGGGCGCTCGGCGGACCGCGTGAGCGGCGCGATCCTCGTGTACTGCGGCGGCTGCGTCGGCGTGACTGGGGACGCGACGGGCGAGGTGTCGAAGCGTTTCGGGGCGCGCATCGACGGCGCGCCTTTCCTCGGCGCGGCGACCTTCGGGGAGCAGGGCTGCTTCACCGGGCCGACGCCGACCAACCGTCACGGCAACTTGATGGCGGACGCGATCCTCTTCGAGTGACGTCCGCGCCGAGCTCTCGTTCGATGGATGGGGGGCGCGGTTCGCGTCCGCTCGGTCGGAGCGCGAGCGACGCGAAGTCGGGGGTCACGCGTCGACGACGTAGTGCGCGACGTGGTCCCAGAGTGTCTCGAAGCGTTCGCGATCGAACCCGCTGCCGGTGCGAAGCCAGTCGACGTGTTTGGGCGAGAGCTCGGGCGCGTGAAAGTGGCCGATCACGTCGAGGTGATCGCCGACGACGCCGTGAAGCACGTCGCCCCACACTTGGCTTCGGGTCGGGACCATTCCGTCCGAGTCGTGGGGACCGGGGATCTCGCCGAACGCGGTGACGAGGGCGTCGCGTTGCTCCGGATCGAGCACGGGGAGGTGGGTGTCGCGAAAGCCCGCGGAGAGGACGTGAAGGCTTCGGTAGAGCGCGTATTGGGCTTGTTGAATCGGTCGCAGGCCGGTGCGCACGACCTGCGCGAAGCTCGGCGCGGGTGCGCGGACGACGACGGATCCGTAGCGAACGTTCGGGTGGCGTGGGGTGAGCGCTTCGAAGAGCTGCATCGCTTCGGGGGTGAGCTGGAGGAGGAGCGTTTGATCGTCGAAGGCGCCCTGAAAGTACGCTTCGATCTGCCGTTGGCGCTCGGGATCGAAGTCTTTGAGCACGAGCCGGTAGACCTGATCGAGGAGCGTGCCGGCGCGTGGCGCGAAGAGGCCGCGGCCGGGCAGCGCGGGAATCGCGCCGACGAGCTCGAGAGCGCGCGGGGAGCGGCACGCTGCCGAGGCGAATGCCCGCGATGGTGACCATCGAGATCGCGCGCAGGAGCTTCTGTCCTTGAAGGCCCGTGAAGAATGCGGCGACGGGCGCGCCGTGATGCGGCGTCGCGACCGAGATCACGGTGCGAATGCGATCGCGAATCGGCGCGACCTCGAGTGGGGTCGGAATGCGTGCGCTCGGTGACGCGAGCAGGCGCGCGTCCAGGCCGCCGGTGCTGTGTCCGACCAGGTGCACCTCGTCGTCGCCCTGCACGTGGCGCGCGACCGTCTCGAGCAAACGCGCGGCGCGGCGGTCGAGCGAGGAGGTCGGGAGGGTCGGGACGTAGTGAATCTCCGCGCGAACGCGTCGGCGCGCGAAGGTCTCCATCAACCGATCGCGGACGTGCGCCCAATAGCCGAAGTCGCCGAGATTCGTGAAGCCGAAGAACCCGGGCGCGAGGAAGACGCGGTGCAGCGGCATGTCGGAACCCTGGGGCTGGGGGGCTCGAAACGCACGTTTTCGGTTCGAGCGAGGCGTTCCGGCGCGTCGCGCGAAGGCGCGAAACGCGGCGGCTCGAAGCGCGAGGCTCAGGGCCGCGTCTCGCGAGGCCGAGCTCAGGGTCGCGTCTTGCGCGTGAGCGGCAACGCGGTGTCCGAGAGGCTCGCGCTCGGCTCTTCGTCGATCGGCCCCTTCTCCGGGAGCACGATCTCGAAGCGCGCGCCGCCGTCGAGGCCGTCGCCGACGTCGATGGTGCCGCCGTGGTCGCCCACGATGCGGTGCACGATCGCCAGGCCGAGGCCGGTGCCCTTCGCCTTGGTGGTGAAATAGGGCTCGAAGACCCGGAGGCGGTCTTCGGGGCCGATGCCGGGGCCGTCGTCGTCGATCCAGAGGCGCGCGCCCCCCTCGGTCGGCTGGAGGTGCACCTCGACGTGGCCTCCGCTCGCGCGTGCCGTGGCGCGCGCTGGCGGCGTCGCTCGCGTTCTGCACGAGGTTGAGCAGCACTTGCGTGAGCTGATCGCGATCGGCGCGCACGACGAGCGGGCGTTCGGGCAACACGACCTTCAGCGCGACTTCGTCGTCCATGTGCAGGCTGGCGACGTGCTGAACGACCTCGCGAAGGTCGAGCGGTGCGGGCTTCGGCCGCGGCATG
Source organism: Sandaracinus sp. (assembly GCA_020633125.1). GTDB lineage: Bacteria > Myxococcota_A > Polyangia > Polyangiales > Houyiibacteriaceae > JACKEH01. The sequence continues at coordinate 43,349 of JACKEH010000014.1, read as the reverse complement.
CGGGCGAACTTGCTGAACTCCGTGACCATGTCGTTGAGGCGTTTGACCTCTTCGAGGATCACGCCCGTCGACTGGTCGAACTCCTCGTCGAAGCTCGGGTGTTTGCGCGCGTGCAGCTTGCGCATGGTCTCGATCTCGACCTGGATGGGCTGCAGCGGGTTCTTGATCTCGTGCGCGATGCGGCGGGCGACCTCGCGCCAAGCCGCGATGCGTTCCGCGCGCAGGAGCTTGAGTCGTGTGGCGGCGAGCTCTTTGGTCATCGCGTCGAACGCACGAAGGGTTCGGCCGACGTCGTCGCCGCGGGTGGTCGCGGTCGCGACGCGCGACTCGAGGTCGCCTTTGGCGACGCGCCGGGTCGCCTCTTCGATCTCGCGAAGGGGCGCGAGAACATCCAACCGACGAGGAGCGCGAAGCCGAGCGCGACGAGGAGCGCGACGCCGGCGACGACGAGCGTGCGCTCGCGAAGGACGCCAGATCCGCGCGAAGAGGGGCGTCGTCGAGCGAGGCCACGAGGCGATGCTCGCCTCGGCGCGCTCGCGAAGGTGCGGACCACGCGGGGCGGCTCACCGCTCGTCAAAGGCACGTCTTCGCCGGGGGGAGGAGCGAGACACGCAACGCTTCGTCGTCGCTCTGCAAGCCGAGGAGGTCGTCCGTGGCGAAACGTCCACCCAGCACGGCGACCGCGGCGCCGTCGCGCTCGACCGTGCAGCCGACGACAGCGCGCGCGCGCGTCGCGGGGGCCCTCTTCGTCGCGGACGCGCACGGTCTCGAGCCACGCGTGGTCGCGGTTTCGCGCGAGCGCGTCGAGCAGCTCGGGGGGGCGCGCGCGCCGACGCGGTCGGGGTAATGGCCGGCGCCGAGCAGACGACCGCGGTCGGGGCCGCCGCGCGCGTCGAGCAGGTGAAGCGTGTCGAAGCGACGACCTTGCATGAGCGAAGGCAGCGCGGTCACCAACGCTTGTTCACGCGCGGGATCGAAGCGTCGGTCGCGAGGTCGAGCACGAGGCGGTCGACGAAGGGGTCGTGGGCGCACAGCGCGCGGACGGCGCGTGCGTCGGCTTCGAGCGTCTCGTCGAGGCGACGACGCAGGCTCTCGGTGCGCGCTTCGAAGCGTCGGCGATGGTCGGCTTCGAGGTCGTGCACGAAGGTGTCGCGCACGACGAGGCCGAGGGCGCCGAAGGGCACGAAGGCCGCCACGAGGAAGAGGAGGACGAGCCGCAGGCGGAGGCTCATTCGTCCTCCGAGCGAGGCGGCCGAAGGGTTGCGCGGCAGGTGCAGGCGCTCGAGGCGGAGGCGACCGAGCGCGTCGTCGGAGTCACGCCACGAAGCGGCTCGCGATGGTGAAGCGTGCGATCGAGGTGGCCGAGCACGATGGCCGGCAAGCTGCTCGACGCGCTCACGACGTCGGCGGGCGCGGCGTCGAGCACACGACCGGCCGCGTTCGCGTCGCCCGTGGCGGCGTAGATCGCGGAGGCGACACGCGCGTCGGCGCCCGGGAGCGCGGGCACGGCGTAGGCGAGGAGAGATCCGCGCTCCGCGCGCGCGCTCGCGCTCGAAACGTTCGGGCGCGACCTCCACGACGCCGAGACGCACGCCGAGCTCGTCGAGGCGGGCCGCGAGCGCGGCGGCGAGGGTGAGCTCGAAGGCGTCGCCCGCTCGCACGATCATGCGCGCCGCGCGCGGGAGTGGACCGCGGTGGGCGAGGCGGGCGCGTGCGAGACCTTCGGCGAGCCGGTCGTTGGGACGAAGGCCGGCGCGCGCGAAGCGGCGGCGATCGACGGCGGCGTTCAGGGTCTCGGTGGAGGTGGCGAACGCGCCGCGGGGGACGAGCAACACGGCGGTGTCGTGGGGAAATGCGTGGGAGCGCGCGTTCGACTCGCGTTGGCCGTAGAGCGACGCGCCTTGCCACGAGGCGTCGAGCTGTCCGAGCTCGAAGGTGCGAATCTCGTCGTCGCGGCTGCGTGGCGGCTCGAAGCGGATCACGTCGACGTACGCGGCACGGCACCGCGGGCGGCGGCGCGAAAGGAACGAAGCTCGAGCACGTTGCCGCGAAGCGACGCGCGGTAGGGACCCGTGCCGATGCCGCGGCCGAGGTCGATGGCGAGCGGGGCGGCGGCGAGGCGACGGGCGAGGGTCTCGGTCGGGGCCGGGAAGCTCGTGGCAGGAGGGGCGAAGAGAGGGTGCGCTCGCCTTCGTGACCGACGTCGAGCTCCGGGCCGTCGAAGGCGAAGCCGGCGAGCCAATGCGGTTGCTCGCGAGAGGCACGACGCAGGGCACGTGCGACGTCGAGCGCGCGCAGCGTGCGGCGGTCGTGGCGGCGAACGTTCTCGCGAAGTGTCACGACCAGCGTGCCGTCCTCGCGCACCGTGACGGGACCCTCGGCGAGCGAGGGCACGACGCGCCCGTCGTCGGTCAGGGCGTAGAGACCGTCGAAGACGGCGGCGGCCACGAGCGCTCCGAACGGGGTCGCGTCGTTCGGGCTCGGGGCGGCGAGGGCGGTGGGCGCGGGGAGCCGAAGCTCGCCGCCGTAACCGGGGGGCAGCGCGGCGTGCACCGTGGCGGCGGCGAGGGCGACCAGCGACGTCGCGACGAGACGGCGGGGGGTACGAGGCGAGCTCATCGGACCACCCAAAGGCTCGCACGGCCGCCGGGGTCCCGGGGCTCTTCGATGGCCAGCAGCTCGGGGCTCCCGTCGAGATCGAGGTCCCCGGCGTGGGCGACGAAGACCGAGCCTTCGAGCGGCTCGGAGCGCCAGAGCGCGCGGAGGCCGCCGTCGGCGCGCACACGGAAGACGTGCAGCACTTCGGGACCGGTGCCGTCCGACGACGCGAGCAGCTCCACCTGGCCGTCCCCGTCCACGTCGTCCATCGCGAGGGCCGAGCCGTGTCCCATCACGCCGACCACGCGTGCGTCGGTGCGGACGGCGAGCCGGCCGCGCGGGGTGACCACGGCTTCGACGTCGCCCCAGCTTCCGTCGGCGCGGTGAAGGCGGCGTCGGGTGCGGGAGTAGAACGACGTCGGGGCGCGCGCCGGGGCGGGCAACCCGGTGCGAGAGAGCAGCTGCGACGCGAAGTAGTCGCGGGCGTCGACCGGCATCGCGCAGGCGTCGGCCATCGGCATCGCGCCCGGCGGGCAGAGCGCGTCGTCGACGACCTCGACCACGAGGGAACGACCTTCGAGGTGCGCGCGAAAGATCGCGTCGCGATCGCGAAAGGCGACCAGCACGGAGCCTTCGTCCGGGGTGAGCATGCCGAAGGGGCGTGGGGAGCCGAGACCGGGCCGTGGCGCGTCGGGGAGCGGCGCTTCGGCGACCGGGAAGATGCGCGTGCGCCCGCGGCCGTCGGAGCCGAGGCGAAACACCTCGAGCACCCCGTCCGCGCGGAGCAAGACGAGCTCGTTCGGGCCGTCGTCGCCGAGGTCGGTCACCGCGAGGGCGAGGTAGTCGCGCGAGGGCAGCAAGAAGGCGCGTTGCACGACGGTCGACTCGGTCAGCGCGGGGAGCGCGGCGACGTGACGTCGAAGCGGGGCGTCGAGCGGGTGCTCGAAGCGATGACGTTCTTCGGCGTCGCGTAAGCCGAGGAAGCGAGCAAACCAGCTGCGTTCGGTCGCGCTCGCGGTGAGCTCGAGGACGACGCGGCCGTCTTCGAGGCGCGCGCTCAGCTGCAGGTGTGTGCGTCCGCCTTCGGTCGGGGCGGGCAAGGCTTCGCGCAATGCGGCGTCGAGCCCTGCCGGGTCGGGGGAATGGCTCGGCCACCGGGTCTGAAGGTCGACCGTGGCGACGTCGCGCTCGTGTGTGGCGGTGGTGGCGCGAAGCCACGCGCGCATGGCACCGAGGGCGTCAGGGGGCGTGTCCGTGGGGGGCTGGCCGGCCGCGAGGGACACGAACGCGGTCACGGCCACGAAGCCTACGAGCGCTCGGCTCCTGCTCACGGCGCGAGTTGCTCCATGAAGAAGGTCGACGGATCGGCGACGTCGGGCGCGCGTGCGGTCTCGGTCGGGGCCGTGCCTTCGAGGAAGACCTCTTCGATCGCGTCGGTCTGATCGGGATGCGCCAGCAAACCGCTCGCGGGATCGATGGACGCGCTGACGATGCCCGCGGGGCGCGGAAACGCGAGCGCGGGACGGTCGCCTTCGGCGGCGCGAATCACGTCGATCCAGATCGGAAGCGCGGTGCGTCCGCCGCTCTCGCGACGCCCGAGCGTTCGTCGGTCGTCGTAGCCGACCCAGACCCCGGCGACGACGCTCGGGGTGTAGCCCACGAACCACGCGTCCCGCGCCTCGTTGCTGGTGCCCGTCTTGCCAGCGGTGGGGCGGTTCAGGCGCGCGGCCCGGCCGGCGGTGCCCCCTTCGGCGGTGACGCTCTCGAGCAGGCTCGTCACGACGTAGGCCTCGGCGGGATCGAGGACGTCGCGCGGCGCGGGGCGACGCGGCAGCGCGACCTCGCGACCTTGGGGACCGACGACGCGGGTGACGAATCGCGGCGCTTCGTAGCGGCCACCTGCCGCGAAGGTGGCGTAGGCGTTCACGAGCTCGACGGGGCGCACGCCGCTCGCGCCGAGCGCCAACGAGAGGGTGGGCTCGAGCTCGCTCTCGATGCCGACCTCGCGCGCGAACGCGGCCGTGCGATCGGCGCCGAGCTGCTCGATCGCACGCACCGCGACGAGGTTGATCGACTGCGCGAGCGCGATGCGCAGGCGCACCGGGCCTTCGTTGTTCCAGGTCTCGTAGTTCTGTGGGCGCCACTCGTCGTAGACGACGGGCGCGTCGAGCATCACGGTCGCGGGCGTGAGCTGGCGCTCGCGAATGCCGAGGGCGTAGACGAAGGGTTTGAACGTGCTGCCGGGTTGGCGCACGGCCTGGAGCGCGCGGTCGAAGCCGCTGCCGCCTTCGTAGCTACCGACGATGGCGAGCACGTCGCGGTCGCGCGGATCGATCACGATCGCGGCGCCCTGAGGGCCGAGGTCGATGCGCACGAGCGCGGGATCTTCGGCGTCGCCGTCGTCGGTGCCCGGTTCGAGAACCGCCACCCGGACACGAGAGCCGATGGCGGCGAAGGCGCTCGGCGCCAATCCCTCGGGGTTGTAGCGCGCCAGGTCGCTCATCGCGGCGCGCGCGGGGTGACCGCCGACGTCGAGGAGGAGCTCGCCGCGTTCGTCGTCCGCGCCCGTGACGCGGGCGTCGTAGGAGCGGCCGCTGCGAAGCGACTCGACGGACTCGAGATCCCGCGCGCGACGCGGCGCGGTGAGCGGACCTCGGTGGCGTTGGCGTTCGTCGTGTGCTTCGAGGCCTCGGCGCAGCGCGGTCCGCGTGGCGCGTTGCAGGTCGAGATCGATCGTGGTGTGCACCGTGTAGCCGCCACGTGCGTAGGCTTCGTCGCCGACGAGCTCACGAAGCTCGCGTCGCGCGACCGCCATGATCTCCGCGCCTTCGTCGGGCGCTTCGGGGCGATCGACGAGCGGGGGCTGAAGGTCGCGCGCGGCGCGAATGTCCTCGAGCGGGAGGTCCGGCCAGTAGGCGTCGTGTTTCTCTTCGAGCTGCCGAAGCACGTAGGCCTGTCGGCGGCGCGCGGCTTCGGGATGCGAGCGCGGCGAGAGGCGCGCGGGGGCCTGCGGAATGCCCGCGATGAGCGAGGCCTCGGCGAGCGTGAGGTCGTCGACGTCCTTGCCGAAGTAGAACTGCGACGCCTCTTGGACGCCGTAGCGGCCGTGACCGAAGTTGATGTGGTTCAGGTAGAGGTGAAGGATCTCGTCCTTCGTGAGCTCTTGTTCGAGACGTCGCGCGAGGATCTGCTCGCGTACCTTTCGGGCGACCGTGCGCTCGGGGCTCAGGAGCAAGAGCTTCACGACCTGCTGCGTGATGGTGCTGGCGCCTTGCGCGCGGCGACCGGACGAGATGTCGCGAAGCAGCGCGCGCACGATGCCGGGGTAGTCGACGCCTTCGTGTTGGTAGAAGTCGGCGTCTTCGGCGGCGAGCACCGAGAGCACCATCACGCGCGGGATGCGATCCATCGGCACCACGGTGCGGCGCTCGGAGAAGATCTCGCCCACCAGCTCACCCTCGCGGTCGACGACGCGGGTGGTCTGCGGCGGCGCGTAGTCGCGCAGCGTCGCGACGTTCGGAAGGTCGCGGCCGTAGTACCAGAACATGCCGACCAACCCGAGCAGGCCGAGCGCGGCCAGCGCGACGCCGACGAGCGCCAAGCGCTTGGCCCAGCGCCAAAAGCGGCTCGGTCGTTTCGCGTCGGGCGGCGTCTTCTTCGACGCAGTCTTCGCGCGGGTCGTCCGGGTCGAGGTGCTCATCGGTTGGCGGGGGGCGAAGGTAGCGCCCCCGGGGCGAATGACCAACGTTCGAGCCCCGCGGAAGGCTTCCCTGCCGTCGGTGCAGGGTGAAACTCGACTGATTCGTCCGTGAGGGAGGTGTGGGAGGGATCGTCAGCCCGCGGTCGCGTGAAGGCCGCGGAAGAACGCGAGGGCGTGCGCGCCGAGCCGCGCGGTGCGGTAGCCGCCCTCCTGCACGACGAGCGTGGGTCGACGCAGCGCTCCGATCGCGCGGCCGTTGGCTTCGAAGTCGGCGGGGCGAAGCTCCCAAGTGCCGGTTGGATCGCCGCGCGCAGTGTCGAGCCCGAGGCAGACCACGAGCGTGCTCGGATCGAAACGCGCGACGGCGTCGATCGCGGTTCGGAGCGCCTTCGCGTAGCCCTTCGCGTCGAGCTTCTCCGGCAGCGGGAGGTTCAGGTTGAACCCTTCGCCTTCCCCCTCGCCGCGTTCGTCGTCGAACCCCGCGAAGTAGGGGTACGCGAAGCGGGGGTGACCGTGCAGCGAGACGGTCAGCACGTCCGCGCGGCGGTAGAAGATGTCTTGTTGTCCGTTGCCGTGGTGGTAGTCGACGTCGAGGATCGCGACGCGCCCGTCGGCGCTCAGCGCGTGCGCGGCGACCGCGGCGTTGTTGAAGTAGCAGAAGCCGCCGTAGAGCCTGCGCTCGGCGTGGTGACCCGGCGGCCGAACCAGCGCGTAGGCGAGGCGACGTCCGGCGCGAATCTCGGCCGCGCCCGAGAGCGCACAATCCACGGCGCCACGCGCCGCGAGCCAGACGTTCGGGTGCAGCGGCGTGAAGGTGTCGAGGCAGAAGTAGCCGGCCTGCGTCGCGAGATCCTCGGGAGGTCGCGCGGCGTTGCGGACCGGGAAGACGTAGGGGTAGACGCTTCGACCCTCGGGGAGCGTCGCGCTCATCTTCTTGATGTAGCGAACGAGGGCCGGGTCGTGGACCGCTTCGACCGCCGCGTCGGGGAACTTCTTCGTCGGGCGTCGCGCGAAGAGCCCGCTCGGCTCCAGCGCGCGCAGGATCGACTCGATACGCACCGGCGACTCCACGTAGCCGCGCTCTCGCACGTGGTGGATGTCGTGCTTCTCGTTGACGAAGAGCGCGACGCACGCGTCTTCGGGCAGCGTCGTCGACGCCACGCGTGGCGCGTTCGTCTTGTAGCGCGGGGGGCGGCGCGGAACCGGGTCGACCCTGATGCCGCGGACCACCTTCTCGACGTACTCCGGCGGGCAGATCGACGCGTAGCGCCGCTCGCAGATCGTGCGCGCGACGACGACCGCACGTTTGCGGGCGAGCTCGGCGCCGCGGTCGAGGTCGTCGTAGACCAAGAAAGGCAGGTCGAGCGCCGTGCCGTCGGGGAGCGGCGTTCGATACGAGGGCATCTCGAGCGGCCGCGCGTTCCAGCGTTCGTAGAAGCGCAGGCGCCGGCGGTTGTCCTCGAGCGTCTCGGAGTCGGAGAGCTGGTCGGGCTCGTCGGGGAGGCACTCGAAGAAGAGGCCGAAACAATGGAGGCGACGCGCTTCGTCCCGCACACGCTCGTAGAGCGCCGCGCCGATCCCGCGGCCTGGCGCGTCGACCGAGGCGCTGATGAAATCGAGGTAAGCGAAGCCGTGGTCGGGCGCGTGGAGGAGGATCGCGAATCCTTCGACGACCATTCGTTTCTCGGCGACGAAGACGATCGAACGAAAGCCGTGGCGAAGCGGATCCCGAAGGCGCGTCGGGAGCTCGGCCTCGACCTCGTCCGCGACCGCGGAGAAGCGCGTGCGGAGGAGCGCGGTGACGTCGGCGAGCACGCGGCGGTTGTCCGGAAGCGTGTCGTCGAAGATGCGGCGGATGCGGAACATCAGCGGTCCGTCGGGCGAGCCCCGCGCCTCGGGACCTTCGCCGGCTTCGAAGCGAGTGCAGGGGGCTTGCTCGGCTTCGTGGGGCGCGCGAATCGCCAGCTCTCGCGTCCGCCGGTCGCGAGCTCGGCCGCAAACGCGAGCTCGGGCGCGAGCGAGTGGATGCCCCGCGCGTCGCTCGCGTCGGGGGAGAGGCAAGGCAGCTCGTCCCACGCTTCGCCGTACGCGCCGTGCTGGCGGATGTGCCAGGTGCCTTCGTCGTGGCGTTCGAGCGGGAAGATGGTGCACGCCCACGGTTTGTGCGCGAAGCGGTCGAGGCCCTCTTCGACCGCGAGCACGTGAAGCGTGCAGCCGTCGTGAAAGAAGACACACGCGCCGTCTTGCACGGCGAGGGTCGCGTTCCCGCTCTTGAGGCGTCGCGTGACGAAGTCGCGTGTTTCGATCGCGCGTCGCGCGCTGGGGCGAAGTCGTTCCTTCACACGCGGCAAGAGCGCGCGCAGGTGGGCGACCTCGGCCGGCGTCGCGGGTGGACGCGAGCCTCTGCAGCACGCGCCGCCACACGTCGGATACACGCAGGAGAACGTCGCGCTCTCCGCGTTGAGCACCGTCAGTTTTCGCCCCATCGTCTCACTCCACCCGCGGGCTCACGAGCACGCGACCGAAGACCCTCGCTCGCCCGTCAGCGGAGCGCGCGCCCGAAGAAGACCTTGTCGTCACCTTCGCGGTAGAACTCCGGCAAACGACCGAGCTCGACGTAGCCCGACGCGCGGTAGAACGCGCGGGTCGCTTCGTAGCTCGGCATGCCGCTCGTCTCGGCGACGAGCCACCGTCCTCCCCGTGCGGCGGCGCGCTTTTCGGCCGCGCGAAGCAGGGAGCGTCCGATGCCGCGACCCTGCGTGTGGGGGTCGACCACGATCCAATAGAGGTCGAAGAACCCGTCCGAGAGCGAGGCGAGCCCGAAGCACGCGTAGCCGACCGCGCGACCGTCGTGCTCGGCGACCACGAACTCGTAGTCGGGGTGCTCCCGCTCTTCGTCGAGCGCCTTCAGGCCTTCGTCGATCAGCTCGCGGGCGACCTCGAGCTCGTCGTCGCGAAACGCGCCCGTGGCGCGAACGTGTGCGAGGAGCTCCTCACGGTGATCGACACGAAGCGGCACCAAGCTGACCCGATCCGGACCGAGGGCCTTTTTCTTCGGCGCGCGCGATGCGGCTTCGAGCGCGATGCGTTCGACGAGCGTGTCCCAGTCCAGACCGGCCCGATCGGCGGCAAGGGCGAAGCCGGCGTCACGCGCGAGGGCGGGGTTCGGGTTCACGTCGATCACGAACGGGATGCGTCGTGCGTCGACCCGCAGATCGACGCGGCCGTAGCCACGAAGCCCGAGCGCACGAAACGCTGCGAGCGCCGTCTCTTCGACCCTCGAGCGCAGGTTCTCGTCGAGCTCCGCCGCGACCGCGCGAGAGCCCGTGTATTCGGGGCTCTCTTCGTTCCACTTCGCGTCGTAGGTGAGAACCTTGGGGGCACCTTCCGGAAACGCCGAGAAGTCGATCTCGGCCGCGGGCAAGACACGGAGCGTGTCCCCGTCCTGCACGATCGAGACGTTCAGCTCGCGGCCGTCGATCCACTCCTCCGCGACGACGCCGCGGCCGAAACGCTCGAGGAGCGACGCGATCCGTGCCCGCGCGGAGGCTTGGTCGTGCACGACGCTGCCGAGGTCGATGCCGTGGCTGGCGTCTTCCTGCACGGGCTTGAGCAAGACGGGGTAGGGCAAGTCGTCGAGCGGCGCGTTCGCGTCTTGAAGGACGCGGCCCTCCGGGATCGCCACGCCCGCGTCGCGAAGCAACGCGCGGGTCACGCCTTTGTGCAGGCAACGCTCGAGCGTGCTCGCCGTGGCGCCGGTGAAGGCGCGACCCTCGAGCTCGTAGATCCACGCGACGGCCGGTTCGAGCGAGGTCTGACCGCGAAGGCTCTCCGCGAGGTTGAAGATCACGTCCGCCGTCGACGCGCGCACGCGCATCGCGACGTCGTCGAGGGGCAGGAGCCGCGCGTCGTGCCCGCGGCGACGGAGTGCCTCCGCGACCGCCGTGGCGGTGTCGACCACCTCGGAGACCGCGGTGGCTTCCGGGCCTTCCGCGTGTGCGGCCGCCGCGTCGTAAGCGACGTCGATGCGCATCGTCAGATCGCGAGCCGCTCGCGCGCGCTCTTCACGATGCGTTGAATCAGCTGCGGGTACGCGATGCCGTGCCCGGCTGCGAGGATCACGAGGTCGCCGCTGACCGGGTTGAGGCCGGGCAGAGGGTTCACCTCGAGGAAGTAGGGTTTGCCGTCCGCGCCGAGGCGAACGTCGACGCGACCGACGTCGCGGCACTCGAGCGCGCGGTACGCGCCGAGGGCGAGCTTGCCGATTTCCTTCACGAGCTTCGCGTCGCGCTTGGGGGGCGCGTGGTACTCGACCCGCTCGCGCCAGTTGCGCTTCACGTCGAGCGAGTAGAGGAAATTCGCGAGCGCTTGGCCCCGCGGTACGATCTCCATCACGCCGATCACCTCGGCGTCGTTGCCGGTGCCGACGACGCCGACCGTGAACTCCGGACCGGAGCAGAACTCCTCGAGGAGCACCGGCTGGCGGTAGCCACGACGGAGGCCCGGAAGGGCTGCGGCGAGCTTCGTCAACGAGTCGAAGATGGCGCCGTCGCGAATGCCCATGCTCGAGCCTTCGGCGACCGGCTTGGCCACGACGGGAAAGCGCAGGTCGACCTTCGCGAGGTCCTTCACGGTCGACACGACCGCGAAGCGAGGCGTCGCGACGCCGTGGCTGGCGACGACACGCTTGGCGAGGCCCTTGTCGAGGCTGAGCGCCAGCGTGAGCGGGTCGGAGTGCGTGTAGGGCACGCCGATCATCTCGAGGAAGCTCGGCACGTGCGCCTCGCGCGAACGCGTGCCCCAGCCCTCGGCGATGTTGAAGACGAGGTTCGGTCCGCCGCTGCCTTGGTCGAGCATGCGGCGCGCGAAGTCACGGCCGCCACCGACGAGCTGCGTGCGGTGACCGACGGCTTCGAGCGCTTCCGCGATCGCCTTCACGGTCTCGACCGAGTCGTACTCTTCGAGCGCGTCGTCCGGGGCGTCGGCGCCGAGCTGCGCCTGCACGCTCTCCTTGAGGTCGAACGCGATGGCGATGTGGAGCGGATCGAGCGCGCGCTGGCGAGTCGCCGAAGGCGTGCGCTGCGGGGTCGGGCGTCGGTCGGCCCGGGGGTTGTTCTTCGAACGGTCGACGGGGGAGCGGCCGACGGGGGCGTCGACCCGTAGGTCGGCTCGTGGCTCCAGCCGTCGAGGGCTCGTCGCGCGCGCTCGGGGAGCGGGCGCGGTGGGAGATGGGGGGTGATCTTCCGCGGTCGGTAGGGTCGTCGTCGCGACCCGGGTCCGGAGCGTCATGGGGAGAGCGAGGCCTCCGAGGTGTCCGCCGTCCAGGCGGGGCTGATGCGCGGTTCCCCCCCGAGCCCGAACGCGGGACTCGGAGTGCGCGAGCGGAATGCTGCGCTCGCCGTAGCGGCGCGCAAGAGGGATTCGATGACCCCCCTCACGATTTCTTCGGAGGGGCGTTTGGGCGCCGAGCGCTCCAGCCCTCGACGCCACGAGGGGCGTCTGGCCGACGATTCGCGAGAGAGGTTCGTGCGAATCTCGAACGGAAGAAACGACGAAGCCTTCCGCGAAGGCCGTGGCCGACGGGGAAGGCTTCGAAGCTCAAACGCGCGATCGCGCGAAGCTCAACCGCGCATTCGCTCCAGGAAACGCGTCGACAAACGACCCGCGACGAAGTCGGGGTGGCGGAGAATCTCCCGGTGCAGGGGGAGCAGGGTGCGGATCCCGTCGACCACCGTCTCGTCGACCGCGCGCTTCATGCGGCGGATCGCCATCTCGCGGGTGGGGCCCCAGGAGATGAGCTTCATGAGCAACGAGTCGTAGGCGCCAGGGACGCGGAAGCCGCCGTAGACGCCGCTGTCGACGCGAATGCCGGGGCCGCCGGGCGCGATGTATTCGGTGATCAGACCGGGCCAAGGCGCGTAGGTGACGGGGTCCTCGGCGTTGATGCGCAGCTCCAGGGCGTGGCCACGAATCGGGATGTCGGCGGGCAGCTCGATCGTCTCCCCGGCGGCGATGCGGATCTGTTCGACCAGGAGGTCGACGCCGGTGATGGCCTCGGTGACCGGGTGCTCGACCTGGATGCGCGTGTTCATCTCCATGAAGGAGAGGTTGCCGCGCTCGTCCATGAGGAACTCGAGCGTGCCGGCCGAGACGTAGTCGCTGTCGATCATCGCGCGACGAATGGTCGCGGCCATGTCGCGGCGAAGCTCTTCGGTGACGGCGACGCTGGGCGCCTCCTCGACGAGCTTCTGGTGGCGACGCTGGATCGAGCACTCGCGCTCGCCGAGCACCCACGCGTTGCCGCGGCCGTCGCAGAGCACCTGGAACTCGATGTGCCGCGGCTCTTCGACGTAGCGCTCGCAGTAGAGGTCGCCGTTGTCGAAACCGGCGATGGCTTCCGCGCGAGCTTGCGGGAACGCGCGCCGCATCTCCTCGGCGTTGCGGATGATCTTCATGCCGCGTCCGCCGCCGCCGCCCGATGCCTTGAGCATCACGGGAAAGCCGATGCGGGTCGCCTCGTCGGCGGCGTGGTTCTCGTCGCGCAGAACCTCCGAGCCCTCCATGAGCGGAAGGCCGAGCGACTTCGCGAGCGCGCGCGCGGGGACCTTCTGGCCCCACTGCTTCATGTTCGAGGCGGTGGGCCCGATGAAGGTCAGGCCGCACGCCTTGCAGATCTCGGCGAAGTCCGAGTTCTCGCTCAGGAAGCCGTAGCCGGGATGCACGGCGTCGGCGCCGGTGATCTCGGCGGCCGCGATGAGCGCGGGCACGTTGAGGTAGCTCTTCGCGGCCTCCGCGGGGCCGATGCACACCGCTTCGTCCGCGAAGCGCACGTGCAGCGCGTCGGCGTCGACCTCGGAGTGCACCGCGACCGTGGGAATGCCGAGCTCGCGACACGCACGCGCGACGCGAAGCGCGATCTCGCCGCGGTTGGCGATCAAGACCTTCTTGAACATGGAATCGCTCCTCGACCGCGCCCGATCGGACGTGGCCGGTCGGGCTCAGCCGGCCTTGCGGACCTTGAAGAGCTTGTCGCCGTACTCGACGGTCTTGCCGTTCTCGACGAGCACCTCGAGGATCTCGCCCGCGAGCTCGCTCTCGATCTCGTTCATGAGCTTCATCGCCTCGACGATGCAGAGCGTCTGACCGACCTCGATGCGCGAGCCGACCTTCGCGAAGGGCTCCGCGCCGGGGCTCGACGAGCGGTAGAAGGTGCCGACGAAGGGCGAGGTGACGTAGACGACGTCGGCGGCATCCGCGGGCGCGGGGGGCGGCACCGAGGCCGCAGCGGGCGCAGGCGGCACCATCGACGGCGCGTGGGTCACGTAGGCGGGCGCGGCGGCGGCGACGGCCACGGGCGCGGTTCCGCCGCGGCGGAGCACGATGCGCTCTTCGCTGTTCTCGAGCTCCATCTCGTCGAGCTCGAATTCGCGCATGGCCTCCATGAGGGCGCGCAGTTGGTCCAGGTCGATGTTCATAGCTGGTCCGTGGGGCTCGTCCGTGTGCGCTCGTTCGAGCGCTGGTCGCTGGGTTCGGGCCGCCCTCGAGGCGGCGTTGTCTTCGGAGGCGGCGTTGGTGCGGGGGCGTCGTGAAACGTGTTTCCCCACCGTCTCCTGCTCGGGGCCGTCGCCCCGCGAGCGTCGGCTTCCTACCCGCTCGGAACGAGGCGTCAATCACGCAGTGCGTCAAGGCTTGGGGACGCCCCCACGACCGGCGGAATCGCGGGCCGAGAGGTGGTCGACGAGCGCGCGAAGCCCGAGGGCGTAGCTGTCCGGCCCGAAGCCGCTGACGGTGCCGACGCATTTGGCGCCGACGTAGCTCTTCTGCCGAATCGGCTCACGTGCGTGCACGTTCGAGAGGTGCACCTCGACGGTCGGAATCGCGACCCCTGCCACCGCGTCCGCGAGGGCGAGGCTGGTGTGGGTGAAGGCTCCCGGGTTGATCAGGATGCCGTCGAAGGTGCCGCGTGCTGCGTGAATCCAATCGAGGAGCACGCCCTCGTGGTTCGACTGCCGGCACTCGACCGTCGCGCCGAGCTCCGCGCCGAGCGCCAGCAGACGCGCGTCGATCTCGGCCAGCGTCGTGCGGCCGTAGATCTCGGGCTCACGCGTGCCGAGCAGGTTGAGGTTCGGCCCGTGCAGGACGAGGACGCGGGACATGTCGTGCGGGGGGCCGCCTCAGACGAGGTCGGAGAGCAGCTTCTGGCTGCGCGTTCGCAGGAGGAAACGCGCCTTGCCGAGGTTGCCGCTGGGCTTGAGCGTGATCGCGACGAAATACTCGTCGTTGAGCAGGCGGATGACCGTGATCATGCGCTCCGCCTTGATGGCCACCTCGCGCGCCGTGCCCGCCTCGAGGAGCTCCGCCGCTTGGCGGATGCTCTTGAGGATGACGCTGTACTCCATGCCGACGGTCTCCACGTCGATGGCGGCGTCGTCGCGGACGAACTGATCCACGGGGATTCCGTCGAAGCCCATGAGCAACCCGGCGACACCACCGTCGGTGTTCTCGACGACCTCTTGCAGAATCTCTCGGAACATTCGGCCTCCAGCGGCCGATCTCCGCACGGGGAGGGAGGCAGAGTCAAGAGATTGGGGCGCCGTGTCGGGCGTCTTGGGGTTGCGGGAGGCCGGACGGCGACGAGCCTTCCCCTCAGAGGCCAGCGAGGGGGCCGTTGCAGAAGTCGGGGTCGCCGAAGCTCGTGACGTCGAGCCCCAGCGCCCGGAGGATCGAGACGAAGAGGTCGCCGTGGGGGCGGCCGCCGAGCTGCAGGTTGCGGCCGGTCCGCCAGGCGCCGCCGGCCGAGCCCGCGAGCAGGAAGGGCATCCGTCGACGGGTGTGGGTGTTGCCCTTGCCGATCTCGTTCACGAGCAACACCGCGGTGTGGTCGAGCAGGCGGGAGCCGTCGCCTTCTTCCACCGCGGCGAGCTGGTCGAGCAGGTACGCGAGCTCACCGGCGTACCAGGTGTCGATCTCCGCGAGCTGGTTCACCGCGGTGGCGTTGGAGTCGCCTTCGTGGCTCAAGCCGTGGTGCCCGTCGGCATGGTCGAGCCAGCGGAAGCGCGTGCCGCTCTGGCCGGTCGAGTACTGCAGCGTGACGACGCGCGTGAGGTCGCACGCGAGCGCGCGAGTCGCGAGATCCATCTGCAGACGACCCAGGACCTCGTAGGCGGTGCGGTCGTCGCGCGCCGGCGCGGCGCAGGCGCCGGGGAGATCGTCGAGGCGACGCGCGATGTCGGCGATCGACTCGGCGTGCGCATCGAGTCGTCGACGGTCGTCCGCGCCGACGCGACCTCGAAGGCGCGAGAGGTCGCCGCTCGCGGCGTCGAGCACGCGTCGTCGTCGCGCAGCGCGGGCCGCTTGCTCCGCGACGGAGCTGGCGAGGGGCGCGAAGACGCGATCGAAGGCCTGCGACGCCGAGTGCATCGGGATGACGGGCTCGAAGGGCGCGCGCCAGAACGGTCGGCTCGGAATGGCTTGGCGAATACCTTCGGCGCCGATGCCGAAGGCCAGCGACGAGTAGGGCGTGACGCCTTCGAAATGACGCGCCGCGACCTGATCGAACGACGCGCCACCGGCCGAGCCGTCCCAGAGGTGACCGAACTCGCCGACGCCGCTCGGGCCCTGCACGATGGCGGTCGCGGTGCAGCAATGGCCGGTGCCGACGTCGTGGCCGTTGCCGCCACCGGGACGCTCGACCGCGCTCGTCATGTCGAGCCCGTCCAGGATCACGAGGTCGTCGCGATGACGCGCGAGAGGCGCCATCGACGACGCGAGCGTGAAGTCGGTCTCGCCGCCGCTCGCGAACCAACGCTCGGGCACCACGCCGTTGCCGCGGTAGACGACGATCAGGCGCTTGGGGATCGCGCTCGGCTGCGCGACCGAGCGACCGGGGCGCAACATCGCGCCGAGGAAGGGGAGGCCCACGGCGACGCCGCCGAGGCCGCGGAGGAGGGTGCGACGAGAGAGAGGGGAAGTCATCGCGCGTCTCCTCCCGCAGCCCCGGCGGACGCCGTGGGGTCGGGGGCCATCGGATCGGGCGCCATCGGATCAGGCACGGTTCGGTAGAGGAAGGTGTCGGTCTGGGTCAGCTCGAGGAGCAGCGCGCGGACGTCGAGGGACTCGGCGGTGAAGCGCGAGACGAGCTGCTGCATCGCGCACGCGTCGTCGGATTCGTCGCTGCGTGCGTAGGCGAAGCGGAACCATTGGCGCGCGAAACACGCGTGGGCCTGCGGGCTCTTGGCGGCGAGGCGCGCGAGCTCCGGGGCGCCGTCGAAGAAGCGCGGGTCGCCTTCGGCCAGCTCGGTGTCGCGAAGCTCGCCGGTGGCGTCGATGGGTAGCCCGTTCTCGGTGTCGCGGAAGCGGCCGGCGGCGTCGAAACGTTCGAACGCGAAGCCCGGCGGATCCATCAGCACGTGGCAGGTCGCGCAGACCTCGTTGCTGCGGTGCTCTTCGAGGCGCTCGCGCGTGGTCAGCGAAGGATCGGGGTCGGGCGCGACGATCTCGATGTTCTCGGGCGGTGGAGGAACGCTGCCGCAGAAGAGGCTGCCGCGGATGAACATGCCGCGGTGAATGGGCGAGGTCTCGTAGGTGCGGGCGCGAGGGGCGAGGAACGCGCCTTGGGTGAGCAGCCCGGCGTGCTCGTTCGGATCGAGCGCGGTCCGCTCGAAGCTCGTGCCACTCGGACCTTCGACGCCGTAGTAGTCGGCGAGCTCGGAGTCGAGCATCGACCACGGCGCGGTCAGCAGCGTCGCGTAGGAGCCGTCGCCTTCGTAGAGCACCTCGTGCACGAAGGCTTCGGTCTCGTGGCGCATCTTCTCGGCCACGCTCGACGACCAGCGCGGGAAGAGCTCCGGGTCCTTGTCGAGGCCCTCGAGCAGGTCGAGCTCGAGCCAGTGGTGAAAGAACTCCTGGACCACGGCCTCGGAGCGTTCGTCTTCGAGCAGGCGTTCGGCGTGACGTCGCACGCCTTCGGCGTCGTCGAGCTCGCCGCGTGCGGCGGCGTCGAGCAACGCGTCGTCGGGTGTGGTGCCGAGCAAGGTGTAGGCGAGGCGCGTGGCGCGCTCGAAGCCGTCGAGCGGCACGACGTCGCCGGGGCGCGCGTCTTCGGGCGGAAGCTCCGCGCGGTAGAGGAAGTGCGGCGAGACGAGGAGACGCTCGAGCAAGAGCGCCGTGGCTTCGCGCTCGCCGGCTTCTTCGACGAAGGCGTCGTGGAACGCGACGAGCTCCGCGTGCTCTTCGGTGGTCAGCGGTCGACGCCACGCGCGGCGGCCGAAACGCGTCACGAAGCTCGAGAGGCACTCCGCGCTCGGTGCGCAGCCGTAGAGCGCCTCGAGGTCTTCGGTGGCGCGCGCCGCGACGTCTTCGGCGGCCGTGAGGTATTGCTCGGCGAGCAGGGGCGACATCGCGCGACCGTCGACCAACAAGACACCACGCTCGTCGTCGACGAGGCGTGCGCCGGGCGTGGTCGTGTCGCCGAGTAGGTCGCGAATCGTCGCGTCGTATTCGTCGCGGGTGAGCCGTCGAAGCGGCGCGCGTCCCGGTCGCAGCGCTCCGTCGTCGCAGACGAGCGGGGTCGGGGCGGGGGCGGGGCGCTCGTCGGGGTCGGGCTCGCCACCGGGGCCGCCGATCGCGCCGCTGCACGCGGAGGCGAGGAGGGTGGCGAGGGAGATCCAGCGCATGGAGGTGCGTGGTCTGCAGCCCACGTGCCGGGCGAATCTCGAATCGTTTCGGGGACGCTGGAGTCTGCGTTCGACACGATCGTGGGGTCGACGAGCCCCGGTGGAGACCGTTCACCCCTCGGCCGCTCGCACCACGTGGGGGAACGAGCCCCCATCGCCGGCGAGTCGTGTCGACCTCAGGCTTCGGGCATGACGACTCCAGAGTGGCAGACACGCCCGTTGACGGCGTTCCGAACGACACGCGAGGAGTTGGTCGCCCAGTTCGGGCCGCCGACGTTCGAGAACGAAGACTCGAACGGGCTCGGAGCGATGGACGTCTGGGTCGTGCGCTTCGCGTGCGGGCTGGAAGCCTCGCTCCTGCTCATGAAGGGGCTCGGGTCCGACGGCGTTCACGGCGGTGAGAACGAGCCCGGCGATCGCCACGTGGAGGTGTGGGCTTCGGACACCGAGCGTTCCCACCTCCTCCATCACCTCGGGGGGCGTGATGGGTCGCCGTTCTCGCCCGACCGCACGTACGACGGCGTTGCGTCGTTCGTCGTGCGGCGCATCGACGACAACGGGAACGTCTTCGACGTCGAGCGCTTCACGCATCGCTGCGGCGCGGACGCGTTGGCCGCCGAGCTCACCGCGCGAGGCCACAAGCAGACCTACTGGGTCGAGTCGCTCACGGGATGAACGCGCGGTCGCGTCGTCGACGCAGAACGAAAGACGCAAAACGAAAAACCGGGTGGGACTCGTGGTCCACACCCGGTTCTTCTTCGGAGCCATCTACCAGACTTGAACTGGTGACCTGCGGTTTACGAAACCGCTGCTCTACCGACTGAGCTAAGATGGCGAGTTCGTTGACACTTCGACGAGCGTCGGGGCGCGAGAGCTAGCCCCACTCTCGGACGGCGTCAAGCGTGTTGCTCGAAGCACCCGTCGTCGAAGGCGCGCAACCTTAGCCGCAGCACTGGCCGAGTCAAGACTTTCCTCGTGTCGGCAAAGCACTCCCGGTTTCCCACAGCGGACTGGTAGAGTCCGCCGCGCGATGGCTCGACCCCGCAAGCTCAAGCTTCCTCGCCGCCGTCGTTCGCGGCCCCGGGTGCTCATCTGCACCCCCGAGATCACCGAGCTTCCGGAGGGCATGGGCAACGCCGCGAACTGGATCGCCGCGAAGGGCGGCGGGCTCGGCGACATCTCGGCCGGTTTGATCCGCTACCTGCACGAAGACGATCGCTTCGATCTTCACGTCGTCATTCCGAAGTACGAGCGGCAGATCCTCGGGCTCGGCGGTGTGGAGCTCCGGGAGCTCGACCTGCTCGGTCCGCATCTGCAGAAGCGCGGCATCCACCTCGTCCGCGACAGCGCGTTCTCGAGCTCGCCCGCGGTCTACTCGGAGAGCGCGGCGCATCCACGCGTGCAACGCGCGCAGGCCTTCCAGCGCTACATCGTCAACCAGCTCCTCGACGATCTCCGCCCCGAGGTCGTGCACTGCAACGACTGGATGACCGGCCTCGTCCCCGCGGCCGCCAAGTCGCGTGGCATCGCGACGCTCTTCACGATCCACAACGTCTTCACCGAGCACGCGACGCCGCACGAGCTCGATCGCGACGGCATCGACGTTCGGCGCTTCTTCAAGGAGCTCTACTTCGAGCGCTTTCCCGACGGCCCCTTCGAGAAGAACTGGAACGAGAACCGCGTGGACTTCGCGGCCTCCGGAATTCTCGCCGCCGACCTCGTGAACACGGTGAGCCCGACCTTCCTGCACGAGCTCGTGAGCGGCGCCTGCGACGACATCGCGCCGCCGAGTCTGCTCAACGCGCTTCGCGACAAACACGAGCGTGGCGCGGCGCTCGGCATCTTGAACGCGCCCAACGACGTCATCGATCCCCGCAAGTCGCGTTGGGCCACGCCCTTCGGCATCGAAGACGTGATGGAGGGCAAGCAGGTCAACAAGCGTCGCTTCCAGGAGCGCATGGGCTTGGTGCCCGATCCCGACGCGCCGCTCTTCCTCTGGCCGAACCGTCTCTACGGCCAGAAGGGCGTCGAGCTCCTCTTCCAGGTGCTGCTCGGTCCGCTCTCCAAGCAGATGCAGGTGGCGATCGTCGCGAACGGCGACGCGCGCACCGAAGAACGCTTCGGCATCCTCTCGCTCGGCAGCGGTGGACGCATCGCGCGTCAGCCTTTCAGCGAAGAGCTCTCGGAGCTCGGCAAGGCCGCGTCGGACTTCGTGCTGATGCCTTCGCTCTACGAGCCCTGTGGCCTTCCGCAGATGGAAGGTCCGCGTTTCGGTGCGTTGCCGGTCGTTCGCCGAACCGGCGGTTTGAAGGACACGGTCTTCGAGCTCGAGGTCGAGGGCAACGCCGGCAACGGCTTCGTCTTCGACGACTACGAGGTGCGCGCGCTCGCCTCGGCGATGGAGCGTGCGGTGGCGTTCCGGCGTCGCCCCTTCTCCGAGCGCGAAGGAACGATTCGTCGCGTCATGCGGGAGAGCTTCGAGAAGCACTCGCTCGCGCAGACCGCGAAGGAATACGTCGCGGTCTACGAACGCCTCCTCGCCGAGCGCGATTCGTCCAACGACGAATGAGCTGCCTCGAGGCCCGGGTCCGGTCCTGGCCGAGCGGTCGCGGAGCCGCCCGTTGCTGAACGAGTCGCGCGGCTCCAGAGTCGCCGCATGACCGAGCCCAAGCGCGACGTGCGCAGCGACGACGAGTGGCGTCGCGTCCTCGACCCCGAGCAGTTCCGTGTCCTCCGACTCAAGGGCACCGAGCGCGCCTTCACCGGTGAGTTTCACGCGACCAAGACTCCAGGCACGTACTTCTGCGCCGGGTGCGGAACGAAGCTCTTCGAGAGCGACACGAAGTTCGACTCGGGGTGCGGTTGGCCGAGCTTCTTCGAGTCGGAGCCGGGCGTGATCACGTACGAAGAAGATCACTCG
This sequence comes from Sandaracinus sp., assembly GCA_020633125.1. Taxonomy (GTDB): domain Bacteria; phylum Myxococcota_A; class Polyangia; order Polyangiales; family Houyiibacteriaceae; genus JACKEH01. The sequence continues at coordinate 22,456 of JACKEH010000014.1, read as the reverse complement.
TACGGCATGCACCGGGTCGAGGTGATGTGCGCGCGCTGCGACGGGCACCTCGGTCACGTCTTCCCGGACGGACCGCCGCCGACGGGCAAGCGCTACTGCATCAACTCGGTGAGCCTCCGTTTCGAGCCGCGCGACTGAGGCTGGGGTCGGGGGGCTGGCTCGACGCGCTTCGTGCGCGGCGACCGAGCGACACGCGAGCGCCGACGAGCCGGGGATCGCCGCTCCGCCCTCGCGGTCGCGCGGCGCGAGTAGGGCGGCGCGCAGCGCGCGTGGGGCGGCGCTCAACGCGTGGGGCGGTGGTTGATGTCGAAGCGCATCTCGCCTGGCGCGCCGGTCTCGTTTCCGGCCGCGGCTCCTTCGATGAAGCCTTCGAGGCATCGTTCGAGGGCGGCGGGCGCGTCGCAGAACGGGTTGCGGCGAAGCTTCGTGATGCGCCCGCTCGCGTCGACCTCGATCGTGAACATGCCGCCGACCGCGGGGTGTCCGACGTAACAGCTGGTCAGCTGCGGGGTCCAGCTCGAGGTCAGCGCGCGGTAGGACTCCATCGGGACGACGTTGTTGGTCTGCCGGAACGTCACGTTGACGGTGTCGCCCGGTTGCACGACGTCGTACTCGCGCATGTTGTCGCCGCAGCGAACCATGCGCGTTCGGGCCGCCGCGGGAGCCGCGCGTCGCATGCGGCTCGGCGCCTCCGTCTCGCGTGCGCGCGCTTGCTCGGCGACCACCGAATCCGGCGCTCCGACCGCCATGTCGGTCGCCATCGAAGGCGCCTCTTCGGCCATGCGCTCCGCCGTCTCGCGCAACACGCGCTCGGCGATCTCGCGCGCGCGCGCTTCGGCCGCGGCTTCGATCTCCGCCTCGCGCGCCGCTTCGTCGTCGACCGGGGCGGTCTCGGTCGGACGCTCGGGCGTGGGAGCGTCGACCGTCGTCGGGGGCGGGGCTCCGTCGCGCCCGAGCAACGCGAACGCCGCGCCGCCGCCGATCAAGCCCACGACGAGCGCCGCGGCCAACCAAGGCGTGCCGCTCCGGCGGGGTGGGGGCGCCGCGCTCGGCATCGCGGGCACCGCGGCGGGCGTGGGCATCGCGGCACTCGGCATCGCGGCCACCACGGCCGGCGTCGCGTCGCTCGGAGTCGCGGCGGTCTTCGGCAACGAAGGAGCCGAGGGCGCCGAGACCGCGGCCAAGGCTTCGGGCGTGATGGTGGCGCCCATGGCGGCGTCGGAGTAGTCGGCGGCTGACCCCGCCGACCCGGGGACGTAGTCGGCGGCTGACCCCGCCGACCCGGGGACGAAGTCGCGCGTCGGAGGCATCGACGGCACCCGAGCCGGGCTGGTCACCTGCAGCGGCCCGAGCGCGTCGAGCGCCGCGCGCATCGCGTCGGCGTTCGCGTACCGCGTGTTCGGATCCTTCGCCATCGCGCGCTCGACCACGCCGACGAGCCCCGGGTCGAGCTCGGGCACGAGCTCCGAGAGCGGCGTCGGAGTCTCGCCGACGATCGCGAACATCAGCTCGTGGTAGTTCGAGCCGTTGACCGGCATGCGCCCGGACAAGGCCTCGTACATCAGCACGCCGAGGGCGTAGAGGTCGCTGCGCGCGTCGACCGGTTTTCCGCGCGCCTGTTCCGGCGACATGTACGCCGGCGTGCCGAGCACTTGGCCCGTGGCCGTCATCTTCTGATCGCCGCTGCCTTCCGTGAGGCGCGCGATGCCGAAGTCGAGCAGCTTCACCAGGTCGCTCACGCCGCTGACGCTCGTGAGGTAGACGTTGTCCGGCTTGAGGTCGCGATGCACCACCCCGCGCGCGTGCGCCGCGCCGAGCGCGGAGAGCACCTGCGTCGCGATGAATCGAACGCGCTCCGGCGCGAGCACCCGCTCACGCTCGAGCACGCCACCGAGGCTCTCGCCTTCGAGCAGATCCATCACCAAGAACGCGGAGCCGTCGTCGACCCCGAAGTCGGTGACCTGAACGATGTTGGGGTGGCCGAGCGACGCCGCGAGCTCGGCCTCGCGTTGAAAGCGACCGACCAACGTGACGTCTCGCGCGAGCACGGGGAGGAGGACCTTCAGCGCGACCTTGCGTCCGAGCGGCTCTTGCACCGCCGCGTAGACCGCGCCCATGCCGCCTTCGCCCAGCTTGCGCTCGATGCGGTATTTGCCGCCGAGCACCGCGCCGATTCGCGGATCTCCCTCCATGGGCCGCCAGCCTAGCACCCTCGTCCACGCCGCGGGTCGGAGCCGACCTTCGTGTTTCGGGCGCTTCCAGACCGCGCGTGCGGCGCAGCACGAACGCGCGACGGAACGCGCGACGGAACGCAAAACGCCGACCTTTCGGCCGGCGTCTTCTTGGGTGCGGGGGCAGGATTTGAACCTACGACCTTCGGGTTATGAGCCCGACGAGCTACCAGACTGCTCCACCCCGCGACAGGTGGGAGGGAAGGTCCTCTCGAGTGGGTCGATTCGAGAAACCGACCTGATTTTCAAGGTGCCGAGGAAAGTGCCGAAGCACTCTACTCAGTGCCGACCACTTTTTCAAGGTGCCGAAGCACTTTTGAAGGGTGCAAAGGCACCGGGTGCGGGGGCAGGATTTGAACCTACGACCTTCGGGTTATGAGCCCGACGAGCTACCAGACTGCTCCACCCCGCGGCGAAGTGGGGCGCATTATATGGAAGGCGACTCGAGGGTCAAGGTCGGTCGACGCGATTGATGCCAAATCGTTCCGTCCGTCGACGCGGTACGCGGCTAGCGGCTCGTGCATCGTGTTCTCGCGAGCGTCGCGCGACCGAAGTCTCGACGTGTCGAGGGTGCGCGTGAACGTTCCGCCGACGCACCCGCGCGCGGACTTCTGCCAGGCGCATGAGCGGGTGTAGCGTCGCGCCCATGAGCCAGGCACGTCGGACCCCCATCTCCGCCATGAGCGGCAACGAGATCTTCTGTTTGGCGCAGAAGGGTCTGGTGCCGGGTGAGATCGTCGTCGGCAACTCGGTCGTCTCGATCGGCCTCGCAGGCGGCCTCGGCGCGATGGGGCGCACGTTCGCGGGTGGCGAAGTGCGCCAGGTGACCGACCTGATCAGCGAAGGTCGCCATCGGGCGATCGAACGCATGGAGCACGAGGCCCAACGCGACGGCGCGAGCGGCGTGACCGGCGTCGTCACGAAGCTCGGGCGCTTGGCGGGCTTCACCGAGTTCCTCGCCCAGGGCACGGGCGTCCATCCGCGCGGCGATCAACCGATGCGCTTCTTCAGCACGTCGGCGAGCGGCGTCGGGCTCTACTGCCAGGTCGACGCGGGCTACCACCCAGTGCGTTTCTCGATGGGCAACGTCGCGTACGCGCTCGGCATCGGCCGCGGGATGATGGGTCAGTTCCGCACCCTCGCCCGCGGCGAGGTCCGCGAGTACTCGTCGATGTACAACGAGATTCGCCACACCGCGCTCTCGCGCCTTCGCCAAGAGGCGGCGGGCTACGGCGCGAACGCCGTGGTCGACTCCCAGATTCGCATGCTCCCCTACGGGCCCGGCACGGTGGAGCTGCTGATGACGGGCACCGCGTCGTTTCATCCGCAGCTCTCGAGCGGGCCCGTCGGGCCGGACCAAGTCGTCACGAGCGAGCTCACGGGCGTCGAGCTGTGGAACCTCGCGAAGCTCGGCTACGCGCCCAAGCAGATCGTGATGGCCACGAGCGTCTATTCGCTCGGCGTCGCCGCGGGCATCGGTGCGCTCTTCCAGAGCGTGCGGCGCGGTGAGCTGCCCGAGGTCACGAAGCTGATCTACGAGGCGCGTGAGAACTGCCTCGATCTCGTGCGTCGTGAGGCCGACGCGCTCGGGGCCGAGCGTGTGATGTCCACGCGGCTCGAGATTCGCGAGATCGGCCAAGGCTTGGTCGAGATCGTCGCCATCGGAACCGCGGTGATTCCCGCGCCGCCGACGATGCAGCCGGCGACCTCCGAGCTCTTGCCGCAGACGTTGGTCGCCGACACCGAGCACGACGACAGCATTCAGACGCTCGGCTTCGCGACCGCGCCGATGCAGATGGTGCGCAGCGGGGCGGGCGCCGCGGGTCAGCAGACCTTGGGCTGCCTGATCGCGCTGCTGATGTTCTTCTTCATCGGCTGCTGCAGCCTCATCCCGTTCTTGATGCAGGCCGCGCAGAAGTGACGGGAAGGGCACCCACCCAAGCCGGCGCCGACGGGTTCGGGGTGACGTCGTGAGCGCGACGTGATCACTCGTGCACGACCCAGCGGCTTCGCGGATGCCGGCGCCGACGGTCGCATTGCAGCCCTTCGGGGCGTTCGTTCGGTCGCGTCCACTCGAGCTGCTCGATGCGCGCGTAGCGGGAGCGGTGGCGAACCCCCGGACGGAAGAGCGGCGCGGGGTCGCAGTTCTCGCCGCCGAACGTCAGCTCGAAGTGCACGTGAGGACCGCGGCTGATCCCCGTCGAGCCCAGCTCCGCGAGCACACCTCCGCGGGGTACCCGTTCGCCCGCGACCACGAAGTTGATGCTGTTGTGTGCGTACATCGTCACCCAACCGCCGGGGTGTACGACGAGCACCATGTGGCCGTAGCCGGGCACCTCGTCGCCGCTGTACGCGACGATGCCAGGCGCCGCGGCGCGCACGTTCCAGCCGATGTCGCCCGCGATGTCGACCGCGAGGTGGTAGGAGCCCTCGCCGCTGCCGTAGCCACGCACGAAGCGGCCGTTGGTCACCGGCCAACGAAGCGTGCCGGGGAGCCGCGTTCCACCCGCGGCGCGCATCCAACGTGGCTCGACCTGTCCACGCAGGAGTTGCTGCGCGACCTCTTTGGTGCCGAGCCCGAGCCGTCGTGCGTCCGCGAGCGCGCGCCGTTGGCGTGGCGTCAGGCGGTTCTCGCGCGCGGTGCGGCTTCGATCGCCTCCACCCGGGATGAAGAGTCGCTGGCCTTCACGAAGGCCCGCGACATCTTCGGCCGAGAGCGAGTTCGCGGCCATGAGCTGCGAGACGGAGACCCCGAAGGCCCGCGCGAGATCCCAGATGGTCTCGCCGCGGGCGACGGTGTGTCGAATGCCGCGGCTCTCGACCTGCACCGGCTCCGCACGACGTACGTCGCGCTCGCGAATGCCGGGCACGACGATCGCGCGGCCGGGGCGCAGCGAGCGCACGCCGTCGTCGTCGAGCTCGTTGCGCTCCATCAGCTCGTCGACGCTCTTGTCGTAGGTCGCGGCGACGTCCCAGAGCGTCTCGCCCGCCGCGAGCACGTGGTAGGCGCCGTCTTCGAGCGGCGGCAGCTCTTCGACCGGCACCGGCTCGGCGGCGCGCACCACCTCGGCGCGCTCCGTCACGCCCGGGATCTTGAGCACGCGGCCGACGCTCAGGCGGCGCACGTCACGCGGACGCAGCTCGTTCGCCTCGACGATCGCGTCGGTGGTCACGCCGTACGAGCGCGCGACGTCCCAGAGCGTCTGTCCAGGCTCGAGCGTGTGCTCGACGAAAGGCTCCGGCTCCGGCGCGGGCGCGACTTCGGGAGCCGGCGGCGTTTCGGCCGGCGCGGGCGGCGGGGTGGGATCGCTGCAGGCCAGGAGCCAGAACGACAGGACGACAGGACGACGCACGGGCGGGGGAGGGTAGCGGCTTTTGCTCGGCGCGCCCCCCGGAGCGCCTTCGCGCCCGAAGGCTCGCCCACGTGCGCGAGCGAGGCTCCCACGCCACCTTGCCCGCGATGCCCGTCGTCGCGCTCACCATCGCTGGCTCCGATCCCTCCGGCGGGGCCGGAATTCAGGCCGACCTCAAGACCTTTCACCAACACGGCGTGTACGGGACGAGTGTGATCACGCTGCTCACCGTCCAGAACACGCAGCGGGTGTCGCGGGTCGAGGTGATGGGGGCCGACCTCGTGCGCGAGCAGCTCGAAGCGGTCGTCGAGGACGTGCCGCCGCGGGCCGCCAAGACGGGAGCGCTCGGCAGCGCCGAGGTGCTGCTCGCGGTGGCCGAAGCCGCGGCAGGTTTCGCGTTCCCGCTCGTGGTCGACCCCGTGATGATCAGCAAACACGGGGCCTCGTTGATGGGCGACGAAGCCCGCGCCGCGTTCGGCGCGCTCCTGCGTGTCGCGACGGTCGTCACCCCCAACGCTCACGAAGCGGCGGCGCTCACGGGACGAAAGGTCGAGCGGGTCGCGGAGGGGGAGGACGCCGGACGGGCGCTCCTCGACCTGGGGGCGCGCGCGGTCGTGGTGAAGGGGGGGCACCTCGACGGCGACGACGCCGTCGATCTCTTGATCACCCCGGACGGGATCGAACGTTTCGTCACCCCCCGGATCGACACCCGCCACACCCACGGAACGGGCTGCACGTTCTCCGCCGCCCTCACCGCCCGCTTGGCACGAGGAGCGTCCCTCCCGGAAGCGGTGGAGGGCGCGAAGGGCTGGCTGACCGAAGCGCTGCGCACGGCTGGCGGGATCGGTGGGGGAATCGGGCCCGTGAACCATTTCGTTTCCGCCGGCGCCGAGGTGAAGTGAGCGCGGTTCGCCTGGCGCCCCCCACGCGGGTACGTCGCAGGTCGGTGACGCGCCGTGCCAAAATGGGCGTTTCGGGCTAATCTTCGCCCGAATGCCCCGTCTTCGCTTTGCCCGGGCCCTCGTCGCGTTCGTGTTCCTCGGCTGCTCCGCCGACCAGACCGCGATCCTTCTGGAGATCGAGTCGCCGAACCTGATCGTTCCCACCGACATCGCGCAGGTGCGAATCCTGGCGATGGGGGAGACGGGGGTGATGGCCGACGTGACCTCGGACCTGCCCGGCACCTGGCCACAGACCTTCGCGGTTCGACCCGGAGAGGGCCGTGGCGACGAGCTCGTGTCGATTCGTGTGTACGGCCTCGCGAGCGGGCGAGAGCGAATCCGCCGCGTGCTCGCGCCAGTGCGTTTCGTGCGGGGGGAGACCACCCGCGTGTCCGTGATCCTCACCCGTGACTGCCTCGACGTGGCGTGCACGAACCCCGACGTGGGATGCCTGGCGGGCATGTGCACCGACGGCATGGTCCCGGACGGTGGGGTCGACGCGGGAATGACGGACGGCGGCATGATGGATGCCGGAGAAGACGCGGGCGTCGACGCCGGCGAGGTCGACGGCGGCGTGGACGGTGGTCAGGACGGCGGCGTCGACGCTGGACCGGTCGGCGACGGCCAGCTGCTCTTCACCGAATACGTCGAGGGCTCCTCGAACAACAAGGCGCTCGAAATCACCAACGTCGGCACCGGCACCGCGGACCTCAGCGGCTGCGTGCTCAACATCTACACGAACGGCGCGACGACGGTTTTCCGCTCCGATCCGCTCTCCGGAACGTTGGCGCCGGGCGCGACCCTCTCGCTCTGCAACGCCGCGGCCGAAGCGGCTTTGCTCTCGCGGTGCGACCGAGGCTCGTCTGCCATCGCGTTCAACGGCAACGACGCGATGGAGCTGGTGTGCGGCGGCGCGTCGATCGACGTCTTCGGTTCGATCGGACCGACGCACATGACGTCGACGGCGTGGGGCACCGCGCCGACGGTGACCGCCGACGCGACCCTGCGCCGAAAGTGCACCGTGACCATGGGCGACGTCGACGGGACCGACGCGTTCGACCCCTCGGTCGAGTGGGACGGCTTCGCGAACAACACGTTCGACGACGTCGGCATGCGCGTCTGCCCGTGAGGGCGCGCGCCTTGCGCTCGCTACGCCCTCGGCTTCGCTCCGCGGGTGAGCGCACGAATCGCGTCGTCCGCGAAGCGCGATTTCGATCGGCAATTTCGGGTAACGCTGGACGGGGATGCTAGACTCCTCACGTCGATGACGACGGTCACCGAGTCGGTCAAACGAGTCCTCGAAGCGGACGACCTGTCTGCTCTTCGAGAGGGCGACCTCGAACGAATCTGCGCCGACCCCGTGCTCGCGCAGCGCTTCGCCAGGCGGCTCGCCGGTCTCGCGCGGCAGGTGGCGCCGGGACGCGAGTGGACCCCCGAGGACCTTCGCGACGTGCTCGAGGTCGCCGTACACGGCAGCGCGCAGCAATCGGCGCGGGTCCTCGAGGGGCGGTACTTTCGCAAGCGGCTGCGCGAGCAGATCGGGCTGGCCGATCGCTACGGCGACAGCTTCGCGATCGTGGTGCTCACGGTGACCGACGGCGTCGCGGACGGGGTCTACAGCTCGGTCCTGGATGCCGTGACGGAGCGCCTCCGCAAGACCGACTTCGTCTTCCTCTACCGTCGGCGTTTCGCGCTCTTGTTGCCGCGCATGCGCTCGTCGGGCCTCGAACCGCTGATTCGACGGGTTCGTGAGCTCGTCGCGGTCGGGGCGGGAAGCACCGCCATCGAGCGCATCGCCTCGATGGTCTACCCGGAAGCGGCGTTCGACGACGGGCCGACCGAGGACGACGGCGCGCGTGTGCTCGACTGGGCGGAAGACCAGCTTCGCTGACGTGTGGCTCGGGCGGAGCGCCAGTCTCGAGCCTCCGATTGCGATACGTGTGGCGGGAGGCGTCGACGGGCGCGCGCTCGGCTCAACCGTCGCGCTTCTCGAGCAGTCCGAGCAGCTTTCGTGCGCGTTGGTTGTCCGGCTCGAGCACCAAGACCTGCTCGAGCGCGGCGCGCATCCCCACGACGTTGCGTCGTTCGAAGAGACCGCTCGCGAGCTTGAAGAGGCAATCGATCGCGAGCTCGTGATGGCCGTGCTCGAGGTGGAACTCCGCGATGCGACGGAGGAGCAGGAGGTCCTGCGGGTATTTGGCGAGCAGCTCGTCGAGCCGCTCTGCGACCTCCGAGAGGTGGCCGTAGCGAAGCAGGACACCCATGTCGCCGAGGCGCCCTTCGAGCTCCCGCGCCGGGATCTGGCCGTCCTCGCTGCGCTCGCGCACGGGCGCTTCCGGCGGGCGAATCGCCGCCACGTCCGGGACGAGCTCGATCGCCTCGAGGCGCTGGGTCGTCGAGCCCGGCGTACGGCGGGGCGGCTCGGAGGCGACGCGAGTCTCGTCGCTGCTCTCGGCGCGCGCGATCTCGTCGGAGTCGACCCGTGCGGTCCGGGACTGGCGGCCCATCGCCAGCGCGCCCTCGACGAACGCTCGAAAGACACGCTCGGGGTCGGGGGTCGCGAGCAGGCGCTCGGTCGCGGTCGGCATGAACCGGAGCGTAGCAGCGTCCCGACGGGTCGCGCGTCGCAAGACCGAGCGCCGATGCATCGCTGCGTTCCACGGGCGGCCCGTGAGTCTTGCTCGCGACTCGCGAGGGGCGCGCTCGCGTCGGCACGCTTGCTGCTGAAGCACGACGCGGAGGTCACATGTCCGAAGGACACCACGATTTGGCGAACGAGTTTCCCGAGTACCGGGACCGGATTCACGAGCTCAAGACGAGCAACGCGCATTTCGCGCGATTGATGGGCGAATACCACGACGTCTCGAAGGAGCTTCACGCGATCGAGGCCGGCACGGAGACGCCGGAGGACTCGTACGTGGAGCAGCGCAAGAAGGTTCGCCTCGCGCTTCTCGACGAGATGGTCGCGATGCTGCGTTCCTGAGCTGAGCTGCCTGCGCGCAACTCGAGCGTCTCTCGGCGCACGGGTTGCGCGGCTCGTCTCCGGAGGGCGGGTCCGGACGCTCCTCCGGCGCGAGTGGATCGCGGGGGGCGACGTTCGGGACCGTTCAGAAGCGTCGCCGAATCAGCAGCGCGATCGTGAGGCCGAACCCCAGCCAGCCCATCGCGAGGGCCGCCCCGCCGAGCAGCAACCCCGGGGTGGTGGCGTGCAGGAGCCAAGGCGTCGCCACGCAGGCCCCCAACGCCACGACGGCGAACGACAACAGCGGAACACGTGGCAGCCAGGCCGGGCCTCCACGTCCCGCGGCCGCAGAGGCCTGCTGGTGGAGCACCACCGCAATGGCGCCGTGGACCACCAGGACCGCCAGCGCCACCGCGACTGCGGCGAGCAGAGTGCTCATCGACATCCCCCGACCACGGATCCTCCGCACCGAGGTACGCGGGTGTGGGACGAATCTTCCTCCGCCCACACGCGTCGCGTGAGGCACGAACTTGTGGGCGGGGGCACCAGCTCGCTACGGCTGGCGGGCGACCAGGTGCGTTCGCCGTACTCAGCGCCCGACGAAGCTCGGCGCCCGCTTCTCCAGGAGCGCCGCCATGCCTTCCTTCGCGTCTTCGGTGCGAAGGCTCTCGGCCTGAATCGGCGCTTCGAGGCGGGCCGCGGTCTTCGGGTCCCAGCCGAGGCCGCGCATCATCGCCTGCTTCGTCGTGCGCACGACGAGCGGAGCGCTGGCCGCGACGTCCTTGGCCAACGCGCGGGCTTCGGCGAGCACCTCGTCGCCAGGCACCGCACGGTTCGCCAGCCCGATGCGCTCGGCCTCGGCGCCGTCGATCAGACGTCCGGTGTAGAGCAGCTCGCTGGCGCGCGGGAGGCCCACGAGGCGCGGCAACAGATAGCTGATCGCCATGCCCGAGTGCAGCCCGAGCTTGGTGAAGTTCGCGCCGTAGCGCGCGTCGCGGTTGGCGATGCGCATGTCACAGACCAACGCGAGCCCGAAGCCGCCGCCGACCGCGTGCCCGTTGAGCGCGCCGATCACGGGCACCTCGAGGTCGAGCAGCGAGAGGAAGGGCCGGTACATCGCGAACGAGCGCTCGTGGGGGAGGCCCCCTTCGTCGAGCTGAAGCGTCGCTTTGAAATCCGCACCAGCGGAGAAGCAGCTTCCTTCGCCACGCACGATCACGCAGCGGACCTCCCGGTCCTCCCGCGCCGCGGCGCTCGCTTCCGCGAAGGCGCGCAGGAGCTCGGGGGTCATGCTGTTTCGGTTGTCGGGGCGGTCGAGGACGATCTCGCCCACGAGCCCGTGGCGCTCGAAGCGGACGGCAGGGGTGCTCATGCGCGGGAGCGTGCACCTCGGGAGCGGATGCGCAATACGGTCCGTGGGACCGGTCCGGGACACCCCGGAAAGGGACTGCCATACTCCTCGCGCGCTCTTCGTGAGGGGAGGGCGGCCCGCATGCGCGGGACTTTCAGCAGCCTGTTAGGGGAGAGCGCGGCACCGCGCGAAAGCTCGACCTTTCGGGTCGGGCGACGAGGCTTCGAACGATGCGACTTTCTTGTGGAGCGTGCCTCCTGGTCTTGCTTGTCGTCGGTTGCGGCGACGACGACGGTCCGATGCGTGACGGGGGGCTGGTCGACGGTGGGTTCGACTCGGGCTCGCCGGACTCCGGACCCCGCTGCGCGTCCGACGAAGAATGCGACGACGGCGTCGACTGCACGCGCGACTTCTGCAACGCGGAGCGCTTCTGCGTGCACTCGGTCGATCCCGCGCAATGCGACGACGGCGTGTTCTGCAACGGGCGCGAGCTCTGCGACCCCGAGATGGGCTGCACGGCGGGCCTTCGCGAGAGCTGCAACGACTCGGACGTCTGCACCATCGACCGGTGCGACGAGGAGTCGAAGTCCTGCGTACACGTCGGCCGTGACCAAGACGGCGACGGCGAAGCCGACTTCTTCTGCCCCGACATCGGCGGCACCGATTGCAACGACAACGACCCTCGCGTCGGCGCGACGATTCGCGAGGTCTGCGACGACGAGAAGGACAACGACTGCGACGAGCGCGTGGACGAAGCGGATTGCGGCGCGCCCGCGCACGACACCTGCGACGACGCGCTGGACGTGAGCGCGGGCGGCGTCTTCTCGCTCAGCACGCGCGGCGCGGTCTCGGACTACCGGACGTGCGCCCCGAGCGGTCGCCGCGACCTCGTGCTCACGTTCACGCTCGAAGAAGCACGCAGCGTCGTGCTTCGCGCCGAGGGCGCCAGCCTGACGTACCTCTCGCTGCAGACCGAGTGCGGCGACCGCGGCAGCGAGCTCCGTTGCGCGAGCGGGTTCCCGGGCGAGGTGCGCTCGCGCAGCCTCGACGCCGGGACCTACTTCGTGATCGTCTCCGACATCGGCGGCGACCTGGTGGTGGAGGTCGACTTCGACGAGCCCGAGCCGCCCGCGCCCAACGACGTCTGCGACGGCGCCCTCGACGTCAGCGCCGGGGGCAGCTTCGCCGGAAGCCTCGTCGAGGTCGCGAACGACGCGACCGCCACCTGCGGCTTCGGTGGCCCCGAGCTCTTCTACACCTTCACGTTGGACGGTCCGCGCGACGTGATCCTCTCCGCGACCGCGTCGACCGGCGACAGCATGGCGATCGGTGTCTCGCAGACGTGCTTCGGCGAGGAGCTCCGTTGCGCCCGTGGTGCGCCGGCCGGTACGCGGTTGCACGAGCTCGGGGCCGGCACGTATTTCGTGGCCGTCGAAGGCTCCGCATCGCGCGAGGCGGACTTCACGCTCACCGTCGCGTTCGAAGACCCGACGCCGCCGCCGACCGGCGACACGTGCGCGGCGCCCTTGCCGCTGACGGCCGACGAGACGACGACCTCGACCCTCGCCGACAAGCAGGACGACTACGAGGTTTCGTGCTCGTTCTTCTTTCGCGACGCCGTGCACCGCTTCGTGCTCGACGAGCGAAGCGACGTCTCCGTCGAGGCCGACGCCGACGGTCCCTTCGTCTACGTCTCGGTGCGCTCGACCTGCGACGACGTCGACAGCGAGGTGCGTTGCGTCTCGGGCAACCCGGGCCGCGCGCGTGTGCGCAACCTGCCCGCCGGTGAGCACTACGTCCTCGTCGAGTCGTTCTCCGGCACGGGCTACGACCTCACGCTGAACGTCACGCCGCCGACGGTGCCGGTTCCGGTCACCGGCAACGACAACTGCTCGAACGCCTACGTCGTCCCGACCACCGGCGGCATCTTCACCGGCAACACGACCGCGCTGCTCCCCGACTACAGCACGCGGACCTGCGGCAGCATGGCCGGCTCGAACGACGCGACCTTCGTGCTGATGCTTCCCGCGCGAGCGCGTGTGGTGGCGAACACCTCGGGCTCGTCGTTCGATACCGTCTTGCACCTTCACACCACCTCGTGCGTGTCCGGGGGTGAGGTCGCGTGCGACGACGACGGGGGTGACGGCTCGACGAGCTACCTCGATCGCGTGCTCGAAGCGGGCACCCATTTCCTCGTGGTCGACGGTTTCGGCATGGGCTCCTCGGGCGAATACGTCCTGGAGATCGACGTCACGACGCCCTGAGCAGGGCGTACGAGCCGCGTCCTCCGTCCGGCGAGGGGCGCGGTTCGTGCCGAAACTCCCGCGAGGTCCGTGGCCGCGGGTGGGTCGTGCTCGCGGCATCCCTCGGTCGTCGTGGCGGACGTGAGCCCTCGCGCGGTGTACGCTCACTTCGATGGGATGGCTTAGTCGAGCGGCGTTCGTGGGAACGCTCGCCGGGGCGATGTTCGGGACGGGCTGCACGGTCGGGGAGCCGCGAAGGCCGCCCGCCACCGGCTTCGACGCAGAAGTCGACGCCGGCACGCCGGACGCGGCATCGGACGCGGGACCGAGCTGCGGCGAAGGCAGCACGGTGGGCGCGCCTTGCGCGAGCAACGCGCAATGCGACGACGGATGCTTCTGCAACGGCGTCGAGCGTTGCGTGGAGGGTGCGTGCGTGGCCGGCACCGATCCGTGCCGCGACACCGTCGATTGCACCGTCGACGGCTGCGACGAGATGCTCGGCGCGTGTGTCTTCACGCCCGACGACACCACGTGCTCCGACGGCGACGCTTGCAACGGCGCGGAGGTCTGCGACCCGCGGGTCGGCGGTTGTCGCTCCGCTTCGCCGCTCTACTGCAACGACGAAGACTCCTGCACCGTCGACTCGTGCGACACGGCGACCGGTTGTGTCTTCGAGCCGCGCGATCTCGACGGCGACGGATACCGCGACGCGCGTTGTGGCGGCGAAGACTGCGACGACGACCCGCGCTTCGGCACGATGATCAACCCGGGCGCGGACGAGGTCTGCGACAACCGGCGCGACGACGATTGCGACGGCAGCCGCGACTACTACGACCTCGACTGCACGCCGACGAACGACGCGTGTGCGAGCGCGACGGTCTTGCCGGGCGCAGGCACCTTCTCCGGCGCGACGCGGGGCCTGACCTCCACGACGAACCTCGGCTGCTCGAGCTCCACGACCGCGGCCGACGCCTTCTTCACGTTCACGCTCGCGGAGCCGCAGGACGTGTGGATCACGGCCGCCGGGAGCACCACGACGACGGTGGCGCTGCGCGAAGCGGCGAACTGCGAGCGTGGACCGGAGCTCGCGTGTGTCTCGGGGTCTCCGTCGACGCTGCTGCGACGGAGCTTGCCCGCGGGTCAGCATTTCGTCGTGGTCGAGAGCAGCTCGGCGACGGTCTTCGACCTCACGCTTCGTTTCGAGCCGCCGACGGCCGTTCCGCCGGTCGACCGTTGCGACGGCAGCACGCTGGACATCTCCGCGGGCGGCACCTTCACCGGGCTCTTCGCCGAGACCAACGACGACTACACGCTGCTCTGCAACTCGACCGCCCGGCCCGACGCGGCGTACCGGTTGGTGCTCGACGCGCCGAAGGACGTCGTCCTCGAAGCGACCACGAGCGGCGGTGGGAGCCCCTCGACGAGCCTCGCGTTGGTCGCCAACTGCAGCGACCGAGACACCACGCTGCGGTGCCAGAGCAACGGCCGTCCCGGGCGGGTCGTCTACCGCGACCTCCCGGCGGGGACCTACTACGTGTTGCTCGAGAGCAGCAGCACCACGGCCAGCATGTGGAGCCTGACCGCCACCATCACCGATCCGGGTCCGCGCCCGCCCGGCGACGCGTGCTCGAGCGCCGTCGACATCACGGCCGGACCAGGCACGGCGTCGCTCGGCACCGCGGAGCGCGACGTGACGACGAGCTGCGGCGGGACCTCGAGCCTCCTGCGTGACCTCGTCTTCACCTTCGAGCTGACGAGCACGCGCGACGTGCGCGTGACCACGAACGGCGCCGGGTACCACGGCGCGGCGTTGCAGACCGAGTGCGGCGTCGTGTCGTCGGAGCTGCGTTGCCGGCAGGCGAGCTCGCCGCAGGTGCAGAGCTGGCGCAGCTTGCCGGCCGGTCGCTACTGGGTGGTGGTCGACACCACGCTCTCGAGCGGGAACGTCACGGCGAGCGTGGAGACCTCCGACCCGACGCCGGTGCCGCCCAACGACCGCTGCGACGGCGCCATCCCGCTCTCGGGCTCGGTGGCGCGGCGCGACACGTTGACGGGCTTCGAAGACGACGTGAGCGCGTGCGGCGGGACCAACCCCGACGCGTTCTACGAGATTCGGCTCGCCACCCGACGCGAGATTCTCGTGAGCGTCCGCCCGGCGGACGACCGGACGCACAGCCACAACCTCAGCCTCCGCGACGGCTGTGCGGCGACGGCCAGCCTCGTATGTGATACCGGCAACCCCGCGGTCATCAACCGCGTGCTCGACCCCGGCACCTACGTGTTGGTCGTCGAAGCCGGGTCGAGCGTCGCGAGCGATTTCGAGCTTCGCTTCGCGTCGTTCCCAGCACCTTGAGGCCTTCGATCGGCTTCGAGCCGATCCCAAGCAGGGGCGCGCGTCCGCGAGGGCTCGCGCCCCGACGCGTTTCGCCACGCCGTTTTTTTGCGTGCTGGACCAAGCCTCCGTTATCCGAACTGCATGGCACGAGGATCCGACGGCAAGGTGGTGCGCCCCTTCGCGTTCTTCCGCGCAGGCGCGCAGCAGGACAGTCGAGCGAACCGGCCCATCCTCGTGTTCGAGGACGTCTACAAATACTTCCGCAAGGACCAGCCGACGCTTCGAGGCGTGAACCTCGTCATCGAGCGTGGCGAGTTCTGCTTCGTCACCGGGCCGAGCGGCGCGGGCAAGAGCACGTTGCTCCAGCTCGTCTACCGCAAGCACACGGTCGACGCGGGACGCATCCGCTTCGCCGGTCGCGACGTCGCGCGCCTGAAGTCGAGCTCGATCCCCTTTCTGCGTCGGAACCTCGGGATCGTCTTCCAGGACTTCAAGGTCGTGAAGCATTGGACCGTGTACGAGAACGTCGCGGTCGCCCTCGAGATCCTCGACATGCCGCCGCGTCTGGTGCGCGCGCGTGTCGCCGAAGCGCTCGAGCGTGTCGGCCTCGCGGGACGCGGTGGCGACCGCACCGAGGGCCTGAGCGGCGGCGAGCAACAGCGCGTCGCGGTCGCGCGTGCGATCGTGACCGAGCCGGCGCTCATCCTCGCGGACGAGCCGACCGGCAACCTCGATCCGCACCTCGCGATCGACATCCTCACGCTCTTCGAAGAGATTCACGCGACGGGCACCACGGTGCTCTTCGCGACGCACGACCACTCGCTGATCGGCAAGCGCGATCACCGGATCATCGCGCTCGACGACGGCCGGGTGTTGGAAGCGCGCACGGGCCTGCGGAGCTGGCCAGGTGCGGGCGAGTCGAAGCCGCCGACCCACGAGGGCAGCGGGCTTCGGGTGGTCGCGGGATGAACGTCGCGCCTGCGCGCTGACGTCGAGAAGAACACCGAGCCGCAGGGCGAACGCGGCTCGAGGCCCCTCGTGGGCAGAGGACAGACGATGGAGCTGAAGACGCTGATCGGGCGAGCGAAGCGTGGGCTGCGTGAAGAGCTGCGGCTCTATCTGGTGGCCATCTCGAGCCTCAGCGTGGCGTTTCTCTGCGTCGCGGGAGCGCTTCTGGCGCTGACCAATCTCTCCGCGCTCGCCGAGCGTTGGGGCGAGAGCGCGCGCATGACCGTCTACCTGCGCGACGGAGCGCAGGCGGCGGACGTCGCACAGCTTCGAGTCGTGCTCGAGAGCCTTCCCGAGGTGCGGGCGGTCGAGGAGCTCACGGCCGAAGACGCCCGCGCGCTCTTCCTCCAGCACGCCGAGGTCTCCGCGGACCTCGCGGCGCTTCCCCCCGAGGTCTTCCCGCCCTCGCTCGAGCTCTCGCTGGCGACCGGCACCGATCCCTCGCGCATCGACGCCATGGCGGCGCGCGTCGCGCAGCTTCGCGCGGTGGAGGACGTCGAGACCTACCGCGGCTGGTTCGACCGGCTCGAGAGTTTGTTGAGCGCCGGTCGTGGGCTCGCGGGCGCGCTCGCGCTGCTCGTCGCGCTCTGCGTGCTCGCGGTCATCGGCAACACGATTCGTCTCGCGGTCGCGCGCCGTCGCGACGAGATCGAGGTCCTCAAGCTCTGCGGCGCGACCGACGCGTTCGTGCGGGGGCCCTTCGTCGTCGAAGGCACGTTCCAAGGGTTCGCCGCTGCGGCGCTGGCCGTGCTGGTGCTCTTCTTCGGCTTCTTGGCGTTGCGAGGTGAGCTGGACGCCAGCCTGGCGGCGCTCACCGGCATTCGCGCGGCGTTCCTGCAGCCCTGGATGCTCGTCGCGCTGATCTTCGGCGGCGCGTTCATCGGCGCGATGGGCAGCGCGCTCTCGCTTCGCCGCTACCTCACGGTCTGAACCCTCGGTGTGATCATGCGTCGCCTTCGACTCGTCGCGCTCGTCGTCGCTCTCGGCTCTCCCGTGCTCGCGCAGCCGAGCTACGCGCCGCAGGGCTGGGCGTCGCCGCCGAACCCGTACGCGTCGGCGCCGACCTACGCGGCGCCTGCGCCCGCCGCACCGCCCGTGGCGCCAGCGGAAGTGAACGATCCGGTCGCCGAAGCCGAGTCGGAGAAGGTTCGGCTCGAGGCCGAGGTCGCGGCGCTCGCCGAACAGCGTGCCCACACCGAAGAGAGCCTTCGCGCCCGCGCCCGCGCGCTCTACCGGCTGCGCCGCAGCGGCATGCTGCCGGTCGCGGGGGGCTTCGAGGCGTTGCTCGGGCACCTCTCGCGGGTCGAGCGGCTCGAACGCATGGTCTCGCGCGACGTGCGCTCGTCGCGTTTCTTGCGGCAGCGCGAGGAGTCGCTTCGCGCGGAGCTCTCGCTCGCGGACGGCCGCATCGCGGAGGCGCGTCGCGAGGCCGAGGCGCAGCGTGCGCGT
This sequence comes from Sandaracinus sp., assembly GCA_020633125.1. GTDB lineage: Bacteria > Myxococcota_A > Polyangia > Polyangiales > Houyiibacteriaceae > JACKEH01. The sequence goes on along the minus strand of JACKEH010000014.1, from coordinate 4,583 downwards.
GCGGCGGAGCAGGCCGCGGCGACGGCGGCGTTCCAGAACGTCTTCGATCCGCGAATGCTCCCGGCGCTCCCCGTCGCGCCGCTCCCGCCGATGCAACACGGCACCTTCCGCGTTCACGGCAGCGAGCCGACCAGCGGCTTCGGTGCATTGCGTGGCCGTCTGCCGCTGCCGGTGCGTGGCGGAGGCGCGATGCGTGAGGCGAGTCGGGAAGACGGCCGCGGCATCGAGGTCTTGTCGCCCGCCGGCAGCCCGGTGGTTTCGGTGGCCGACGGCCGCGTCGCGTTCGCAGGCCGCTACGGCACGCTCGGTCAGACGATCGTGCTCGATCACGGCGACGGCCACTACACGCTCTACGCGGGCCTCGCGCGCACGGGCCTCGCGGTCGGCGAGTGGGTCGGTCAGGGCGCGCTGCTCGGCAACCTCGGCGGCGAGCCGCTCTATTTCGAGGTTCGCGAGGGCACGCGCAGCGTCGACACGCGCGGCTGGCTCGGGCTCTGACGTTCGCGGCAGCTGCTCCGCACCCGCCGGTGCGAGTCGTGTCGTGCGCGAGCCCGGCCGCGCGAGTCACGTCGTGCGCAGCTGCCCCACACGGAGCCACCGCACCGAACCACGAACGCTCGTGTCGTGCGCGTGAGCTGCTCCGCACGGAGCCACCGCACCGAACCACGAACGCTCGTGTCGTGCGCGTGAGCTGCTCCGCACGGAGCCACCGCACCGAACCACGAACGCTCGTGTCGTGCGCGTGAGCTGCTCCGCACGGAGCCACCCGAACCACACTCGCGAGTCGTGTCGTGCGCGCGAGCTCACGACGCGACCTCGCACCGCACCGAGCTGCTCGTGTCGCTCGTTGGCTCGTCCTTCTCCTCGCGCGAATCCCGCACGGCTGACCGCCTCACGCACGTCCGTTCGCGAATGTGCGCCCGACCATGTCCGACGCCGTGTCGTGCGCGCTTCGACGTAGCGAGGCACCCCTTCGCTCCATCCGCACGAGCGAGCTCGAGGGTCACGCGCGCAGTTCGACGCGAGTCGATCCTCCCAGACCGAGCAAGAGCCCGCAGGATCAACGCGTCGTTTCGTGGGCGCCAACGGCTCGCTCGACCTCGGTCGCCTCGAAACCTGGTCGAATGCGCGAGCGACCGACACCCGGCTCACCCCATCGAAAGCCCAAGGGCCAAGCCGCCAACGAGGTGAAGCGAGCAGATCGAGGCCCCGAGCTTCCACCGAGGCCGAGCATCACGAAGCACCGCGGGCTCCCGCCGGCGTCGGGCACACGCCAGGCTGACAGCCGGCCCGTCCGTTGCTATGTGCGCCCGACCATGTCCGACGCCGTGTCCCGCTTCGACGAAGGCCTTCGCTCCATCCTCACCGAGCTCGAGGGCGGTGCGTTCGAGGTCGCCAAGACCGAGCAAGAGCTTCGCGAGATCAACGCGCGTTTCGTGGGCGCCAACGGCTCGCTCACCTCGGTGCTCAAGCTCATGCGCGAGCTCCCCGGCGACCAGCGCAAGCCCAAGGGCCAAGCCGCCAACGAGGTGAAGCAGAAGATCGAGGCCCGCTTCTCCGCGCGACTCGACGCGTTGCTTCGTGAGGCGCGCGAGGCCGACCTGAAGGCGCCCTTCGACGTCACCCTCCCGGGCCGCGGCGTGCTTCCCGGTCGCCTGCACCCGATCACGCGCGTGCGGCACGAGCTGCTCGACATCTTCGAGAGCCTCGGCTTCGAGGTCGTCGACGGTCCCGAGATCGACCTGCACGAGAACTGCTTCGATCGCCTCGGCTTCCCGCCGGATCACCCGGCGACCGACATGCAGGACACCTTCTTCGTCGATCGCGGCAAGGGCGCCGGCGACCGCGGCACGCTGCTGCGCACGCACACCTCGACGATGCAGATTCGCGAGATGTCGCGCCGTCCGCCGCCGCTCGCGGTGGTGAGCGCCGGCGCGGTCTACCGCCGCGACGACGACGCGACGCACTCGCCGATGTTCCACCAGATCGAAGGCTTCCTCGTCGACGAGAAGGTCACGATGGCGGACCTCAAGGGCGTGCTTCAGCGTTTCCTCGAGCGCCTCTACGGCGAGGCCATCGAGGTGCGCCTGCGCCCGAGCTACTTCCCCTTCGTCGAGCCCGGCGCCGAAGTCGACGCGCGTCGTCCCGGCGGCTCGTGGATGGAGATCGGCGGCTGCGGGATGATTCACCCCGTCGTCTTCGAGCACGTCGGCTACGACCCGACGAAGGTGAGCGGCTTCGCCTTCGGCATGGGCATCGACCGCATGGCGATGGTCAAGTTCGGCGTCCCGAACATCAAGCTGCTCTTCGAGAACGACGTCCGCTTCCTCGGCGGGTTCTGACCCCTCCCTCGAGTCGTCTCCGTTCTCGCGCCGCGAGCGAAGCCTCGCCCCTTTCGAATCGTCTTTCGCACCGCGCCGTTCGGGCGCCCGCACAGAGAGTCCCATGCGCGTCAGCTACCGTTGGTTGAAGGAGCTCCTCCCCGGTCTCGAGGCCACGCCCGACGAGGTCGCCGAGAAGCTCACGTCGGTCGGCCTCGAGGTCGAAGAGATGCACCGCTTCGTGGCGCCCGAGAAGGTCGTCGTCGCGAAGGTGCTCGCGAAGTCGCCGCACCCGAACCGCGACAAGCTCACGCTCGTGCGCGTCTTCGACGGTGCGCAGGAGATCGAGGTCGTCTGCGGCGCTTCGAACGTGCCGGCGCCCGGCGGTCACGTGCTCTTCGCGCAGCTCGGCGCGCGTCTGCCCACCGCGGACGGAAGCTTGCTCGAGATCGGCGAGCGCAAGCTCGGCGGCGTCGTGAGCTGCGGCATGATCTGCGCGGAGGACGAGCTCGGCCTCGGTGACGATCACGAAGGCATCTTCGTCTTCGGCGAGCACGGCGCGCCCGAGGCGCCGGCGCCCGGCACCTCGCTCGCCGATGCGCTTCCGACGGACGACGTCGCGTTCGAGATCAGCCTCACGCCGAACCGGCCGGACTGCCTCGGTCACCTCGGCGTCGCGCGCGATCTCGCCGCCGTCTTCGGGCTCCCCTTCGCGCGTCCAGCCATTCGCGCGAAGGAGGTCGCGTCGGGCGTGCTCTCGCAGGAGGGCCACGGTCGCCTTCACCTCGAGTGGCACGGCGACGGCGTCGGTCACGTCGGGGACCTCGATCTGAGCGGCTTCCGCGTCGACCTTCCCGATCCCGCGCGTTGCCCGCGCTACGGCGCGGCCTTCGTGGTCGGCGTGAAGGACGGCGCGTCGCCCTTCTGGCTGCGTCACCGCCTGCACGTGCTCGGGCATCGCTCGATCTCCGCGCTCGTCGACGCGACGAACCTCGTGATGCTCGAGACCGGGCACCCGATTCACGGCTTCGATCTCGAGCGCCTTCGCGGCGGCCGCATCGAGGTTCGTCTCGCGCACCAAGGCGAGACGATGAAGACCCTCGACGAGGTCGAGCGCACCTTCACGAGCGACGACCTGCTCATCTGCGACGGCGAAGGTCCGGTCGCCGTAGCGGGCGTGATGGGCGGGCTCGAGAGCGAGATGGGCGCCAAGACGCGCCACGTCGCGATCGAGTGCGCCTACTTCGACGCGCGTTCGGTGCGTCGCACCTCGCGTCGCCTCGGTCTTCACACCGACGCGAGCCATCGCTTCGAGCGTGGCGTCGACCCGAACGACGTGCCGTGGGTGCTCGCGCGTGCGGCGGCGTTGATGGCGGAGCTCGGCGGCGGCGTCGCGGTGCGTGAAGCGCTCGACGTGTACCCGGTCGCGATCGAGCCCACGAAGATCACGATGACGCGTGCGCGCGCGAGCCTCCTGCTCGGGTACGACGTGCCGCGCGACGTGCCGGCGAAGGTGCTCGCGGCGCTCGGCTGCGAGATCCTCGACGACGGCGACGACGCGATCACCGTGCACGCGCCGACGTGGCGTCCCGACCTCGGCCGCGAAGCGGATCTGGTCGAAGAGGTCGGTCGGATTCACGGCTACGAGCACGTGCCGACGACGATCCCGGCGGTGCGTCCTTCGCGCGTCGGCACCTCGCCGGCGCTGCGTTTCGAGCGTCGCCTCCGCGAGACGGCCGCGAGCGTCGGGCTTCACGAAGCGGTCTGCTACGGCTTCGTGCCGCGCGACGAGGCGTTGGCGTTGGTGCCGAGCGGCGCGCAGAGCCCACTCTCCGACCTGGTCGCGTTGCAGAACCCGCTCGGCGGTCGCGACGTGATGCGGCCCTCGCTCTTGCCCGGCCTCGCGAACGCGGCTTCGGTCGCGCTGCGTCACCAGGCGACGTCGGCGAACCTCTTCGAGCTCGGGCGCATCTTCCGCGCGCGCGAAGGGAAGGGCGACGCGGCGTGGGGGCTCACGCATCACTCGAAGGACGAGGACGTCGCGTTGCCGCGCGAGCAGCCGGCCATCGGTCTGCTCCTCGTGGGTGAGCGGCCCGCGTGGATCGGCGAGGCAGGCGACTACGACTTCTTCGACGCGCGCGGTCGGGTCGAAGCGTTGGTGCATGCGATGACCGGCTTGATGCCGAGCGTGCGCACCGACGCGACGCTCGACGTCGACGCGCCCTACCTGCACCCGACGCGTCGAGCGCGACTCTTCCTCGG
>JACKEH010000013.1 GCA_020633125.1 Sandaracinus sp. | reverse complement strand
CGACTCGGAGTCCGAGGAGTCCGGAACGGCGCTCGGCCAGGCGGCCCCCAGCAACCCCTCGGTCGACGAGGACCTGGAAGACGCGGCTCGCGAGGGTGAGCCCGCCGCGGTGACGACGCCCCACGAGCGCGACCACGAGGTCACCGACGAAGAGAACGGCGAGCCTTCGACCGCCGACCGTCTCGCGCAGGCCGTTCCGACGGCTGGTGTGCCCTGGTCGATGCCGCTCTCGTTCAGCACGAACTTCACCGCGAACACCTTCAGCAAGGATTCGCAGCTCACGTACGACCCGTACCACCAGCTCTCGCTGCTCGCGGGCTTCCGTTGGCGCTTCGACAGCCTGCTCGTCGGCATTCAGCAGGGCGTCAACTTCGAGACGACCGCGCATCAGGGGTCGATCAACTCGTCGATCACGACCTACGCCCGCGAGCTGCAGTGGACGGACACGCGTCTCGACGCGACGTACTCGCTTCCGTGGAGCCCGCTCGGGGTCGGCATCACCACCCAGCTCGCGCTCTTCCTTCCGACGTCCAAGTTCAGCCGCGCTTCGGGTCGCGTGCTCGGCATCAGCCCGTTGCTCTTCCTCTCGAAGGGCTTCGCGGTCGCCGAGGGCCTCATCCTTCAGGGTGCCTACCGCTACACGGGTTGGACCGGCAACGTGCACGCCGTACGCGCGCCCGACGGCTACGGCACGACGACCGAGTCGGTTCAGTGTCCGGTGGGCGAGGTTCAGGACGGAACGCAGACGCTTCGTCGCTGCAACACGGGCGCGAACCCGATCCGCCACCAGAGCTCGGCGACGCTCGCCGTCACGATCCTTCCCGTGTCGGGTCTCGCGTTCTCCGTGTCCTACGGTGGTCTCTGGTTCCGTGCGCTTCACGCTCCGGGCGCGGACATCCAAACGGACACCGGCACGGTTCACATCGAAGAGAGCTCGTCGACGAACCGCCGCATCTTCCACAACTTCAGCCTCAGCGTGAGCTACGACATCACGCCCTACCTCACGGCGGGTCTGTCGTACGGCACGTTCACGTCGTGGTTCGACACCGACAGCGGCGTCCGGAACCCGTTCTACAACGTCGACAGCACCATCTCGGTGAACGTCCAGTTCCGCCCGGACTTCCTCGCCACCGAGCTTCGCGCGAACCGCGAGCGAGAGGCGGCCGAAGAGACCGCGCGCCGTCACTCGCAGCTGAACGGTACGTTCTGAAGAACGTCGCCTGACCGCGAAAAGGCCCGCTTCGGCGGGCCTTTTTTCGTGCGTGCGAGGGCCCGCGTGCTCGTCGAGCGAGGGGAGGTCCGGCGACGCGAATCGGAGCCGACGGTTCGCGGGACGTGGAAGCCGCGCCCCGCTCTGGTAGCGTCCCGCCGTGGTCGAGCGGCATTTCGACGAGACGTACTATCAACGGCACTACGAAGACCCCGAGACGCGGGTCTACGATCAGCAAGCGGTCGATCGCCTCGGCGACTTCGTCTGCAGCTACGTGAAGCACCTCGACATCCCGGTGCGGCGGGTGCTCGACCTCGGGTGTGGGCTCGGCTTCTGGAAGCCCGTGGTGCAGCGCCACTTCCCGAAGGCCATCTACGAAGGCGTGGAGGTCAGCGAGTACCTCTGCCGCCGCTTCGGGTGGACCCAAGGCTCGATCGCGAGCTTCAAGGGCATGCCGGCGGACCTCGTGATCTGCCAAGGCGTGCTGCAATACCTCGACGCCAAGGAAGCCGCGAAGGCGCTCAAGACGGTGGAGCGGCTCTGCCAGGGGGCGCTCTACCTCGAAGTGCTGACCAAGCGCGATTGGGAGGAGAACGTCTCGCAGGCCCGCACGGACGGGAACGTGTACCTCCGCGAAGGCCGTTGGTACCGCGACCGGCTGAAGAAGAACTTCCGCAACGGCGGTGGCGGCCTCTTCTTCCACCGGGACTCGGAGGCCGTGCTCTACGAGCTCGAGCACCTCGACTGAGAAGGGCCCACGGATTCGAGCGGGTGCCTGGGGCGCGCTCGGGCGGGGCGGCTCGGCCGGTCGGAAGAGCCTTCGAAGAAGAGGAAGCGCATGAATCAGCCCAGCTGCTTCGCGCTCCGGGCACGAATCCCGCGCACGAAAAGCCGCTCCAAATCCCGCGCACGAAAAAGCCGCCCGGTCGGGGGCGGCTTCTTCGTGGGCGCTCGGGCCTAGCGCTCGACGGCGCCGATCACTCGAGCGTGTCGGACCCGCAGAGCTCGATGGTCAGGCGACCGTTGGCCATGTCGGTCTCGGCGCAGGTCGAGGGGCAGAGCTCGATGCGGTCCGCGACCGGGACGAAGGACCAGCCGGCACCGCACGCGTCGCCCGAGCTCACACGCGGCAACGTGCGGGTCGTGCCGTCCGGGAACGTCACCGTGACGTTGAACGTGTCGGGATCGTAGGTGCCGCCGCCGGGCGGGGGCTGCGGCAACGCGTACGCGCAGGGGAGCGGCACACGCACGGCGACGCGCTCCGAGAGCGGCTCCACGATCTGCGACCAGTCCTCCTCGCAAACGGAGAGGAAGAGGCCGCCGGTCGCCATGGAGAGGCCCATGTATTCGAACCCCGGGCGCGTCGCGGAGTTGTCTTCGGTGAAGCACGAGCCGTAGGGGTTCGTGATGGTGATCGTGACCTGCTCCGACGCGATGGAGTGTGCGGTGTAGTCACGGCCGATCAGGCGGCGGAACTCCTCGTCGAAGGCTTCCCACTCGATCGCGCGGCTGTCGTCGTCCGTGACGGCGACCACGTGAACCACCGATCCGGGGCGAAGGAAGTTCCGGTAGGTCGGGTAGTTGTCGAGGACCTTCAGCAGCGGGTCCCACGAGCCGACGCGGTCCTCGATGCCGAGGTAGCGACGGGCAAACCCGCCGGGCGGGCCGGGGACATACCCGCGCTCGGCGATGAACACGACGTGCGAGTCCACGTCGGCGTCGACGATCGCGTCCCAGAAGATGCTGATGTTCTCCTGCAGGCGCGCGTTCTCGTCGATCATGCTGCCGGAGCTGTCGAACACGAAGATGATGTCGACCGGTACGGACGCCTCGCGCGGGGCGACGGTCCGATCCGGCGGGCAGGGGATGAACGCGTCGGTTCCCGCGTCCGTGCCTCCGTCGTCTTCGATCGTGGCGTCGAGGCCGGCGTCCGGCATCGAGGCGTCGAAGCGACCGCCGTCGACGCGGCCGCCGTCGACGGGTCGCGACGAGTTCGGGATGGGCAAGCCGGTGCTCGAGCCACAGCCGAGCAACACCGAAGAGATCAACAAGAGCCGAGCGCCACGCATCGCGCGCCCTCCGAGCAAGGGGAATGCCAAGGATTCGTCGGCGTTTTCGCGGATTTTCGGTGTCCCGTCCACCTGACGACGTGCATTTCGTGACGGGGCGCACGCGCGCATGGAGGGATAGGTGGCCGAGCGACGTTCGCTGTTAGGCTCCGCGCCGCGCTTCGGGAAGCGCAGAACGGGGTCGGGTGATGATGCGTGCACGAGCAGCCCTCGTGGCGGCGGTGTGGTTGGTTGCGTGTGGGGATGACGACGGTCCGATGCCGGCGGATGGCGGCATGGCGGACGCGGCCATGGGCGACGCGGGCGCCGCACCGACGATCGACGTGACGCGACCCGAGTGCGAGAACCTCGACCCGACGCATTGTTTGATGCCGTACCCGTCGAGTCGCTTCCTCGCGACCGACGAAGGCACCGAGACCGGGTTCCGCGTCGCCATTCCCGCCGAAGCGCTGCCGCGAAACCAGTTCGACGAGCAGGCCGACCCGGACACCTGGAATCGCTTCGACGGATTCAGCCCCGCGACGAGCTTGATCGCCGGCTTCGAGGGCAAGCTCGACCCGACGAACCTCGCGGCTTACGACCGCATCGAGGAGAGCCTCGGCGACGACTCGCCGACGATCCTGATCGACGCGGAGACCGGCGAGCGCGTCGCGCACTTCGCCGAGATCGACGAGTGGTACAACGCCGACCCCGACACCACGACGCTCTACATGCGTCCTGCGGTGCGCCTGAAGGAAAACCACCGCTACGTCGCCGCGCTGCGTGATCTGGTACGTGTCGACGGCAGCGTGGTCGAGCCGAGCGCGTACTTCCGCGCGCTGCGTGACGGCGAGACGAGCGAGGTGACGGAGCTCGAGTCGCGCCGCACCGCGTTCGAAGACATCTTCACGACGCTCACGAACGCCGGCGTCGCGCGCGACGAGCTCGTGCTCGCGTGGGACTTCCGCACCGCCTCGGGCGGCGCGCTCTACGGCGACATGCTCGCCGCGCGTCGCGACGCGTTCGAGCGCTACGAGGCCGGCACCGAAGGCGTCGGCGATTGCACGGTCACGAGCGTCGAAGAAGACGTCAACGATCGCATCTGGCGGCGCATTCGCGGCACGTACACGGTGCCGCTCTACATGAACACGCCCTACGAGGGCGCGCGCACCAACCGCGGTGTGGACGGGCTGCCGGCCTACAACGGCGTCGCGCAGGCGGACTTCGAGGTGGTCGTGCCGCCGAGCGTGCGGGACCGCGTGATGCGTGGTGACGGCCCCGGCGGCTTCTTGATGTACGGCCACGGTCTGCTCGGTGCGGCGACGCAGGTCTCGAGCGGCGGCACCACGCCGGCGTACCAGCGCGCGGAGCTCATCGGTTTCGGAACCTCGTATTGGGGGCTGAGCGAGCCGGACGAAGCGGAGATCATCACCAACGCCGTCACGAACTTCGGCAACTTCGCGATGGTCGGCGAGCGCCTCGTGCAGGGCACGATCAACTCGCTGATCCTCCAGAAGACTTTCGCGAACGGCGGTTGCTCGGAGCTCGCGGAGCTGACGATGGCGGTCGGCGAAGAGACGCGCCCGCTCGGAGACTCCGACGAGATCTACTACTACGGCATCTCGCAGGGCGGCATCATGGGCGCGACGCTCGCGGCGCTGAGCGACACCGTCGACGCGTACGTGCTTCAGGTCGGCGCGACGAACTACAGCGTGATGCTTCGCCGCTCGGTCGACTTCACGCCCTTCGAGCGAATCTTCGACCAGTGGTACCGGTCGAAGCTCGACCGCGACTGGTTCCTCGTGTCGACGCAGGCGGTGTGGGATTTGGCGGAGCCGGCGACCTTCGCGCCGCACATCCTGCGTGATGCGCTCGCGGACGACGTCGACGTGTCGGCGAAGCGAATCCTCTACCAAACCTCGCTCTACGACGCGCAGGTGCCCTCGGTGGCCTCGGACATCGCGGCGCGAACGATGGGGCTGCCCTTCTTCGGGTCGAGCGTCTACGAGCCCTGGGGCGTCGGCGACGTGATCGAAGAGACCTCGGGGCCGGCCACCTCGGGCTACGTCATCTACCACCTCACGAACGTCGAGCCGATTCCCGAAGGCTCCGCGGTCGCGATCGACGACAACGACGCGCACAACGATCTGCGTTACACCGAGCCGATGCTCCGGCAGCTCGACGAGTTCTGTCGGCCGGACGGTCGTGTGATCGACACGTGTCCCGACGGGAGCTGCGCGATCGTGAACCCACGCGCGGAGTGACGAACGCTCGATGCTCGAGGAGCGGGGCGTGTCGATCGGCACGCCTCGTTTCGTTCCGTCGCGCCCGCGACCGTTGGAAGTGAGACTTCTCGCTTTCACGAGATGCGTGCGCGCGGGCGAGGCCTTGTCGCCGAGCGGGGGTCCCCCGAGAGTGACGGCTTCGGAGGAACGCATGCTTGGACGGAAGCTCGGATTCGCACTCCTCTCGTTGCTGGTCGGCTGGGGTTGCGGCGACGACGACGCCCGGCGACCGACGCGAGCGTCGACGCACCGACCGTGGACACCGACGCCGGACCCGCGATCGACGTGACGCGGCCCGAGTGCGAGAACCTCGATCCGACGCATTGTCTGATGCCCTATCCGTCGAGCCGCTTTCTCGCGGAAGACACGACGACGGAGACGGGCTTCCGGGTCGCGATCCCCGAGGCGGCGTTTCCGCTCAATCGCGATGCCGACGCGCACGCGAGCACGGATCCTTGGAATCGCTTCGACGGATTCTCGATCAACAGCAGCCTCGTCGTCGCGTTCACGGGTCGCGTCGATCCGTCGAACCTCCCGAACCACACGCGCATCGCGGCGAGCCTCGAAGCCGATTCCCCCGACCGTGATCGTCGACGTGGAGACCGGCGAGCGGGTCGCGCATTTCGCGGAGCTCGACGAGTGGGAGACCGTCGAATGGCTCGCGAGCGAGCCAGGCTATTCGACGCTCTACCTTCGACCGGCGGTGCCGCTGCAGTACGGCCGTCGCTACGTCGCGGCCGTTCGAGGGCTTCGTCGCCTCGACGGGACCGAGGTCGAAGCGAGCCCCTACTTCCGCGCGTTGCGCGACGACGAGACCACCGACGTCGCCGAGCTCGAATCGCGACGGGCGGCGCAGGAGTCGGTCTTCTCGACGCTGGCCTCGGCCGGCGTGGCGCGCGAGGACCTCGTGCTCGCGTGGGACTTTCCGCACCGCCTCCGCGAGCTCGGTGCAGGGGCAGCTCCTGTGGATGCGCGAAGACGCGTTCCGACGCTTCGACGACGAGTCGCTTCGCGGCACCCCGAACGAGCTCGGCGTGTGCACGGTGCGCACCGTCGAGGAGAACGTCAGCGGCCGCATCTGGCGGCGCATTCGCGGCACGTACACGGTGCCGCTCTACATGACGACGCCCTTCGAAGGCGCGGTGGCCTTCCGCGACGAAGAGGGCAACGTCGCCTACAACGGCGTGGCCGAGGCGCCCTTCGAGGTCGTGATTCCCCCGAGCGTGCATGCGCGCGTGATGGCGGGAGGCGAGGGCGCCAAGATGCTGCACTACGGGCACGGGTTGCTCGGCAGCGAAAGCCAAGTCTCGGGCGACGCCGCGCCGGTCGCGCAACGCGAGCAGATGGTCGCGTTCGGCACGCGCTTTTGGGGACTCGGGAGCGACGACACGGCGCAGATCCTCACGTACGTCGTGACGAACTTCGGGAACATCGCGCAGCTCGGCGAGCGCCTGATGCAAGGCACGATCAACTCGCTGATTCAGCAGAAGGCGTTCTCGACCGGCCAATGCAGCCGCATGCCGGAGCTCTTCGTCGACGTCGAAGGCGAGTCGCGGCCGCTGCACGACCCGACCGAGGTCTACTACTACGGCATCTCGCAGGGCGGCATCATGGGCGCGACGCTCGCGGCGTTGAGCGACACCGTCGACGCGTACGTGCTGCAGGTCGGCGGCATCAACTACGGCATCATGCTGCGGCGCTCGGTGAACTTCCGGCCCTACGAGGCGGTGTTCAAGCTCTTCTACGAGCGAAAGCTCGACCGCGATTGGTTCGTCGTCAGCACGCAGCCGATGTGGGACCTCGCGGAGCCCGCGACCTACGTCGATCACATCTTCGGCGAGCCGCTGCCAGGCGTGGACAACACGCAGCGCCGCATCCTCTACCAAGTCTCCCGCTACGACGCGCAGGTGCCGAACGTCACCGCCGACATGGCCGCGCGCACGATGCGCCTGCCGTGGTTGCGCAGCAGCGCCTACGAGCCTTGGGGCGTCGGCGACTACCTCGAAGCCAGCGACGGCGGCGAAGGCAGCGGGTACACGATCTTCCAGCTCGAGGGCGTCGAGCCGATCAACGAGGGCTGTTATGCGGAGATCGCGGACAACGCCGCGCACGGCGGCCTTCGATCGACGGAGCCGATGCTCCAGCAGTTCGAACGCTTCGTGCGGGAAGGCGGGGTCGTGGAAGACACGTGCCCCGAGGGCAGCTGCGTGATCCCGAACGAGCGCGGCGTCATCCCGTGAGGGGGCGCTCAGAGGACGACGTCACCCGAACGCGGACGGTGAGAGGGGCTCGCGTCGTGGAAAGACTCTCTTCTCCGCGTCGCGACCCCTTGCGCGCCGCGAGGCGTCGCGCTTTCGTGGCGTCGATGCGTTCGCTTCGACTTCTCTCGGTCTTGCTCCTCCTCTCCTGTGGCGGCGACGACGGCCCGGCCGCCATCCGATTCCCCGAACCGGGCCCGGTCGGTGGGGAAGCCGGTCGTGGCTCGTTCACCTTCGGCGCCGCGACCGCCGCCGCGCAGATCGAAGACGACAACGACGCCTCCGATTGGTACGCCTACACGCGCCGACCGACATGGGGGGCCTCGGCAACGGCGTGTTCGTCGGCGACGCGGTGCGTGGCTTCAGCCGGCAGGTCGAGGACAACGCGCTCGTCGCGGAGATGAACCTCGACTCCTACCGCTTCAACCCGAGCTGGGCGCGCATCGAGCCGACGCGCGACGCGATCGACGCCGACGCGGTCGCGCACTACGGGCGCGTGCTCGACGACCTCGTCGCGCGCGGCATCAAGCCGATGATGACCGTGCACCACTTCTCCAGCCCGGTCTGGGTCGACGACCCGCGGCGCGTGGGCGTGGCGTGCCCCGACGGCCCACCGACACCGACCTCTGTGGCTGGACCGATCCGGAAGGCAGCGCGCAGGTCATCGAAGAGATCGCGGAGTTCGCGGGCCTGTTGGCGCGCGAGTACGGCGACCGCATCGACGAGTGGTGCACGCTCAACGAGCCCGTGAACTACCTGCTCGCGAGCTATGGCCTCAACCAGTTTCCGCCGGGCCGAAACCTCATCCTCGCCGAGGGCGGCTTCGACCGTCTGGTCGACGCGATGCGCGCGTACATCGCGGCCCACGCGGCGATCTACGACGCGATCCTCGCGAACGACACCGTGGACGCCGACGGCGACGGTGAGCCCGCGATCGTGGGCATGACGCTCTCGGTGGCGGCCTGGGTTCCGGCGGCGCGCAACCGCCTGAGCACGGCGCCGGCGGACGTCGAGGCGACGAACGCGGTCGAGTACGTCTACCACCACCTCTTCGTCGACTCGATTCGCAACGGCAGCTTCGACGCCGACCTCGACGGCACCGCCGAAGAGCCCCACGCCGATTGGGCGGGCAAGCTCGATTTCCTCGGGGTGCAGTACTACTTCCGCACCGGCGTCACTGGCACGCCCGGCCTGCTTCCCGTCATCGAAGCGACGCCGTGTTTCGGCGAGTTCGACTTCGGCGCGTGCCTCGCGCCCGTGAACGACGACGAGACGAAGATGGTTCCCGCGATGGGCTACGAGTTCTGGGAGCCCGGCATCTACGAGGTGCTCAAGGACTTCTCGTCGCGTTGGCCGGACCTGCCGCTCTCGGTCACCGAGTCCGGCTTGGCGACCGAGGTCGGTCGGCGCCGCGCCGAGCACGTGGTGCGCAGCCTCGAGCAGATCTGGCTCGCGCGCGAAGAGGGCGTCGACGTGCGCGGCTACTACCACTGGTCGCTCATCGACAACTTCGAGTGGGCCGAGGGCTACGAGCCGCGCTTCGGGCTCTACCGCGTGAACCTCGACACGTACGAGCGCACGGCGACCGAAGGCGCGGTCACCTCGGGAGATCGCCGGCCAGCGCCGGCTGACGAGCGCGCAGCGTCGCGCCTCAGCGGCGTCGGCGACCGCCGGAGGCGTGGGGACCGGCATCGGCCGAGCCCCTGGTGCGGCTCGCCTCGCACGACACCGTCGATTTCGAGCGCGCGTCGCTCGGCGTCGGGGCGCGCACGGCACCGTCGATTTCGAATCCCGGGTCGGGTAAGGTCGCGCCATGCGCTTCTTCGGCCCCGGTCGCAAGTTCGTCCCGCGTATCCGCGGCCCTCGACGCGGATCTCGCTCGCCGACCTCCTCGAATAGGCTTCGGCCTGTCCTTCGTCGGCGCGGCAAACGAGCTCCGCGCCGATCATCCACGGCAACCCGGAACGAACTCGCGACCGAGGCTACTCCTGGCTTGTGGTCTGCGCCTCGCTCGTCCTCGGTGGGTTCGTCTTCCAAGGCACCGCCGCCGCTCAGCGCAACAACCCGCTGATTCGCCAGGGCCAAGAGCTCTACGACGAGCTTCGCTACGAAGAAGCGCTTCAGGTGCTCTCGGCGGCGCTCGTGCGCTCCGGCAACAGCGAGACCGAGCGTGCGACCACGTACCGACTGCTCGCGTTCACCTACCTCGCGCTCGGGCGCCCCGAAGAGGCCGAGGGCGCGTACCGAAGCCTGCTCGCGCTCGAGCCCGGCTTCGAGGTGCCGGCCGACCTGAGCCCCCGTTTCCGTGAGTTCTTCACGCAGGCGGCGCAGCGTTGGGAGGCCGACGGTCGTCCGGGCGTGTCGACCGCGCCGCCCGCCGCGGTGACCATCGCCCACACCTCGCCCGCGCAGGCCGACCCGGAGCAAGAGGTGCCGCTCAGCGCGACCCTCGACGACGCGGACGGTCGGGTGGCGCGGGTGGTCGTCGCGTACCGCCAGGGCACGAGCGACGTCTTTCGCCGCCTCGACTGCGAGCGGCAGCCCGACGGCAGCTACACCGCGACGATTCCGGGCGAGGACGTCGCGCCGCCGCTGGTCGAGTACTACTTCGAGGCGCTCGACGGCGCGGGCCTTCCGGTGGCGGCGCGTGGTGACGTCGCGGCGCCGTTGCGCATCGCGGTCGAAGGCGGCGGTTCGGTCGTCACGAAGTGGTGGTTCTGGACCATCATCGGCGTGGTCGCGGCAGGCGCCGTGGTCACGACCGCGGTCGTGCTGACGCGTGACGATCCCGCGCCGCCTCCGACGCAGGGCACGCTCATCGTCAACATTCGCTGATCGTCCAGAGCGAGGGCCGCGGGGCGTCGCTCCACGAGCCGGACGGAGGGCCGCCGCCCCCCTGGAGGCGAAGCGTTTGCGTTCGCGCGATCCGCCTTCACGCTGCGCGCCGTGACCCCCGAGGCCCCCGACGCGCCTGCTGGCACGACGCCCGACTCGACGCCCGACCCGGGCGCCGCGCCGCGCAAGCTCTGGCGCTTCGCCGCGCTGGTGGGCCTGATCGTCGGCAGCATCGTCCTCGCGAAGGTCACGGGGGTCACCGAGCAGCTCACGCCGGACCGCATTCGCGGGTTCATGGAAGGCGCAGGCGTGCTCGGCTTCCTGATCTTCCTCGGCGTCTTCGCCGTGGGCGAGCTCGTGCACGTCCCCGGCGTGTTCTTCGTGGCCGCCGCGATTCTCGCGTACGGCCGCGGGCTCGGCGGAGTCGCTGCGTATGCCGGCGCCGTGCTCAGCGTCATCGTGAGCTTCGCGGTGGTGCGTGGGGTCGGCGGTCAGGTGCTCGCCGAGGTGCGGCGGCCCTGGGTCCGCAAGATTCTCGACGGACTCGAGCGACGTCCGGTGCGGGTGGTCGCGTTGCTGCGCCTCATCCTCTGGATGGCGCCGCCTCTGAACTACGCGCTGGCCATGAGCGCGGTGCGCTTTCGCGACTACGTCGTCGGCTCGGCGCTCGGGTTGATCCTGCCGATCGCGGCGGCGGCGCTCTTCTTCGATTGGGTCGTCGCGACGTTCCTCTCGTGAGCGTCTCCGTTCGCGTGCCCGCGCCCGTGCCCGCGTGAGAGGAAACTCTGCTGGGCTGCGCAGCCCGGCGTTTCGTGGCGCGGAGCGCGGCGTTTCGTGGCGCGGAGCGCGGCGTCGGCGAAGCCGTGTGGCCGCGAATCGCCGTTCTCTGCGAGCGACCGAAGGGAGGGAGCCCGACGGCGCGCGAGGCCGCCGACAGGGGGGTGAGCCATCGAAACGCGGTGCCGCGCAGCGCCGTCTCGGCCTCTGTCACTGGGGCGCGAAGCGCGGTTCCGGTGCCCGTTCTCGGGAGGGGGATGAGAACCACACCCATCGGGCACGGGCACGGGCACGGGCAGGGGCGGTGCGCGCGATGCGTTGACCCGGGGCCGCGTCGGCTCGATGCTCCTCTGCGGCGCGGAGGGCGGAACCGCTCGGCGCGTGCGCGCACATGTGGCGGCCCGACGACCAGCAGCTCCTCGAGCGACTCGAAGAACGCACGCTGATGCGCGCGCTGTGGCGTCGCATGTCGCACGGCGCGCCGCCGCCTTCGGAGCGCGCGGCGGGGCTCGTGCACCTGCTCCGGCAAACCGACGAGGGCGCGCGTGCCTGCGAGCGCGCGCTGGACGGTGAGATCGAGCTGCTCGTCACGCTGGTGCGCCCCGCGTCCTACGTCGGATTGCGTCCGCCGCTCGTGCACCACCTCGCGCTCTGGCATCACGCGGTCGCGCGTACCTTGCCACCTCACGCACGCGGCGAGGCGGAGGAAGCCTGGCTGCAAGCGCTCGGCGCGTGGGCGGCGCTCGCGAGCGAGAGCGCGTACCTCCGCGGTCTCGCCGAAGCGGTCGTCGCCGATGCCCTGCCCGCGGCGGAGCGTGACGCGGTGGCGGTCGACGGCGCGCGGCGTCTGCTCGCCGAGCTCGAAGAACGCGCGCTCGAAGGCGCCGGGGCGCTCGACGACGTCACCGCCATCTCGCTCTCGGTCTTCGCGCGGGTCCCCGAGGCGCTCGCGCGGGTCGAGGCGCCGCCGGCGACCTTGGCCTCCGAAGCCGTCCGGCGGCGCCGCCATCTGGTCGACGCGACCATGCGCCCCGTGCACGAGGCGCTGACGGAAGCCCAAGCGCGCACCGAGCCCGGTGAAGCGCACCTCGCGGCGCTCGCGGCGGCGGTGCGGGTTTGGCGCTTCACCGCGCACGACCTCGAGCTCGAGCGGTTCGTGGTCGACCAAGCGACGCCGATGGCGTGGGAGCTCTACGGCCACAAGCAATGGTCGATGCTTCGCCGCCTCGACGCCACGATCGCACCCGCGGTCGACGCGCTCGCCGAGCGGGTGGGCAGGGATCCCGACCTCTTCGCGTACGCTTCGCGCGTGGCGCAGATGCTCGTCTTTCGCGCGGAGCTCCTGACGACCCTCGACACCCAGCTCGAGACGGTCGAGCGCGCGCTCGTGCTCTGCGACACGCATCGCAACGGGCGGCTCGTCTGCGCCGACCTGCTCTCGGAACGCGCGCTGCGGCGCATCGAGACCGCGCCGCTCTGGGATCGCAAACGCGCGGCCCTCGAAGCACGCGTCGACACCCGCCGCGCCGAGTCGCTCTTCGCCGGCCTCGCGCGCACCAAACGCGCGAAAGAAGCGATCGCGCGGGAGGGGGTGGAGCCGTGAGCAACCCCTTCGAGCGCTACGGCCTCGACCCTTTCGACGGGCCGGCGGCGATCACCGAACGCATGCGCGAGCTCGCGGAGGACGCCGAGAGCGAAGAGGAACGCGCCGAGATTCGGGAAGCGTGGGAGGCGCTGACGCTTCACCCGCGGCGAAGGCTCGAGCTCGCCCTCGAAGCCCACCCCGACTCGCGCCCCGCGCTCGGGCGTTCGCCGCGCCCACGTCGTCGTGGACGAAGCGCCGACGCGCTCGGGCTCGCGGACCTCACCGCGTTGCCTTCGGTCGCGGGCGCGCTCGGGGAGCGGACGCTGCCCGACGTGTCGCTCGACGAAGACCCGGTGTTGATCGACGTCGCGAAGAAGGGAGCGCGGGGATGAAGCGCGTGGCTCCCGGTGTTGGCTTCGGCGTGGCCGTCCGTCGAACGTTCGAGTCGTTCGCCTTCGATTTCATGCGCGCGCACGCGCATTCGTTCGCGCCCACGCGGCGCCAGGGAGCTGCAGCATGTTCGTGGACCGTCCGGTAGGCATCGATCTCGGAACGACGAACTCCGAGGTCGCGATTCTCGACCCGTCGGAGCGCGACCTCTTGGTCTACGCCGACGAGCACGGCCGCAAGACGGTGCCCTCTGCGGTGTGTTGGGACCCGGCGACCTCGTCGTTGCTCGTCGGGCGGCCGGCGCGCATGCGGCGTGGGCGGGAGCACGGGCCGGTCGAGAGCATCAAGCGCCGCATGGGTCAGAGCGCGACGGTGCCGGTCGGTCCGCGCACGATGAGCCCCGAAGAGGTGAGCGCGGCCATCCTCGGCGAGCTGCGTCGTTTGATGCTCGAGCATCTGAAGAAGGGCGCGCCGACCGACGTGGAGATTCGGCTCGCGCGCGCCGTCATCACGGTGCCTGCGTACTTCGACGCGCCGCAGATGGAGGCGACGCGAAAGGCCGGAGAGCTCGCGGGGCTCGAGGTGCTCGGCTTGCTCCAAGAGCCGACGGCGGCGGCGATCTACCACTCGTGGCGCAACGAGCTCGGGGACGGCGTCTTCCTCGTCTACGACCTCGGCGGCGGCACCTTCGACGTGTCGGTCTTGCGTTGCCTCGGCGGCGAGTACCAGGTCCTCGCGATCGACGGGGACAACTACCTCGGCGGCGACGACTTCGACCGACGCTTCGCGGAGAAGCTCCGCCAGAAGCTCGTCTCCCGCGGCTTCGCGCTCGACCTGAAGGTGCGCGAATCGTCCGAAGACGCCGAGCGATTCCTGCGCCTCGTGCACCTCGCGCAAGAGGTGAAGGAGAGCCTCTCGACGCGCGACGTCGTGCACGTGGCGAAGGAGGCGTATTTCACGGATCAGCGCGGCGAGGCCGTGAGCTTCGAGTTGGAGATCGGTCGTCCCGAGTACGAAGCGGCGATCGCGGATCTGGTCGCGACCACCATGCGCTGTTGCGAGCGTGCGCTGCAGCGTGCGCAAGAGATCGCGGGCGTGGCGCTCGCCGACGTCGACCACGTGATCTTGGTCGGCGGCTCGACGCGGGTGCCCGCCGTGGTCGAGGCGGTGAAGCGGGACCTCTGCGCGCCGAGCAAGAGCCAAGCGCCGCTTCAGGAAGAGGTCGACACCTGCGTCGCGCTCGGTGCGGCCGTGCACGCGGCGCAGCTCGGCGGCCTTCGGCTCGGCAGCACGAACGCCGAGGGCGCGGTGGTGTCGTTGCTCTCGCCGCTCGTCGCGAAGAAGGCCGAGCTCAAGCTCACGCTCGAAGTCGAAGACGCGCCGGAGGGCACACGCAGCGTGTGCGTCGCGGACTCCGAAGGCGGTCTCGCCGAGCACGAGATCACGAGCGTGCCGAGCGGCAAGCTTCGGCTGACGATTCCGCTCGGCGACGAGCCCGAACAACGCGTCCAGCTCGAGCTCTGGGGCGGTGGCGCGGACGCGCTCGCGATTCTGCCCTTCGCGCTCTACCGCGGCGACGTCCGTCCTCGCGCCAGCTCGCTCAGCAAACCCAGCGTCGTCGCGAAAGACATCGCCATCGAGGTGCTCAAGGCCGGCCGGCGCGAGCGACGCGTGCTCGTCGCGCGTGGTACCGGCTTGCCCGTGAAGGTCGACCACCGCTTCTACACCGCCGACCAGAGCGGCGCGGTCGTGCTGCGCCTCCTGCAGAACCGACTTCCGATCAAGACGCTCGTGGTCAGCGTCCCCGAAGGCACCGAGGTCGGCACGCCGGTCGACCTCGAGCTCTCGTGCGACGAGTCGATGCGCCTCGAAGCGAAGGCGAAGGTCGCCGGGCAAGAGCTCTGGGCGCAGATCGAAGCGGCGAAGCTCGAAGCGCCGGAGTCGACGCAGGCGCTCGACCGTTTGCTCGAAGACGCCGAAGGCGTGGGCAAGCAGCTCTGGGGACGCGAGGGCAACGCCTACCGCCGCGAGCTCGAGCCGCTTTCGACCAGCTTGCGCGAAGCGGTCGCGACCGATCCCGCGAAGGCGGCGGCTTTGGCGGCGCGCCTGCAGCTCTTGGTCGAAGAGTTTCGCGACGCGAGCGGCGAAGGCCTCACGCCGCCGATGCATCGCTTCGAGGACCTGCTCGATCGCATTCGCCGCGTCGTCTACCGAAGCGGCGGCGGCATGCTCGGCATGGATCTCGCGGCGTGGGAGGAGCGCATCGATCGCCTCTCGCGACGTGGCCAAGAGGCGTGGGACACGAGCGACGGCAGCGAGTGGCGCCGCACCTACAACGAGGCGCAGGCGCTCTACGAGACCGCCAGCGAGCAAGAGTTCGCGAGCCGCGCGGTCGACGACCCCGAGCACCTCGCGCGTCGCCAAGCCAACGCGGTGGTCTGGGCGAGCCTGCTCGAGAGCAAGCTCCGCGACTTCGTGCCGTCCGCCGCCGACGAGGTGCGCGAGCTTCAGCAAGCCGAGCGCGACCGTTTGATCGCGTCGCTGCACGAGAAGGTGCGCCGTCCGCTCGAAGGTGCGCAGGGCATGCCGCCCGTCGAGCTGCGGCGCCTGCTCGATCGCTTGAATCCCGAGATGGAGCGCATCGAGCTCGCGTTCGAGCGCCTCCCGCAGATCGGTCTGGTCGCCGAGCGTTGATCGCGCCTCGTCGCGCGAGCGTTGAGCGAATGGCGGGACGCTTCGTGCGGTCGACGCGCGCCGCCCCCGTTTCAAACGTCGAGCCCTGCGCTGATGGCAGGACGCTTCGCGGTCGGCGCGCCCGTCAGGTCGGCAAGATTCGGCGCTGCGTCCGCTGCTCGACCTTTGCCTCGACGATCCGACGACCCGCTGCGCGTCGCGAGACCCACCTCGAGTTCCTCGACCTCGCGCTCGCGGTCGACGAGGCGACCTTCGACGAAGCCGCCCGACGTTGGTCCGCACTCCCGGCCGGCGAAGCCTTCGGTGCCGTCAGCGAGCGCACGCGACGCTGGGCGAGGGAAGGGCGCCTCCGCGAAGCACGCGAGCTCGCCGACGCCGAATGCGCGCGCTCGCCGGCGGACGCGCGCGCGTTCTACCTGCGGGCACGGCTTCGAGGCGACGCCGAAGAAGACCTGCGGCGCGCGGCGCGCTTCGCCAAACGCGCGGGCGACGACGCCCTCGAACGCGTGGTCTGGGCACGTCTGGCGCGTGTCACGGGCGAACGTCCCGAGCGACCTGTCGACCTCGCCGCGCTCTCGCCTCGTGAACGCCTGCCCGTGTTGCTCGCGCAGCTGCGCGCGAAAGGACGCTACGGCCGCGTCGCCGCGCTCGACGGCCTCGCCTTGCTCTCCGAGTCCGAACGACGAAGCGCTCGCCCGCGCCGCCATCGTCGCGTGCGCACGCCACGCCGACGACGAAGCGCGCCTGACGCCGATCGAGATCGACCGCGTGCGCAGCGCGATCGCACGGTGGCCCGACGCCGCGGAGCGCGAGGTCGCGCTGGCGAGGCTCGCGGCGCGCGAAGGCCTCGACGAAGGCGCGGCCCAAGACCCGGAGACCGCGGAGCAGCTCCGCCGCGCGCGCTTGGTCCTCGAGTCTTCGACGGGCAGGCCCGCGCCCGGCGCGCCCACGGTGACGTGGCGCGCGCTCGACGCCGTCGCCGCGCTACGTCGCGAAGAGACCGACGTCGCCGAACGCATCGACGCCCTCTGCTTCGCGATCGACGCCTCGCGCCCCTCGCCCAGCGCGCCGCTGCTCACGCTCGCGTGGATGGCCTGCGGCTCGCGCGACGCCGCGCTCAAAGCCGCGGGCGAACGCCTCGCGTCGCGGCTCCCGACGATGCCGGGCGCCCAACCCGCCCGAGGCTGGCTCCGCCTCGCTGAACGTGTCGCCGACCTGCCGCTCGCCGCCAAGCTCCAAGAGATCGCGCTCGCCCATCGGGAGCCCGGCGCCGCCGAACGCGTCGCCGAGGATCTCGTGCGTCGTGCCTGGGAAGCCTTCGAAGACGGCGAAGACGACGCGTTGGTTCTGGAGCGGCTACGCGAAGCGAAGAAACGCGCGAGCGAGTGAGCAGGAGCGGCTCCTACGGCGCGCAGGTCACTCGCGACTCCGAGATCACCCACTCTCCACCGACGTGGGTTCCCCACACCGCGTGCAAGGCGGCGCCATCCCACGACCAGCCCGTGACCACACGCCCCGAAGCCGGGGCCAGCACGAGCGGGTCGCCGACGGTGGCGCCGCGAAGGTCCGTGCGCGTCAGCCTCAACGAGCCTCGGCGGGCCTCCAGCGCGGGGAAGACCGGGGTGGCCGGCAGTGCGTCGGTCGGCGTCAACGTCGTCGGAGTGCCGCCCACGAAGCGACCGTCGACCCCCGAGACACGAAGCCAACGCACGCGTCCTCGCGGCAAGCCGTAGAAGAGCTCGAGCTCTTCGCCGTGGGCGCGTGCCCAACGAAGCCGCGCGCTCTGTGGAACCGCCGGGGGCAGCGCGTGGCGGCGGTGGCCGAGCGCGAGCACGAACGAACGATCGACGCCGAGCGCGACGACCTGTTCGCCGTCCGCGGTGAGGAGCTCGATCGGGTTCTCGCTCGGTCCCTCGGTGCGAATCGGATGCTCTTCGATCGCCACGCGGCCTTCGGCGTCGAGACGAAAGAGCGAGATGGCGGCGCCGGTCCAACGCGTGGCGAGCGCGACCGCGACGCCGCTCGGGGAACGCGCGGCACGAAGCGGCGTCGAGGCGACGATCTCGAGCTGCTGCGAGTCCGGGGTCGGTTCGTACGGCGCGGCGGTCGGGGATCCGTCCGCGCGCAGGCCCACCGCGCGAAGGCACGAGAAGCCACGCGTCCGACCGCCCCGACACAGGGCGCCGACGCTGATCGCGAGGAAGCGGCCTTCGCTCGCGGGCGCGAGCACCGAGAGGTTCATGCCCTCGTCGAGCGCGACCTCGCGAAGCGGACCGAGATCCGAGCCCACGCTGCGACTGGCCACCGCGTGAGGCCCGTGCAACCAGACCGCGAGCGTCGTGTGGCGCGGCGAAGGCTGCGACGCGACGTGAAGCCGCAGGTTGCGCACGCTCGAACGACCGAGCTCGCGAGGCGCGGTCGCCGTGCAGGTCGCGGCGCCGAAACGCGCGAGGTCCGGCTCGACCAACGGGGGTGTCGTTCGAGTGTCGGCGGGCTGGGCGTTTGCGGCCGCGGCTCCGAGAAGGGCGACGATCGTTCCGAGGTGCCAGGCACGCATCGGCAGTGAGGGTACACGTCCGTTCACGGAGCGAAGAACGCCTCTCCGGCGCCGATGCGTTCCGACCGTGTGATGGGTGTGAGAGGGGTCGTATGCGTTCGGCCAGGCGCGGCGCTCTCACGACTGCGACCGGGACGCCGAGGCGCGGCGGGGCACCGAGGCGCGGCGGTCTCACGACCGTGAACGGGACCCCGAGGCGCGGCGGTCTCACGACGGTGAACGGGAACCCGAGGTGTGGCGCTCGCACGACCGTGAACGGCACCCTGAGCCGCGAACGAATCCCGTGCGAGCTACGCGGACGAGAGGCGCGGCCGAAGGGGCGCGTGTGCCATCGCGTGTCAATGCGCGATTCTCCGGGGTGTTCTACCCCCGATGGGGGAGAACTGTCCGGCAAGATGGGTGATTTTGCGAGGGCGCGAGCGGGGGAGACTCGCTAGGATTCGCGAGTCGTAGGAGTGAAATCGCCGTTCGGAGCCTCGAGGACATGCGCGCTTTTCTTGGAATCCTGGTTTGTGTTGCTTTGTCGGGGTGCGGTGAATCGAGCGCAGACCCGTGCGGCGAGGTCACGGAGGCCTCGTGCGAGTTTCGCGCGTTCGACGCGGACTGCGGGGGCGAGGGCGCTCCGACCGTCGGATGCTCGAACGTGGGGTGTCTGCGCTTCGCGACCGCGTGCATGCCGGAGGAGTACCGAGCCGTCGATTGCCCGGACACGAACCTCTGCTGCCAGGTCGAGACGGGGCCGTGGCCGTGGACCGACGTCGGCACGTCGAATCCGGGCCACCTGGCCCACGACCTTCGCACCCTCGAGTCGATCGCGGCGGCGGGCGACGTGTGGCCTCTGTCGGTGGTCGTCGATCCTTCGCTGAGCGTCGACGCCACGAGCGTCACCTGCAGCGACACGTCGCGGCCCGGATGCGCGGGACCCGACCACGAGTGGACGGCGAGCACCAGCGAGTACGCGACCTACCGCGTCGGCCGCGCCGAGCTCGGGGAAGCCTTGTTGGTCGAGGTCGAAGGCAACCGCGCGCGCGCGCTCTCGGTCTACCGCTTCGACGTGATGGGCGGCGGCGGCGCCGGCTCCTGCGACGTCACCGCGGCCGGCGCCGTCTTGTCGGTCACCGGAACGCTCACGATCGGTGCGCCGGTGACGAGCGGCGAGCGCCCCGCAGGCCGGCTCATGCTGACCTTCGACGACGGCGCGACGATGCTCGCGGAGTTCCCGCCGGGGATCTGAGCCTGCGGCGGTCGAAAGGTCGTCGCGACGTCGTGCTCGACCCCGGCGGGAGTTGCCCGACGGGACGGGCGGACCCTCGAGCGCCGCGCGTCTCGACGTCGGGCTCAGCGCGTCGCGCCCGAAGCCTTCAACGCGTCGATCTCCTCCGCCGAGAAGCCCGCTTCTTCGAGGATGGCGCGCGATTGTTCGCCCTGCTTCGGCGCGAGGCCTTCCGCGGGAGGCGCGGCCGGCGTCGCGAGGCGTGTGATGCCGCCCTCGCGCACGACGACGCCGCGGTGGCGGGCGTGGGGATCGTCGAGGGCTTCGGCGGGGCTGAGCACGGGCTCGAGGCAGCAGTCGTGCTCGGTGTTGAAGGCGGTCCACTCGTCGCGGGTCTTGGTGGCGAAGAGGTCGCGGAGCTTCGCCTTCAGCGCCGCTTGGTGTGGGCCGGGGACGAGGGCCTGCATGTCGCCCGGGATTCCGACGCCGGCGCAGAAGGCGAGCCAGAACTTCGGCTCGAGCGCGGCGAGGGCGACGGCGCCGCCGTCTTTCGTCGCGTAGGTGCCGTAGGGCGCGATGCCGCCGCAGAGGACGTCGTTGCCGCGGCCGAGGTCCATGCCTCCCGCGCGCGTTCCGAAGCCGAACACGGCGAAGCTGGCCGCGGCTTCGGCCATCGCGACGTCGACCACGGCGCCGCGACCGGTGCGCGTTCGCTCGTAGAGCGCGGCGAGCACGCCGACGAGGCCGTAGAGGCCGCCACCGACGTCGGCGACCTGCATGCCCGGCGGTTGCGGCGGTCCCTCGCTCGGGCCGGTGAAGCCGAGCACGCCAGCGCGCGCGAGGTAGTTGAGGTCGTGGCCGGCGCGGTCGACGAGCGGGCCGTCTTGGCCGTAGCCGGTGATCGCGCAGATCACGAGTCCGGGGTTCGCCTCGTGCATCACGTCGTAGCCGAGGCCGAGGCGCGCGAGGACGCCAGGGCGAAAGCTCTCGAGCACGACGTCGTAGCGCGGCAAGAGACGCAGCAGCGCGTCGCGCCCTTCGGGGCGCTTGAGGTCGAGCACCAGGCTTCGTTTGCCGCGGTTGAGCGTGTGAAAGATCGCGTTCATCCCGTCGGGCGCCTGCGGCGGCATCACGCGCAGGTAGTCGCCGCCTTTGGGGTCTTCGACCTTGTCGACGCTCGCGCCGAGATCGGCGAGCACCATCGAGGCGAAGGGACCCGGCAGGAGCCGAGAGAGGTCGAGCACACGAATGCCTTCGAGCGGTCGGGACACGGTTCACCTCGGGAACGGGACGGGAACGAGAGCGTGGCGTCGAAGCGCCTGGCGAAAACGAACGAAAGCGAAGCGGGCACCAACGAAAAAGCCCCGCGCGAGGGCGGGGCGTTTTTCCGATCGCGAGCGTTCAGCTCAGGATCTCTTGAAGCTTCGTCGCGAGCATCGCGTCGCCCGCGACCTTCAGCTCGCCGCTGAAGTAGAGCTGCATCGCGACGGCCGGGTTGTCGCTGATCTGGACCCAGTTCTCCGACGAGGTCTCGATGGTGCACATCGAGTTGCCCGCGTCGCCCTCGACGACGCCGAGCTCGTCCTTGAGGTTCACCGTCCAGGTGCCGCCATCGTCGCCCGTGATCTTGAAGAGGAAGATCGCGCCGACGTTCTTGGCCTTGTCGGGGTCGTTGGCGATGCGGGCGGGAATGTCCTTCTCGAACGAGGTCTTGGCGTCGGGCATCGGATGCTCCTTCAGGGGCCGGATTGAGGGGCTTGAGGTTGCTCGGCTCGAACGCCTCCTCCGGTGGAGGGAAGCCGTCTGAACCGCGATTCAGCGACGGGGTCGTACGGCCCAAAGGGGTGGGGTGTCAAGTGGGGGCCGTCGCTTCCCGTCGGCTTTGCCGCATCCATGGACGGTCGCAGAGCGCCGTCTCTCCGAGGGGGCGTCGCCGAAATCGAGGGCTCGCGACCGGCCGAAACTCGAACGCGACTCGCGACGGCCGTGTAGGGTCGACGGCATGGCGACTCCGCTTCGACTCCTCACTTGGAACGTGAAGATGCTGCCGGCGCTCGCGAAGCTCGGCATCGCGCCGATCGCCGATCCGCGGGGCTGGTGGGAGCTCTCGGGCTTCTCCGACCTCGAGCGCGCGAAGGTGATCGCGAAGGCGCTCGCGGCCGGCGATTGGGACGTGATCGTGTTGCAGGAGCTCTTCGACGAAGGCGCGCGCGCGGTGATCCGCAAGGCGCTCGAGAAGCGCGGCTACGAGACCCACGGCCCTTTCGGCAACGACCTCTTCAACGACGACAGCGGGCTCTTCGTCGCGTCGCGTCTCGCGGTCACGGCGGTCGCCTTTCACGAATACGGCGTCAAACGCGGACCGGACGCGTTGGTCGACAAGGGCGTGATCGGCGCGTTGCTTCGCGTGAACGATCGCTGGGGCGCGGTGCACTCGCTCTTCGTCTTCGGCACGCATCTACAGGCTGGCTCCGACCATCACCACATCCGCGCGCAGCAGCTCAGCGAGCTGCGTCGTTTCGTCGGCAAGGCGCTCGCCGCGCCGAAGAACAAGGCGAAGGTCGCCGCGGTGGCGCTCGGCGACTTCAACGTCGTCGCGGAGGCTCCGATCGTCGGCGACGGACACCTCGTCGCGACCTCGGAATACCGCGCGTTGCTCGAGAAGATGGAGCGTCCGCGCGACCTCTTTCGCGCGCGTCACGACACCGTGCCCGGCTTCACCTTCGACGGCCGGCGCAACACGATGACGCGCAAGAGCGAGGACGAGCGGGAGCGCCTCGACTACGTGTTCTCGTTCGACTTCGCGCCCGCGATGCTCGACGAGACGCAGCCCGCGGGGCTCGCGACGCTCGAATGCACCGAGGCGTCGGTCGAAGTCTTCCGACATCAAGACATCGATCTCTCCGATCACTTCGCGGTGTCGGTGACCGTCGTGCCGGTCTGAGCGGGGCGTCGTGCGCGTGGCGAATCGAGCGCGTCGCGGTTCGAGCGCCTACGGGCGCGGACGACCGAGTCGCGAGGGGTAGCATTCGGGCAGGGGCACGGGCACGGGCACGGGCGCTCGGCGCTTCGTCAGAGGTCGTCCGCGAAGGGGTCTTCGACGTCCGCGAGCGGAAAGCGCGGGCGCGCCGGACGTGTGCTTCGCGAGGGCGTGGTGCTGCGCGAGGGCGCGGTGTCGCGTGGGGCTTCGTCGCGCGCCGTGTCGTTCGTCGTGTCGTGCACCGCGTCGACCGGCGGCTCGTCTGCGCCACGTGCGCGTCGAGGCCCGCGTCCACCGGGGCGCCATGCCGGCGCCGGTCGGGGTCGTCGTGACCGCCGCGGGCGCCTCACCCTGCGGCACCAAGAACGACACGACGCCGAGCCCGACCGCGAAGCCGCCGAGCGCGAGCACGCCGCCCGCGAGCCAGAGACCGTTGTTTCGTTTGGCGGGCGCCGCCGGTTCGGCTGCGATCGAGACCCGCTTGGGCGGCGCATCCGGGCGCTCGCGGGGCTTGTGCCGCGGTGTCGCCGGCTCGGTCCACCGTTGCACCGCCTGCAGCGGCTTGGTCGCGAGCTCTTGCGTGTCGAGCGCCGACACGAGCGGCAGACCGACGCGTTGCGAGCGGTCGTCGATTTCGGGACCGAGCAGGCCGAGCAACATCGACGCGCGCTCGACGGCGTCGGCTTCGAGGTGCTCGGGGCAAGCCTCGCGCAACGCCTCGCCGAAGGCTTCCGCGCTCGGGTGCCGATCGTCTTTGTTCTTGGCGAGCGCGCGCATCACGCAGGCTTCGAGCTCGGGCGGCACGTCCGCGAAGTCGCTCGGTCGCGGGACGTCACCGGCCAAGATGCGGCGAATCACCTTGGCGTCGTCGGGGTCTTCGAAGAGCCGCGTCGCGGTCAGCGTCTCCCAGATCACGACGCCGAGCGCGAAGACGTCGGTGCGCGGATCGACCTCACCGTCGAGCTGCTCCGGCGCCATGTAGCGCAGCTTGCCCTTGAGCTGCTTGCCGGTGGTCTTCTGCAGACGTTGCGAGGCCTTCGCGACCCCGAAGTCGATGACCTTCACCTGACCTTGGGTGCCGAGCAGCACGTTCTGCGGGCTGACGTCGCGATGCACGATGTTCAGCGGGCGCCCTCGTTCGTCACGCGCTTCGTGCGCGGCGTGAAGTCCCGACGCGGCTTCGGCGACGACGGCGACGCTCATCGCCGGCTTCAAGCGGCGCGTCATCGTGTGCAGCTTGGCGAGCACCTGCGAGAGCGACGCGCCGGGCACGTGCTCGATCACCATGTAGAGCTCGTCGCCCTCTTCGCCGAGGTCCTCCACCGCCGCGACGTTCGGATGACGAATCGACGCCGCGAGCCGCGCCTCGTCGAGGAACATCGCGCGAAGATCTTCGCTGCGCGCGTGCCTTCGATGCACGACCTTCACGACGACGGGTTTGCCGACGCCGGCCGCGCTCGCGCGACGCGCCAAGAAGACCTCGCCCATGCCGCCGCCACCGAGCTTTCCGAGCAGCTCGTACTTGCCGAGGTGGCGGCCGATCATCGCAGGCCCTCCGGGGAAGGCACCCGAAGGCGTTCGCCCGGCCGCACCTGCACCTCGGTCGTCTCGCGGGTCTCGCCCCGGCGCCAGACGATCTCGTAGGTGCCGGGGACGACGCGCCCTTCACCGCGATCGAGGACGACGCCGCCGATCGTGACCACGAAGCCCGCGGGGCTTTCGACGTTCACGCGCACGGGGCGACGAAGCGCGGCGAGCGCGTCGTCGACTTGGCGGCGCATCACTCGGGTCAGCGCGTCGCCGTGGGCTTCGATCAACGTGACGTAGCGCTCGACCGCGGCCCGCGCGTCACCCCGGCGGGCGTGCACCGCGGCCGCGTTGAAGAGAATCGTGCCGTCCGGGACACACGCGTAGGCGTGGTCGAACGCGTCGGCCGCGGCGTCGAGGTCGCCACGCTCGGCGGCTTCGCGGCCTTCCGCGTAGGACTCGAGCGCCGCGGCGCGCGCGTCGGTGCCGCACGGGCCCTCGGGCTCGGCGGGCTCGGCGGGCGCGGTCACCTCGTTCGAGCCGTCGTCCGAGACGATCGAAGGAACCGGTCGCGGCGGGCTGGGCGCAGCCGGCACCAAGGGCGCAGGCTCCGGCAGGTAGTTGCGCGCGAGCGCGGCGATCGCTTCGCGGCCGGGGCCTTCGTAGATCGCGAGGTGAATCGCTCGGCTCATCGGGGCACGCGCGACGACGGTCGAAGCGACGCTGCGTGGACCGGGATCGTCGGCGCAGACCGGGAACCACGAGACACCGGGCGCGCCGAGGCTGACGTAGGGCTCGCGCCGCAGCTCGAGGATCTCGCCTTCGCCGTCGGTGAGCACCACCAGGACGCGGCAATCGCTGCGTGGGATGCCGATGTCGATGTACGCGAGGCGTGCGTCGTCGAGCGCGACGGTCCGCCACTCTTGGGTGCGACGTAGCCCTGCGCCCGCCATCACGTCCTCGAGCTCCTGCTCGAACGCCAACGCCTCTTCCGAGGGCGCGAGCTTCGGGGTGCAGGCGGCGAGGGCGAGCAGCACGGGGACGATCCGGGGCATGAGGGGAGGCGGTGCATCGACCGCCGGGAAGAAGCCCGACGGCCCGAGGGGCCCAGAGGCCACCCGAGAGGTACGTCTTGCGACCGCCGGGGGAGGGGACCCCTTGGGCGGCTGGTCCCCAAGGTTATTGCATCACGGCGGCGTCGGAGCAGGGATCTGCGCCTGGTTCGAGCTCGGGGCGGGGCGAAGGCGCGCGCTTTCCCGACGCCCGCGGGGCAGCCGGCGATCGCGGCGATCTCGCGCGCTCGACCGTGACGTCCGGTCACGAAACCTGGGCGTGCGTGCTACGTTCGCGGCGTTCGTGCCGACCCCCGATCATGCGCTGCTGCGCGCACTGCACCGGGAGCTTCGTGCCCTCGAGCTCACGGAGGCGACGGAGGCGCGTGCGCGTCTGGTGGTGCTTCGGGAACGCCTCGCAAAGAGTGGGGTTTCGGCGGCGGAGCGTGACGCTTTGTTGGCCGCGCTCGACGAGGTGCTGACGGCGGAGCGCCTGCGCGTACCGACGTCGCTGGCGGACGCTTACGAGGACGCCTCGCTCGCGCTCGGTGCGCGGCTGCCGCGGCTTCGGCGCGTGAACGTTCGGCGCTCGCTGGTTCACGTGGCGGTAGGCGTCGCGGCGCTCGTGTTGTTGTGGCTCGCGGACCCTCGAACGCGCCTCTGGACGGCCAGCTGCGCCTGCGCGTCGGTGTGGCTGCTCGAAGGCGCGCGGCGGGTGAGCCGGCGATGGCGCCGACGGGTCGACGCCGCGCTCTCGGCGACGGCGCACCCTTTCGAACGGCACGCGGTCACGAGCGGCACGTGGTACGCGACCTCGCTCTGTGTGCTCGCATGGACGACGCCCGTCGCGCACGCTGCGGCGGCGGTCGCGATTCTCGCGGCGGCGGATCCTTCGGCGTCGTACTTCGGTCGACGCTTCGGGCGACACGCGATCGGACGCCAGCGCACGCTCGAAGGCTCGATCGCGTTCGTCGCCACCGGCACGTTCGCCGCGGGAGGCGCGCTCTTTCTCTTCGGTCCGGTCGCGTGGGGGCTCGCGTTCGCGATGGCGTGCGCCGGGGCGCTCGGCGAGCTCGCGAGCGTGGGGCGCGTCGACGACAACCTCTCGATTCCGTTGGCGGCGGGGTTGGCCGCGCATCTCGTCGTGAACTTCTTCGCCTGACCCGCGTCGCGCGTCTCGATTTCGCGGGCTTCGTCGTGGGTTCGACACCGACAGGTCGGACACGGCTGCTATGGTGCGCCATGCCGCTCTATCCCGAGATCGCCCCCTTCGACGAAGGCTGGCTTGCCGTCGACGGTCGCCACCGCATCCACTACGAGCAGTGTGGAAACCCGAAGGGAAAGCCGGTCGTCTTCGTTCACGGTGGGCCCGGCGGCGGCACCGATCCGACGCAGCGCCGATTCTTCGATCCCGAGGCGTACCGCATCGTGCTCTTCGACCAGCGCGGCTGCGGCAAGAGCGAGCCTTTCGCGTCGCTCGAGGACAACACGACGTGGCACCTCGTGGCCGACATGGAGCGGCTCCGCGAGCACCTCGGCATCGAACGCTGGCAGCTCTTCGGAGGCAGCTGGGGCAGCTCGCTCTCGCTCGCGTACGCGCAGACACACCCCGAGCGCGTCAGCGAGCTCGTGCTTCGCGGCATCTTCCTCGTGCGCGAAGAAGAGGTGCGTTGGTATTACCAAGACGGCTGCAGTCGCATCTACCCCGACGCGTGGGAAGGCTTCGTGGCGCCGATTCCGGAGGCCGAGCGCGGCGACTTCGTCCGTGCGTATTACGCGCGCCTGACGAGCGAGGACGCCGCGATTCGCGCGCAGGCGGCGAAGGCGTGGAGCGGTTGGGAAGGACGCACGTCGCGTTTGTTGCCCGACCCGAAGCTCGTCGCGAAGACCGAAGCACCGCGCTTCGCCGAGGCCTTCGCGCGCATCGAATGCCACTACTTCGTCAACGCGGGCTTCTTCGAAGAAGACGGGCAGCTGCTTCGCGACGCGCATCGCCTCGCGGACATCCCGGGCGTGATCGTGCAGGGACGCTACGACGTCGTCTGCCCGGCGAAGAGCGCGTGGGATCTGCATCGCGCCTGGCCGAAGAGCGAGCTCGTGATCGTGCCGGACGCGGGACATTCGGCGCTCGAGCCAGGGACGGCGGCGGCGCTCCTCGCGGCGACCGATCGATTCCGACCTTGAGGCGCTTCGGTGACGCGCACGGAGAAGGGGTGACCTCGCACGAGGCCACCCCTTTCTTCGCTTCGTGGATGGATCAGTCCCGAAGCTCGCGCTTGAGAATCTTGCCCGTGGGACCCTTGGGCAACGCGTCGCGAATCTCGACCTGGCGCGGGTATTTGTACGCCGCGAGGTGCTCCTTGCAGTACGCGATGATGTCTTCGGGCGTCGCGCTCTGGCCGGGCTTGAAGGCGACGATGGCCTTCACCTCTTCGCCGTGCGACTCGTGCGGGATGCCGATCACGGCGGCCTCGCCGATCGCGGGGTGCGCGTAGAGGACCTCTTCGATCTCGCGCGGGTACACGTTGAAGCCGCCGCGAATGATCATGTCCTTCTTGCGGTCGACGATGAAGTAGAAGCCGTCGTCGTCGCGCGTGCCCACGTCGCCGCTGTGGAACCAACCGTCGACGATGGAGGTCGCGTTGACCTCGGGCCGCTTGTAGTAGCCCTTCATCACGTTGTGCCCCTTGATGCAGATCTCGCCGGGCACGCCCGTCTCGGTCACCACCTTGCCTTCGGCGTCTTCGAGGCGGAACTCGACGCCTTCGATCGGCAAGCCGATGCTGCCCGCCTTCTTCGGGCGGTCCATGCGGTTGAAGCTCGCGACGGGCGAGGTCTCGGAGAGGCCGTAGCCCTCGAGCACGTTCACGGAGAACTTCTCGTCGAACGCGCGCATGACCTCGACCGGCATCGCGGAGCCGCCGCTGACGCACTTCTCGAGACACGACGTGTCGAACTTCGACGACTCGGGGTAGTGCAGCAGCGCGAAGTACATCGTGGGTACGCCGGCGAAGAGCGTGACGCGGTGTTTCGCGATGAGGCCGAGCGCGCCTTCCGGATCGAAGCGCGGCATCAGCACCATGGTGCCGCCCGCGCGCAGCGTGCCGTTCTGCATGACGGTCTGCCCGAAGCTGTGGAAGAGCGGCAGGCAAACCAACGCCACGTTTCGGGAACCACCGAGCAGGCGGTTCGACATGTAGTCGGCGTTGTAGAAGAGGTTGAAGTGCGTGAGCTCGGCGCCCTTCGGCCGGCCGGTGGTGCCCGAGGTGTAGAGGATGACCGCGGTGTCGTCGGGCATCGTGGGCGGCAGATCCGTGATCGGCTCGGCGCCGCCGATCAGCGCGGTCATCGAGACCGCGCCTTCGGGGGCGGTGACGTCGGCGCGGTCCGCCTTGGCGACGATGAGGTGCTTGCAGGTGCCGACGCGGTCGAAGGCCTTGCGCGCCTGCTCGTAGAAGCCTTCCCAGACCACGAGCGCGACGGAATCGGAGTCTTCGAGGTGGTAGGCGATCTCGTCGGCCGTGAGCAGCACGTTCAGGGGAACCACCGGCGCGGCCGCGTAGTGGGCGCCGAAGTAGGCGATCGTGAAGTGCGGCACGTTCGGCAGCATCAAGGCGACGTGTTGGCCGCGATGGATGCCGAGCTTGGCGAGCCCGCCGCCGAAGCGTTGCGCCATGCCGTGAAGCATCGCGTACGAGAGCGTCACGTCGCCGAGCACGATCGCCGGACGTGACGGATCGGTGGCCGCAGTCTCTCGCAAGAGCGTCGCCAAATTGAGCGTCATCTCGAACCCCTCCGCGCAGCACGCGCGATGCCGCCGCGCCCCTCGCGACGGGCCGCGACACCCTGCGCGGCCGGGGGACGCTACCACGGTGGGGGGAGGGGGGAGCTTGCAGTCGGTGGCGATGTTGGTGTCGGAGTCGGAGGCGGAGGCGGAGGCGGAGACGGAGACGGAGTCGGTGGCGGAGTCGGTGTCGGTGGCGGTGGCGGTGTCGGTGTCGGTGACGGTGACGGTGGCGGTGGCGGTGTCGGTGTCGGTGACGGTGACGGTGTCGGTGACGGTGTCGGTGACGGTGTCGGTGACGGTGTCGGTGACGGTGTCGGTGGCGGTGACCTCGCGCTTCGCGCTCGTCGGTGGGACACGCCTCGCGCTTCGCGCTCGGGTTCTTCTTTCGCGGTGGGCGCCCTGCTTCGTCGAGTTGGAGAAGTGGGGGTGCTGGCATCCAAGGGGCTGCTTTGGGGGCGGGCTTTCCAGGCCGGGATGGACTGGCTCATGCGCTCTGGTGCAAGACAGTCGCGCCAGCCTTCACGGGTGACGCTCGACCGCGTGCCGGCTGTCACGCCTCTCTTGCGTGAGGCGCTGCATGAGCCAGCCCATCCCGACCTTCCAAGCCCTCGACCTCTCGTACGACCTCATCGCCGCGTTGCCCGGCGTGGTACGCGAAAGCGCGACCGGCGCTCGCCGACCAACTGCGACGTGCCGCTCAGTCAGTCGGCTCACCTCGCGGAATCCACCGGCCACGACGCTGGGAACCGCCGACAGCGGATCCGATCCGCCTTCGGCTCCGCGCAAGACCTCGACGGCGCGCTGCGAGCGCGCAGCTGGCACGACGCGGCCGACGCGGAGCGCGCGTACGTCCTCGCCGACCGAATCGCCGGTGCCTGCTGGCGGCTCCTTCACAAGCGGTGACGGCCAAGTCGGCGCTGCACATCGCGCGGCGTGCCTCGCGCCTCGCCGACGCGGCAGACGCGGCAGCGCGCGTTCCGACGCGCCGCGGTGCCGAGGCGCCTCGCAGGCGCCTGCTGGCGAATGCTGCGTCTGCGTCTCCGGTCGCGTCTCGTCTCCGCCCGTCCCGCCGCTGCGTCTGCGTCTGCGTCTGCGTCTGCGTCTGCGTCTGCGTCTCCGTCTCCGTCTGCGTCTGCGTCTGCGTCTGCGTCTGCGTCTCCGTCTCCGTCTCCGTCTGCGTCTGCGTCGAGGCGTCATGAGCGGAGCGCGGTGCGTCTGCGTCTCCGTCTGCGGCGTCTCCGGAGCGCTGCGTCTCCGCGAAGCACCGCCCACCACGACCGACACCGCCACCGCTCACCACCGACGACGACCGCCACCGTCACCGTCACCGACACCGCCACCGTCACCGCCACCGACTCCGCCACCGTCACCGTCACCGCCACCGCCACCGCCACCGACACCGCTCACCGCCACCGACACCGAAATCCCCTGGCCCCTCACTCTCATCACTGCCACGACACCCGCGTGCTCCCCGCGCTCGGTTCCGAGATCGAAGTCGTCCTCGAGGTGCCGCGCTTCTCCTTCGTGAAGCGGCGGCCTGACGGGCGCGTGCATTTCGTCTCGCCCTTGCCGACGCTCTTCAACTACGGCTCGGTGCCCGACACGCTCGCGGACGACGGCGACCCGCTCGACGCGCTGGTGCTCGGGCCGAGGCAGCCGCGCGGCTCGAGGGTTCGGGGTCGCGTGCTCGGTGTGCTCGACTTCGTCGATCACGGGGTCGCCGATCCGAAGCTCGTCGTGGGCGAGATCCTTCGACCGCGCGACGTGCGCGCGATCGAGGCGTTCTTTCGCATCTACGCGCGCGCGAAACGTGTGCTCGACCCGGGGCCCGGGCCGACGCGATTTCGTGGCTGGTCGATGCGCGCGCCGAGCTGACGTGGTTCCCCGCGCGACGGACGAGCTCCGCCCGCGCGACGCCGCCGCGTGAGCGAGAGACGTCGAGCCGACGTCGTGCGTGCGAGAGGCGTCTCGAGCTCAGCGCGTCCGACGCCGACGACGTGCGAGCCAGAGCACCCCGAGCCACGCGCCCGTCATGCCACCGCCAGCGTTGCACGTGCCGCCGCCCGCGAGCCCGGGCGGGCCCGGAATGCGCGGCTCGAAGGTGCAGACGTCGCCGATGCCGTCGCCGTCGTCGTCGCGTTGGTCGGCGTTCGCGCGGCCGGGGCAGTTGTCGTCGGCGTCGAGCACGCCGTCGCCGTCGCGGTCGTCGGTGCACGCGTCGCCGACTCCGTCACCGTCCGTGTCGCGCTGTGCGCGGTCCGCGACCCGTGGGCAGACGTCCAGGCCGTCCACGATTCCATCGCCGTCGGCGTCGGGATCCCGGAAGTCTGCGAGCCCGTCGCGGTCCAGGTCCCCACGGCCTTCGATGCGGTCGCCGACGCCGTCACCGTCGGAGTCGGTGTCGCGCACGTCGGGGGTGCCGTCGCGGTCGCTGTCCGCCGGCTCGCCGTCGGCGTCGCGCGGTTCGATCTCCTCCACGTCGGGGATGCCGTCGCCGTCGTCGTCGAGCGAGAGCGCGTCCGGAACGCGGTCGCCGTCGGTGTCGCGAAGGGTGCCGTTCGCGAGGATCGTGTCCTCGTCGGGCTCGCCGTCGTCGTCGGAGTCGAGGTCGAGGTAGTCGGGCGTGCCGTCGCCGTCGGTGTCGTGGGGCGCGCGGTCGGGTCGCGACACGCCGCCTTCGACGGCGTCGGGAAGGCCGTCGTCGTCGGAGTCGAGGTCGAGGTAGTCGGGCGTGCCGTCGGCGTCGGAGTCGACTGGCGCGGTCGGATCGTCGCCGGCCTCGAACGCGTCGCCGATGCCGTCGCCGTCCGAGTCTTCGTCCCGAAAGTTCGGGCTGCGGCGCTCGGCCGGATCGTCGGTGTCGATCGGGGGGGTCGCGGGATCGTCGTCGCCCGCTTCGACCTCGTCGGGGATGCCGTCGTCGTCGGAGTCGAGGTCGTCCTCGTCGTTCGTGCCGTCGCCGTCGGTGTCGACCGGCATGCCCTCCGCGTCGCGCTCGTCGGCGTCGACGATGCCGTCGGCGTCGGCGTCCGTGGGCTGCGCTGCTGCGGGCAACGCGAGCGACGTGAGCAGCAAAACCCCGAGCCAAGACGTGCGCATCGCGCGAACCCTACAGCGCGCACGAAGCCAAACAAAGTCCGTCGTTTCCGGCGCTTGGCACCCGGCGCGTCGGGACGAACGTGCCGGAGGGCTTCGCGTCGGGGACCGGAAGCGAATATTCTTCGCCTCATGCGGGGGCTTCGGGTGTTCGGCGTGCTCCTCTCGTTGGCGTGTACCGCGCCCGAGGCGGCGTCGGAGCAGAGCGAGTTGGTGGATCGTGGTCGGCTCGTCGTGAGCGCGACCTTGTTCACGGCGCCGAGCGCGGGCGATGGCGCGCCGGTGCGCCTCTACGCGTGGGAACGGGGTGGGCCCGCGGGCTTGCCGGCCGCGCACGAGGCGTTCGAGCAAGGCGCCGACGTCGTGCTTCGTACCCCGGAGCGTGTCCTCTTTCGCTTCGTGGACGGCGACCCGACCCGTCGCATCGAGCTCGCGCGCGAGGTGCTCGACGCGCCCGCGGTCACCGCCGACGCGCTCGCCTTCGTGGTCGTCGACGAGGGGCCGCAGGGCACGGCGAGCGTGCTGCACCGGATCGCCGACGGTCGCGACCTCGTGCTCGACCGGACGCTCTACGCGCTCGGCGGGCTTCGTTTCGCGCCCGACGGGCGCACCGTGATCGGCGTGGGCTCGGTCAACGGAGGCGTCGCCGGGCTTCACGCCTTCGACGACGAAGGGCGACGCTGTCTGACCAACTGCGACGCGCGCGTCGGGTCGCCGCCCGATCAGTGGCAGCCGCTGCCGAGCGGCGCGCTTCGTTTCGAAGGCGGCGAGGCGGCGTGGGAAGACGACGCCGGTCGCACGCACGTCGTGACGTGGAGGCGGCCGTGAGATCCGTCGTCGTACTCACACTCGCGTTCGTCGCTTCGGCCGCGAACGCGCAACTCAGCCGACCGACCGCCTGCAGCGATTGCATCGCAGGTTGGTACTACTTCGATCAGAACGGCGGCGCGGCGGGCTCGCAGGACTGGAACTGCGCGACGAGCTCCTACGACGGACATCGCGGCAGCGACTTCAGCCTTCGCGGCGGCAACGGCGCGATCGACACGGGCTACGACGTCGTCGCGGCCGCGGACGGAACCGTCGAGAGCACGCAGGACGGACACTTCGATCGATGTGGCACCTGCAACGCGGCGACCGATTCGCGCTGCGGCACCGCGTACGGCTTCGGCTACGGCAACCACGTCGTCGTCAACCACGGCGACACGAAGGTGGTCTACGCGCACATGCGCATGGGCAGCATCGCGGTGTCGCCCGGCCAGACGATTCGTTGCGGCCAGGTCGTCGGGCAAATCGCGAGCTCCGGCTGCAGCACCGGCGCGCACCTGCACTTCGAGGTGCGCCCGCCCGGCACGAGCTCGTCGAGCGCGTACGATCCCTTTCAAGGCATGTGCTCGCCCACGAGCCCGTCCCGCTGGGCTTCGCAAGGACCGCATCGCGGCTTGCCGGGCGCGACCTGCGGCGACCCGACGCCGACATGTCCGGCGGGAACCTTCCCGATCTGGACCTGCAACGCCGCCGCGACCGAACGCACGCGCTGCGTCGACGGCATGGTCATGACGGAAGCGTGTCCGGGCGGCTGCGTGTCGATGCCGGTCGGAAGCGACGACGTGTGCGCCGACGCGCCGACCTGCCCGGCCGGCCTCGACGCCGAGTGGCGCTGCGACGGCGACGGACGTGCACGCTGCGTGGGCGGCGAGGTGAGCCGCGAGACGTGCGCCAACGGTTGCGAGATGCGCGACGGAGACGACGTCTGCCGTGACGCACCGGTCGACCTCGACGGCGACGGACACAACACGAGCGTCGATTGCGACGACGCGGACGCGACGCGTTTCCCCGGTGCGACGGAGACCTGCGGCGACGGCGTCGACCAGGACTGCGACGGGGAAGACCTCCTCTGCCCGGGGCAAGACGGTGGCCCGGCACGAGACGGCGGAAGCGTCGACGACGACGGCGGCGCGACCCGCGACGCGGGACGTCGCGAAGGCCGCGTGGATCGCGCCGTCGGAGGTTGCGGTTGCCGCAGCTCGGGCGACGCGCGTGGTCTCTTGCCCTGGCTCGTCGGGCTCTGGCTCGTGTCGCGGCGTCGACGACGCTGAGCGGGCTCGAACGAGGGGCGCGGTCGCTTGCGCTGACTCGCGGACCTCTCGCGGCGACGTCGTGGGAGCCACGTCGAACGACGCGCTTTGTGCCACCGAGCGAGCCCGCTTGGCGCGACCTCGACGGACGGGCCGCGAAATGCGAAGGGAAATCGCACATGGCACGGCGCTCGCTGAGCGAGCCACGTCGTGCGTTTCGCTGCCTTCGTACCCCCGGTCGCAAGTTCGTTCCGGGTTGCCGTGGATGATCGGCGCGGAGGTCGTTTGCCGCACCGACGAAGGACAGGCCGAAGCCTATTCGAGGAGGTTGGCGAGCGAGATCTGGGTCGAGGGCCGCGGATACCCGGAACGAACTTGCGACCGGGGGTACTTGTCTCCGTGCTCGTTCTCGCGGGGTGCTCCACCTCGCTGACGAGCTTGCAGCCCGCACGGATCACGCCCGCGGGGCACGTCTCCGTGACGACCTCCGCGCAGGTCACACCGCCCGTCGGCCTGCCCGGGGAGGTGCGCGACGAGCTCGAAGAGCTTCGTGGTAGCGGCAACCCGAGCGCCGCGCGCTTGCGTGAGATCGCCGCGGTCGCGGGCGCGGCGTTGCTCGCGCCTCCCGCCGGAGACGGTCAGCTCGCGATGTCGGCGGGTCTCTCCAAACGTCTCGAGCTCGGCGCGCGGGTGCGCTCGACTTCGGCCGGCGCGGGTCTCCGCTTCCAGTGGCTGCGGCGTTCGCCGGGCATCTACGGCGCGATCGGCTTGAACGTCGACGGATCGTTTCGCGCCTTTCCCGTCGAGCGATTCGCCTCGCGCGTGGATCTACGGAGCTTTCGTCGCCTCGACGTCTCGATTCCGCTCGTCGTCGGCTACAGCCGCCAGCACGTGCACGTGTGGGCGGGTCCCAAGCTCGTGTGGTCGCGGGCGAACGCGCGCTTCGACTATTGCTCGCGACGCGTCGACGGCGAGTGCGTGACCGAGGTGCCCGTGACCGCGCGAGGGCACGCGCTCTTCACCGCGGGACAGCTCGGTGTCGCCGTCGGCAGCAATCGTTTCTGGG
This sequence comes from Sandaracinus sp., assembly GCA_020633125.1. Lineage (GTDB taxonomy): Bacteria > Myxococcota_A > Polyangia > Polyangiales > Houyiibacteriaceae > JACKEH01. The sequence continues at coordinate 59,940 of JACKEH010000013.1, read as the reverse complement.
TCGCGTTCGAGCTCACGATCGCGCGGGCACGCGTGCAGGCCGACCTCGATCTGCAGATGTCCGGTACCGCGATGGAGCACGAGATCGATCGCCGCGGTCGTGTGCTCACGCCAGCGCTCGGGTTGATCCTCTGGATCTGAGCGACGTCCCGGCTCGGGGAACGCGCGAGGACGTGCTCTCGGATAACGTGAGCGGATGCGTCTCTCGTTGCTGGCTGCGTTCTCGATCGTCGCGCACTTCGCCTCGCCCGCGCGGGCTTGTGAGCCGCAGGACGTACCCGTCTACGTCGGAGCGACCGACGACGGCTTCGTCTTCGTCAGTCGTCAGTCGGTCGTGCGGGTGCGCGCGGATGGGGAGGTGCTGGGGCGATGGAGCGAGCCCGGCTTGGCCTTCGCGCTCTTTCCCGATCGCCAAACGCTCCTGGTCGTCACCGACGAGGGCGAGTCGGTTCTCGACTGCCTCCCACGACGTCTGCGCATGCGTGTGCTCGACACGGCGGGCCGAGGCCGAGGGCGCACGGTCGGCACCTTTCCGCGTGGGGGCGTGGACGCCAGCACGGTGGTGGGCATCGATCCCGACGGCGAGGCGCTCCGGGTCCAGGCGCAGGTCTTTCGCAACCGCGGAGACGACGAACGCACGGAGTCGGTGCGCATCACACGCGAGGGGCGTTTGGTCCCGACGAGCGACGCGTTGCCCACGCCGCCCGCTGCCGCCGAGTCGCGCCTGCGTGTGGTGCAGGGCACGCCGCGCGAGGACGGGCGGACCTCGATGCAGATCACGTCGGAAGGAGGTCGTCAGGTTCGCGTCGACCTCGTGCGCATGCCGGAGACGTGGGCTTTGCACGGCGACCGCCACCTCGCGCTCGTCACCTACGAGCGCATCAACGATTGGGGCACCGCGTTCGAAGCGCGTCTGGACGTGGTCGACCTCGAGACGGGGGTCGTGGTCACGCCCTACGGCGAGCAGTCCGGTGTGACCGCGGTCGAAGGGCGCATCGCGTTTCGGTGCGAGCGCGTCGTCTCCGACCGCAGCGCGCTGAACGTTCGCTCGCGACCCGCGCCTGGAGCACCGGTGAGCGCGTCGCTTCCCGACGGAACCGTCGTCGTCGAAGAAGAGCGACGTGGGAGCTGGGCGCGTCTGCGCGAACCCGTCGCGGGCTGGGTGTGGGCGGCGTCGCTCGTGCAGCGCTGCCGCGAAGTCACTCGCTGAGCTCAGCGCGCAGGCGCGAGCGTCTGGGGCAACGCGTCGTCGAGCGCCGCGAGCATCGCCGACGCGGAAGGGAAGCGGTGCGCGGGGTGGTTCCGCAACGCGCGCGCGATGATCGACGCCAACGCTTCGGGCACGTCGGGTCGCAGCGGCAGAATCGAAGGGGCCGGCTCGCGGGCGATGCGCACGAGCAGCTTGCTGAGCTGCTTGTCGTCGAAGGGCGGCCGACCCGTCAGCGCGGTGAAGAGGACCGCGCCGGTGGCCCACAGATCGGTGGTCGGCGCGATGGGCTTGTCGCCCGCGATCTGCTCCGGCGCCATGAAGTGCGGCGTGCCCAGCATCACGCCTTCGTCCGTGACCCAAGGCGTCGAGGCCGAAGGCACGAGCGGCTTGGCGATGCCGAAGTCGAGCAGCTTCACGTGAAAGGGCGCAGAGCGATTGCCGGCGGCGGTCGCGAGGAAGACGTTCTCGGGCTTGATGTCGCGGTGCACGAAGCCGCGTGCGTGCACGGCCTCGAGCGCTTCGAGCAGCTCGCCGGCGAGCCAGACGGCTTCGTTGACCGAGAGCGTGCGCTCTTCGATGAGGCTCGCGAGGTCGCGACCTTCGAGCAGCTCGAAGACCTGCCACGCGGTGCCGTCTTCGTCGGTGCCGGCATCGTAGAGGCGCACGATGTTCGGGTGCACGACGACCGCGGCCGTGCGCGCCTCGCGATCGAAGCGGCGCCGCTGCGTGTCGGAGCCGGTCAGCCGGTCGTGCAGGATCTTCACCGCGACCTGCTGACCGCTCAGCTCGTGACGCGCCTCGTAGACCGCACCTCCGCTGCCTTTGCCGATGCGTCGAAGCACGCGGTACTCGCCCCCCACGAGCGAGTCTTCGCGCTTGTCCCAACGACGCGTGGGGTCGCTGGGAGGCGGAGGAGAGGAGCCGAAGCGGAGGGTGTCCATGCGGGCGTAGCCGGAGAAGGGCACGCGCGGTGTACGCATCGTGCGCGGGCGAGCTTCCCTCGGGATGTTGACGCACGCCACGACGCGATGGCGACCGGCGAATGCCGAACACGGGGAGGGTGTGTCGTAAGTGTTGGAAACTAAGGGTTATTCGGTGGCGCTGGTCCAGCGCTCGGTGGTCGCGTCGTCCCCGATCATCCGGACGAGCCGTGACCGATCCCACGCGTCCGGGTGGGTTCGGGCGAGCGCACGGACGAGCGCCTCGCCGAGGGCGAGCGGGTCGAAGCGGCTGGCGTCCACGAGCTCGAAGCGAAGCCCGTGGCATCGCTCGCGTCGGTAGGGGCGCGCCTCGGGCGTGAAATGCACGGGCTCGACGTGGACGCCTTGGACCGTGCCCATCGACGCGAGGAGCGCGTCGGCGTCCACCCACGGCGCGCCGACGACCTCGAAAGGGAGATCGGTGCCGCGGCCGACGCTCACGTTCGTCCCTTCGACCAACGCGACGCCCAAGTAGAGCCACGCGCTCTTCGCGGTCGGCAGGTTGGGGGAGGGGGGAACCCAACGTAGGCCGCTCGCCCACCAGTCGGCTGGCACCTCGTCCATCGCGAGCACGTCGAGGCGCAGGTCGAGCCCGTCGTCGCGTGCGAGGCGTCGCGCGAGCTCGCCGATCGTCTGCCCGTGCCGAAGCGGCAACGGGTGGTGGTTCACGAAGGAGCGGTAGCGGTCGTCGAGCACGGGGCCGGCCTGCACCGCGCCGAGCGGGTTCGGTCGGTCGAGCACGAGCACCTCGACGTGGTGTGTGGCGGCGGCGCGAAGCACCTCGTGCACGGTGCTCGCGTAGGTGAAGAAGCGCGCGCCGACGTCTTGGACGTCGACCACGATCACGTCGACGCCTTCGAGATCCTCGGCGCTCGGGGTTCGCGTGCGCCCGAAGAGGCTCGTGACGGGCACCCCACGGAACGTGCCGTTCTCCACGTGGCCCTCGGCGTCGCTCGCGAGGCCGTGCTCGGGGGCGAAGATTCGCGCGAGCGAGAGCGTGCCTTCGAGGTGGGCGCGCCAGAAGAGCTCGCTCGTCGGCAAGCCGTCGCGGGCCCGTCCCGCGTCGTGCGTGAGGAGCGCGACGCGACGTCCGGCGAGCCGTGAGGCGCCGGCCTCGAACTCTGCGCGAAGGCGGTCGACGCCGAGCACGGTCGCAGGGTGCGGAGGTGGAATCTGCGCGCGGGCTTCGAGCGCGAGGCGCGCGACGGCGCTGCGGAGATCGCCGACGCGTCCTTCGCCGTCGGGGTGTACGCGGTTGCTCAACACCACGACGTAGAGATCGTTCGTCGGATCGATCGCGAGCCAGGTGCCGGTGTAGCCACCGTGCGCGAAGGCCTCCGAGGAGAAGCCGTCGCGGGTGAGCGTGTCGCAATCCCATCCGAGCGTTCGACCGCCGTCGCAGCGCCGCATGGCCGCGTGAAGGTTCGCGGGCCAGAGGCGCGCGTGCAGCAAGGCCTCGGCGAGCTTGGCGAGGTCGTCGGCGCTCGCGAAGAGCCCCGCGTGACCGGCGACGTGGTCGAGGCGCCAGGCGCGTGGATCGTCGACGTCGCCGTGCAGGATGGGCGCGGGTTCGCCCTCGGCGGCGCGGCGAGGCGCGCGTTCCGTGGCGGCGAGGCGGAGGGTCGGGCTCTCACGAAGCGGTCCGAAGGAGGCTTCGAGCTGCAGCGGAGCGAGCACCTCGCGTCGCATGACCTCGTCGAGCCGTTCGCCTTCGACACGCTCGATCCAGGTGCCGAGCGCGAGGAAGTGAAGATCGCCGTAGCGAGGCGCACCGCGTGCGCGCTCGCGCGCACCTTCGAGCGTGCGACGAATGCGTTCTTCGCGTGTGCCTTCGTAGTCGGTGAGCGCGTTGACGCGACGCAGCCCGGCGCGATGCGTCATCAGGTCGGCGAGCGTGATGCCGCCGCCCGCGAGCTCAGGGAGCACCGCGTCGACGGAGGCGTCGAACGACACGCCGCGCGCTTCGGCGACGCGCATGGCGGTGAGCGCGGTGAAGGGTTTGGTGAGCGAAGCGAGATCGAAGCGGGTGTCTTCGGTCATCGGCTTCTCGATCGGCTCGACGACGCGTCGGCCGTACGCGCGGCGAAAGATCACGCCGTCGCGACGGCCGAGGAGCACGACCACGCCGGGGACGTCGCCGCGAGCGAGCGCGCGGGACACCACCGCGTCGAGGGCGCGTTCGGACGCGAGGGGAAGGCGCACGACCGGGGGAAGTGCGTGTGTCTCGTCCCGCTGGCCGGGTTCCGAGGGGGCGACGGCTTCGGAGGGAGCTTCGTCGGCTACCGCGTTCGGTGCGCTCGGTTCTCGTGGGGTTCGGCGTTCCGGCTCCGTGCTGCCGCATCCTGCGAGGAGCGTGAGGAGCAGGAGCGAACGGCACCGTTGCACGTGCGCAGTCTAGCGGTCGTGGGTGGGGGAGGCAGATTCCTCGCGGAGTCGGTGGGTGTTCGTGGCGCGAAGCGCGGTGTCGGCGAAGCCGTGAGGCGCGAAGCGCGGTGTCGGCGAAGCCGTGAGGCGCGAAGCGCGGCGTGGCGCGAAGCGCGGTGGCGCGAAGCGCGGTGGCGCGACGCACGGTGGCGCGAAGCGCGGTCTCTGACTCTGTCTCTGAGGCGCGAAACGCGGTTCTGGTGCCCGTTCTCGCGTCAGGATGAGAACCACACCCAGTCGAAGTCGGCCGAACGGAGTCGAGTCGAAGCCGGCCGCCACGAGCACCCCCCTCGCGTCCGAGGTAACGTCCTCGAATCCGGAGCGTCCGTACGCCATGCCGATCACTCTCTACACCGCGTCCACGCCCAACGGCTGGAAGGCCAGCATCGCGCTGGAAGAGCTCGCGCTTCCCTACGAGGTCCACCCGATCGATCTCGGAAAGCTCGATCAGAAAGAAGAGTGGTTCCTGGCGCTCAACCCGAACGGGCGCATCCCCGTGATCGTCGACCACGACGCCGACGACTTCGTCGTCTTCGAGTCGGGGGCCATCCTGACCTACCTGGCGGAGAAGACCGGGCGGCTTCTGCCGACGGATCCGAAAGCGCGCAGCCGCGCGATGCAATGGCTGATGTTCCAGATGGGCGGCGTGGGTCCGATGATGGGCCAGGCGAACGTCTTCTTCCGCTACGCACCGGAGAAGATTCCGTTCGCGATCGAGCGCTACCAGAAGGAGAGCCGGCGGCTCTTCGAGGTGCTCGAGCGGCGGCTTTCCGAGAGCGAGTTCTTGGCCGGCGACGAGTATTCGATCGCCGACATCGCCAACTGGTCGTGGGTGCACACGTACGCGTGGTCGGGTGTGTCGATCGAGGGGCTCCCCGCGCTCACGCGTTGGATGGAGTCGATCGCTGCGCGACCGGCGGTGTCGAAGGGACGGAAGATCCCCGAGCGCACGAAGGTCGAGACGCCGAAGCAGGAGAAGGACTTCGTCGACCGCGCGCGGCGTCTGCTCGTCTGAGAGCACGCCCCCCTTGCACGGATCCAATCCGTGCGAGTCGGGGCCGTGCTCGGTGGTGGCAGGGGGCCCCAATCCGGCTTTGCCGGTTGGCGCCGCTCCCTCGAGGAAAGAGAAGAGCGGGAATCCGTGCAACGGATGCCCGCACTGAGCGCGGTCCCGCGCTTCGCGACACGTGCGCCGTGAGCGCGATTCAATCCTCCGCTCTGGCCGCACGTGGCGCCCGCCTGTCGCGGATTCGCACTTTCGCGCGCGATTCGCGGTACGATTCGTCGCGATGATCGACGGTCCCATCCGGACGGCTTACCGCGCGGCCCACCTGATGCTCCGGAGCTATTGGTTCGTTCGACGGCCCGAGACGAGCGGTGCGCTCGCGGCGGTGTGGTGGGACGAGCGGCTCCTCCTCGTGAAGAACTCGTACCGGAGCTTTCACACCTTGCCGGGTGGCTACGTCCATCCCGGCGAGGACCCGCGCGTCGCGGCGTCGCGGGAGCTGCGCGAAGAGACGAGCGTCGTGCTCGAGCCATCGACCTTCACGCACGCCTACCACGGCACCCATCCCTTCGAGTTCCGCAAGGACACGCTCGACATCTACGAGACGCGCATCAGCGAGAAGCCGGTGATTCGCATCGACCGTCGCGAGGTCGTCTGGGCCGACTTCCTCACCGTGGAAGAGATTCGGCGTCGCAAGATCGTCCCGCACCTGCGCGACTACCTCGACGCCAAGGGGCGATGAGCGAAACGCCGCCCTCGGCGGAGCAGCTCGTCGCGCTCGAGCGCGAAGCACGCCGCATCTACGAGCGCTACGAGGTCGAGGTCGTCGAAGGCTTCGGCTTCTGCCCGTGGGCAGAGCGCGCGCGACGCGAAGGCGAGGTCGAAGTGCGCATCGTGCTCGAGGACGACGCCTCGCTCGCGCAGGACCTTGGGCCCGCGCTGGCGGCCGTCGAAGCCCACGCCGCGCGTGATCACGTGGCGGTCGGGCTCGTCGTCTTCCCGCGTGTGTCGATGCCACGCGACGCCTTCGCGCGTTTCGTCGCCGAGCTTCGGGAACGCCACGCGGACGCCCACGGGCGCACCCCGCCGATGGCGCTCGCCGAGTTTCACCCGGACGCGCCCGCCGACCTCGGGGCCGCGGCGCGCCTCGTGCCCTTCCTCCGCCGTTCGCCCGACCCGACGATTCAATGCGTGCGGCTCTCGGTGCTCTCGGAGCTGAGGCGTGGTGAAGAAGGCACCGACTTCATCGATCTCTCGACGACCTCGCTCGCCGAGATTCTGGCGCGGCCGGTGAAGAAGCCGCTGCACGAGCGGGTGGCGGAACGAAACCTCGAGACGGTTTGCGCGCGCGGCACCGAGGCGATCGAAGCGGTGCTCGCGGACATCGCCGCCGACCGCGCGGCCGCCTACGCGCGCGTGCTCGGCGCGGGTTGAGCGGCGCGTCGTCTCGATCGGCTCGGTGCGCTCGAGGGGGCGGCGCGCTCTCCCAACGGACGAAGCCGGATCGGCCCCACCCGCACGGGCCGAATCCCTGCGAGCGAGGCTGGCGTTCGGAACCCGTTCTCCCTCCCGAGGGCTCCTCGACGCGAACGACGCTCGGGAACGGGGCTCACGGCTGCTACCCTGGGCGTCGCATGAAGCGTTCGTCGTCGCTTGGCCTCGGGATTCTCTTCTTCGTCTTCGGTTGCGCGTCGGGTGTCGGTGGCACCGAGGACGCCGGCGGTCGGCGGAGCGACAGCGGGCCGGGAGCCGACGTCGGTCCCGTCGAGCCGCCTTCGATCTGCGGCAACGGCACGGTCGAAATCGGCGAGGAGTGCGACGGCGAGGTTCGCGACGGCACCACCTGCGTCGACCTCGGTTACGCGGGCGGCGAGCTCGGCTGCGACACGCTCTGCTCCTTCGACAAGACCGCGTGTGTGGAGACGACCTGCGGCAACGGCGTGGTGGACGACGGCGAAGAGTGCGACGGCGCATCGCTCGACGGCGCCGATTGCACCACCGAGGGGTTCACGACGGGCGAGCTGGTCTGCAACAGCGAGTGTCAGTTCGACACGTCGGGCTGCCGCTCCTGCGGCGACGGGGTGATCGACCTCGGCGAAGAATGCGACGGGGCCGCGCTCGGAGGCGCGACCTGCGCGTCGCGTGGGTTCACGGGAGGCGAGCTTCGTTGTGACGCGTCGTGCGGCCTCGACGACGGGGCGTGCACCTCGATCAGCTGTGGGAACGGCACGCGCGAGGCCACGGAGGTTTGCGACGGCGCCGACCTCGGCGGAGCCGATTGCACCTCGGCCGGGTTCGTGCGCGGCACGCTCGCGTGCAACGAGAGCTGCACCTTCGATGTCTCGGCTTGCGACAACTGTGGCAATGGCGTCGTCAACGGCGCCGAGGCGTGCGACGGCTCCGACCTCGGGGGTCAGACCTGCGCGACGCAGGGCTTCACGCGTGGCTCGTTGCGGTGCGACACGTCGTGCCGCTTCGACACGAGCGCGTGTGTGATCGAAGCGTGCGGCAACGGCATGCTCGAGGGCGGCGAAGCCTGTGACGACGGCAACGACGCGAGCGGCGACGGCTGCAGCATGGGGTGCACCGTGGAGGCCGGTTGGACCTGCGCGTTCACTCCGTCGATGTGCACCCCCATCTGCGGCGACGGGCAGATTCGCGGCGGCGAGGCGTGCGACGGCTCCAACCTCGCCGGGCAGACCTGCGTCTCCCAAGGCTTCGCGACGGGCACGCTTCGATGCACGAGCTGCGCATTCGACACCTCGGGCTGCTCGAACACGACCTGCGGAAACGGCACGCTCGACGGAACGGGCGAGGAGTGCGACGACGGCAACACCGTGCGCTTCGACGGCTGCGACTCCGGTTGCCAGGTCGAAGCGGGCTTCCACCTGCCGGTGCGCCTTCGCGGCGGCGAAGGAAGCAACCACGGCCGCGTCGAGGTGCTCTACGGCGGCAGTTGGCGCGACGTCTGCGACGACACGCCTTCGATCAACCAGGGCGCGTTCGCGAACGTGGTCTGCCGTCAGCTCGGCTACACGGGCACGGGCCATTCGTTCCTCGGCTCCTTCGGCGGCGGCACGGCGACGCCGGTGATGGATGACGTCGTGTGCACGGGGAGCGAGTCGACGCTCGCGCAGTGTGCGTTCGCCGGTTGGGGTCGCGAGAACTGCAGCGCGAGCGAAGCGGTCGGCGTCCGCTGTGTTCCGGGCGAAGGCGACATTCGTCTCGTCGACGGGCCGAGTGGGATGGAGGGGCGGCTGCAGATCTTTCACTCCGGCGCGTGGGGAGAGGTCTGCGACGACTACTTCGACGGGGCCTACTCGGACTTCGGCTACAACGACATCACGGTCTGCCAGCAGCTCGGGTACGCCAACGGTGCGTTCCTCTCGACCTACGACTCGCCGACCAACACGTTCGTGCTCGACGACGTGAACTGCACCGGCACCGAGCGCCGAATCGGCGACTGCCCGCATCAGCCCTACGGGACCGAGAACTGCTCGACCTCGGAGGGCGCCGGCTTCCGCTGCGACGTCCACGTCGAGGGCGACGTCCGCCTGGTCGGCGGCACGGCACGAAACAACGGCCGCATCGAGGTCCTGCGCAACGGCGTGTGGGGTACGGTCTGCGACGATTTCCTGAGCACGATGGACACGCGTCAAAGCAACTTCATCGCTGTGGGATGTCGTCAGCTCGGCTTCTCGACCGCGGGCAACGCGCTGCTCACGAGCGCGGTCCCGGACGGCGTCGACCCGATCTGGCTCGACGACCTGAACTGCGCGGGGACCGAGTCGAGCGTGGGAGCCTGCCCGTCGGGTGGGTGGGGCGTTCACAACTGCTCCCACTCCGAGGACATCGGTCTGAGCTGCACGCCCTGAGCGCGTTTTGGGAGCGCGACGGTCCTTCTCGGAAGTGAGCGTCGCTCGCGCTCGGGCTTCGTTTCCGGCCTGTGAAAAGCGCCACGGGCCGTCACGACACGCCAATCCGAAAACCGCGTGAAAGGTCGCCGGTTTGGCCACCATGACGCACCTCGGAGCTTGACGCCTTGCGTCAAAGCGGTTGCGCGACCGGGAAAACCCGTCATGACACACTGCGTCAAGCGGCGGAGTCGATCGGGGCTCTTCCTCCCTTGATCGTGCAGGCGTCCTTTGGTGGGGACGTGCCGCTGTCGTGCTCGGTGAACGCTCGTTCGCCGTGGTGGGTACCTCTATGTCGATCGACCGATTCTCTTCGGGCGCTTCGATGCGCCTGGACGTGGTGCGAGCTGGCGCGGGCATTCGACCCGAGCCGCGGACGCCGACCCGTCCCTCCTCCGCCATGGGAGTCCTCCGATGAGCTGGCGGGGCCCGATGGAGGTCGACGCACCTCGCGAGCGCTCGGGTCGCCTTCGGGGGCGCACCGTCCGGGTGTCCGCGCTCCGCCCCGACGACCGCGACGCGATGTGGGGTCTGTTTCGAGACTACTACGCGGACGTTCGTCGGACTGACTTCGAACGTGATCTCGCGGAGAAGGACCACGTCATCGTCCTTCGCGACACCGGCGACGGGTCGATTCGTGGTTTCTCCACGCTGAAGGTCTACGACCGTCGCGAGGGCGGCCGTCGGTTTCGCGCCATCTTCAGCGGCGACACGATCGTGGACGTCGAGTATTGGGGCCAGAGCGCCCTGCACTGGACCTTCCTGGCGTTCCTCGTGCGCCAGAAGGCGCGCTCGCTCGGCACGCCGCTCTACTGGTTCCTGATCAGCAAGGGGTACAAGACCTACCTCCTGCTCGCGCGGAACTTCCCCGAGCATTGGCCGCGCCACGACCGCCCGACCTCGCCGCGCGCGCAGGCCATCCTCGATCTCCTCAGCCGCGATCGCTACGGCGACGCCTACGACGCGGAGCAGGGCGTGCTCCATTTCCCGGAGCCGCACGGCCGCCTGCGCGCATGCGTCGCGCCCATCGCGGAAGAGCAGCTCGTGCACCCCGACGTGCGTTTCTTCGCGGAGCGCAATCCCGGTCACGTGCACGGCGACGAGCTCTGCTGCCTCGGCAAGGTCGACTCGGCCTTCGTCGTCCGTGGGGCGTGGCGTTCGGCGATGCGCCCCCTCAAGCGTTGGGTGCGTCGCCCGCTGCCGGTCGAGGGCGAGGTTCCGGCGCTCACGGCGTCTCAAGAGGTGAAGCTGTGAGCACGCGGCTCGCGATGCTGGGGGCGGGCTTCGCCGCTTCGCTCGCGCCGGCGGCGGCTCGTTTCGCGCGCGCGGCGCGGGACCCCGAGCGCGCGCAGCTCGCTCTTCTCGCCGAGCTCGTGCGCGCCAACGCGAGCACCGCGTACGGCAAGGCCCACGGCTTCGACCGTGTGCGTGATCTGGCGAGCTTTCGCGCGCGCGTTCCCGCGGTGCGCCACGAAGAGCTCGCGCCGTGGATCGAGCGCATCGCGCGCGGCGAGCAGGGCGTGCTCACGTCGGAGCAGGTCCGAATGCTCGAGCGCACCGGCGGCTCGACCAGCACCGGAAAGCTCGTGCCCTACACGTCGGGTCTGCTCGCGGACTTCGCCGCCGCGACGGGACCCTGGCTCTTCGACCTGCACGCCCGGCACCCGCGTCTGCTCGGCACCTCGAGCTATTGGAGCGTGTCGCCGGTCGCGCGCCGCGACGAGCGCACCTCGGGCGGGCTACCCATCGGCTTCGAAGACGACGCCGCGTACTTCGGGCCGATCGAACGTTTCGCGCTGGACCGCCTGCTCGCGGTGCCGGGTCGCCTCGCGCGCATCGCGGACGTCGACACCTGGCGTTTCGAGACGCTTCGCCGCCTCTTCGAGCGCGACGACCTCGGGCTCGTCAGTGTGTGGTCGCCGACCTTCCTGACCTTGTTGATGGAGCAGGCCGAAACGCACCTCGAGGACCTGCTCGTGTGTCTGTCGCCGGGTCGCGCGACCGCGATTCGCGCGGGTCTCGACCGCGAAGGGAGCTTCGTCGGCGAGGCGGTCTGGCCGCGGCTGACGCTCGTCTCGAGCTGGACCGACGGCCCCTCCGCGGCGTTCTTGCCCGCGCTGCGACGTTTCTTCCCCCGCACCACGATTCAACCGAAGGGGCTGCTCGCGACCGAAGGCGTGGTCTCGTTACCGCTCGGAAATCGCGAGGGATCCGTCCTCGCCGCCGCGAGCCATCTGATCGAGCTCGTCGACGTCGAGAACCCGGATTCGGCGCCGATCCTCGCGCACGAGGCGCGCGTGGGAGCGCGCTACACGCCGCTCCTGAGCACGCGCGGGGGACTCTACCGCTACCGCCTACTCGACGTGGTCGAGGTGGTCGGCCGGCATCACGCGCTTCCCCGCCTTCGTTTCGTGGAGAAGCTCGAGCGCGTCGCCGACCGCTTCGGCGAGAAGATTCACGCCGCGCAGGTACAAGACGCGCTCGCGATCGCGACGCGTCAGCTCGGCCTCGCGCCGCGCTTCGCGTTGCTCGCGCCCGTCGATCGTCCGGCGCGTTACCGGCTCTACGTCGAGCTGGACGGAAGCGACGCGCAGCTCGAGCGTCTGCGCGAGATCGTCGAGGCGCACCTCGCGACGGGGCACCACTACGCGTATTGCGTGCGCCTCGGACAGCTCGCGCCGATGGACGTGGTGCGGGTGAGCGACGGCGCCGCGACGTTCCTTCGCGAGCACGGGCGCCGTGGCCGCCGCGCCGGCGACGTGAAGCTCACGTGTTTGGATCCGCGCGTCGGGGACGACGCCGTGGATTGGGATCGCGCCTTCGGAGTCGGCGCGGGGTCGAGCGTTTCGCTCGGAGGAGCCTGAGTCATGTGCAACCCCCACGAGCACGCGCAGATCGTCGCGACCGACCGTCTGACGAAGGGCCGCCAGCGCATGCGTGACGCGTGCGGGACGCTCGACCGCCAGTGGTACGTCGCGGCGCAGAGCCATCAGGTCACGGCGAAGAAGCCGTGGGCGGCGGAGATTCTCGAAGAGAAGCTGGTGCTCTTTCGCGGCAAGGAAGGCGAAGCCGTCGCGCTCGTCGACCGTTGTCTGCACCGCAACGCGCCGCTCTCGGAAGGCGACCTCTTCGACGGCTGCATCGGCTGCCCCTACCACGGCTGGACCTACGACGCGGCGGGTCACGTCGTGAACGTTCCCGCGGAAGGTCCCGACGGCCGCGCGCTGCCGATGAGCATCGAGCGTTTCCCGGTCCGCGAGAGCGACGGGCTCGTCTGGGTGTGGATGGGCGGCTCCGATCACCCGCCCGAGAAGTACCCCGATCGCGTGCCCTTCGCGATGCCGCACCACGACGAAGCGGGGTGGGGCGCCTACTACATGGAGACCGATTTCGACAACGGCGTCACCGCGCTCGTCGAGAACTTCATGGACGTGCCCCACACGGTTTGGGTGCACCGCGGTTGGTTCCGCAACCGCTCGCGCCGCGAGGTCGCGATGGAGGTCGAGCGCACGGATTCGTCGGTGCTCGTGACCTACGACCAGCCCCAGGACGAGATCGGCTTCACGTCGCGCGTGCTCAACCCGAAGGGACTGCCGATGACGCACACGGACCGGTTCTTCATGCCGAACGTGACGCGGGTCGATTACCTCTACGGCGAGCCCGAGGCGCCCGAGACCGGCTTCGTCATCACGAGCCAGTGCACGCCGATCTCTCCGCTGCGCTCGAAGGTCTACACGCTCATCAGCTTCAAGCTGCCCTTCGTCGACGTTCGTCCGGCGCTGCCCTTCCTGCGGGGTTTCCTGCACTTCTACACGCGCCGCGTCATCGAGCAGGACGTCGACATCATGAAGGTGCACGGCCGGAACGTCGGGCACTACGGCGGACGCTCCTTCGTCTCGACGCCGGCCGACACGCTGCACGTCTTCATCGAGTCGCTCCGTGATCACGCCGAGGCCGGCGAGATCGACGCGCGCCCCGAGCCCACCGTCGCGCACGCGAAGTTCTGGATCTGAGCCATGGAGCCGACGATGCAGACGCCCTCGCGCGCTCCGGCCGACGTCGTGACCCGCCTCGCGCGACGGGACGAAGGCGCGGCGCTCGCCGAGGTCTACGCGAAGGTCACGATGGACGCGGACCTGAAGCTCGCGGTCGAGCGCGACCCGAACTTCTTCGCGCTCTACGACATGGAGCACGACGCTGCCGAGCAGCGTGTCGTGACGTTCGACAAGGGCGGCCAGCTCGAAGGCGTCGCGTCCTTTCTCGGGCGCGACGCGTACCTCGCCGGCAAGCGCACGCGCACCGCGTACATGACGGACCTGCGCTTCACCTCCGCGATTCGTGGCGGCACCGTGCTCGGTTCGGTCTTTCGCGAGCAGTTCGAGCAGGCCAGCGACGCGCTTGGTGCGGAGCTGATGTACACGCTGGTCTTCGACGGCAACGAGGCCGCGAAGAAGGCGCTCGTCTCCCGCGACCCGCGCTTTCCGAACAAGCCGCTCTACCGACCGCTGCGCTCGTTCGTGATCACGAACGTCTTGCTCGCGCACCCGCGGCGTCCGCGAAAGACGCCCTACGTCGTCACACGCGCCAAGGCCTCCGAGATGGAAGAGGTGCTAGCCTTCCTCGAGGCGGACCAGCGCACGCGACCCTTCGGCGACGTGCTCTTCGAGGGCCGCTTCGCGCGTCGTCTGACGAAGTGGCCGGGCTTCTCGCCCGAGAGCTTCTACCTCGCGCGCAGCGAGCGCGGCACGCTCGTCGGCTGCTTCGCGCCCTGGGACGCGCACGCGGTCAAGCGTTACCGCGTGCTCGACTACCGTGGCTCGATGAAGGCCGTGAAGGCCGGCTACGGCGCGCTCAGCAAGGTGCTCGGCTCGACGCCGCTGCCCGAGCCCGGCGAGCTGCTTCACTACGCCTACGCGACGCACCTCTGTGTGCCGAGCCACGACCCGCGCGTGCTGATGGCGCTGCTCGATCGTGCCTACGCGGATCTGCGCGGCGGAGAGCACGCGTTCCTCATGCTCTACATGGAGCGCGAGGACCCGCTTCGTGCCGCGCTGCGTGGCTACCTCACGAGCGGCATGGGCGCGACGTTCTACGCCGTCTGCCGCCCCGACAGCCCGTGGGCGACGCACGACTTCGGCACCGACGCGCGCCCCGGCGCCTTCGGCTACGTGCGCCCCGGCTTCGAGATCGCCCTGGCTTGAACCCATCCGCCTCGAGACGACCCGTCGCCCGAACGGCCGCCTCGAGACCGCCTCTCTCCGCGAGCTTCCGATGACTACCGCTCCCTTTCCCCTTCGTCCCTTCGCCCCGATTCGTACCCGCGGCCACGCGCTCGCCGAGCGCGCCCGCGCCAAGGGATGGGAGGTGCCGGCGCTGCGTGATCCGCGGCTTCCCTTCGCCGCGATCCTCACGCTCTACGGCGTGCTCGGCTTCACGTTCTTGGGCTTCAACCGGAGCGCGGGGCAGATGCTCGCGATCGTCGGCAGCGGCGCGTTGCTCGACATGGCGCTCGCGTGGGGCCTTCGTCGCAAGCGCCTGGTGCCGCTCTCGGCGTACATCAGCTGCTGCTCGCTCGCGTTGCTCCTGAACTACTCGCACTCGAGCTGGGTGCTCTTCTTCCCGGTCTTGTTGACCGTCGGCTCGAAGTACGCGCTGACCTTCGAGGGGCGCCACGTCTTCAACCCGTCGATGTTCGGCGTGTCGACCTCGCTGCTGCTCTCGCACGAGCTCGTGACCGCGGCGCCCGCGTACCAGTGGGCCGGCGGCAGCGTGACGATGAGCCTCTTCATGCTGATGGCGGCGCTCACGCTCTTCGTGCTGAAGGTCGGCCGCAACTGGCTCGTGGGCAGCTTCCTGGTCTTCTACACGCTGCAGACGGCGTTCCGCGCGTGGTTCCTCCGCCACCACATCCCGGCCGAGATGCTCATCGTCGGCACGCTCGCGTCGCCGCCCTTCTTCCTCTTCACGTTCTACATGCTCACCGACCCCGCGACGTCGCCGAAGACGCGCAAGGGCAAGTGATCTTCGCGTTCGTGATCACGATCGTGGACCTCTACCTGCACGTGAAGGAGAGCGTCTTCACGTTCTTCTACGCGGCGCTCGTGATGGGCACCGGCAAGTTCTTCTTCCTGCACGGCCGCGCGTTCGTGAAGGCGCCGGTCGCGTACCTTCGGGCGCGTCTGGCGTGGACCTCGCTTCGTCCCGTGCTCGCGGTCGCGGCGCTCTTCGCGATCTCCCTCGCGAGTTGGACCTTCGTCCTTCGGCCGGCGGCCGCGGCGCACGTCGACCCCGGCTTCCGCATGGAGCGCTTGGACGGCGAGCGCACGGGCCTCGGCGTCGAGATGGGCGACTTGCTCGAGCGCGTCGATCCGAAGCTGCGCCACGTCGCGAAGTGGGTGCTCTCGGTCGGCGACGCGGCTGCGGTGGGTGACGTGGACGGCGACGGTCGGCTCGACCTCTTCTTCACGAACCTGCTCAAGCGCGACGAGGACCGCCACGCGCTCTACCGCAACGTCGGCGATTTTCGCTTCGAGCGCGTGGCCCTGCCCGCGGTCGACGCGCGCTTCGGCGATGGCGGCTACGCCCAGGACGGCGTCGGCCTTCCGGCCGGCGCGACCTTCGTCGACTACGACGGCGACGGCGACCAAGACCTCGCGCTCGCGGTCGGCTTCGGTCGCTCGCGTCTCCTGCAAAACCGCCTCGTCGAGGACGGAGCGTTGGGCTTCGTCGACGTCAGCGAGAGCGTCGGGCTCGACGCGCCTTCGGTGAGCCTCGCGATGACCTTCCTCGACGTCGACCGCGACGCGAACCTCGACCTCTTCGTCACGAACAGCGTCGACCCCTACCTGCGCGAGTACGACCCGCCGCGCGAGCTGAACCTCTTCGCGCTGCCGGAGGCCGAGCACGAGGGCGACCGCCGAATGCTTCGTTTCATGCACGACGGCTGGCACGACGCGAGCAACGGCGGCGAGAACCTGCTCTACCGCGGCAACGGCGAGGGCTTCGAGATCGTCGACGCGCGCGCGCTCGGGCTTCGCGAGACGCATTGGTCGCTCGCGGTGAGCACCGCCGATCTCGACCACGACGGCTTCACGGATCTCTACGTCGCCAGCGACTTCGGTCCGGACGACGTCTACTTGAGCCGCGCGGGCGAAGGCCCCTTCGGGCGCAGGTTCGAGCGCCAGGCGGGTCCGAGCTTCGGAACCATCGGACGCGACACCTACAAGGGCATGAACGCTTCGGTCGCGGACTTCGACCGCAACGGCTACCTCGACGTCTACGTCTCGAACGTTCACCACTCGCTGCAGGCCGAAGGCTCGTTGCTCTGGATGGTCTACCCCGAAGCGGGCGGCATCTCCTTCGTCGACGAGGCCACGCAGCGGGGCGCGCTCAACGAGCGGCGCTTCGGCTGGGGCGCGGGCGTGGGCGACCTCGACGGCGACGGCTGGGTCGACCTCGTGCAGGCGAACGGCATGGTCGACGACCGCCTCGATCCGCGCGGCTACGACCGCAAGGACTATTGGTACGTCAACCACAAGCTCATGCAGAGCGGCCCGGAGGTTCACACCTACGCGGACATGTGGGGCGACATTCGTGGGCGCACCATCTACCCGAACGAGGCGCGCGCCGCGTATTTGAACCTCGGCGCCCACGGCGAGCGCTTCTTCCAGGACGCCGCGCGTGAGCTCGGCATCGCGGAGCCCGACAACTCGCGCGGCGTGGTGGTCGCGGACCTGGACGACGACGGCGACCTCGACCTCGTCATCACGAACCAACACGGACCGAGCTCGGTCTACCGCAGCGACCTGATGCAGCGCCCGAACGCGCCCTCGTGGATCGGCCTCGCGCTCGAGGGCGACGGGACGCGCACGCACCGCAGCGCGGTCGGCACCCGCGTCGTGATTCGCTACGTCGAGGACGGCGAGACCGTCGAACAGACCACGGAGCTCGGGGTGCTCGGTGGCTTCGCCGCCGGCCGAGACCCGCGCGCACTTCGGCCTCGGCCGTCATCGTGGGCCGGTCGAGGTGACGATTCATTGGCTCGGCGCGCCGGCCGAGACGCTCACCCTCGACAGCGGCCGCTACCACGCGGTTCGCCAGGCGGAGTGAGCGATGGCGTTCTCGCTTCGTTTCGCGCTCCTCGCGCTCGTGCTGATCGTCAGCGCGATCGGGCTGTCGTTCTACCTGCGCCAAAATCGCGCGCGTGCGCTCGGCGGAAAGATCAGCCGCGCCAAAGCCGCGTGGCTGACCTTCGCGGTGCTCTTCTGGCTCGGGGTTTGCCCGCTGCTCGCGTTCGAGCCGAGCCTTCCGCTGCGTTGGCGCGTGGTGCTCGGGGTCTTCGGCGCCCAGTTCTGGCTGCGAGGCCTGGTCGAGCTCTGGATGCTCTACGTGACCAAGAGCTGGCGCCCGCCGCACGGCATCGCGCACGACCTCTTCAGCTTGATCCTGGTCGTCACGATCGCGGTCGGCTTCGGCCCCGTGATGCTCGACGCGCCGAACCTGGTCGGGCTCGGCGCCACCACCTTGGTCGTGCTCTCGCTGATGGCCGAGACCTACTACGCGTGGGTCTTCTTCGGGCTCGTCGAAGGCAAGACCACCGGCGACGACGGCGTGTGGTTCGCCGACCAAGAGGACCCGCGCTTCGTGCGCGTGAACCGGCTGACGGCCGCGATGAACGTCCCGCTCTTCGCGGGGCTCGCGTCGCTCGTCGTCGCCGCCTTCGGAGGATTCGGATGACCTTCACGACCGATCGAATGGACGTCCCCGGTGCCACGCTCACCTACGACGTCTTCGACACCGAGCGCCCGGACGCGCCGTGGCTCGTGCTCGTCATGGGCCTGGGCGTGCAGCGCTTGCATTGGCCCGACGGCTTCTGCGAGGAGCTCGCCGCGCTCGGGTTGCGGGTGGTGCGTTTCGACCTGCGCGACTCCGGCGAATCGCCGCTCGCGCACGCGCCGGAGCCGTGGCGTGTCGGGTTGTCGGCGGTTCGAGACGCGTTGCGCGGTCGCCTCCTCGACGGGCTCGACGCGCGCGCGCTCTTTCAGAAGGCGCTGCCCTACAGCCTCGACGAGCTGGCCGACGACCTCGTCGCGCTCGTCGATCATCTGGGCGCGGAAGAGGCCCACGTCGTGGGCATGAGCTTCGGCGGCGCGGTCGCGCAGCACGCGGTGTGCCGTCATCCCACGCGCTTCCGTTCGCTCGTGAGCATCGCGTCGACGACCGGCGCGCTCTCGGTGTCGATGCCGACGCGACGTGCCTTGCCGGTGATGCTGGCGGCACCGGCGAAGACACGCGAGGCCGCGGAGACGGCGTTTCTCGCGGCCCTTCGGGTGGTCGGGGGCAAGGGACATCCGACGCCGGAGGACGACGCGCGGCGCATGGCGGCGATGGCCTTCGAGCGCGAGAAGGACCCGAGCGGACGCCTTCGCATGCTCTTCGCGATGTTGGCGGCCGGAGACCGCACCAAGGCGCTCGCGGCTCTGAAGCTGCCGACGTTGGTGCTGCACGGCGCGGACGACCCGCTCGTGCCGCCGCGCGCGGGAGAGGCGACCGCGAAAGCCATCGCGGGCGCTCGCCTGCAGGTCGTCGGTGGCATGGGTCACGACCTTCCGCCGGCGCTCTGGCCGGTCTTGACCGAAGCCATCGCCAAGCACGCCCACGCTGCGTCGCCCTACGTACCGCACCCGCGAACGACGTGCGTCGTCCCTCGGCCCAGGAGTCTCGGTGATGGACTGGACGAGCGCGCCCGTGATCGTGACGTGCCTCGCGTTGCTCGTCCCGACGGTCGTGGACGTCTTCCTGCGGCATCGCTACGCCGCGGGGGGCGGCGAGCGCGACGAAGGGACCGCGCGTCGTCTCATCGTCTCGCTGAACCTCAACACGCTCGTGCTCTTCGCGTTGCCCTCGTTCGGCATCGCGTCCTTCGACGAGCCCCGTGCGCTGATGTCGTTCGGCGCGCTGCTCTGCGTGCTCGGCGTCGCGGTTCGCTACGTCGCGATCTTTCGCCTCGGCCGCCTCTTCACGTGGCGCGTCGCGATCCTCGACGGTCACGCGCTTCAGACCGCGGGCCTCTTCCGTTGGATTCGTCACCCCAGCTACGCGGGCGGCATTCTCGCGATGATCGGCGCGGCGCTCGCGTTCGGCTCGTGGGGTGCGCTGCTCTTCTTCGTGTCGACGCACGTGCCGGTGCTGCTTCAGCGCATTCGTGTCGAAGAGCGTGTGCTCGCGTCGACCTTCGGGGAGGCGTGGGAACGCTACGCCGCGCACACGTCGCGTTTGGTGCCTTTCGTCTGGTGACGCCGGAGGTGATGCGATGACCGACCCCGCTTCGATTCGTGCGCTCGAACCGCTCTCGCGGCAGACCTACCGGCGAACGCTGGCGCCCGAGCTCGATCTTCGACCGCGCGGCCGTGACGCGCTCGTGGTCGTGCACTTGGTGGCGCACGTCGCGATCTGGCTCGGGGTCGGGCTCGCGGTCGCGCTTCACGACTGGCCGCTCTGGGCGATGCCGCTCTTCGCCCTCCTCTCGGGCCACTCGGTGATGGTCGCGGCCTTCGCGTCGCACGAGCTCGGTCACGGCGCGGGGCGTCTGCCGCGTGGTCTTCGCGCCGCGTTCGTGCAGCTCGGTTGGCTGCCCGCGATCTTCGCGACGCCGACGGTGCAGTCGCGCGCGCACAACCAGAAGCACCACAAAGAAGAGAACGGTCGTTTCGATCCCGACCGGCGCCTGACGCGTGGGGAGATCCTCGCGGCCAAGGGCGAGAACGTGGTGCCGTGGATCTTTCCGAGCTCCGCGCACCCCGTCTCGGGCGCGCTCTTCGGCTTCGCCGTCAGCGTCTTCGGCTACCACACCAGCCTCTTCGCGCACTCGGTCTTCCGCACCGGTCAGCTCTACGACGTGAAGCTGAGCGACGCGCAGCGGCGTCGTGTCTTGGCGGAAGGCGCGCTCTCGGCCGCCACCCAGCTCGGCCTCCTCGCCGCGAGCGGCTTCTCGGGCGCGATGGCGCTCTACCTCGCGTGCACCTATTTCGTCGGCGCGAGCTTGGCCGGGGCCTACATCGCCACCAACCACCTGCTCTGCGGCCTCGTGCCCGATGCGTCGCGTTCGGACGTCTTGGCCACCACGGTGTCGCTCCGGGTCCCGAAGTGGGTCGACGTGCTGCACCTGCACTTCAGCCACCACGTCGAGCACCACCTCTTTCCCGGCGCGTCCTACCGCGCGCTGCCGCAGATTCGTCGCGCGTTGCTTCGGCACTACCCGGAGCGCTTCGTGATCCTGACCTGGGGCGACGCTCTACGACGTCTGCTGCGCTCGCCGATCGCGATCTCGGACGCGAACACGTTGGTGCATGCGGACGGAACGGGCGCACGACGCGTCGACTTCGCGGTGCACGACGAGGCGGAGTTTCGAGGCCTCGAGCCCGACGCGACCCGAGACGAGGCGCTCGATTCCCACGAGCTGGCCCTGGAGGTTCGCTCGTGAAGAAATGGCTCGCCGCCGGCCTCTGGCCGCTCCTCGTGCTGACGGTGTGGATCGCTTGGGTGGTCGCGCGCCCCGACGTCGACTTCGACCGCACCTGGCCCCTCGGCGTCGCGATGCTGCTCGGCTCGTTCGTGGCAGGCGCCACCGCGAAGGCGGCGGTGCCATCGCGTTCCCCGTGATGACCTTGCTCTTCCGCGATCCCGATAGAAGCGATCGCGCGTGACTTCGGCCTGATGATTCAGACCGTCGGCATGGGTGCGGCCGCGGCGGTCATCCTGGTGCCGCAGGACGCCGCTCGCGACTCCCGCGCTCCGTCTCGCGGCCCCCGCGGGCGCGCTCGGTCTCGCCTTCGGCCTGCACTACGTCGCCCCCGTGGTCTCCGGCCCGGCGGTGAAGCTCTTCTTCTGCGCGCTCTGGGGCGCGTTCGCGTTGGCGCACCACCACGCGAGCAAACGTGGCGACGTGCAGGTCGAGGCCGACGTGCTCTCGCGTCCGTCGTCGCAGGTCTGGCTCGTCGTCGCCGGTCTGATCGGCGGCGTGGTCTCGAGCCTCGTCGGCACGGGCTTGGACATCGTGGTCTTCGCGGTGCTGGTCTTGCGTCTCGGGGTCTCCGAGACGGTCGCGACGCCGACCTCGGTCGTGCTCATGGCGATCGGCAGCGCGCTCGGCTTCGCGCTCCGCGCGAGCAGCGGCGGACCCACCCCGAAGCGTGGGCGTATTGGTGGACCTGCGTTCCGGTCGTCGTGGTCGGCGCTCCGCTCGGCGCGCGCTTCATCGAAGGCAAGGGGCGTCGCTTCTTGTCGCGCCTGCTCTACGCGTCGGTGGTGGCGCAGGCGGTCGGCGCGCTCGTCTTGCTGCCGCTCACGCCGGGCCTGCTCGCCTTCGCGGCGACCACCTTCGTGCTCGGCTTCGTCCTCTTCTTCGGCCTCGCGCGTCCGAGCGCGCGGGTGGCCGAGGTGCCGTCGCCGTGACCCGCGCCGAACGGCTCTTCCGTTCGCTCCTCGAGGCGCGCCGCGGCGTCCTGGTCGGGGTAGCGCTCGTTTGTGGCGTGGCGGCGTTCTTTGCGGCGAAGGTTCGACCCAACTACGACGCCGAGGCGTTCTTGCCGACGTGGGACGCGCGTCGCCAGGTCTTCGAGGAGCATCGGCGCTCTTTCGAGGACGACGACCGCCAGGTGCTGGTCTTCGTGGCCGGTACGATGGGACCGGCGACCCGCGCACCTGCGACGTGTCGCCTTGAGTTGCTCGGCGACGAGGGCCTCGAGGACGTTCGTTGGATCGGCAACGCCGAGCTCGCGGCGGCGGACCCCGACGACCCGTTCACGCTTCGCGTCGAGGCCCCGTTCGCGACGCCCGATCTCGAGGCCTTCGAAGCGCGGCGTGACGACCCGCTGTTGCGTGGTCGACTCTTCTCCCCCGGCGCCGACGCGTTCGTCGTTCGCGCCGTCTTGCCCGCCGAACGGGACACCGTCGAAGGCCAGCTCGCCACCGAAGCCGCGCTCGACGCCGCGCTCGCGCCGCTTCGCGCCGAGGGGGTCGACGTGCGGGTCGCAGGCGTGCCCATCCTCAAGGCGCGTGGGTTTCGCCTCGTGCAGGGCGACGCGTCGCGTTTCCTCGCGCTCGGTCTCGCGCTCGTCACGCTCTGGCTCTTCGTCGCGCTCCGGCGACTTGCGCGACGTCGCCGCGATCGTGCTCTCGCTGCTCCCGGCCATCCTCGTGACCCTCGGCGTGATGGGCGCGACGGGCACGCCGATCAGCGCGCTGACCAGCTTCATCCCGCTGCTCGTGTGGATCGTCGGTGTTTGCGACGCGCTTCATCTCGTGACCGAGGTGCGCGCGAAACGCGCCGAAGGACTCTCAGAGCACGAATCAGTTGCACTGATTCATGCTCTTCCTTCTTCTCGAGGGGGCGGCGCGCCCCCTCCCCCGACCGGCGAAGCCGGATCGGGGCCCCCTCCCACCACCGAGCATCCCCCTACGCTCCTTTGGATTCGATCCGTGCAAGTGCGGGACGCTCTCACGTCGTGACGCCATCGCCCGCGCGTTCGCGGAGCTCTGGCGGAGCTGCCTCTTCACCTCGCTCACGACCGCGCTCGGCTTCGGCAGCCTCGCGGTCAGCGGCGTCGCGATCGTGGTCGAGCTCGCGCTCTTCACCGCGTTGGCGATCGTGCTCGCGTTCGTGTGCGCGATGGTCGTGCTTCCGCTCCTGCTCGACCTCGGCGCCGAGCGCGCGGTCCGCGAGACCGCGTGGCTCGAGCGTCTCGTCGCCGTCTTGGTGGATCGCGCCCGTTGCGCACGCGCGGCAGCCGAGCATCGTCGGTCTCGTGGCGGCCGTCCTCTTCTCGATCGCGGCCCTCACGGGCGCCACGCGGCTTCGAACGAACGCGTCGTTGGTCGACGACGTTCGACCCGACCACCCGCTGATGCGTGATCTTCGATGGATCGAGGACGTCGGCCTCGCGCCCTTCTCGATCGCGCTCTGGCTTCGCGCCGACGACCCCGAAACGCTCACGGCGCCGGAGACCTACGCCTGGATGACACGCACGTCGGTCTTCCTCCGCGGGGGCGAGCCGGTGCGTGGCGTCGTCGGACCGACCGAGTATTTCGAGTCCGCGGCGCGCGCGCTCGATCTTCCGCCGCCGTCCCGCCGCGAAGAGGTCGCGCAGCTCGGCCTGCTCCTCGACATGGCGGCGCCCGACGGTTTCGACGACGTCTGGCGTCCGGCGGAGGGCCAAGCGCGCCTCGTCGCGGACGCGGTCGACCTCGGAAGCGCGCGCATGGATCCGCTTCGCCGGCTCGAAGCGCACCTCGCGGAGGACCCGCCGCCGCCCGGCGTTCGTGTCGACGTGACGGGGACGCTGCGCCTCTCGCACGTCGCGCTCGCCGACATCCTCTCGGGCTTCGGCACGTCCTTGGTGCTCGCGTTCTTCGCGGTCTTCGCGCTGCTCTCGTGGCTCCTGCGCTCCGTGTGGCAGGGCTGCTCGCGATGGTGCCCAACCTGCTGCCGCTCTTGGCGATGTTGGGGGCGATGGGCGCGCTCGGGCTCGACGTGAAGCCCTCGACGCTCTTGGTCTTCAGCGTCGCGCTCGGCATCGCGGTCGACGACACGCTGCATCTCGTGGGGCGCCTCGTGGAGCGACGCCGCCTCGGTGACGCGATGGACGCCGCCATCGACGACGCGCTTCGTACCAGCGGCCGGGCGATCGTGCTCACGAGCCTCGTGATCGGCGCGGGCTTCGCGGTGCTCGTCACCAGCGATTTTCGTTTCCTCGTGCTCGTCGGCGCGATGACCGCGCTCGCGGTGGTCACGGCGCTGGTCGCGGACCTCTTCGTCTACCCGGTCTTGTTGCGACGTGGTGCGCCGGCGCCCGCGCTCGTGGGGCAGGTGCAGGCATGACGCGTTGGCTCGTGGGGCTCTTGCTGATCGCCGGCGTCGCGCGCGCGCAAGACGCGGGTGAAGCGCCGGAGACGGTGAGCGTGGAGCGCGCGGTCGACGACGCCGAGGGGTCGCGCGACGTCGACCTCCCCGCGGCGGAGGCCACCGACACCGCCACCGACACCGACACCGCCACCGACACCGCCACCGACACCGACACCGACACCGACACCGACACCGACACCGACACCGACACCGACACCGACACCGACACCGACACCGACACCGACACCGACACCGCGGACGCCATCGGCTTCGCGCCTTTCGTCGAGCCCACGACCAACCCGGAGGACGCGCCGCCGAACCCGCTGCGCGTCTCGGCTCTGGCGGCCCTCGACCTGCACCTCGGGCTCGTTCGCGCGCCGCTCGTGCCGGTCGCGCGTCTCTCCGCCGAGCTCGAGATTCGGCACCGAGGCCGCCACGCGCAGCTCGTGCTCGGAGGCCACGTCGAGGGCGACCCCGCCGCGCGTCAGCTCGACGACGACTCGGCGGCGGCGATGCGTTGGCTCGTTCGACCACTCGACGCCTACCTGCACGTCGACGGAGGCGAGCGTGCCGCGAGCCCCGTCACGCTGACGATTGGCTTTCAACGCCTCGGCTGGGGGGAGGGCGTGTTGCTCTCGCCGCTCGACGTCGACCCGAAGGACTTGCGCACCCCGGGCCTCACGCCTGCGGGTCGTACGACGCTCTCGCGCCTGGCGACACGCATCACCTTCCGCCACGCGCGGCACCGCCTCGAGATCACCGGCGTCCACGAAGCCCGCTTCGACCTCAAACCCGCGCCCTTCGATTCCTTCAGCGTCTTTCGTCGCCCCGCCCTCGACGCGCTCGGTCCCGCGGCCGAGGTCGCGCTCGCGAGCGACGTGCGTTGGCGCGACACGCCGCGTCCCTTCGCCGCGCAGAGCCAACAGCTCTTCGCGCGCTACCTGCTTCACGCCCCGCGCGCGACGCTCGGCCTTCACGCCGCGTCGGTCCTCGATCCCCTGGGCGTGATCGAGCTCGAGGGGCTCGACGTCACGGCGGACCCGATCCGTCTGCCCCTTCAACACCGACGCCACGCCTTGATCGGCGCCTCGCTCGCGGTGCCGGCCGGCCCCGTGGTGCTCCGCGCCGAGCTCGCGGCCGACGTTCGGCGACCGATTCACGTGCGCGGCGAGACCCCGAACGCGATGCCGATCGAGCGCCACGAGGTCTACCGCGGTCTGCTGGGCGGTCGCTGGACGACGTCGCACGGCGGCGTGCTCGACGTCGAGGCGACCTACGCGAGAACGACGGCGCGCGCCGATGCACCTTCGGTCTGGCCCTTCGCGGTGCCGAGCTTGGCCGCGCGCTACGTGCACACGTTCTTGCGCGAGCGCCTCTCGGTCGAAGCGCTCGGGGTCGCGACCGGTCGCCGCCTTCGAGGTGGGGCCTTCGCGCGCGTCGAGGTCGGCTACCGACCCCACGACGCGCTGCTCGTCGCGCTCGGCTTCGGCGCGTACGTCGACGGTCCCGAACGTTCCCTGCTCGACGGCTTCGGCCGCGAGGACCGCCTCCTTCTGCGCGTCGAGGGCCGCCTCGATCCGGTGAGCCCATGAAACGTCTGCTCCTCTCGTCGTGTTTCGTCTGCCTCCTCGTGGCTTCGGTCGGTGCACAACGTCCGCGGGACGCCCGCGCGATCCTCGAAGCGGTGCATGCGCGCGACGAGGGCGATCACGCCCGCCTCCGTGTCCGCATGACCCTGCGCGATGGCCGCGGCGCGACCCGCACCCGCGACCTCTCGATCCTCGCCCTGCGAGAGGACGACGCGCTGCTCACGCTCGTGCGTTTCGAATCGCCGAGCGACGTCGCCGGCACGACGCTCCTGACCCGCGACCACGACGACGCGCGCGCCGACGAGCAGTGGCTGCACCTGCCGGCCTTTCGTCGCACCAGCCGCATCGTCGCGAACGGACGCGCGCGTTCGTTCCTCGGCAGCGACCTGAGCTTCGCCGACCTGACACGGCGCCACCCGGACGACTTCGAGGCGCGGTTGCTCGGCGAGGAGGACGTCGAGGGCGAGCGCACCTGGCGTCTGGCCCTCACGCCTCGCGACGCGGCGGTGCGTGACGAGCTCGGCTACCGCAGCGCCGAGATCTGGGTCTCGCAACGCGCGCACGTCGTGGTCCGCAGCAAGGCGGAGCTGCTCGACGGACGGACCAAGTACGTGCAGTCGGACGCGCTCGTGCGGGTCGACGGGGTGTGGATCGCTCGCCGGCTCGTGGCGCGAACGGTGCGAGGAACGACGCTCGAGTCCGAGACGGTGCTCGAACGACGCGAGGTCCGCTTCGGCGACGCGTCGGTGGTCGCCGACCTCTTCGAGCCGTCCCAGCTCGGGGGGTGAAGCCTCGGGCAGGTGGCGAAACTGCCGAGATCGTTCGGGATGTTCGAGCTTGGTGGACTGCGAACCTCGCTCTTCGTTTCGCTCCTGCGAGGTCACGCGCGGCGAGGCGGGCTCGGCCGGCTCCCGTGCTCGAATCTCTCCGGCGGAGGCCATCGCGTGATAACGTGACCCTCGCGTGAGCGTCCCCGTCCGTCTCGGAAGCTACGAGATCCTGGCCGAGATCAAGAGCGGCGGGATGGCCACGCTCTATCTCGGCAAACGCTCGGGGCCCGCCGGCTTCTCGCGGCACGTCGCGATCAAGGTCCTCAAGGACCACCTCGCCACCCAAGGCGAGCTCGTGAAGATGTTCATCGACGAGGCGCGCATCGCCTCGCGCATCGACCACCCGAACGTGGTGCGCATCGAGGAGCTCGGCGAAGAGGACGGCCGCTTCTTCCTCGTGATGGAGTACGTGCACGGCGCGGCGCTCTCGGAGCTGCTGACCAAGCTCTCGTCGCTGCAGCGGCGTCTGCACCCGACGGCGGCGGTCGCGCTCGTGATGGCGGGGGCCGAAGGCCTTCACGCCGCGCACGAGACCCGCGACGACTCCGGCAAGCTGCTCAACGTCGTGCACCGCGACGTCAGCCCGCAGAACGTCTTGGTCGGCGTCGGCGGCGAGGTGAAGGTCATCGACTTCGGCATCGCGAAGGCGCGCGATCGCCTGCACACGACCGAAGCGGGCAGCGGCCTCAAGGGCAAGCTGCGCTACATGGCCCCCGAGCAGCTGCAACGTGGACCTCTCGATCGTCGCGCGGACGTGTACGCGCTCGGCGTGGTGCTCTGGGAGATGCTGACCATGCGGCGGCTCTTTCAAGGCATGAGCGATCCGCAGGTCGTCCAGCGTGTGCTCGAAGGACGATTGCCGCCGCCGAGCGCCTACGTCGACGTGCCGATGGCGGTCGAGAACGTCGTGATGCGCGCGCTCTCACGCGACCCGGAGAAGCGTCCGCCGACCGGGCGCGCGCTGCGGGAGCAGCTCAAAGAAGCGTTGCCGGAAGCCGCGCGGGTCGAAGGCACGGAGGTCTCGGCGTTGCTCTTCGCGTTGCTCGGCGACGAGATCGCGGAGCGCGCCGCGGCCTTGCCCTCACTCCGGCTCGGCCTCGACACCCGCGAGGCGATCATCCTTCCCGAGCGCGCGCTGGAGCAGCTCTCGCAACCGCTGGACCAGGTCACGCTCGAAGGCGAGACGCTCGTGACCGAGCAGCCTTTGGTGCTCTCGCAGAGCGGTGTCACGCCCTACATGGTGGCGGGGCAGACCGAAGGGGGCGGCTTCGACTCGGTCACCGCGGCGCCGACGGTCCCGGAGACGCGCGTGGCGATCAAGGCGCCGCACGTCGGGGTCACGCCCTCGGCACCGTCCTCGCTCGCGCCCCCGCCTCCCGCGCGAAGCGGCGTCGACGGCAAGAGCATCGCGCTCTTGCTCGGTGGCCTCGTGCTCGGTGCGTTGCTCGCGGCGGGCTTGTTGCTCGCGCTGCAGGACGACGAGCCTCCGACGCCGGTGCTGGTCGAGCCGCAATGACGTCGTCGGCGACCACGCCTTGATCACGGGGCCTGGGCGCGCGACGAAGAGGCATGGCTCCGACTCCGGTCAACGTCGTCACGGGCGCGCTCGGCGCGGGCAAGACGACCACCATTCTCTCGCTGCTGCGTCACAAGCCGGCGGACCAACGATGGGCGGTGCTCGTCAACGAGGCCGGGGTGGTCGGCGTGGACGGCGCGATGCTCGAAGGCCTCGCGGCGGGCGAGGGCATGAAGGACGGCGTGGTGATTCGCGAGGTGCCCGGCGGCTGCATGTGTTGCGTCGCGGGGTTGCCTTCGCAGCTCGCGCTCGTGGAGCTGCTGCGTCGTGCGAAGCCGGACCGGTTGCTCGTCGAGCCGACGGGCCTCGGGCATCCGGCGGCGATCCTCGATCAGATTCGTGCGCTCGGCGACACGGTGGAGCTGCGCGCGACCGTGACCTTGGTCGACCCGCGCAACTTGTCCGACGAACGATTCCTCGCCCACGAGACTTTCGAAGACCAAGCGCAGCTCGCCGACGTGCTCGTGGCGACGCACGACGACGTGAACGACGACGCGACGCGGGCGCGTTTCGACGCGTGGGCTTCGGGGTTCTTTCCGGCGAAGAGCGGCGTGCTTCACGTGGCGGAGGGGGCGCTCGATCCGGCGTGGCTCGACGCGCCGCGGGCTGCGCGGGTGGCGAAGCACCCGGAGGCGCATCGGCACGATCACGATCGCGAGGACGGGCACGATCACGAGGTCGGGCACGATCACGACAGCGACCACGACAGCGATCACGGGCACGGGCACGGGCACGGGCACGGGCACGGGCACGGATCGCACGAAGGCGAGGTGCCCGAGGCGTTGCCCGAGCCCACGCGTGACGCGCCGCTGCGTTTCGTCTCGTCTGGCCTCGGCCACGTCACGTGCGGCTTCCTCTTTCATCGCGACGTCGCGTTCGACGAAGAGAAGCTCGTCGCGCTCTTTCGCCGCGCAGGGTTGCCGTCGCGCGTGAAGGGCGTGCTGCGCGTCGCGAGCGGGCCGGCCTCCGGCGACGTGCCTTACCTCGCGTTCAACCGAAGCCGCGAAGGGCTTCACGTGCGACCCGTGGCCTACCGGGGCGAGAGCCGCATCGAGCTCATCGCCCGCGACGACGAGCCGCACCCGTGGGACGAGGTCGAGCGCGCCCTCCGAGACGCCGAGCGCTGAGCCACGCGCGGAACCTCTCCGTGCCCGTGCCCATGCCCGTGCCCATGCCCGTGCCCGTGCCCGCGCGTGCTCGTTCTCGTGCCCGCCTGTGCCCTCGCGCGGTCGGCGTCCTCCGAATACGCCAACGCATGTGCCGCTTCACCGTCCACCCGAGACGGAAAACCACCGTCACCCGCGCGCGGGCGCGCCCCATGCGCAGAAAAAGGACTCGCCGTGTCCGTCCGAAATGCGATGAGTTTCGGGAGCTTATCCAACCCGTAACAACACTTTGACGCACGACGCAGCGCGTCGAATTGTCCAGCGGCTCGATTCCGCGTAGGACCGTGCGGTCCCCGACCGACGGAGTCTCATGAGCACCTACTCGCTGTCGAACCCGCTCGCTCCCGGCGCCGCGCCGGCCCCCGAAGGCCAAGGTCCCTACGACCAAGCCCTGACCCTCGGACGCGACCTTCAAGCGCGTCCCCTGCAGGGCGGTGGCCCCGACCGCGTGCTCGTCCAGCACGTGAAGTCGCGCATGACGGTGTGGGAGCGCATCAAGGTCCTCACCGACGCCGAGCCGAACATCCTCTACCAGAACTGGGGTCCCGGTCTGGACGGCGCGTCGATCGTCACCGGCATCCTGAACGTGAAGGGTCGCGACGTCGCCGTGTACGGCCACGACTTCACGCTTCGCGCCGGTTCGATGGACGCCACCAACGGCGCGAAGCTCGCCCGCCTCATCCTGATGGCGGCCGAGCAGGGCATCCCGCTCATCGGCATGAACGACTCCGCCGGCGCCTTCGTGCCCGCGGGCGTCGGTGGCCTCGACGGCTACAGCGAAGCCTTCTGCGCGCTGCGCAAGATCAGCGGCGTGGTCCCGAGCATCATGTGCATGTTCGGCTTCAACGCGGGCGGCGGCGCGTACCTCCCGCGCCAGGGCTCGTTCCTCATTCAGGCCGAGAACACCTTCTTCGGCCTCACCGGCCCCGGCGTCGTGAAGTCGGTCCTCGGCGAGGACGTCACCGCCGACGAGCTCGGTGGTCCTGGCGTGCACGGTCAGAGCGGCGTCGCGGACCTCGTCACGAACGACGAGCTCGGCTCGCTTCGCACCGCGCTTCGTCTGCTCAGCTACCTGCCGGACAACAACGCGGTCAGCCCGCCCTTCGCGCCGACCTCCGACTCGATCGACCGCTTCACCGTCGACGAGGACATCCTCTTCCGGCGCACGTTCAACTCGCCGACGGGCATGAACTCGCCCTTCGACGTCACGCTCTACCTCCAGCAGATCTGCGACCACGGCGAGTTCTTCGAGCTGCAGCCGCAGCGCGCGCGCAACCTCGTCACCGCCTTCGCGCGCATCGGCGGCCACGTCGTCGGCTTCGTCGCGAACAACTCGGCGGTCTCGTCGGGGCAGATCGACATCGCCGCGGCCCGCAAGGGCACGCGCTTCGTGCGCTTCTGCAACCTCTACAACATCCCGATGATCTTCCTGGAGGACACCACCGGTTTCCTCCCGGGCCGCGATCAAGAGATGGGCGGCATCGTCCTCGAGGGACGCCGCCTGCTCGACTCGATCATCGACCTGCGCACGCCGCGCATCACGCTGATCATCCGCAACGCCTTCGGCGGCGCGTACGCGAGCTACAACTCGTACTTCACCGGCGCGAGCGTCGTGCTCACGCTGCCCACCGCGCGCATCGCGGTCATGGGGCCGGCCGGTCGCGAGTTCGTCTACAAGGACGAGATCGCGGCCATCACCAAGAAGTACCGCGCGGGTGTCGCCGCGGGCGCCGAAGCCGAAGCCGCCGCCGAGCGTGACGCCGCGCTCGCCGCGCTCTCCAAGCGCTACGAGGACGAGCTGCTCAACCCGAAGGAAGCGCTCGCGCTCGGCTCGGTGTCCGGCGTCGTCATGCCCGGCACCACGCGCCGCGAGCTGGCGCGCAACCTCGATTTCTTGGTCCGCAAGTACAAGCCGAGCCCGATGGGCGGCCCGCAGAGGGAGTTCGAGTGATGTTGGATCGGGAACGTGCTCGCATGCGCTTCGCCGACGCGACCTCCGAGTGGGCTCGCAGCTTCTCGCTCGCGTCGATCAAATGCCTGATCGTCTGCCGCGGCCCGGTGCGCAAAGAGGCGATCGACGT
Source organism: Sandaracinus sp. (assembly GCA_020633125.1). Lineage (GTDB taxonomy): Bacteria > Myxococcota_A > Polyangia > Polyangiales > Houyiibacteriaceae > JACKEH01. Next base: position 28,263 of record JACKEH010000013.1, on the reverse strand, counting down.
CTTCGACGAGGTGGGCATCGCCGAATACGGCATCTTGCTCTCCGAGAAGGACTCCATCGTCTACCCGCGCTGCCTCGCCCCCGAGCTTCGCGGCTTCCGCTTCCCGGAGAACATTCACCGCGTGCCCGACTACATGGGCGCCGGCCAGGAAGAGAAGGTCCAGCGCATCCGTGAGATCGTCGCCATCGCGAAGGACCACGGCTACACGCACGTCTTCGCGGGCTACGGCTTCATGGCCGAGGACGCGGAGTTCATCGAGGCCATCGAAGAAGCCGGGCTGACCTTCGCCGGTCCCTCGTCGTACGTCGCGCGCGGCGCCGGCGCGAAGGACGAAGCGAAGAAGCTCGCGCGTCACCTCGGCAACTCCGTCACGCCCGGCGTGGACAACCCCTCGGCCCTCGCGTTGCTCTCGCGCGTGAAGGATCGCGGCGGCCTCGAGAAGCTCGCGAAGGAGATGTCGGCGGCTGACCCCGCCGACTCGGGTAAGAAGCCGCTCGACTTCACCTACGACGACGCGTTGCCCCTCGACGAGAACGCCGAAGCGCTGCTCCAGCTCGGCTACGAGCGCGCGCTCGAGCTCGTGACGATCGAAGAGCTCCAGGCCACCGCGCGCGCGCAGGCCGAGTCGATCTGGAAGGAGCATCCGGGCAGCCGCATTCGCTTCAAGTACATCGGCGGCGGCGGCGGCAAGGGCCAGCGTGTCGTCTCGGGCGAGAGCGAGGTCGCGGCGGCGGTCATGGACATCCTCGCGGAGTCCAAGGTCGTGGCGCCGGGTAGCAACCGGAACTTCCTCATCGAGCTCAACATCGAGACCACGCGCCACAACGAGATTCAGCTCATCGGCAACGGCGAGTGGTGCGTCTCGCTCGGTGGCCGCGACTGCTCGGTGCAGATGCACGAGCAGAAGCTGCTCGAGCTCTCGCTCACGGACGAGCTGCTCGCGGTGGAGATCGAAGCGACGAAGGACGCCAAGAAGCGCGCGGTGCTCGAAGCCGACCGCCGCACGCTCGCCCGCATGGAGGCCGAGTCGGCCGCCTTCGGTCAGGCCGTGAAGCTGAACAGCGTCTCGACCTGGGAGGCCATCGTCGAAGGCGAGAAGCACTTCTTCATGGAGATGAACACGCGGATCCAGGTGGAGCACCGCGTGACCGAGCTCGCCTACCGGCTCTGCTTCGCGAACCCGAACGATCCGAGCGACGTCTTCTACGTGGAGAGCCTCATCGAGGCCATGCTGCTGCTCGCCGAGCACGGGCCCCGCGTTCCGAAGCCGACGCGTGAGCTTCGCAACGTCGCGGGCGGCGAGGTGCGCATCAACGCCACCAACGCCGCGCTCCAGCCGCACGCCGGCGGCATGATTCGTTCGTGGTCCTCGCCGCTCGAGGGCGAGATTCGCGACGATCAGGGCATCGGCGTTCGCAACCCCGACACCGGTGCGTTCGTCTTCTACAACCTCGCCGGCGCCTACGACTCGAACATCGCGCTCGTCGTCACGCACGGCACGTCGCGTCGCGACAACCTCGAGCGCCTCGCGGAGATCCTTCGTCGCACGGAGCTTCGTGGCGACGACCTTCAGACGAACATGCCCGTCCACTACGGCCTGCTGCAGTGGATCCTCGGGCAAGACGCGATGCTCAAGCCTTCGACGCGTTTCATGGCGTCGTACCTCGCGGCGGTCGGTTCGCTCGCGAAGGTCGTGGCCGACGTCGACGTGCAGCTCGCTTTCAACGCGATGTTGGGCAAGCTCGACCGCGAAGGGCAGGGCGTGCTCAAGAAGAAGAGCACCTTGCTCGTGCGCCCGCTGCAGAAGCTGCTCGGCAGCCCGCACCTGCTCGCGGGCTTCTTGGGTCGCTACGACGGCACCTTCTGGAAGCGCTCGGGGGACACGGTCCAGTTCGCCGAGAACCCGATGGTCGTCCTCGACGCGCTCTACCGCTACCTGAACCTCGAGGACGGCGCCGAGAAGCCGCCTTCCGAGAAGATCTGGGATCACGACCAGGTGGTGCTCTCCGACGCGCTCGCGTTCTACGCGACAGCGGCCGAGCGCCTCGGCACGAAGGATTGGGCGTCGCTCTGCGCGGCGCTCGAGAAGGACGCGGCGCCCGGCTTCGACGCCGCGCTCTGGGCCGCGTGTCAGGCCGCGCATCGCGGCTTCGGCCTGGGCGACGAGCTCCTGCTCGTGCTCCCACGCATCGGCGTGGAGGCGGGCTTCTTCGAGCTTCGCGCGACGGACACGCTCGACGTCGAGGTGCCGGAGCGTTTCCGCGACGCCAAGACCAACGCCGAGCTCGTGAAGGCGCTCGCGCCGCCGCCGAAGGCGAGCAGCAACGAGATCCTCACGCCGATGGGTGGTCACTTCTGGTCGCGTGAAGCGCCGCATCTTCCGCCGCTCGTCGACGAGGGCGACCACTTCGAGGTGGGTCAGCCCCTCTTCGTCATCGAGGTCATGAAGATGTTCAACAAGGTGCTCGCGCCCTTCGCCGGCACCGTGACCAAGAACCTGATGGCGGACTCGGACGGCAAGATCGTGAAGAAGGGTCAGCCCATCTTCTCCATCGAGCCGGACGAGTGGCACGACACCGACGACGCGGGCGCGGAAGCGCGTCGCCGCGCGTTGAGCTTGAAGCTCGCGGGCCTCTGAGTCGCGCGCTAGAAGGCGCCCCGACACGCGGGAAGGCTGCTCGGTTGTCCGGGCAGCCTTCGTGCGTTTCGGGGTCTTCTCGAGGCGCCCTTCACTCGACCATGTCGAACGTGAGCGTGCCGCCTTCGGCGAGCGACGCATGCTCGATCCACGTCGAGGGGTAGGGCGCGTCGTTCCAGCGCACGGCGTCGACGCGCCACGCGCGGTCGCTGCTCTCGGGCGCGTCGATCACCAACGTGCCGCCGCCCGGCAGATCCACGTCGGCGTGTGTCACGAGCGGCGCGGCCACGACGTAGCGATCCATCGCGGTGATCGGGTACACGCCGAGCGCGGCGAAGACGTACCACGCGCTCAACGTGCCTGCGTCGTCGTTGCCCGGCAGGCCGTTCGGCGTCGCGTCGTAATAGGTGCGCGCGACCCAACGCGACCAACGCCACGTGCCCTCGGGCGCGCCCACCGCGGCGAACGCGAAGGGCGCGTGAATGTCCGGCTCGTTGCCGTGCCAATACCACCGGTTCGGAAAGAGCACCGAGGTGTCGCGGGTCGACTCCGTGAAGAAGCGTTCGAGGCGCTGCAAGAAGACCTCGTTGCCGCCCATCTGCGTCGCGAGGCCTTCGAGGTCGTGCGGCACGAAGAAGAGGTACTGCCACGAGTTTCCTTCGGCGTAGTAGTCCTCCCACATGTTCTCGCTGGTCGGCGCGAAGCGGCCGTCCGCATGGCGACCCACGAGGAACTCGCTCGCCGGATCCCAGAGGTTTCGCCAGTTCCCCGCGCGCTCGTCGTAGCCCTCGGCGAGCGTCGTTTCGCCGCGGTGTTCCGCGAGGCGCGCCATCGCGTAGTCGGCGTAGGCCACCTCGAGCGTCCAACTCGCGCTCGAGCTCGCTTCTTCGATGCCGACCCAGCCGCGCTCCATGAAGGGCTCGATGCCGGCACGTCCGCCGAACACGGCGCCGACGGGCGTGGGCGCGTCCGCGGTGATGCGCGCGAGGCGAAGCGCTTCGTCCCAATCGACACCTTCGACACCCTTGATGGCGGCGTCTGCGAGCTGCAGCGCGGCGCCGTCACCGACCATGCCGCCGGTGTAGTTCGTGCCGAGCGGCCAACGCGGCAAGTAGCCGCCGTCCGTCGCCATTTGCAGGAGCGAGAGCACCATGTCGCGCTGCAGCTCGGGGTAGAGCCACGAGAGCAGCGGGATCTGCGTGCGGTAGGTGTCCCAGAGCGAGTGGTCGGTGGAGTAACGGAACGAAGGCGTCCCTTCGACGAGCGGAATCTGGTGCACCTCGTGGTCGAGGCCGCGGTAGCGCCCGTCGACGTCCATCGCCAGCGTCGGCATGAGGAGCGAGCGGTAGAGCGACGAGTAGAAGACGCGCAGCTCCTCGTCGCCACGCGCGCTCACCCGCACGCGCGAGAGCAGCGCCTCCCAGCGCGCCTCGGTGGCGGCACGCACCTCGTCGAAGGGCGCGAGCTGCGCGTCGAGGTTGGTGCGGGCGCCTTCGAGGTCGGTGAACGAGAGGCCCACCGCCACCTCGGCCGCGTCGCCTTCGAAACGCACCCACGCACCCGCCGTGCTGCCAGTGCGCTCGTTCTCCCCTTCGGCGAGCGTGCCGTCGGCGAAGACGCCGTGCGCGGCGAAGTCGCGGTCGAAGCGCGCCACGAAGTACACCCGGACTCCGCCGCGGCGTCGCGCGTAGCCGCCACCGCCGAGCACCGAGCCCCAGACCTCACGCGCCTCCGCGTCCACGTGGACGTCCGCTTCTTGAATCTCCACGTCGCCGAGGTGGTGGCCCAAGTCGACGATGACGGTCGCGTCGGCCTCGCTCGGGAAGGTGTAGCGATGAAAGGCGACGTGGTCGCTCGCCGTGAGCTCGGCGCGAATCCCGTCGTCGAGGGTGACGGAGTAGTAGCCGACGGCAGAGGTCTCGTCGTCGTGCGAGAAGCCGCGGCGGTATCCGACGTCGTTCGTCTTCGCGGCGGTCATTCCGTCGGTCGGCATCAACGCGACGAAGCCGTATTCGGCGATGCCCATGCCGTGCGCGCGCACCTGACTGAAGCCGTCGATCAACGTGTCGGGGTGGTAGTAGCCCGCGCAATGGTTGAAGCCCGGCGCACCGTCTGGCTGCGTGGTGTCCGGCGCGGGGCGCGCGAACCCGAAGGGCGTCTGCGGTGCGGGCGAGACGCTGCCGACGCCGAAGCCCAAGCCACCGGTGCCGATCAAGGGATCGACCCATTGCACGAAAGGTGCGGTCGCCGGCTGGCTCGGAGCCGGTGGGGGACCGGCGTCGCGTCCGGCGTCACTTTCGCCGGCGTCGAAGAAGGGCGGCTCGGAATCGCTCGCGCCGCCGTCGATCGGGCTCGTGTCGTCGTCGCCGCACGCGATCGCCAAACACGCCAAGGACAAGAGAATGCGCCGGGTCACCGCGCGAGTATGCCCAGCGCTTCGAGCCGGCCGCGAGCGGCGGGGCTGTCACCTCGTGCGCGCGACGGCCACCGACGAGACCCGCTTTTCAGCGCTTTCGCACGCGGACGTCGGGCTCTTCGCGCAGCGACATCGAAGCTGCGGCCGCGATCTTCTGGCGAAGCGCGTCGTCGTGCACGTTCGCGAGCGCGCGGCCGAGCTCTTCGGGCAGACGCGCGATGGCCACCGCGCGAGGTTTCGGAGGCTTCGGCCGATAGAACGTCGGCAGCTCGGGCAGGGGGCCGACCCGAAAACGAATCGCGTGAAGGCGCGCGTGCGGCGCATGGGCACGCAGGCGCTCGAGCAAGTCGTCGTGCATGTGGTGCAGCTCCTGCGCCCACGCGCTCGAGCTCACGTTCACGTGCAAGATGCCGTGCATCAAGCGCGTCGGCCGCGCCCGCATGACGATCTTCTCCGGCAGCGCGCTCAGCCAGAAGCCGAAGACGCGTGCCTCGTCGACCTGCTCCGGTGCCGGATGCACGCGCCGAATCAGCTCGGCGATGCCGAGGAGCTGGCTCTTGCGACGTCGTCGAATGCGCGGCACGGGCGCTCAGCGTAGCGGGGTTTCGTTCGCTTCGCTCGCCGAGCGGGAGGGGCGCGTCAGCGCTTGTCGGGACGCGGCACGTCGTCGACGAGCTGGATGATCTTCGCCAGCAAGGCCGGGCCTTCGTCGCCGTCGAGCCGGTCGCGCACGTCGTGAGGCACCGGGATCGACACCGTGACGAGGCGGCGCGAGATCAAAAGATCGAGGGGCACGCGAAGGGCGTGCGCGAGGCTACGAAGCTGCTCGACGCCGGGATCGGCGACCTCGGCGTTCTCCAGCCGAGCGATGGTGCGGCGCGAGACGCCGATCTTCTGAGCCAGCTCGAGCTGACCGAGACGACCGCGTAGCTCGCGGAGCACGCGGAGGTTCGTCGCGAGAATGCGCGTGAGCTCCATGGGCGGCTGCTATCTGGCACCGACGCGCACAAGCGTCAAACGTCACCGTGATCTCGTGCCGTCTTCGCCTGATCGAGGCCGCGACCGACGCCAGGCCCGCCAGGGGGGTGGGTCGTTACGCCGCGCCTTTCCTCACACCTCGAACGGCGCTAACCCTCGCCCATGCGAGCCACGCTGGATCTGCCGCCGGATTTCGACCCCGTCTCGGGTCGCTTCGGCAAGTTCGGTGGGCGCTTCGTCGCCGAGACGTTGATGCCCGCCTTGGACGAGCTCACCAAGGCGTTCCTCGCGGCCTGGGCGGACGCCGACTTTCGCAACGAGCTCGACGGGCTCCTGCGCGACTACGTCGGCCGCGAGACCCCGCTCTACCACGCGCGCCGTCTCTCCGGAGAGGTGGGCGCCGACGTCTGGCTCAAGCGTGAGGACCTCGCGCACACCGGCGCCCACAAGGTGAACAACACCGTGGGTCAGGTCTTGCTCGCCAAGCGTATGGGCAAGACGCGTGTGATCGCGGAGACCGGCGCGGGCCAGCACGGCGTCGCGACCGCGACCGCCTGCGCGCTCTTCGGTCTGCCGTGCGAGGTCTTCATGGGCGCCGAGGACGTGCGCCGTCAGGCGCCGAACGTGCGCCGCATGGAGCTGCTGGGCGCGAAGGTGCACGCCGTGCAGAGCGGCTCGCGCACCCTCAAGGACGCGATGAACGAGGCGCTTCGTGATTGGGTCACGAACGTCGAGGACACCTACTATTGCGTCGGCTCCGCCGCCGGTCCGCACCCGTACCCGCTGATCGTGCGCGAGCTGCAGTCGGTCATCGGCCGCGAGGCGCGCGCGCAGATGCTTCGTCAGAAGGGTCGGCTGCCCGACGTCGTCGTCGCCTGCGTCGGCGGCGGCAGCAACGCGATCGGCGCGTTCGCCGGCTTCCTCGAGGACCGCGACGTGAAGCTCGTCGGCGTCGAAGCCGCGGGCGAGGGCCTTCACGGCAAACACGCCGCGCCGCTCACCGCGGGCTCGGTCGGCGTGCTTCACGGCGCCAAGAGCTACCTCTTGCAGACCGACGACGGACAGGTCGCCGAGGCGCATTCGATCAGCGCCGGCCTCGACTACCCGGGCGTCGGACCGGAGCACTCGCACCTCAAGGACACGGGCCGCGCCACCTACGTCGCGGTGACCGACGACGAAGCGCTCGCGGGCTTCCAGCAGCTCACGCGACTCGAAGGCATCCTTCCGGCGCTCGAGACGAGCCACGCCATCGGCGCGCTCCCGAAGATCGTCGCGAAGGAAGGCGAGGGCGTCTCGATCGTCGTCTGCCTCTCCGGTCGCGGCGACAAGGACCTCGAGACCGTTCAGAGCGTGCTCGCCGAGCGCGCCGCGAAGACCCACTGAACGAGCACCGAAGCAGAATCGACATGGGACGCATCGCGGAAGCCTTCGCCACCGCCGCCGACGACCATCGCGCGGCGCTCGTCATCTACCTCTGCGCGGGAGACCCCTCGCTGGACGCGACCGTCGAGCTCGTCGTCGCCGCTGCCGAAGCGGGCGCGGACGTCATCGAGCTCGGGGTGCCCTTCTCGGATCCGACCGCCGACGGCCTCGCGATTCAGCAAGCCTCGGAGCGTTCGCTCGCGCGCGGCACCACGATGCGCGGCGTGCTCGACGTGGTGCGTCGCGTCCGCGAGCGCAGCGCGGTGCCGATCCTGCTCTTCGGTTACTACAACCCCATCCTTCACTACGGCGAGGCGAAGCTCGTCGCCGACGCGAAGGCCGCGGGCGTCGACGGGTTCCTCGTCGTCGACCTTCCGCCCGAAGAAGCCGACCCCTTGGTCGCGCCGATTCGCGAGGCGGGCCTGGGGTACGTCCCGCTCGTCGCGCCGACCAGCACCGACTCGCGTGTCGTGCAGGCCGCCGCGCTCGCGAGCGGCTTCGTCTACTACGTCTCGATGACCGGCGTGACGGGCTCGAAGGACGCGGTGCTCGACGAGGCCGCCGAACGCGCGGCCGAGCTTCGGACGAAGATCGACGCGCCGGTGGCGGTGGGCTTCGGCATCGCGACCGCCGACGACGCACGTGTCGTGGCCGCGAAGGCGGACGGAGTCGTCGTCGGCAGCGCCATCGTGCGCGCCATCGCGAGCGCTTCGGACGTCGAAGGTGCGACCGCCGCGGTGCACGCGTTGGTGAGCTCGCTCGCCGCCGCCTGCCGCCGCTGAGCTCCTCGCGTCCTCGCAGGCTCGGTGCCGCGCGGAAGCGATCGCGGTAGGCTTTCGCTCGATGCGCCTTCTCCTCGTCGTCTCGCTGCTTCCTCTCGCCGCGTTCGCGAGCGCGTGCGACGAGACCGCCGACGCGCAGGTCGCTTGGTACGACCCCGCGCCTTTGCTCGCGAACCTCTCGCGGGAAGACGCGCGGGAGGCGCGCCGCCGCGTGGGGCCGCTCGAGGCGCTGCCCTTCTACGACCTGAACGTTCGGCTCGCGGACGACCAGCGCACCTTCGTGCTCGACGAAGACGTGTACTTCACGAACACGCTCGGCGCGGGTCTTCCCGACGTCGTGCTTCGCGTGCACGCGAACGACGTCGCGCAGACGCCGCCGGTGACGCTCGAGAGCGCCGAGTGTGTGGGCACGAGCTGCCAGGTCGATCACGACGGTCGGAGCGCGATCCTCTTCCGTTTCGCCTCGCCGTTGCCACCCAACGGTCGCGTGCGTTTGCGGGTTCGTTTGCGGGGCAACCTCGAGCACCTCGACCCGGCGCGCACCGGGATGATGGCGCAGGCGATGGAGAGCATGCAGCGGCTCTCCGCGGGCTCGGGCCTTCACGGCAACTACGGCCTGCTCGCCGAGAGCGACGGCGTCGCGAGCCTCGGAAACTTCTACGCGACCCTCGCGCCTCGTCGCGACGACGCGTGGGTCACCCGCGAAGACAGCACGATGGGTGACCTCGGCGCGGGTCGCATCGCGCATTTTCGCGCACGTCTGATCTGCGCCCAAGGCTCACGCGTCGCGGCGAGCGGCGCCGTGGTGCGCGAAGAGACGCGCCTCGGCCAAGGCGGCGCGGCCGGCGAGCACGAGGTCGAGGTCGTCTCGGGGCTCTCGCGCAACTTCGCGCTCGTCGTCAGCCCACGTTTTCACGCGGTCGAGCAGCGCGTCGGCGCGGTCACGGTGCGCAGCTGGTACCTGCCCGAAGACCGCGCGGACGCCGAGCGTGTGCTCGCCGACGCGGCCGCGGCGCTCGGTATCTTCGAGCGACGCTTCGGGCGCTACCCCTACCGCGACCTCGATCTGGTCGAAGCACCGCTGGTCGGCGGCGCGGGCGGGGTCGAGTTCAGCGGGCTCGTGACACTCGCGAAGATGTTCTACGGCAGCGGCGGCGGCATGGGCCTCGGCTCGCTCGGTCCGATGCTCGCCGGCGGTCGGCAGGGCCAAGTCGGCATGCGCGAGTCGATGCTCGAGTTCGTGGTCGCGCACGAGGTCGCACACCAGTGGTGGCACGGGCTCGTCGGAAGCGACGCGCGGCGCCATCCCTTCGTCGACGAGAGCCTCGCGCAGTTCAGCTCGATTCAATACGTGCGCGATCGCTACGGCGAAGAACGCGCGCAACGCGAAGCGCGCCGCCAGGTCGCGGCGAACTACCACACGATGCGGCTCGCGGGCGCGGCCGACGGCGCGGTCGATCGACCGGTCGCGGCCTTCGGCAGCGAGATGGCCTACGCGGGCCTCGTCTACGGTAAGGGCGCGTTCGCCTACGAGAAGGTGCGCGAGAAGGTCGGCGACGAGAGCTTCTTCCGTCACGTGCGCAGCTACGTGGACCGACACCGCTTCGGCGAGGCGCCGCCGCGTGCGCTCTTCGACCTGATGGCGACGGGCCGCCACGAACAGGACGTGCGGGCGCTCGAGCGACGCTGGCTCGACGAGTCGCACGGCGACGAAGACCTCGGCCCCCCCGACCTCGCCGGCATGTTGGGCGAGTGGATGCCGGACGGCAGCCTCGACAACCTCGGCGGCATGATGGAGCAGATGCTGCGTGGTTTGACCAACGGCGGCGGCGGCGGGCTGCCGAGCTTGCCCGGCATCGGCCCGAGCGGTCCGGCCGGACAACCGAACGTCGACGGCGACCAAGCGTTGCAAGACGCGATGCGTCTGCTGCAGCAGCTCGGCCGCTGACGTGCGCTCTCGGCGGTGAACGCGCTCCTTCGCGTGATCACGGCTGCGCGTTCGTGGGGGCGACCGCCTTCTCTCCCGCCACGGGTGACGCGTCCTCTCGGTGGGGAAGGTTCCTTCGTGCAATCACGGCCGGCGCGTCCGTGTCGTCGGCCGCCTGCTCACCACCCGCACGTCCGCTGCGCGATCGGCAGCAAAGCCGTCAACGCGCGCCAATCCTCGGCGACGCGCTCGTCGGTGGGCGGGTCGCGGCGTAGCAGACGGGTGGTCACCCCACGCGAGTTGCGCGACCACTCTTCTGCGAGAGCTTCGAAGGCCTCGGAGTCCGACGCGAGGCTCCGACTGCGGCGACGGGCGTCCCGCGAAGGCTCGCCGCCCGTGTGCATCTCGTACGACTCGTCGATCTCGTCGAAGTAGGCGGCAAGGCGCGCGAGGTGCGACACACGGACCAGACGAAGCTCCGCGAGCGAGCGGGCGGTGCGGCAGCGCGCGGCGTCCGAGCCGATGCGCTCCGCCACGGCGTCGAGCGCGCTGGAGATGGCCGCGAGATCGGCGCGCGCGGTCGAATCCCAACGCCACGCGGGCCCAGACAGTCGGGTCGCGCCGGCCATGCGAATCGCGTCGGCCTTGGCCGGATCGACCGGGGTCACGAGCTCGGTGATGCGCCGCAAGATCGCCCCACGCGCACGCTCGGTTTCCCGCGTCGTGTCGGCGTCCGGCTCCGGCTCTCCGGTGTTCTGCGAGAAGGAAAAGTAGTCGTCCTGCAAGAGGCGCCACTCGCGCACCAAGAAGGTCAGGTCCCGTCGTTGCGCCCGTTCGAGCGCCGCGACGTCGACCGGCGCGACCGTCGGAGCGTCCGGCAAGCTGCCGATCGCCACCCGAGGCACTCGTGTGCCCGGCGCGACCGAGGGCGCGCGTCCGAGGACCTGCAGCTCGGAAACACAGACCTCACGCCAATCGCTTCGCGTGCCCGGACGAAGGCCGGTGAGCTCGATGCGCCACACGCCACCGCGACCTCGCACCGGAATCGTCACGAGCTCGGGTCGTTCGTTCGGAACCGGGAAACGACCGACCTCCGTGCCCTCGCGCAACACCCGAATCTCCGCGACCCGGTGGTTGCCCGTGAAGAGGTCGCTGCCGTTGCTGATTCGCGCGAACCCCGGGATGAGCCCGATGCCCGTGACCTCGGCGTCGGCGGGCAGGCGCACCTCGATCCAGGCACCCGTGAGATCGCCCGTGGCCGAGTTCCACGCGCTCTCCGGGTTGCCGTCGACCAGGCGTTCGACCTGCTGGCGGAGGTTTCGGTACGCCGAAGACACCGCGAGCTCGGTGCCCACCGCATGAAGCAAGTCGACCGGCTCCTGCGCGCGCACGTTCGCCGTCGCGAAGAGCAGACACGCCCACACTCCGAGCTTCGTTCCCGCGTGCTTCATCTCCCGAGACCTCCCCTGCGCTCGACGCGAGCGTACCTGCGACGACGAAAGGGAGGGCCGACTTCATTTCGGGCGTGAGGTAGACGCCGGACGTCCCGGAGCACGCCGCGCCGCGCAAACCCCCGCCAGCGTCGGCGTTTCCGTCCCACGACCCTCCCGTGCGCGCACTCCGTGAGACGGCGGTGTGTGAGGTCCGTGAGATCGGCGCGTGCTCAACCGAGCTCGCACCAGAGGCGCTTGAACGGATGAGGCTGCCCCGGCGCGCTCGGGTAGTCCCAAGGGCTCGGCAGCGCGCGAAGCACCGCGAGCGAGACACCCGCTCGCTCCGCGCCGTCTTTGACGAAGCGTCGAAACTGCTCCGCGCTCATGCGCGCGTCGTTGGTGCAGAGCAGCACCACCGCCCCAGGCTCCGCGACCGAGAAACACTTCTGCGCGAGCTCCACCCATTGTTTGCCGCTGGTCCACCGCGTGCGTTTGGTGGTCGCGAAGGTGGGCGGGTCGCAGATCACGAGGTCGTAGCGCTCGGCGCGTTGCACGGCCTTGTCGAGGAAGACGAAGCAGTCGGTCTTGACGATGCGATGCGTGGCATTCGCGAGGCCGTTCGCCTCGAAGCTCGCTTCGCAGGTCGCGAGCGCCGGCGCCGCCACGTCGACCGTCACCACGTCGGCGGCTTCGCCCGTCGCGGCGGCGACGCTGAACGGCCCCGTGTACGCGAAGAGGTTGAGCACGCGCCGACCCTTCGCGGCTTCGCGCACCCGGCGTCGCGCGTCGCGCATGTCGAGGAAGATGCCGGTCGAGAGCCCGTCGCCGAGGCGGACGACGAATCGTATCCCGTTCTCCCATGCGACGAAGCTCGACGGAGCGCTCGTGCCACGCGACGCCTCCGCGGGCGCGACCTCCTCGCGTCGCGGGTCGACGATCGTGCTGGCCTTCTTCGGGCGCCGCTTCACGTAGACGCCGGTGAAACCGAGCGCTTCGAGCGCGTCGAGGATCGTGTCCTCGTGTGGCGCCGCCTCGTCGTAGAGGCTCGCGACGAGGTGATCGCCGTAGACGTCGACCGTGAGGCCGGGCAGCCCGTCACCCTCGCCGTGCACGAGTCGGAACATCGTGGTCGGCGCCTCGGCGCTCGCCGCGTGTGCGAGGCCCCAGCGTCGCTCCAGGGCGTCGCGCAGCGCTTCGTCGATCGCCGCTCGGTCGCGGTAGTCGACGCGCTCTTCGCCCCGCAGCCAACGCCGGAACGATCCCGGCAGCGGCGCCTCGAACGCGCGCCCGTCGTCGAAGGAGAGCTTCCACGCGTGAAGCATCAACCGCGGCGCCGGCGCGTCGCCGTAAATCGGATCGCCAGCGACCGGCGCGCCTTCGTGCGCGAGCTGCACGCGTATCTGGTGGGTGCGCCCGGTCTCGATGCGCACGTGCACGAGCGTGCGGTCGCCGTCGCGCTCGAGCGGCTCGACGTGGGAGATCGCGAGCTTGCCGCGTTTGTCGCGCGGGCTCGTGACCTCCATGCCGTGCACGCCCTTGACCAGGTGGTGCTTCAGCGTGCGTGCGCCCCCGCGCCAGCCTTTCACGGCGGCCACGTAGGACTTCGTCGCACGTCGCCCCTCGATCTGGGCCGCGAGGAAACGATTGGCCTCTTCGTCTCGCGCGTAGGCGATCACCCCGCTCGTGTCGCGGTCGAGACGCTGATGCACGCCGACGTAGTCGCGCTCGCCCCGCGCCGCGAAGTGTCGCCCGAGGCGAAAGGGAAGGTCCTCGCGCGACTCGGCGTCCGGCGATTGCGACGGAACCCCGGCCGGCTTGTCGACGACCACCAAACCCTCGGCGTCATGAAGCACGCGCGACGGGTCGAGGTCCGGAAAGAGACGAAGACGCCGCGCGTGCAGCGACTGCAGCGCGGCGTCTTCTTCGGGTCGTCGCATCAGACCTGCTCGCGCAGCTTCTCGGGCACGAGCATCGAGGGCGAGGCCGTGGTCGTCACCCAGAGCTGGTGCGCCGCGCGCGTGGCCGCGATGTGCAGGAGGTGGCGCGACTCGTCGTCCTCGGGGAAGGCCGAGAGGTTCACGTCCACGAGGATCACGTAGTCGAACTCGAGGCCCTTCACCTGGCGCACGTCCGTGACGTCGACGCCGGCGCGGAAGGGGAAGTCCTGCTCGGCGATGCGGCGAAGGTTCGGGACCTCCGCGTGCTTGAGACCGAGGAAGTACTCGTCCGCCTGCTCGGGGTAGCGCGCGATGATCGCGATGCTCGCGAGCGGCTCGGAGCGCGCGAGGTCACGGAGCGCCTCGCCGAGGAAGGCCACCGCTTCGCCGCTCGTCGTGAAGCGGAAGAGCTCCACCGGCGCGCCGTGTCGCGTCGCTTCGCCGCTCACCTCGTTTCGCAGCGGCCCGAGCACGTCGGTCGCGAACTCGAGGATCTCGAAGGTCGAGCGGTAGCTCAGCTTCAGTGGCTCGATCTGGACGTGGTCGAGCCCGAGGTCCGCGAGCACCGCGTCCCAGCTCGAGACCGTTGTCCATGTAGAGCTTCTTGCGCGACGTCGCCGGCCAGCGTGATGCTCGCGCTGGTGGTGTCGACGACGACAGCCTTTCGAGCGGCGAGATACCGTCTCATCGACGGGTGTACTTTCCGGCGATCGCGCTTCGCGAGCAGCGGCCTGAAGGCGTTGGTGCAGGCGGAGAGGATGCGTCGTCCTCGCGATCCAGCGCACCTCGTTCTCCGCTCGCGCCGTCGACGCCGACGACCTCGTCGCCGTCGTCGCGAACCTCTTCGCCCTCGGCGCGATCACGCTTTCCGCGTCGGCCTTGTCGTCGCGCCACTCGATCACGAAGCGGGAATCCGACGCACCTGCGTGGGCCGACGAGGCTCGGACGCGTGAACGCGTCAGGCCTGCTCGGCGAACGCTTTCTGCAAGCGCGGCAGGTCGGTAGGCAGCTCGGCCCACCTGCGCGACGTCGTCGACCTTCGAGGCCACGCTCGATCGTGCGCTCGACCAGTGATGGCGGAAGCTTCGAGGCCATTCGTTCGCGCCGTCCTCGCCCTTGTGCAGCCACGGGCGTAGCCAAGCGGATGCCGACCGCGTTCCGCCGTCGCGCGCCAGACGCGGAAACACACGCGCGCCGCCTTCTTGGCGCTTGCCGGTGTCGGCGTCCGCGTCCGCGATCTCGCGCTTCGAGGTTCGCCACGGGCCTTCGAGCAGCCGCAGCACCACGGGGTGCTTCTTGAGCGCGTGACCACGCCGGGCGTGTCTTCAGAGTACTCGTCCGGCAGCTGAGGTGCTGCGCGAAACGCCGCGCCCCCTTCCTCGTAGGTCATCACCGACACACCCTCGACGCCCCAGGGCCAGCAAGACGGCCGGTATGGCGCACGAGCGCGTCGTCATTGAAAGGCGAAACGACGAGCATCTTGTCGGCGCGGAAGCGCTGGCGTCCTGGAAGGCGAGGTACGCGAGACGGTGAACCGATCGTCTGCACGCTGCCCGCGCCGCCTGGATCACGACGAGGCCGCCGTGGGCTTCGTGATGATGTCGAACTGCCGCGGGTCGATGAGCGCGGTGATCTCAGACAGGCCCTTGTCCTCGCGCGCTCTGACCTCCGGGTCTCCGGCGCCGAGCTTGCCCGGCTTGTGGTGCTTCCTCGGGCCGCATCGCTATTCCTGACCACCCGAAGGCTTCACCGCGCTCTGGCCGGCGCACGACGCCAGGTGCCGTCCGCCCTTCTTCACGAAGACGCCCTGCGGCGAGCCGATGCAACGCAGGCGCGCCCTGGGGGCGATCGACTAAGCTGTTCGGCGGACGAGCACCTCGCCTTCGACGTCCGCGGTCGCGAAGGTCTCCCCTCGTGATCGTCGCGCCTTCGTCGTAGCAGTGATAGTAGATCCGGCTCACGAGGCGCGTCGCGCCAGTCGACGATGCGCGCGCCCGTCTTGGGGTCGAGGAAGGTGCTGCGACCGATCAGCACCTCCGCGGCGCTTGTCGTTCTCTTCGAGCACGAGGCGACCAGGGGGCGCCGAGGATCGACGTGCCCTCTTGCACGGCAGCGCGCCGGGCGGCGACATACTGCAGACGCTCCATCTCCTCGATGAGCAGCGGGGATGTCGAGCGCGCGGTGCGGATCTGGTCGCGCAGGGCCAAGAGCTCCCGCGTCGTAATCCGTGAGCTGGCCGCGCTTGACGCCTCGCTTCTGACCGATCGTTCGCGTGACGCGCGCGAGGACCTTTTGCGCTTCTCGCCGACGATCTGATCCATCTCGTCGTCCGCCTCATTGGGCATCCGTGATTGCTCGACGCCGAGGTCGCGATGCGATCTGAGGCCATGACCCGCTCCGTTCCGCCACACGCGGCTTCACCGCAGCGCATCGGGATAGCAGGTTTCGTGGGGGGCCAGCCCGCGCGCGCAAGATTTCCCGAGCCCGCAGGTCGGGTTTGGAACCTGCGGTGTCGTGCGTGTTTCGCCAGTTCCGCGGCGTCCTCAGGCAGGAGGATCCCAGGCCAGGTGGGTCAGGGGGCATCGGGACGGCCTCGGGAGGCGAGCGTTCTTCACCTCTGCGAGCTCACGTTCACGCCGGGCGAAGCGCGCACGGGCTGTCGGGCTCGCGCCGTTTCAAGGCCCCGGGCCTTCGTGTACGGTTCGTGCGCCATGAGCGACGACGACCTGCGCTTGGGCGGCGCGCCGCCACTCGTTCCCGGCCCCTCGCTCGAAGCCGAAGAACGCGCGATGCGCGGCGGTCGCGGTCCGCTCTTCGCCGCCGTAGCCGCGCTCGGGCTCCTGCTCGTCGGCGGCATCGCGTTCTTCATCCTCGGGTCGGACGACCTCGAGCCCTACCGGACGTTGGGACGCAACGTGAACGGCATCGAGTCGGAGTACTTCGACTCGTTCTGGGGCTGCGTCTTTCAGGCCGAAGAGCGCATCGGTAGCAACGAGGACCTTCAGCGCGAAATCCACGAGCGCGCGACCAACGGCGGTTCGCGGTTCGCGGCCCACGTGCGCCAGCGCTGCATGAGCCGGCTCGATCAGATGGAGCCGCGACTGCGCGCGCTCATCCCACCGCTCGATCTGGCGCCGAAGGTCGACGCGATGGTCGAAGCGACGGCTTCGCTGCGCAGCGCGTGGTCCGACTACGTCGGGTACCTCGAGACGGCCGAGGTCTACGACGAAGAAGACGCGCAGCCGCGGGTGTCGCGCATCGCGCGTGGATGGTTCGAGTTCGAGCGCGCGCAAAACGAGATCGACGCCGCGGTGCGCGAGCGGCTCACGCCCTGAGCCTTCGCGGTCGGGGCCATGCGCGTCAGGGCCATGCGCGTCAGGGCCATGCGCGTCGGGGCCATGCGCGTCAGGGCGCTTCGCAGACGGTCGCGTTCCCGTTGCCGCATTCCGTGTCGTTCCACGCTCCGTCGCTTCGCATGACCGCACAGTCTTCGGTGCCGTCGTCGTTCGGCTCGCCGCCGCCCCAGCGCGCGAAGAGGCCGCCTTGCACCGAGCCGCCGCTGCGGCCCTGCCAGAAATGCCGACCGTCTGCCCAGAGCCAGCGGTCCTCGGTCGCCGAGTCGCTGCCGCCGATCCACGTGTTGCCGAGGCCGGCGGCCGTCGCGAGCGCACGGACCGCGTCGTTCTCGGCCATCGAGTCGATCGCCGAGAGGTCCATGCCGACCGACTGGCAGAGCGTCCGCGAGGCGCTCCAGCTGCGCGTCCCGGTGCAGGTCGCGTAGGCGCGCCCGTTCGAGAGGGCCCCGCGGCAGCCGCTCGGACAGGCCGCCTCGTCGACGAGCGAGTCGCAATCCTCGTCGGCGCCCGAGCAAGTCTCGACGCCGCCGGGCCGTGCTTCGGCGCGGTTGTCGTCGCAATCGCCCGCCGTCGCGACGTATCCCTCGGGCGCCGTGCACGCGGTCGTCGAGGTGGCGTCGTCGCCCGCGCCGTCGCCGTCGGCGTCGCGGTAGAACGTGCCGCCGACGCCTTCGTCCACACGCGTGTCGCAGTCTTGGTCGATCGCGTCACAGACCTCCGTGGCGCCGGGGAAGACCTCGGCGTCGGATTCGTCGCAGTCGGTGTCGGCCTGCACGCCGTCGCCGTCGACGTCGCGCGCGCGGGGAACGCACACGTCGTTTCGGCAGACCTCGGTCGCGGCGCAGCCGGCCTCGCAGGTCGGCAGCGGCTCGCAGGTGGTGCCGCGACACACGGTGAAGCCTTCACAGAGTCCGACGCAGCTCCCGCCGTCGCTCGGAGCCGGCTCGCGCGCGTCGGATGCGGCGTCGGATCGGAGCCCCGCATCCCGGATGCTTCCGGCGTCGTCGCGGCCTCGGGGGGACGTGCCTCCGCCCGAGGCGCACGCGCAGAACGCGAGCAGGAACGCGAGAGGATGGCCGAGTCGCACGCTTCACTTTCGCGTGCGCGCTCGGACGTGGGCAAGGCCGCGGCCTTGCGTCTTCGTCGCGTACACCGTCGAGTACACCGCCGAGTGGCGTTCACGAAAGCCACGTGAGTGGAGTCCCGGGTCGCCACGGACGAGCGCACTGATCGCGCCTCGGAAAGAGACCCTTCGCGACCTCGGCTCAATCGAGCTCGAACCGCCCGAATTCGGCGAAAGAACCACGCAAGGGGCGCGGAGCGCGTGCGTGGCACGTGGGTTGCGAAGCGGCGCGGTGGGTGCGGCGCGCGACTCCGAAGAGACGCGCGAAAGGCCGACGTGCGCCCGCACGTCACTTCGAGGAAACATGACTCGTCTTTGGATTCTTCTCTTCTGCTTCGCCGTCGCGTGTACCGACGCTGCGAAGGTTCCCTTCTCGCCGGACACGGACGCGGACGGCAAAGCGGACGGTTGGACGTTCTCGAACGATCCGAACGCGTTCGGCATCCCGCTGGTGACGGAGCTCGGTGCGCTTCCGACGGACGGGCGCGCCGAGATCGTGCCGTGGACGGAGACGTATTGGCCCGCGATGGACGACAGCTTCAACGCACGATGGCAGGGGCCGGGGACGCTCTCGCCGCTCGAGAAGTACGACCTCGCCTTCAACGGCTGGACGCCTCCGCCCGGCTTCGAGCGCCTTCGTCCGCTGACACCGGCGTCGTGTCGGACCGGCGCCTGGGATCCGGAGTACTACGACGCGCTCGGACCGGCGGCGCGGTATTGGAGCGAGCGTCATGGCGTCGGCCGTGCGCACAACGGACGCGACGACGACGGTGACGGCCTGATCGACGAGTGCGACGACCTCGACGGCATGGAGGATTGGTGGGGCAGCTGCCACGCGTGGACGCCGGCGAGCATGTTGGAGCCGGAGCCTCTGGAGCCGGTGACCTTCGGTGGCGTGCGCTTCGAGGTCAGCGACCTCAAGGCGTTGTTGATCCTGCTCTACGAAGAGTCGCGTCAGATCGCGGTGGGCGATCGTTGCGTGCTCGATCGACCGACGCGCGACGCGCACGGCCGCATCGAAGACGAGGCCTGCCGGAACACCAACGCCGGCACCTTCCATTTGCTGGTGACGAACCTCTTGGGCCTTCGGGGACAGGCGTTCGGTGAAGACCGCGTGGCGACCCGTGAGGTTTGGAACCAACCGCTCGCGGGCTACCGCATCACGGAGCAACGAGAAGTCGCCGCCGCGGAGGCGATCGCGGCGCTCGGGCGTGCCGACGCCGAGTACCCGTTCAACCCCCGCGCGCAGCGTTTCGCCGTGGTGACGGCCGAGCTCGACTACGTGACGGAGAGCCACCCCTCGGTGGAGCCGACCACGCCGGTCATCGATCGTTTCCTCCGCACCGACACCTACCGCTACGTGCTGGAGCTCGACGCGGCCGGCCACGTGATCGGGGGCGAATGGATCGCGTCACGTGCGGGGACGACCTTCGCCCACGCCGACCGACCGGACTACCTCTGGTTGCCCGTGGGGCCCGGGCGCCAGCTCAACCCGCACGTGCGCATCGAGAACGTGCGTCGTCTGCATCGCCAGAGCCGCTCGGACCTGCGCGCCGAGCACGTCGTCACCCACGTCCAGGACGTCGACCGTCGCATCCCCGACATCGACTGGCGGGGCATCTCGAGCACGATCGTCGTTCCGGAGACCGGCGTCGCTCGCCGCGTCTCGGTGTTCGTCGAAGTGCTGCACGATTGGATGTACGACGTGCGCGTCACGCTGATCCGCAACGGCGAGGAGCACGTGCTCTTCGCGCAGCGTCCGCAGGGGAGTCCGCTCGCGTTGGTCGGGAGCTTCGAGGTCGAAGCGCTTCGAGGGAGCGAGATGGCCGGGGAGTGGACGCTGCGGGTCAGCGACCACAACGCGAGCTCGCAGGGACGCTTCGTGCGCTGGGGACTGGACCTCGTCACGACGGACGGGGCGGAGCCCGAGACGCCGGACCCCACGCCGGAGCCCGAAGAGCAGACGTTCACGAGCGTCGGCGATCCGCAAGCCATCCCGGATGCGTCGCCCGCGGGGATCGAGCGTCGTCTCGAGATTCCGAGCTCCGTCCTCGCACGTGAGGTCGAGATCTTGGTCGACGTCACGCACTCGTACCGCGGCGACCTTCGCGTGGTCTTGGAGCGTGGCGCGACGCAGCTCGTGCTCCACGACCGAAGCGGGGGCAACGCCGACGACTTGGCGCTGCGGATCCCGGCGCCCTCGCTCGCGGGGCTCGACCTCCGCGGAACGTGGACGTTGAGGGTGTCCGACCACGCCCGCGCCGACGTCGGCACCCTCGACGCGTTCGCGCTGCGGGTGCGGCGTTGAGCTGGCGCTCGGCTTCGCGGCGCCTCCGCCGCGGGCCGAGCGGCCTGCGTTCTTCGGGCTGAACCCGGCTCGCGAAACGCTTCGTGGGCGGGACGCCGCGCGTCTTGGCTTCCCCGCGCGCATCTGCCATTCTCGCGCACGGTGAGTAACGAGGACGACACCGGCCAGCACGCGGCGGACGAGCCCACCGCGATGTGGGACGAGGACGCTCTCGCGCAGCTCGGCTTGGGCGGACCCGCCGAGCCCGCGCCCAAGCCGCAGGGGCCGGGCCTCGCGGTATCCGTCGAGACCGCCAGCCACGCCACCGCGCCGGCCGCACCCGCTCGCAAGAGCTCGATGGTGGGCTGGGTCGTCACGGTCGTGCTCGCGATCGGGCTCGGCGTGGCGGTCTACTTCGTCGTCCGCGCGCTTCGGTGAAGGCGATGGTGTGTGCGCTGCGACGTTCGACGCGGGGACTCTCGACGCGGGGACTCTCGACGCTGCGACGTTCGACGCGGGGACTCTCGACGCGGGGACTCTCGACGCTGCGACGTTCGACGCGGGGACTCTCGACGCGGGGACTCTCGACGCGGGGACTCTCGACGCGACGGGTGGGGAGCACGTCCACGCCGCGACCCGTGAGGTCCTGAGATGGATCCCGCCGACCTCGCGCGTCTGAGCGCCGAAACGCTCTACCTCGTGCTCCTGGTCTCCGCGCCGGCGCTCCTCGTGAGCCTCGCGGTCGGCTTCGGTGTCGGTTTGCTTCAAGCCGTGACGCAGGTGCAGGAGCAGACGCTCAGCTTCGTTCCGAAGCTCGTCGCGGTCGGCCTCGTCCTCGCGCTCGCCGGCGGGTGGATGGGCGCGCAGCTGCTTCGTTTCACCGACACGCTCTGGTCGGCGATTCCCGACCTCGTGCCCTGAGGCCTCGCGGTGGTCGAAGAGCTCGCACGCGCGCTGAGCGACGAGGCCACGCTCGATCGGTGGATCTTGCTGGGGGTCTTGGTCGCCGCGCGCATCGCGCCGCTCACGGTCGTGGCGCCTTGGTTGACGCTTCGACGCACGCCTCCGTTTCTTCGAGGCGCGCTGATCCTCGGGCTCACGGTGGCGCTCGCGCCGCTCGCGGCCGGTGCGGCTTCCGTCGACGCGTTGTTCGGCGCGGACGCCGCCACCTTGGTCGCGTGGGTGATTCGCGAGGTGCTCGTGGGCACGCTCTTCGCGCTCGCGACCTCGTTGCCCTTCTTCGCCCTCGACTGGGCGGGCCGGCTCGTCGACACGTGGCGTGGTGCCAGCATGGCCGAGGTGATCGCGCCTCCCACCGGCGAGCGCACGAGCCCGGTCGGCGACCTGCAGCTCATGGTCGGCATCGTGCTCTTCCTCACGCTCGGCGGGCATCGGCTCGCGTTCGCGGCGTTCGCGGAAGGGCTCGTGGTCGCGCCGCCGGGCTCGGTCGATCTGGCTGGCTCGGCGCCGGAGCTCGCTCTCGGTGCGGCGCGGTTGACGGGCTCGGCGCTCGCCTTCGCGGTCGCCATCGCGGCGCCGGCCGGGGTCGCGATCGTCTTGGTCGAGACGGCGCTCGGCTTGGTCGCGCGAAGCGCGCCGCAGATCCCGGTGTTCTTCGCGGGCATGCCGCTGCGCGCCACCGTCGGGCTCGCGGCCGCGCTCCTCGGGCTCGCGGTGCTCTTGGGGGAGCTGCCGGGAGCCTTCGAGGATGCGTTGGCCATCGCCGCGCAGTGGATGCGCGACCTCGCGCCTTGAGCGACGCGGGTCACGGCATCGCGCGTCGCTCACGCGTCAGAGCGCGCCCATCGGGTCGTCGAGGTGACGCTTTCGATCGCGCGGCTCGCTCGGCACGAGCACGTGCGTGCGGGAGACGGCGTTCTGCGTGCGAATCGGCTCGCCCGGTTCGGGGGCGGGCTCGAGCAACGGCTCGGCGTGCGTCGGCGTCGATCGTGGCCGCACCACCAACACGCTGCAGGGCGCGTGCGCGATCAGCGTCGACGGGAGGGTCTCCGACTCTTCGCCGTCGTGCGCGTGCACGATCAACAAGGTCGCCGCGTGACGTCGCGCGGCTTGCTCGAGCGCGCGGTGACGATGGCGTGCGATCTCGACGTCCACGTGCATCTCGAGAGACGCCGGGTAGGCGCCCAGCGTGCGGCGCACGAGGTCGTCGATGCGATCGCGCTCCTGCACGAGGCCCATGTCGAGACGCTCGAGCGTGGAGTCGGCGTCCATCTGCTCGCTCTCGTCCGGCGTGATGACGTGCACCAAATGCAGGACGCAGCTCGGGAAGCGGCTGGTGAGGCGATAGCTCTCGAGGAGCGTCTCGACGTCGGTGGAGTCGTCGTGGCCGAGCCCGACCACGACATGTAGGGGTTCGTTCGTTCGGGTCATGCCGAGGGGAGTTGCGAGGGCCGTGCGCGCCCGCAGCGTCGAATCCCCACGAAAGATCGAGGCATCTCGCCACGAGTGGGGCGTTCGCCACACGGACGCTTGAGTCGGGCCCGCCGGTCCGGCACCCTCCGCCGCCTGTCGGGTCGGAGCGTTTGGGCTTCGACGACTCTTCTGTTTCGGGGTCTCGCCCCCACGCCGCACCTTCGACGGTGCGCCCCCACGGACCGCCATGCCGATCGACACCCTGATTTCCGCCGAAGACATTCAAGCGCGCGTCGCCGAGCTGGGTCGCCAAATCACGGCCGACTACGGCGGCCAGGAGATCGTGGTGGTCCCGGTCCTCAAGGGCAGCTTCGTGTTCGCGGCCGATCTGGTGCGCCACATCGACGTGCCCCTCGCGATCGATTTTCTCGGTCTGCGCAGCTACGAGGGCACCGAGTCGAGCGGCGTCGTGCAGATCACGAGCGACCTCACCAAGAGCGTCGAAGGCAAGCACGTCCTCATCATCGAGGACATCGTCGACACCGGTCTGACGATGCAATACCTGCTGCAGAACCTCGAGACGCGTAAGCCGGCCTCGGTGAAGCTCGCCTCGCTGCTGCACAAGCCTGCGCGCTCCAAGGTGAAGATCCCGATCGACTACCTCGGCTTCGAGATCGAGGACGTCTTCGTGATCGGCTACGGCCTCGACTACGACCAGCACTACCGCAACTTGCCGTACCTCGGCGTCATGCGGCCCGAATGAGCTCCGAGAACCCCGTGAGCGACACGACCTCGAAGCGCCTCGCCCTCTTCGACCAGATGATCGCGAAGGGCAGCGAGGATCCCTTCGTGCACTACG
The DNA here is from genome assembly GCA_020633125.1 of Sandaracinus sp. Taxonomy (GTDB): domain Bacteria; phylum Myxococcota_A; class Polyangia; order Polyangiales; family Houyiibacteriaceae; genus JACKEH01. Next base: position 4,732 of record JACKEH010000013.1, on the reverse strand, counting down.
CGCGCGCGATGGAGCTTCGAAGCCTCGGGCGAAAAGAAGACGCGCTCGAGGCCTTCGACGGCGTCGCGACGCGTTTTCCGACCTACGTGCCCACGTACCTCATGGCCGCCCAGGTCTGCGGTGAGCTGCAGCGCGACGGCGACGCGGTGGCGTGGTGCGATCGGGGCATCGCCCAAGCGAGAGAAGCGGGCGACGGACACGCGCTCGGTGAGCTCCAGGCGTTTCGCGCCGAGATGGAGTGAGCGCGTAGCCGGGCTCGTGCCGCCATGGGTCCGAGTCCCGGCGCGCCACCTTCGACGCTCGCACCGACGCCTGGCTCATGGTGGCGTCGGCACCGGCGCGTCCGGGCGCACGAACGACGTGAGCACGTGATCGCGCCACGCGCCGTCGATGTAGAGGTAGTCGCGCGCGTAGCCTTCGATGCGAAAACCCAAACGCCGCAAGAGGGCGCCGCTGCGCGTGTTCGTGGGTTGGTAGTTCGCCTGCACGCGATGCAGCCCGAGCCGCTGCATCACGAAGGGTAGGGCGACCGACAGCGCCTCGTGCATCCGGCCGCCGCCCTGCGCCCTCGCGTCCACCGAATAACCCAACATGCAGGATTGGAACGCGCCGCCGATCGCGTTCGTGAAGTTGCACGACCCCACGAGACGCGTGCCTTCTTCGAGGAAGAGTCGGACCGAAAGGCGCTGATCCCACTCGTCGCGGTTGGCGGCCAGGCGCCGCTCCCAATACGCCAGCGTGTAGAAGCCCGTCGGTCGCGCGGGCTCCCACGGCTCCAGGTGCGCGCGATTCCGCTCGAAGTACGCGAGCGCATCCGCCGCACGGCCCGGATGGGGCATGTGCACCCTCAGCCGCGCCGTGCGGAGGTCGGGTCGGTCCGAAGACGCCGCGTCGGGGGTGGAGAGGGTCATCCCCGCACCCTACACCTCGCAGCGCCGACCGAAAGGGCCCGTCGCCGGGTCGGGCGGATGCCAGGTGCGGAACTGAAACACGCTTCAGCAATCGCAGCACGTGCCGGGAAACTCCCCGCATGTACACTGCCGCGCCATGCGCTCCTTCGCTTCCCTCGTGCTCTGCCTGCTCGCGGCATGCGGCGCACGCTCCGACCTCGCGCGCAGCGTCGACGCCGACGGTCTCGAACGGCCTCGGCCCGGCGAAGAGGTGTGCAGCGGGATCGACGAAGATCTCGACGGAGTCGTCGACGAAGGCTTCCGCGACGAAGAGGGGCGCTACGTGCACCCGGATCATTGCGGTGGGTGCGGCATGCCCTGCCGGCCCAGCGGCGCTGCGCTCTCGGTCGAATGCACCGTGATCGACGGCGCGCCCGTGTGTGCGGCCACGCGTTGCGCCGAAGGTTTCGTGCCCAGCACGACCGGCCGCTGCGTGCCGGCCTTCGACCGCCTCTGTCTGCCCTGCCTGGTCGATTCGGAGTGCGGCGATCATCGGCTCGCGGCGTGCGATTCGGTCGGGGGTGAGAGCCGCTGCGTCGTGACCTGCGAGCTCGGCTGCCCCGAGGGCTACGGCTGCCAGGACGACCGTTGTGTCCCGAGCGGCGGTAGTTGCTCCTGCGAGCCGGGCGAGACGTTCGACGTGGCCTGCGCGTTGCTCGACCCCGAAGGACTGCGTTGCCCCGGCTCGGCGCAGTGCAACGACGGCGTGCTCGGCGAGTGCCTCGCGCCGACCGAAGCGTGCAACGAGGTCGACGACGACTGCGACGGGACCGTCGACGAGGGCTTCGTCGACGAGCGTGGGGTCTACTCGGTCGACCTTCGAAACTGCGGCGAGTGTGGCGTCGACTGCACGCTCAGCAGCGTGCCCGGTGCGGAGCTCACGTGCGGCGGCGATCCCTTCGCGCCGACCTGCGTGCTTCGTTGTCCCGACGCCGACGACGGCATCATGCCCGGCGACCGCATCGACGCCGACCGCGACATCGCGACCGGCTGCGAATGCACCGTCACCTCGCTCACGGACGACCCCGGTCCGGTGCGCACCGAAGGCGCGGCGCTCGATCCCAACTGCGACGGCGCCGACGGCATCGTCGTGCAGAGCTTCTACGTCGCGCCGGACGGCGACGATCGAAACCCCGGCTCGCCGACCCGCCCGCTGCGCACGATCGGCGAGGGCCTTCGGCGCGCCTCCGAGTCGCTGACGTCGCGCGCGCCGCGTCCGCACGTCTTCGTCGCGTCGGGCAGCTACGCCGAGACGCTCGAGCTCCCCGACGGAGTGCTCCTGCACGGCGGCTACCGGCGCGACTTCCTCGCGCTCGATCCCGCAGGGTTCCGGGTGGACGTGCGGGCCCCCTCCGACACCACCGCGCCGGGGGGCGCCGCGCTGACCTTGCTGCCGGGCGCCGGCACCCGCGAGACGGTCGTGGAGTGGCTCGTGCTCTACGGCCGCGACGCGGACGTGGCTTCGAGCGCTGCCTTCGGCGCCTACCTCGACGCGCCGGGGCCGCGTCTCTCGCTTCGCGAAATGGAGATTCGCGCGGGCCTCCCCGGCGCGGGTCAGAACGGTCGTGACGGAATCGCGGGCATGGCGCCGGCGGTCGCGAATCCCGGCGACCCGCCGCGGGCGGCCATGGAGAACGGCGCCCGGACGTGTGTGGCGGGCGCCGCCAACGTCGTGAGCGGTGGCATGGGCGGCGCGGCCACGTGCGACGGGACCGACGTCTCGGGTGGCACCGGCGGTTCGCCGAGCTGCCCGCGCTTCGCGCAACAACAGCCGGCCGGTCAACGCGGCCGCGGAACCGGCGCCGGCGGCGGCGGCGCGGGTGGGCAAGACTCGCAGGGCCCGATCATGGGCTCGGGTTGCCCCACCGCGGTGTGCTGCGGCTTGGCGGACTTCTCCGTGCCCACGGATTTCGTCGGACCGCAGTCGGGTGACAACGGCGGTGACGGCCGCGTCGGCAGCGGTGGCAGCGGTTGCGGCGACGCGTTCGGACGCTTCGAGAGGGGTCGTTGGATCGCGGCGACCGCTTCCGCGGGTACGAACGGGTCGGCCGGCGCTGGCGGTGGTGGCGGCGGCGCAGGTGGCGGCGCGGTGATGGAGTACCTCGACGGCGTCTGCGAGTTCGCGGACGGACTCGGCGGCGGCGGCGGTGGCGGCGGTGCCGGCGGATGCGGCGGTCGTTTCGGCAGCCCCGGCACGAGCGGCGGACCTTCGGTCGCGGTCGCGATGCGTGGTGTGCGCAGCGGCAGCGCGCCCACGCTTCGCGAGGTGGTCTTGGTCGCGAGCGACGGCGGTCGCGGCGGCGACGGTGGCGCGGGCGGTGACGGCGGTCGCGGCGGCGTCGGTGCGCTCGGCGGCGAGCTTCCGCGCGAGGCGCGCAGCAACCCGAGCTTGGCCGGCCCCTTCCCGGGCGGTCGAGGCGGGCGTGGTGGCGACGGGGGCGCAGGCGGCGGAGGCGGCGGCGGATGCGGCGGCGCGTCGGTCGGCGTGTGGCTCTCGGAGTCGAGCGTCGACGGCGCGTCGTTCCGAGCGACGAACACCTTCCGCCTCGGCGCGGCGGGTTTGGCGGGTCAGGGCGGAGCCGGCGGTGCACCGGGTGGCGCGGGCAGCGCGGGAGGAGTGAACGATGTCGTCGCGCGTTGATCGACTTGGCGGTCTCGGGCGAGTCGGCGTGTGGCTCGGCGCCTGCCTCTCGTTGGCGGGGTGTTACGAGTCGCACCTCTGTGGCGAGCCGGAGTCGTGCAACTACGACGACGACGACTGCGATCGCCGCATCGACGAGGAATTCCTCGACGAGTCCGGCATCTACGCCACCCTCGAGCATTGCGGCGGCTGCAACGTCGCGTGCCCTTCGGTCTTCCCGACCGCGGCCGAAACGGCCTGCGAGGTCGACGCCGCGGCCGGCACCGCGCGCTGCGTGCTCGTCGCGTGTCCGGCGGGTTGGCATCGCGCGGACGAGGGCTCCTGCGCGCCGGATCTCCCGGTGCTCTGCTTGCCTTGCACCGAAGACGAGGATTGCGCGCTCCGAGCGCCCGGAGCGCGTTGCGTCGAGCTCGCGGACGGCGCGCGTCATTGTCTGCCCTCCTGTGGCGAAGGTCCCTGCGAGCCGGGCTTCGCTTGCAACGGCGGCCTCTGCTCGCCCACCACGGGGAGCTGCGGCTGCACGTCGGAGACGCTCGGCGTGGAGCTCGCTTGCCTCTTCTCACGCGACGCGTCGTTCGCGTGTGCCGCGGTGCAGACCTGCACCGAGACCGGCCTCGGCGAGTGCGAGCCGGTGCTCGAAGAGACCTGCAACGAGATCGACGACGACTGCGACACGCAGGTCGACGAGCTCTTCCGCGACGACGAAGGGCGCTACGTCGACCGCCTTCACTGCGGCGCGTGCAACGTGCCCTGCGTCGAGCCGGGGCCGAACATGGTGGCCACGTGCGAGCCGCGCGCGGGCCTCTCGACCGAGTGTGTCGTCGAGTGCCTCGAAGGCTTCGTCGACGTCGACGGCATCCTCGCCAACGGGTGCGAATGCGAGCGTGTCGGAGGCGACGGACCGCCGCCCGCGATTGGCGGGGACACCGATTGCGACGGCGTGCCGGACGAGACGAACGACTACGTCTACGTCACGACCACGGGCAGCGACACGAACCCCGGCACCCTCGAGCGACCGATGCGCTCGATCCCCGCCGCCCTCGGGCGTGCGCGTACGGAGTCGAAGGACGTGCTCGTCGCGCGTGGCATCTACGAGGGCCGCGTCTCGTTGGTCGGCGGCGTGTCGATCTTCGGCGGCTAC
>JACKEH010000124.1 GCA_020633125.1 Sandaracinus sp. | reverse complement strand
GGACCAAGAACTGGGCCAACGCCCAGCAGTACTGCACCCAGATCGGCGGCAACCTGGTGCGCGTCGACAGCATCGACGAGCAGTACCATCTCACGCGCTCGACCGGGCTGGTGGGTAGCCAGACCAACTCGGTGTGGTTGGGCGCGACAGATGCAGAGCCGCTGGCGAGCGAGGGCGTGTGGCGCTGGGTGAACAACGGCGCCCAGTTCTGGAACGGTGGGGTTGGTGGAACGCCAGTTGGCGGGTAACCGTTCACGCCCCCTGAAAGCTCGATCATTCTGGGGCGTTCTGAATTCGCGATCGACAGCGGATCGGGATCGTGATCTACGTTGTGCGTGTCAGGGCCCTCCGAGATCGATGACCTCCACGCGCGGCTAGCGCTCTTCGAGGCGTCGAACAAGGAGCTCGCGAAGCTCAACGCGGCGCTCGTCACGAAGGTCGAGACTCTCGAGGGGCTGGTCCTCCGCTTGACGGAGGAGCTGAGCCGGAACTCGAAGAACTCGAACAAGCCGCCGTCGGGGGATACGCCGGGCGGGGGCAAGCTGCGCAAGAACGCGAAGGGCAAGAAGCGCGGCGGCCAGAAGGGACACAAGGGCTCGTACCGCGAGCTGGTGCCACCCGAGCAGGTCGCGCGGTTCATCCACATGTTCCCGGCGCGCTGCGACGCCTGCCACGAGGGGCTGCCGCGAACGAAGTGCCGGAGCCCGCATCGCCACCAGCAGACCGAACTCGAGCCGTTCGTGCCGCGGGTCACGGAGTGGCAGCGCCACGAGGTGGCGTGCTCGGCGTGCGGCCACACGACGCTCGCGCACTACGACGATGACGTGATCCCGAAGTACGCGTTCGGGCCGCGCGCGATGGCGGTCATCGCGATGCTCACCGGCGTGTACCACCTCGGCCGCCGCGCCACGACGAACCTGCTCTTCGAGCTGCTCGGCCTGCGGATCTCGACGGGCAGCGTGAGCAATATCGAGCGCCGGATGAGCGCCGCGGTGAAGCCCGCCGTCGACGAGGCGTGGGAGACCGCGCAGGCGGCGCCGGTCAAGCACACGGACGGTACGACGTGGCTCCGCGCGGGCGTGATGCTCTCGCTCTGGACCGTGGCGACCGCGGGCGTGACGGTCTTCAAGGTTCTCGCAGACGGCCAGCGCGAGACGCTCGAGCGCGAGATTCTGCCTGAGCAGAACGGCATCCTCGTGAGCGACCGCGCGACGGCGTTGAAGTTCTGGGCGATGCACCTGCGACAGGTCTGCTGGGCCCACCTGCTACGGAAATTCGTCTCGTTCTCCGAACGCGACGGGCCGATGCGCACGATCGGCCGTGAGCTCCGTGACGCCACGACGATCCTCTTCGCCTACTGGCACGACCTCCGAGAAGGTCGGCTAACGCGCGAGCAATTCGCCGCGCGCGTCGCACCCCTGCGCGCCGACTTCGAGCGCACGCTCCGCCGTGGGATCGACGCCGACATCAAGGGCCTGAGCGGCTCCTGCGCCGACCTCTGGGAGCACCGCGAGGCGCTCTGGACGTTCGTCGACGTCGACGGCGTGGAGCCGACCAACAACCACGCCGAGCGTGAACTCCGCCGGTTCGTGCTCTGGCGGAAGCGCTCGTTCGGGACCCAGAGTGATCGCGGCGACCGCTTCGCCGAGCGCCTGATGACCATCGCGCACACCGCCCGAAAGCAAGGGCGCGACGTGCTCGACTTCCTGGTCGCCTGCGCGACGCGCTACATCGACGGCGACGCCGACGAGCCCGCGCCGTCGCTCTTCGTGACGGCCTGATCGCCGCGCCCCGTGCGGGGCACCATCGCGAAGTACCGGGTCCGGCTGCGCTCTCCGACGCTTCGGATTCGCTTCGCCTTCCGGAGATGGAGCACCGGACGCTCGAGTTCCGGCGAGCTCAGGCCGAGCTTCGCGGAGTACGTAACCATCGTCTCGCCGGGCTCCGCTTCCACCGCGGCGTAGAAGCGCTCGGCGAGCGCCTCGATCTCCTCCGGCGTCCGTCGCGGCGCCGCGGGGCTCCTCCTCGCTGCGCTCGTCGACTTCGCGGGTCGCTTGCTCGGCTTCGACCGCGTCGTCTTCGAGAGCGTCGCCGCGAGCGCCTCACGCAGCTGCGCCTCGTACGCCGAGACCTGCTGCTGGATCAGGGCCTCCACGGAGGCTTCGAGGACCGAGATGTCGACTGCCGTCATGCGAATGAAGTCGCATCGCCGAGCGCGCACCGCAAAAGGGGGCGTGAACGGTTAC
>JACKEH010000123.1 GCA_020633125.1 Sandaracinus sp. | reverse complement strand
CCCGGCCGCACGACGATGCGATCGGGGAGCTGCGTGGAGGGCCGAACGTCCGGCGCCGGCACGTGGAGCTGCACGTGGCCAGGCTCGCGGTAGACCGGCGGCGGCTCTTCTTCACGCGGACGGAAGTAGCCGGGGAAGAACTCGTAGCGACCGTCCTCGACGACGCAGACCGGCGGCTCCCAGACGTGACCCTCGCGCGGCTCCTTCCACGCGCCGGGCGTCCACTCCCAGCGTCCGTTCCACGACCAATGGCCTTCGACCCAGACGGAGGCGTCGCTCGGACGCGGGCCCGGCGTGACGTCTTCGCGCGGCGGCGGAGGCGCTTCGGTCGCCACGACGTAGGTGGTGGGCTTGGCGTAGAGCGAAGCCTCGACGGTGAGCGAGACGGTGCAGGCCCCGGCGAAGAGCGCGGAAGCCACGAGGAGGAGTCGAAGGATACGCATGCGCGCGGCACGGTAGTACACCCGCGCGAACGAGGCGATCGGGGAGGCGCGCGCGCGTCGGGCCCTGGGTGGACGCCGTTCCTCGCGCCCGGTCGCTCCCCCCCGACACGCTGCTATGCTCGCGCCGCCCATGGCCCATCGCATCTACGACGGCGTGCTGGATCTCGTCGGAAGCACCCCCCTCGTCCGCCTCGCCAAGCTCTCGCCCGAAGGCGGCGGCGACGTGCTCGGCAAGCTCGAAGCCCAGAACCCCGGCGGCTCCGTGAAGGATCGCCCCGCGCTCGGGATGATTCTCGCGGCCGAGAAAGAGGGCCACCTCGAGCCGGGCTCCATCGTCGTGGAAGCGACGAGCGGCAACACGGGCATCAGCCTCGCGATGATCTGCGCGGTGCGTGGCTACCGCTGCGTGATCGTCATGCCCGAGGACATGAGCCCCGCGCGGCGCTCGATCCTCGAGAGCTACGGCGCCGAGGTCTTCCTGACGAACGCCGAGGACGGCATGGCCGGCGCGGTCGAGCACGCGGAGCGCCTCGTCGAAGAGCGCGGCGCCTTCATGCCGACGCAGTTCGACAACCCGTCCAACCCGGACTCGCACGCCACCACGACGGCCGAGGAGATTTGGGAAGCCTGCGAAGGCAAGGTCGACGCCTTCGTCGCCGGCGTGGGCACCGGCGGAACGCTCACGGGTGTGGCGCGTGTGCTCAAGGCGCGGCTGCCCGAGGTGCGCATCGTGGCGGTCGAACCTCGCGCGAGCGCGGTGCTCAGCGGTGGGCGTCCAGGACTTCACGGCATTCAAGGCCTCGGCGCCGGCTTCGTGCCGGGCGTGCTCGACACCGAGCTCTACGACGACGTCATCACGGTCACGGATCTCGCGGCCGACCGGATGATGCGACGCCTCGCGCGCGAAGAAGGGCTCTTCGTCGGCCCGAGCGCGGGCGCGAACGTGCACGCGGCCCGCGAGGTCGCGCGGCGGCTCAAGCCGGGGCAGCGGGTCGTGACGATCCTCTGCGACACGGGCGAGCGCTACCTCGGCTGATTGCGGCTGATTGCGCTCGCTTCGGCTTCGCCTTCGCTCCGCGGT
>JACKEH010000122.1 GCA_020633125.1 Sandaracinus sp. | reverse complement strand
CGCGCGATCCTCGAGGACGGCTACAAGAGCACGTGGGCGATGCTGCGGGACGAAGCGAGTCCGCTGCGCCAGAGCTTGGTCGCCGCGGGCTTCGTTCCGAAGTCTTGAGCATACCCGAGTGTCGGGGTAGGAAACTGGTGCCGAAAACGCGCACACGGGTTTCCACTGGATGCCGAAAATGCAAAAGAGCCACGGAGGTCCGTGGCTCTTTTGCATTTGTGAAACCCGTCGGTCGGGTTTCCTACCGAGCGTCCTCACGGCGAGGTCGCCCACTCGGGGACTCCTTCGGAAGGTCGTCCCCTCGCGGCTCAGCCGACGAGGTCGTCCATGCGGACTCGCTCAAGCAGCGCCCGGCGTGCGAGCTGCCGGTCGAGCCGAACGTCGCGCGCGCGCGACACCACGACCGAGAGACCCGAGCCGTACGCGCCGGCGTCACGGTACGAGCCCGACTCGTCGTCGAGCGCGAGCCCACCGAGCGCGAGGATTTCGCACGCGCGCGACATCACGAGGCCGAGGTCTTCGTCCATCCAAACGAGGTCGTGCTCTTCCATCGCGGACTCGAGCGCAACCAGCGCCGCGTGCGCGTCCTCGACTCGGCGCGCGAGCGCCGCCACGAATCCCTGACGTTCCGAGGGCTCCAGCGCGCCCGCCGCGAGCGCCTCGAGGCCACCCTCGAAGAGCTCGAACGAATCGCGCGTGCGCCGAAAAAGCTCGACCAGGAGCGGCGCGACGTCGCGCCGGTTGGCCTGCTTGAGTTGCACCACCACGTCTGGCACGACGTGAAACAAACGACGATGAAGGTCCAGCAAAGCGTCTCTCCGGATTCCCCCCGGTTCGACGAACGACGCGCTCCACAGCGCGACGCGGACACTATTCCTCCACCGTGGCCCCCACGCCAACGACGAAACGCTGCGTTCGAGCAGGTGGGAGCAGAGCGCCGAGAGTGCGCGTCCGAGGCCGGAGACGCGCCGTGACACGCATTCCGCGAAAGCTTCGCGTGGCCGATCGGTCGTGCGTCGATCGCGGGTGTCGACCTTACGGCTGGCACGCGCGTCGCGATTTTTTTGCGTGCTCGTCGGCGCGACGGCGCTCGAGCACGGAAGGATGCGCACGCGGCCTCCCGCGTGATCCCTCGCGGTCCTGGTTCGACCTCGTGACCCGATCCCGCCGGTCGCGCGCTCCATGAGCACATGCCGGTTCGGTTTCGTTTCGTCTTCGTTTCGTTCCTCTTCGCGTGTGGCTCTTCGCCGACTCCGGCTCGGGAAGACGACGGCGGGCGCGCACGCGACGCCGGCCGCTCGGGATCGGCGGTCGACGCGGCCTTTGACGCGTCACCAGCCGCGTGCGACCGCCTCGTGTTGACCGTGCGCGACTTCCGCGAGGACCACCCCGACTTCGAGAACCACGCCTACCAAGTCGGCGACTCGCGGGTCGCGAGGACGGGGCTCGTGGAGACTCGTCTGGACGCGGACCACAAACCCGTGCACGCCGCCTCGGGTCCCACTGCGATGACGGCCGGGCCCGAGCGTTTCG
>JACKEH010000121.1 GCA_020633125.1 Sandaracinus sp. | reverse complement strand
ATGCTCTTCCTTCTCTTCGAGGGCAAAGCCGGATTGGGGCCCCCTCCCACCACCGAGCATCCCCTGCACTCGCACGGATTGAATCCGTGCAAGTGGGGGCCGCTCTCAGTTCGTGCCCCGTGGCGACGAGAGGTCGTCCGCGCGCTCGGTCGGGGCTTCGTCGTCGTGACCGAAACGGAAGAGCACGTGGGTCCTCCACACGACCCCGAACCGTCGCTCTTGCCAGCCATCGCCGTCCGCGCGATGAAAGCCTCCGCCGACCTCGCCACCGATGCCCACGCGCGCGTTGACGAAGTACGTCGCGCCGACCGTTGCCGAGCCACCCCAAGAGAACGCACGGAGTGTCGTCGAGCCGAGGCTCATCGAGAACGTGCCGACGGACCCCGTGACGCGGAAGAAGGGCGAGATCGCAGACGCGCGAGGGGGTCGCACGTACAGCTTCAGGCCGATGGGAACGGAGAGGTGTCGGTCGGTCCGAGACGGTTGTCCGTCCAGCCGGAAGCGCTCCACGTCGCCACTGACTCCGAGGGTCAAGACGACGTGCTCACCGAGCGATGCGCCGATCTGGACGGCGGCACCGCGGCCGGGTCCGTAGCCCGCCAAGTGAGCTTCTCCTTCGTGGGCGTGAGCGAGCGAAGGGAGCGTGAGAACGAGCGCGAGGAGTACGAGGTGGGTCTTCATGCCGGAGCGACAGAGCAACCTCGGGGCCATCGACCGTGGACGCGGGATGCCGCAGCGACGCGTGAAAGCGAAAACGGCTCGCGATGACGCATCGTCCCGAGCGCTCGCTCGGTCGATGACACGGCGTCGACCCACCCCACGTCACCGGCGAAGACCGGCCAGGTCAGCGGGCGTCGACCGGCCGACCGCAGCTCGGGCAGCGGCCGAGCTCTGCGGCGTACGCCACGCCGCACGCACATCGCACGCGACCCACCCCGTGCGCGACCTGCCGAAGCTCGGGGTAGAGCGTTCGCAGCTCCAGGCTGCTCATGCGATCCGTCTCGAGCGCCGGGCTCCAGATCACCTCGAAGGCGACCAGGTCGTTCGGAGAGCAGCGCGAGATCGAAGCCACGAGTGGGTCGTAGCTCGTCGACGAGACGTCGAGGCCTTTCACCGCGACCACGATCGACACGACCACGAAGCCTTCGCCCTCTTCGGCGTGCGCGCGGTCCGGGCCGCCTTCGTGGCCGCGAAGCCCACCCTCGTCACGGCGCACCGTCTCGTAGCGAAACCGAGCGCGTAGGTCGGCGCAGGCGCCCGTGAACCGGCCTTGCGCCTCCATCGGAGCGAAGCGGCCTTCGAGTCGGCCGCCCTGGAACGCGACGGCGCTCGCGTGCCGGTCGAGCAGGGCGAAGGTGCGAGTCAGGGCCGCGTGCCGCGCGGCCGCGCCGTCGAGTCGGAGGCTGGCCGCCATCGATCGAAGCTCGTCCTGCACGCTGCGTCGCGCTCGTGCGTCGAGACCGACCCCGACGACCGCGACCGTCATCCCACCGGGGCGCCGAATCGGGGCTGCCGGCCGCCGCAGAGGGGGACCCTGCGCCGGCGGCTTCATGGTCTTGAAGAACAAGAGCATGGGCACGAGGACCGAGAGCGCGATGATCACGAAGACGCAGAG
>JACKEH010000120.1 GCA_020633125.1 Sandaracinus sp. | reverse complement strand
CTCTCGCTCTGTCTGCTCGTGCTCGCCTCCACCGCGAGCGCGCAGAATCCTTCGGACCTCGACGCCCTCTCGCGCAGCGCGCGTCAGAGCCCTCGCGACGCCGACGCGCAACGCGCTTGGGGTCGGGCCTTGGCGCGCGCCGGGCGTTGGCGCGAGGCCGAGCGAGCGCTGACCCAGGCGGCGCGGCTCCGAGACGGCTCGCTCGAGGCGCTCTACGAGGTCGCCAGCGTGACCTTCGCCGAAGGCGACTACCGACGCGCGCGCAACGCGTGCCGCACGCTCGAGCGAAAAGAAGCAGGGGCCGCGCTGACGCACGTCTGCCGGGCGCGGGCCTTCTTGGTGTGGAACCGCAGCGGCCGCGCCTTCGAGGAGCTGGAAGCCTCGACGGCGGCGGGGGGTGAGTCGCTCTTCGAGCATTGGCTCGCGCTCGGCGACGCCAACCGGCTGCGCTTCGAGGTCGCCCCGTCCGAGGCCGCCTACCGCCGTGCCATCGCGCTCGACGGGTCACGCTTCGAGCCGCACCTCGGGCTCGCCCTGCTCTTCGCCAACGCCGGCCGCGAAAGCGACGCGCGGGCCCAGCTCGACGAAGCGCACCGCAAGGATTCGAACGTGCCCGAGGTCTGGTACGAGCTCGGCCGTCGCACGCCGGGCGCGGAGGGTCACGCGCTGTTGACGCGCGCGATCGCGGTGCGTCCGCGTTGGGGGGCGGCGCTCGTGGCGCTGGCGGAGCACGAGCTCGCGGCGGGCGACCGCGCCAACGCGCGCACGCATTTCCAAGCCGCCATCGAGCAAGACGCGCGCAACGCCGACGCCCACGTCGGGCTCGGCAAGGTCCTCGCGGCAGAAGGCGACGACGACGGCGCGGAGGCCTCGTACCTGCGCGCGCTCGAGATCGTTCCGAACCTCTCGGCGGCCCAGGTCGCGCTCGGCGAGCTCGACGAGGCGCGAGGCCTGACGCAGGACGCGTACGAGCACTACTCGACGGCGGCGAACCTCAACCCTCGCGATCCGACCGGCTTACTCAAGGCTGCCACGCTCGCCGTCTCGCAAGAGCGCGACGTGCTCGCGACGGGCTTCCTCGATCGTCTGATGCGGGTGCACCCGAACCTCGCCCTCGCCCACGCGCTCTACGGCGATGCGCTTCGACTGCGCGGCGATCGCGCCGGAGCGGCGGAGCGCTACCTGCGCGCGCTGCGTGGCGAAGGCGAGGTCGACCGCGCCCGTGTCGAGCAGGCGCTCACCGAGGTCCGGCGCGAGCCGGTGCGCGGTCCGCAACGTCACCGCGCCGGCGGCAACTGAGGCCGAGCCGAGTCCGCGCCGACCACTGTTCTGCCTCGGGTGCGCGAAGCGCGTCTCTGCCTCGGGTGCGCGAAGCGCGTCTCTGCCTCGGGTGTGCGAAGCGCGTCTCTGCCTCCGGTGCGCGAAGCGCGTCTCTGCCTCCGGTGCGCGAAGCGCGTCTCTGCGTCGGTGCGCGAAGCGCGTCTCTGCCTCGGTGCGCGAAGCGCGGTCTCCGAGGCGAAGCGCGTCTCTGCCTCGGGTACGCCGCACGACCGCCAGACGGTGGCGACCGCTCAACCGCCGAGCGAAGCCAGACGACTGCGCGCTTCACCCGCCTCTTCGGCTTCGGGGAAACGCGACACGATCTCTTCGTACGCCTGCCGCGCCTCCGT